>CAVENC010000016.1:0-49898 GCA_963617065.1 Butyricicoccaceae bacterium
GGAGAACAACGCAGTAGACCGCTTTTTATATTGTGATGAGTGATTGAATAAAAAGATGGGATACAAGGCTCTCGACGCGCCCAACACCGGAGCAACCTAACGGTTGTGAGGATTTGGGGAAGGAGAACAACGCAGTAGACCGCTTTTTATTCAATCACAGTCGATTATTTCTTGAATGCAGCAACATCTGCTGAACTCGTAGGAATAATCTCGATCTTATCTCTGTACAGTTCCACAACTCCGTAGATATCACCTGTCGTGCTGGCAGCGAAACTTTCTGAGCCGAATTTAGCCGCTTTAACGACATATACCGTAACGGTAGTGCCATTCTTTCCGGCGAAGCTGTGTCCGCTCTTTATCTCAGCATTGTACCAAGTCGATGATTCAGCAGGAGAAGTCACGTCCTTGACCTTTACATATTGTCCCACATAGTCAGACAGCTTGTCGTCTGTGATTTCCGGAACAGTCATTGTGACCTTTTCAGTGGTTGTATAGACTGTAGCGTTAGTTATTGTCGGAAGATTATTTGAAATGGTGTATTTAGCAGTCTGAAGACTAACGATCACTTTGGTGCCGACAGGAAGCGTGGACTCGGTATAGTCATCACCCTTGATAATTATGCCTGAGTTAGCTTCACCAGTATTGTCTACAAGCGAGATAACGCCCTTGAGTGTTCCGCCCTCGTTGTTCGCAGCAACATATCCTTTGACAGCAACAACGCTTGTAAGCATATCCCCAGTCTTGAAATCAGCCAGTTTCTTATTGAGTTCCGCAACAGTTATAGCGTCCTTCTCATCCGGTCTTGTTTCTTTCTCCGCAGGTTCAATGCTTGTAGCCATCGTGGTTACATACTTAGTCCCGTCGCTTTCTGTAACACCGAGAAGATAACCGCATACGATAATCTTCACGCCATCATATTTGCTTATATTGAATCTGCTCTCCGGGTATGAAATTGAGCCCTGCACATCCGTACCGTCCACTGTCACATTGTAATGCCACTGGTAGATCTGATCCTGTGTAGAATTCAGAGTGCCGGTGTATGTTACATACTTGATTGACAGATTGTTCACATAAGAATTGAACTGAGCTGCCTTGAATTCTTCAGGAGTAGGATATGTCACGTCGCTGTGGCTTGAAACTGTCACGACAGAGGTTCCGTCAAACTGCTTCATTCCGCCGTATTCGGTTGTTGGGCCCTCAACTGTAACATTGTCTCCCGCAGTCATCGTATGACCTTTCATAAACACGAGAATAGAGCCCGTATTGTCTTTTACGAGGAATCCCTTTGTATGGATAGCCATTACCGTACCCTGAATCTTGTAGGTCTCATCCACAGGAGAATTGAGCACATCCGAGATGTTGGAAAGCGGTGTCTCAACTTCTTTTCCAAACTCAACCTGCTGACCGCCGTTGCCTTCCACGAGAAGCACGTCATCTAGTCTGTTTACGCTGAATGACTTGGCCGCGAACTTGATATACAATGTTTTGGTGCCTGCAGGAAGTGTGAAGTCTGCTACAGCCTGTCTCCATTTTCCCTCGTGAGTATCCTCAACTCCGCCGAAGTCATAATCCAATGCAGGAGACCAGGTAGAGCCATCCTCTGAAAGCCGCACGGTGAAGTTTGACTTGATGAAGGTGTTGGCACTTCCCTGAGAATAATACTGAGCTCCGAATGAAAGCCTCAAGTTCTGAGAAGGGACTGCTATCTTACCGATTGTAAACCAGTTAGGTTTCTCTGTAGAACCACCGAAGAAGATGTTATTGTTACCTGAGCCATCGTAAGTTGAAAGCGAGCCCTTGGACTCCTGGTTTGTACGCACAGACATCTCCTGATAGTCATATTCTACCGCAGATGCGCCAGTACCTTTTTCGTTCTTCCAGCCGTCGAACTGGTCAAGCCAAGGCCAACCTTTTGTCGTACCGTATTTCTCTGAATCCTGCACTGCTACTTCCTTGTCGAAAGTGTTGTAATAGATTGCGCCTTCAGGAACTTCTTCCTCGTGAACGCCGTTATCCACCACCTCAACAGGGACTGTGTACATATATGTTTTATATGAACCGAAGAGCCATCCTGTGATTGTAAGCGAATGCCTGTTATATTTCTCCTTGAATTCATCTGTCATATAGTCAAGGCTGCCGATATTGTCTGTACCGTCAATCTCAACATTGACATAATTGCCTGCGACGATGACAGTTCCCGTACAGGTAACATATTTGATTTCAGGAGATTTCATATAAGCATCAACGTCGCTTCCGGTGAACGTTGTCGGAGTAGGCTGTTTGAAATCGCCGTGCCAGGTCTTTTCGAGTTGCACACCTTTACCGAACTGCGGAAGGCCGTTTCTCGTGGTGGTTGTTCCGGATACGACAGTAACCATATCACCCACAGTGAATTCGTGGCTTTCTCCGAGATATGCGTAAATGCTGGAACCATCTTCCTGGAGAATAACTCCCTGGCCGTTGGTTGCTACGATTGTCACGCAATCGATGTTTGAGAATGAACTCCCGACGTCTGCCTTGAGCACATCTGAAATTGTAACAGTACCTGTTTTTTGTGGTTTCGGATCTTCCGGAGTGGTTTCTTTCTTTTCTCCGTTACATCCTGAGATAAGCGCTCCGAGAACTACAAGGGCCAATGCCTTGAGCGGAGCCTTCCAGATCAGTTGTTTCATTTATACTATAATTGTTTGGTGAATTCTCAAACGCGGCGCAAAAATACGCCATATTCCATTACCGCCCAAACACTTTCTTCTCTACATCGTTTCAAGAAGCCTAAAATCGAAAAACATTCACCTGAGCCCCTCTATGCCCTAAGATCGAAACTTTTCAAATTGCACCGCTCATATAGAAGATATGGACAAAGACAAAAAAAGAGGTTGAAAAAATTCAACCTCCCTAGAGAGCGGAAAACGAGACTTGAACTCGCGACCCCGACCTTGGCAAGGTCGTGCTCTACCAACTGAGCTATTTCCGCATTATGTTCCCGCTATTGGTGTTTCGGGATTGCAAAGATAGGCATAAATTCTTACTCTGCAAATTTTTTCAACACTTTTTGCTGAATTTTATTTCCCGGGAACTATTCCGACGCTATTTAAGGGCGAATAAAAGCGTTATACTTCCACGCAGGTACTGAACTCACGCAAGAAACGCATATCGTTCTCAAAATAGTGGCGAAGGTCATTGACCTGCCATTTAAGCATAGCGATACGCTCCACGCCCATACCGAAAGCGAATCCTGAATACTTCTTGCTGTCTATTCCCGAAGCTTCGAGCACATTAGGATCAACCATTCCGCATCCTAAAATCTCTAGCCAGCCTGTTCCCTTACAGATATTGCAACCTTTGCCGTGGCAAATATTGCAACTTACATCCACCTCGGCAGATGGCTCCGTGAACGGGAAATAAGACGGCCTCATACGGATCTGCGTATCCGGACCGAACATCTCTCTTGCGAACAGCAGGATTGCCTGCTTAAGATCCGCAAATGTCACATTCTCATCAATATACAAGCCTTCGACCTGATGGAAAATGCAGTGTGCTCTGGCGGAAATCGCTTCATTTCTGAACACGCGGCCCGGGCAGATGACACGTATAGGGAGCTTCATATTCTCCATTGTCCTTACCTGCACACTTGACGTGTGAGTACGAAGGAGCAACGGATTCTTGTGGCCTACTGATACGAAGAATGTATCCTGCATATCTCTGGCCGGATGGTTCGGAGGGAAGTTCAACGCCTCGAACACGTGATAATCATCCTCGATTTCCGGACCTTCAGCTACATCATACCCGAATTTACGGAATATGTTGACAATCTGCTGACGTGCTATTGATACAGGATGTCTGGTTCCGAGCGGAATAGGATCACCCGGCACTGTCGCATCGAATGCCTCTGACGTCGCAGAACCGGAAGTCGCAACATTAGCTTTGAGTTCCTCTATCTTTGCGGTCGCCTCTTTCTTGAGTACATTAAGTTTCTGACCGAACTCGCGCTTCAACTCCGGAGCAACAGTTCTGAACTCATCGAAGAGCTTGGTAATCTCACCTTTTTTGCCGAGGAGACGCACCCTCGCTTCCTCTATTTCTTTTTCTGTCTTGCATTTGAGATCTTTAACCTCTGCAAGAATCTGTTCTATTTCTTCTTTCATAAAATCGTATTCAAGGTTCAGATGAACCGACTGCAAATTTAATCAATTCCGTTGAAAATATCAGACGCAGTTTTGAAACAATTCCTCACCGCGCCAAACCGCACTATTTCTCGGGAACTTGTTTCGGCAACGTTGCAGAAGACTTTGCGATCTTAGCTTTTCGTTTCTCTCTGGCTTTCTGAAGTTTTGCAGCTCCGCTCTTGAGATATGCCGCCCACTGCTGCTGTGTAAATATCTTCTTGTATTCGTTGTCGATCACTTCCATCCACTTGTCGTTGGTCCTTGTGTACAAGTCATAGCTGTCCACTCTGGCGGCCTGTAATTTCTTGATTTCATTCTGCCACTCCGTATAGACATATTGCAGAGTGGAATCAACATAAAACACCTGCCAATATTCAAGTTTGAGCTGATCCGCCAGACGATCCGCTTCTTTTGTCGCCATTTCCTCCGGCGTAGGAATCTTCTGTTCCTGCTGCTCCTGCGCGAATACGCTAATCAAAAGGAACATCGACAATGCAGTCAACAATATCTTTTTCATTTGTCCGAATTTTCTTCTCCTTTCTTTCGCTATATTTGCAATCTACGTGGAGAAAAGTCCATTTGGACAAAAATAATGAATTAATAATATAGAACAAAATAGAGATGACCCTGAAGAATATCATTGGAGCGGCATCATTGGCGTTAGTCTGCTGCATATCAGCGCATAAAGCTGACGCCTGCACAAACGTAATCATCACTAAGGGAGCAAGTGCGGACGGTTCCTGTATGGTCTCATACGCGGCCGACTCCCACTGGCTTTACGGAGAATTGTATTTCAATCCGCAGGCTGACTGGAAAAGAGGCAGCAAGTTGCGTATAAACGACTGGGACACAAACCAATATCTCGGAACAATCGATCAGGTGGAGCACACCTATAAGACTGTCGGGAATATGAACGAGCACCAGCTCATCATAGGAGAAACCACTTTCGGCGGACGCGAAGGTCTCAATGACCCTAACGGAATAATGGATTATGGCTCATTGATATATGTAACATTACAGAGGGCCAGTTCCGCAAGGGAAGCCATAAAGGTGATGGCCGCTCTCGTCAGCAAATATGGCTATTTCTCCGAAGGCGAGTCATTCTCGATTGTGGACAAGAACGAGGCGTGGATAATGGAAATGGTCGGCAAAGGCTCTTCCGAGCGCGGTGCGGTATGGGTTGCACTGAAGATTCCTGACGGATATATCTGCAGCCACGCAAACCAGTCACGTATAGAAAAGTTCCCACTCAACGACCCTGAGAACTGCCTTTACGCTGACGATGTCATAGAGTTCGCCCGCAAGAAGGGGTGGTTCAGCGGAAAGGATAGCGATTTCAGTTTCCGCGACGCATACTGCCCGGCAGATTTCGGCGCATTGAGAGGATGTGAATCCAGAGTCTGGAGCGCATTCAACATTCTCAGCCAGGGCTGGTTCACATTTGAGGATGAAGGCGGAAACTTGATAACCAAGGACGCGCACGCTTATCTTGACTATGCGATGGGATATAACCCGGACAACAGACTGCCGTTGTGGATCAAACCGGCCAAGAAAGTCACCGTCAAGAATGTTGCTGACGTAATGAGAGACCATTACGAAGGTACTCCTATGGATATGACTACAGACATTGGAGCCGGCGGCAACGCACTTCCTTACAGGTGGAGACCTATGGATTTCGAATATGAGGGCAAGAGATACACCAACGAACGCGCTATCGCAACACAGCAGACCGGTTTCTGGTTCGTAGGACAGGCCCGCGGGGATTATCCGGATGTTATCGGAGGTATTCTCTGGTTCGGAACCGATGATGCAGCCACATCTTATGTCACCCCTATTTATTCAAACACCAACAAAGTGCCGGATTGCTTCAAGCAGGGCAACGGAGACCTTCTGACTTATTCCAGACATTCATCATTCTGGATCAATAACAGAATCACAAATGCCTGCTACAGAATGTACAACATAATGGCCCCATTCGTCCGTGAGCGTATCGACAAGTTCGAGAACGAGCAGATGGAGAAGGTTCACCAGAACGATGTAAAGGCTCTGGACTTGTTCAAGAAAGCAATGGACGGTGCGGAGAAGAGAGGCAAACGCAATTCCTCCACGTATAGCGTTATGACCGATACCGGAAATTCTTTCTACGCAGTAAAGCAGTTGCTGACCAATTACTCCGTAAATACTGCACAGAAGATTTTCAAAGAGTGGCAGGATCTTGAAATCACAATGACGGTGAAATTTATTGACGGCAATGTCAAGGCACAGAATCCTGACGGTTCATTCAAGCATTCAGAATTCTCGTCAGGCATCCCTGACGGCCTGACGCAACCGGGCTATACAGACGTCTGGAAAGAGGCAGTGGTGCATTTCCACGGAGATGTAATCGAAGAAAAGCCGGTTAATTGATATAGCGAGCAAAAAACCGTGTTGTCGGAAGACTCTGACTGAGCGTGGCCGGCCGCGGCCTCGTGAGCGGCTCCCGAAGGGACGAAGTTCCGGAGGGTGGATGAAGCGAAGCGAAACTCTGTCAGAGCCTTCCGACAACGCTACAAGATGCTATATACTGAAAGGAGGTCGACTAATAAGTGCTTATTAATCGATCTCCTCTTGTCCCGAGGGACAATTTCGCACCTCCGGTGCGGTAGAAATTTCACCGGGGGAAAGTTTTCCCCGAAACCCCTTCTGTCGCTACGCTTCGAATACCTCTTCCTACAGAACTCTTTCAGCCTTAGAGTCTGCATGTTTATTGTGCAGGACAATCTCGTCCCCGACAGCATCTACCTCTACTACAGAATCTTTATGCACTGTCCCGTCGAGAATTGCCTTGGCAAGTTGGTTTACAAGCTCACGCTGCATAACCCTCTTTACAGGACGCGCACCGAATGCCGGGTCATATCCCTTTTCTGTCATATAATCCACAAACGCTTCTGTAAACTCAATCTCGACACCGTCTTCTGACAATTTCCGCTTAAGCTGATCCATCTGTATATGAAGGATTTCGCGTATATCATTCCTTGTCAGAGGCTCGAACATTATTATCTCATCGATACGGTTCAAAAACTCCGGTCTGATGGTCTGCCTGAGCACTTCAAGAATCTTCTGCTTACATTCATCCAGCAATTGCGTCCTCTTGGCAATATTTGAAGCCTGGGCTTCTGCACTCTCACCCTTGACTCCTACTTCCGGCAACCTGTCCATATATCCCTGAATAAGGTCAGAACCGACATTTGAAGTCATTATGATGATAGTATTCTTGAAATCTACGGTACGTCCCTTATTGTCGGTAAGCCTTCCATCATCAAGCACCTGCAGAAGGATATTGAACACATCCGGATGCGCCTTTTCTATCTCATCCAACAGAACTACCGAATAAGGTTTACGTCTGACAGCTTCCGTCAACTGACCACCTTCATCGTAACCCACATATCCCGGAGGCGCTCCGATAAGACGGCTCACCGTATGACGCTCCTGATATTCACTCATATCTATACGGGTGATCATATTCTCGTCATTGAACAGGAATTCGGCAAGCGCCTTAGCAAGTTCAGTCTTACCCACACCGGTAGTACCCATAAACAGGAACGAACCTATAGGCCTTTTTTCGTTTGACAACCCGGCCCTGCTTCTGCGCACAGCGTCCGCAACAGCGTGGATTGCCTGATCCTGACCGACGACTCTCTTGTGCAGTTCGTCTTCCATCCTCAGAAGCTTCTCCTTTTCACTCTCAAGCATCCTGTTTACAGGGATACCTGTCCAACGTGAAACTACGTCAGCTATATCCTCAGGAGTTACAGCCTCGGTTATGATAGGATCCTTGATTGCAGCCTGCTTTGCGGCGAGTTCATCGATTTTCCTCTGCGCCTCAGCCATACGGCCGTAACGAAGTTCCGCAACCTTTCCGTAATCTCCAGCCCTCTCGGCAGCCTGAGCCTGTATTTTGTAATCCTCAACCTGTTGACGTGCAGTCTGGATGCCGGAAAGAATGCCTTTCTCCTCATTCCATCTCTTCATCAACTCCTCGCGTTTGCCGTTAAGCTCTTCCAACTGCGCATTGATCTTGTCGAGTTTGAGCGATACGCCTTCCCTCTTGATGGCTTCTTTCTCAATTTCGAGCTGACGGATCTGACTGTTCAGTTCGTCAATAGGCTCCGGAACCGAATTCATCTCAAGACGAAGTTTTGAAGCCGCCTCGTCCACAAGGTCGATAGCCTTATCAGGAAGGAATCGGCTTGTGATATATCTGTGGGACAGGTTTACAGCCGCTATCAGCGCATCATCCTCAATTTTTACTCTGTGATGGTTCTCGTATTTTTCCTTTAAGCCTCTTAATATCGCTATTGATTCGGCAGGAGTAGGTTCGTCAACCATTACCATCTGGAATCTTCTCTCCAACGCTTTGTCGGCCTCGAAGTACTTCTGATACTCATCCAATGTGGTTGAACCGATTGTTCTCAGTTCGCCTCGCGCAAGAGCAGGCTTCAATATATTGGAAGCATCCATTGCGCCGGATGACTTGCCGGCACCTACCAGAGTATGAATCTCATCGATGAACAGTATTATTTGTCCTTGACTGTCAACGACATCCTTTACAACGCCCTTCAAACGCTCCTCAAACTCACCCTGATACTTTGCTCCTGCTATAAGAGCACCCATATCAAGAGAATATACAATCTTGTCTTTCAGATTTTCAGGGACGCCCCCGTCAACGATTTTCTGAGCCAATCCCTCTGCTATCGCAGTCTTACCGACACCAGGCTCACCCACCAGTATAGGGTTGTTCTTGGTGCGCCTGCTCAAGATCTGCAGCACTCTTCTGATTTCCTCATCCCTGCCGATTACCGGATCAAGTTTGCCGGCAGCGGCACGCTCATTAAGATTAGTGGCGAACTTCCCGAGAAATTCCAATTTTCCTCCGGAAGCATTGTTCTGTATATTATAATTTTCCATAACTAAAACTCCTTTTTATTCATCGGAGTCTCAGCGGTCATTTTCAAGGCTATCTCTTGCGCTCTCCCTAACGGGATATAGCCGTCTGCTCCGAAGAACAAACGGCTATAATCCAAATTATATTCCCTTGCTGATTTTTACTGACAATTTGTCAGTTCAGCGATATTTGCAGATTATTCCTGTGGTGTAGCAGGAGCCTCGCTTGCAGCTGATTCGCCGGCAGGAGCGCTCTGGCTTGGTGCAGGGAATGCAGGCTGCTCTGTAGCGGCATTCTCAATCTTGTCGGTGATATCAACCTGTGCGCCCTGATTTCCAAGAGTGAATGAGGAAACGACAGATGCGATTACGATAAATGCAACAAGACCCCAAGTGATTTTCTCGAGAGCATTGGCTGTCTGCCTTACGCCGAATGTCTGGTTACCTGCAACGAAATTGCTGGCCATACTGTCGCCTTTTCCGTTCTGAAGAAGAACTGCAATAGTAAGAAGTATGCTTGCAATGACGATGACAACTACAAGTGTAGTGAATATTACGTTCATAACGTCTGATTATTTATCTGTTTGTCAATTTTATCAATAAGGGATGCAAAGTAAGCACTTTTTTCCGGGAATGCCAAAATTAGTTTCCGATATATGCGCTTAGCCTGATCGTAATAGCCCTGATCATAGTAAATCTCAGCAAGAGATGCCGTACAGAATTCCAGACTCAAATCCTCTGCACCTTCTTCTTGTGACGGCTTCTTCTTCGCCTGGAATTTAGAGAACACGTTATCCTCCACCTGCTTAACTTTCTCGTACTCGGACTGGGAGAAGAAATCGCCTCCAGGCACTCTTGTGTTATGGGTTTTCACCTCTCTCTTGTCATCTTCCGTAATGTAAGACTTCAACAGAGACTCCAGATTTTTGTCGGAATAATCTTTCTTTGCGCCGTCTGCCATTATTTCAGCGACAGAACGTCTGTCGGATATATACATCGCCTGGTCCGCGAACTGGGACACGCCCCACGACTCTCCCCCTAAGCCGGACATCCTGCGACAAAGCTCTTTGCGCGCGGCGCTGTACCAAGGATACAAGTTTACCACGCCTGCAAGCTCATCCATCGTCAAAGTTCTGAGGTTCATTGCTTTCTGCTCCATATCACTACCAGTTTGCCACGGTTGCATTGAACACATCCTCGCATATTTTCTCTATGATTTCATCGCACAACGTGCTCTCTACAGCGTCAAGAGATTGTGTGGAATCATAATCGGCATAAGACGAGAAAGATTTACCCTGAAAATCATCTTCCGGATATTTCCTGTTGGTGAAATCAATCTTTACGGTCACCGTAAGCCTGTTCTGCGCAGCCACCTCATTCGCTGTCACCGCCATAGCCCTCACGTCGTAACCAGTTATTGAACCTGTTATCTCCAAGTCACCGTCAATATCCACCTGCTCCAGCCTGGTCATCTTGCGGAACTTATCCTTGAGAGACTCCGTCATACTATTGGCCAAAGTAGGATTGACTTTCAACGCCTTATATTCAAAGAAATTAATCGTAATCGTTTTCACGTCAGACTGAATAGAAGTTCCTGTGAATGAATAAATTCCACACGACTTCACTATGAGCGCGACGGCCGCTGACAAAGACAGCAGAACAACCAATGACACAAATCTTCTCTTCTTCATCTGCTAGTCCTCTTTCTTTAGATTACGGAACTCCTGCGGCAGTTTCCTATACAATGTTCTCTCGGAGATTCCGAGTTCTTCCGCAGCCTTTTTTCTGTTTCCGTTATATTTTTCCAACGCCTTGCGGATAAGGTCCTGACTCACTTTCGATATGGAGAAGGTATCCTGTTCCGCAACTCGTTCAGCGCTATGGGGCTCAGGTTGAGACACGAACGTATCCTGCACATCTATATCATCGCGGGAGCGCTCCCAATCAGCGTCGGGCCTCGTCAGATAACTGTCCGCAGAATCATCCTTATGAGCAGCCAGCACCTTATTGTGGGGTTCCTGCATCCTGTTGTCAGTCTGTGTGGGATATGCGCCGGATGCAATTATCGATTTCAATCTATTGACCTCGGCATTAAGACCGTACAAAGCCTTGTATATCTCCTGTTTTTCATCATTGGAGATGCCTTCCCCGGCATTCTGATACTTTACCGGAACCGAATTGACATCGTCTTTCGGCAGATATTCCGCGAGCGTCGCCGCATCAACTTCACATCTTCCCATCCCCGGAGAAAGCCTCTGACCTTCCAAAGCGGAAACAGTCTCGGCGATATTTTTCAACTGACGGATATTGCCCGGCCATCTGTAGTTGGTCAGCAACTCTATCGCATCGTGCGTCAATGTAATCTTACTGATATTGTATTTTTCCGAGAAGTCAGAAGTGAATTTCCTGAACAGCAGATAGATATCTTCTTTTCTGTCACGGAGTGCAGGCATCGAAATCTGTATCGCGTTGAGCCTGTAATACAAGTCTTCTCGGAATTTTCCCTGAGAAACGGCGTGAAGCAGATTCACATTGGTCGCCGCTATGACTCTGACGTCCGTCTTGCTGACTTTAGATGAGCCCACTCTGATATATTCACCGGACTGCAAGACTCTCAATAATTTAGCCTGAGACGGAAGCGGCAGTTCACCGACTTCGTCAAGAAATAGCGTACCGCCGTCGGCTTCTTCAAAATAACCTTTCCTCGCCTCTATCGCACCGGTAAATGAACCTTTCTCGTGACCGAACAACTCCGAGTCGATAGTGCCTTCCGGAATCGCACCGCAGTTGACAGCAAAATATTTGGCATTTTTCCTCAGACTGAACTGATGAATAATCTTCGGAATGTTGTCCTTACCCACACCGCTTTCGCCCGTAATCAGCGCAGTGAGGTCTGTAGGAGCCACCGCAACAGCAATCTCCAACGCTCTGTTCAATGCCGGATCGTTGCCGATTATATCATATTTATTCTTAATTCTTTGTAATTCCTGTGCGTCCATATCAAGACAAAGTTACAAAATCAGATGAAAATATAAACCGATATGACTGAAAATCGCAAAATTGTTAGTAACTTGGTGGAAAATTTGGAGAAATCTACATTTAGTTTTAATAACAATTATTTTTTTCTATCATGAAAAAGGAAATCAAATCATTAGCAGCAGCGGTCCTTGGACTTGCAGCTGTTGCGTGTGCTTCTCCTGAAAAGATGGCAGAGATGGCAGAGAGCGTTACCGTTACCTGCGATCCTTCTCCACTTGAGGTTGTTGCAGGCAAGATTGATGCAACTGTAGCAGTTACTTACCCTGCTGATTACTTCCACCCGAAAGCTATTCTGGAAGTAACTCCGGTGCTCGTATATGATGGTGGCGAGGCTAAAATGGCTCCATTCACATATCAGGGCGAGAAAGTTAAAGACAACTACACTGTCGTATCTTCTGACGGTCAGACCGTTACAGAGAAAGTTCACTTTGACTATGTCAAAGGTATGGAGCAATCTCACCTCGAGCTCCGCGGTGTTGTAAAGTACAAGAAGAAGACCGTTGATCTTCCAGTCAAGAAGGTTGCTGACGGCGCCAACACTACATATATGCTCGTAGGTTGTGGCGAAGGTCTCGGCAGTGTCGCTTACAAAGCAGACAATTATCAGGACGTTATCCCTCAGACAGCTGAAGGCCAGATCCTTTACTCAATCAACTCTGCAGACGTCAATAGCAAGCAGCTCAAATCTGAGTCTATCAAAGATTTCCAGGCTGCTCTCGACGAGATCAAGAACAACGACAGAAAGACTCTCAAAGGAACTGAGGTTGTTGCTTATGCATCTCCTGACGGTGGACAGGACCTCAACGCTAAACTCTCTGACAAACGTTCAAAGAGCGCTGACAAGGCTTGGACAAAAGTTGTAAAAGGCAAAGAAGTTTCTGATCCTGAGGTTAAGAGCGTAGGTCAGGACTGGGAAGGTTTCCAGGAACTCGTTAAAGAGTCCAACATCGAGGACAAAGACCTTATCATCCGCGTTCTTTCTATGTACAGCGATCCTGCTGTCCGTGAGAGCGAGATCAAGAACATGTCTGAGGTTTACACGACTCTCAAGAAAGAAGTTCTTCCTGAACTCCGTCGTGCAAGATTCATTGCTAACGTTGAGTATCAGAACTATACAAAGGATGAGCTCCTCAAACTCGTTGAAGAGAACAGCGATGTTCTTGACGAAGAGGCTCTTCTCCGTTCAGCATCTCTCGTAAGCGATGTTAAGACAAAAGAAGCACTCTACAAGAAAGCAGTTGAGAAATACAACAGCGACCGCGCACAGTTCAACCTTGGCGTACTTTACCTCAACCAGAACGATGTTGACGCTGCTGAGAAAGCATTCGCTAAAGTTCAGACCAAGGATAGCGACCTCGAGAACGCTAAGGGTGTTATCGCTCTCCGCAAGGGTGACCTCGCATCTGCTCAGAAGTCATTCGCAGCTGCAGGCAACACTGAGAACCAGGCTGTCGTAGATATCCTCAACGGTAACTATGAGAAGGCTGCTGCCGCTCTCAAGGGCACAAACTCATTCAATGAGGCTCTTGCAGATGTACTCGTAGGCAAGGTTGCTGAGGCTGACGCAGCTCTCAAGTGCCAGTGCCCTAAGGCTAACTACCTCCGTGCCGTTATCGCTGCACGCCAGGGCAAATCTGCAGATGTTAAGTCATATCTTGAGAAAGCAAGCGCAGACAAGGATCTTGCAAAGCGTGCTGAGAAAGATATCGAATTCGCACAGTACAGATAATATGACGCGCAATTAATTATTGCGCATCACGAAACGAAGATGGCTGTCAAGTCGAAAGACTGGCAGCCATTTTCTTTATATCTTCTGTCCACAGGAGCAACGGACAACTATTGAGTTAACATTCTCTGGTAAGACCGGTAAGAGATTACCTATTCATTGACAGATTCAAGCCTCTGCAGAACTTTCGAAAAGAGGTAGCTTATGAGCGTGGCCGGCCGCGGCCTCGTGAGCGGCTCCCGAAGGAACGAAGTTCCGGAGGGTGGATGGAGCGAAGCGAAACTCTTTCGAAGCCTTTCGACAACGCAACGTAGCACGATATCTCACTACATAACGAAGGAGGGAGACCAATAAGTAATTATCGATCGCCCTCCTCTTTTTATTCACCCTCGGGCACTTCGTGAGAGGATGTTGCGTGCATCATCCTACAGATTACTACCCCCCCCCTGCAGGCTAGCTCCTGCTGTCCCGAGGGACAATTTCGCACCTCTGGTGCGGTAGAAGTTATACTATAGCCCTACACCACATTAATATCCAGGATTCTGATACAATCCCTTAGGATTAAGAATATGCTGGGTGTGCGGAATAGGAAGATAGTAATCAGTGTCGCTGTACTCGGTAGCACCGTCAGCCTTCATAAGGTTCTCTATCTCGGATTTCGTGTAACCGCGCTTCATATCGCTGAATGCCTTGAACTCGTACGCAAACTCTCTCTGACGCTCTTTGTAGATTGCATCACGCAGAGCAGTGCCCGTTGGCGTCACGCTGGCAAGGCCGGCACGATTGCGGACCAGATTGAGGTACTTCTGGGCATTTGTCGCATCACCGCTATGATAATAAGCCTCTGCAAGCATCATTGCCACATCAGCATAACGGAAAACTACATTGTTGCATCCATAATAACCGGAAGCATCCAAATCGCGATATTTGAGCGTATAATATGTCTCGTTGCCCTTGTGCGAACCCAATGCAAGAAGTTCTGAAAAGCGCTTGTCACCCGATTCATCGTAGAGTTTCAGCGTAGTATTATAAGGCATAAAATGTCCACCCGCTGTAGCAGTCGAATTCACTTCTTTGGTATCGTCATATATCTCAGTAGGACGGAACTGCGTATTGTATGAGGAATTTGCAGAATTGGAACCGCCGAGGAATACAAGCTGGAATATGCCTTCAGCAGCCTTGGACTGCATTGAGACATCCCATATCTCCGTCAAATCAACCTTCGTGAAATCCGTGAACGGAGCCTTCGACCAAGCCTCTTTCAACTGAGTCAGGGCAACGCCACAAAGTTCTGATTTTCTGGATGAATAATCCTCGTCTGTCGCCATCTGGAGCGCAGCCTTTGCCCAAAGAGCCTCTGCAGCAACCTTTGATGCTCTGCCGCAATTTGCAGCAGTCTGGAGATCAGGGAGTTTGCTAGACACTACAAACTGGCAGTCATCGAAAATAGCCTGATAAACCACATCCTTAGGCTGACGGACATTCGCACTATTCACCGCATCTAAAGTTTCAAGTTTCTTGAGAATGACAGGAGCAGGACCCCAGTCGCATACAAGCGTGTAATAACACAACGCCCTTACGAACCGTACTTCTGCTTCAATCTGCGACCTAACGTCCTCTGATGAGTACTTGACATCATCAATATGTTTGAGCACGACATTCACGCGGTCTATACACTTATAGATGGCATTCCAACGGCTGAGCACAAGTTGATTGCTGGCCTGTACCGTACAGTTGTCGAACTGAGCGTTCTCGCCTCCACCTACGCCGGTGTCAGGATAGGTCAGAAAGCGCGCCTTGTTGTCTTCGAAATAGCAGGCACTGCTGCCCATAAAGTTTCCGTCTTTCAGAACAGCATAAACGCCATTGACTGAATTCTGAATATCTGCTACCGAGGTATAATAGTTCGCTGTGGTAACAGAGTTCGGATCCGAAAGATCCAGAAAACTGCTACAGGAAACCGCAGCGGCAGACATTGCGACAATCGTAATTATATTATTGAGTTTCATTGTCATATTCATTAGAAAGTAAGTTTGAATCCGCCTGTGATAACTCTTGCGACAGGATATGAACCCCAGTCGAAACCTGGCATCATATTGGCGTTCGATTTAGTCTCGGCAACAGTTTTTCCGCCTGTTGAATACTGGTCAACCTCAGGATTGAATCCCCTGTAGTTAGTAAGTGTGAACAGGTTGTCACCGTTTACATAAACGCGAAGTCCCTGAATATGAAGCTTATCACATATTTTCTTAGGGAAATTGTAGCCGATGCTTGCTGTTGACATACGCAGATAGTCTGCATCGTCTATATATCGGTCGGAAATCTTCATACCCGTGTTCTTATTACCGTGACGGAATGCTCTAGGAACATAACCGTTGCCTGGTTCTGAATCGCTCTTCCAACGGTTGCGGACTACGCCATACTGGTTTCCTGAACCTTCCATATTATAGCAGTAGTAGTCGTTGAAGTTGATAACCTGAGCACCTACTGAATATGTGAAGCCTACAGCAAAATCGAAGTTCTTGAATGTAACGCTTGTATTGAAGCCTCCTGTGAAATCAGGATATGGATTGCCGATAATCTCGCGGTCAGCCTCGGTAATCTTGTAGTCACCGTTAGTATTGTGATAGATGACGTTACCAGGTGAGAGATATTCAAGAGCATAGTCTGGAACTGCAGGTCCTTTGAGAACATATCCGCTAGGGAATGATTTTCCGTTTGCCTCGAACACCTCACGGTCCTTGAGAACATTCTGATAATCAGCCTCTGACATTATACCGTCAGTTCTGTAGGCGATGAATGAACCGATTGGATAGCCGACCTTGGTGATATGTGTCTGAGCTGAACGCATAGTGGTGTTGTAAATTTCATCCACGCCCTCAGAGAGATAGAGCACCTTGTTGCGGTTTACTGAGATGTTGGTACCGACTACCCAAGTAACAGGGCCCTCAAGAATGCGGGCGTCAAGCTGGATATCGAATCCCTTGTTCTGAATTTTCGAATCTCCAAGGTTGGTCGTAGTGGATGTCGAACCGGAGATAGCAGGAATACCAAGCTGGTAGAGCACGTCAGTTGTATTTGACACATAGTAGTTTCCAATCAAATTGAGACGGCCGTTGAAGAAGCTCAAGTCAAGACCGATGTTGGTCTGTCTTGTGGTCTCCCAGCTCAATGTAGCGTCCACGAACGAGCTCTCATAAGCTGTTGAAACGACGCTGTCGCCCATCGCAGTTGTACCCGTACCGATTGTAGCTATGGAAGCATAGTTACCGATATTGTTGTTACCGCTCATACCCCAGCTTCCGCGAAGTCTGAATGTCATTCCAGGAAGTTTATCCTTGAGGAATGGCTCGTTGGAGAATGTCCAACCTGCAGATACTGAAGGGAAGTAACCCCACTTGTTCTTTGAACCGAAGCGTGAAGAACCGTCAGCACGGAAGCTTCCGGTAAGGCTGTATCTATCACTGTAAGAATAGTTTACACGCGAAAGATATGACAACAGGTTGTATTCATTGCGGCTTACGCCATATTCCTGCACTGATTTGGAATCGACAGTGGCGCTGATGTCAGGAATGCGGTTATCAGTGAACTGAGTAGCCATAATTCCTATGCTGTTGTAAGTATTGTCCTGTACAGTGAAACCCGCAAGTGCATCCATACGATGCTCACCCCACTTGTGATTGTATGTCGCGGTGAACTCGCCCAATGAATCCTGATTTTTCATCATACGGGAAATGGCATAATGGCTTGAAGTTTCGAGAGCACTGCTGTAGGCGATATTTGAGCCGGCGCCGATACTGTTCTTGCGGAACTTCGTATATGTCTGGTCATACCATAACTTACCGAGTTGAGCCTTGAATTTGAGTCCGTCTATCGGCTCCCAAGTTGCAGAGATTGTAACATTGTGTCTTGTCTTGGTGTTCTTGATAGGCAGGTCCTGAGCGACTACGAGAGGTGACTCTGATGAGTTGATACCCCAGTTCTTGGAGAAGAAGTTCATCCACGAACGTGCGAGAGTGCCTTCGGTATTGTATGCAGCCCAGTCTGAAGCATACTGTGTTCCGTTGTTGTTGGCGATTGCCCACGCCTCTGTACCTGTCAGGCTGCCGTCATTATAAGCCGGGAAGTTAGGAACAGCCACAAGACAGCCCTGAGTTGCGCCGTCAACACCCTCTGAACCTTCACCACCGCCGTTGCTTCGTCCGTAAGTCTTGACTTCGCGTGTCTTTGTGTTGGTCATAGAGTAATTCGCGGTCATTGAGATCCTCTTGGAAATCTTCGCGTCAATGTTGATTCTGGCGTTGATCTGCTTGTGTCCTGATGGAGAGATGATACCGTCCTGGTCAAGATAACCGACTGAAGCCATATACTTTATGTTCTTACCGCCTCCGGTGACGCTCACATTGTGGCGCATTATGCCTGCGGATTTGAAGTACTCTTTCTGCCAGTCCGTGTCATACTGGAATGCTGTTGACGCATAGTCATTCTTGCTGAAATCCCAGAAGAACGGAGACAAGCCGATATTATCCACGCCCTGGTTGATACCCACAGCTTTAAGTTTGGCTACACGTGTGGTATTGTCATCAAGAGGATTATATTCGATGCCTCCCTTCTGGCAATATGCCCAATACGAGTTGTTTCGAGCTTCCACATACAGTTCTGCAAACTCGCGCGCGTTGAGAAGATCGACTCTGCGCCCAAGTGTCTGCACACCATAAGAGAAGTCATAAGTCACAGTTGCGCGTTCGCCTTCCTTTCCTCTCTTCGTGGTAATGAGAACAACGCCTGACGCACCGCGTGAACCGTAGATGGCAGCTGAAGCCGCATCCTTGAGAATTTCAATGCTCTCGATATCGTTAGGGTTGATGAAGTCATCATCTGAGACAGGATATCCGTCCACAACATACAGCGGAGACGTGCTTGCAGTAAGGGAATTCACACCTCTCACACGGATATTCACGCCCATACCAGGAGCTCCGTTTGACTGGCGTACTTCAACGCCCGCAACACGACCCACAAGCGCTTGTCCTACAGTTGCTGTGGATTTCTGAAGTTCATCGTTTTTCACAGATGCGATTGAGCCCGTAAAATCGCTCTTGCGCATAGGCGCATAACCTACGACAATCGTCTCCTCGAGGAAATGTGAATCCTCGACCATAACGATGTCAATCTTTGTCTTTACAGAGATTTTAACCTCCTGGGAAACGAATCCGAGACAGTCATAAACCAATGTTTCACCCTGAGCGGCGGCGATTGAATAAGTACCGTCCGCCTCGACAATGGTTCCTCGGGTGGTAGCGCCCTTCACCATGACGCTGGCCCCGACCAGAGGCTCACCGGATTCCGACTTTACGGTACCCGTGATTGTAGTCTTGTCCGTCTGAGCGACAAGGAGACACTCTCCCAGGCACATCACACAGAAGACTGCAATGATTTGCATAAATTTTTTCATCATAAAATTGGTGGTTTTTATAAGAATCTGCCAGGACTGTAAATAAACCGGCTCATCAGTGGTCGTTTTGAATCCCTGTCAACATAGATTCAAGACAACCGCTTAGTCCATAACAGATTCGGTAATGTTATACGTGTCTAGTGTATTAGTGTTATTCTGCAACGTCCAGTCAATGCGGAATGAGGTATCTGGTATCCTTCCACAGAAGTCCCATTCACCTTGACCTGACTTATTATATCTTCCGGACTCTTCCGGTTCTTTACTTTTATGGTTATGTCCGACTCTCCGTTCCGTATTCTGATCTTGTCATATAGAGGCGCGAAGACTTCATAATTCTCATCTCCCTGAACAACAGGATAAAGTCCGATGGAACTAAATATATACCAGGCGCTCATCGTACCGTCATCCTCGTCCATCTCAGGAGCAAGCCCGTCAGGAGCGTTGCGGAATGCACGGCCTACGAAAGGTTCCGGATATTCTCCATTCCCTCCATATATATGAATCATATTGTCATCAGTCAGAAGCGCCCTCACTATCTTCTGTGTTTCCTCCGGCGCCCCGAATCTGTTGAACAGGAATGGCGTATGAATATCGGGTTCGTTGCCCTGGTTGAAATAATGATTGTCAAAGAATTCGGACAATTCAGCCTTGAGTTTCTCTTTCCCCTCCAATTCTATCATATTGTCTATGCAGTGAGGCGCGGCCCAACGATATTGCCAACGGCTCCCCTGATACAGTCCGTTGCCTTTCATTTTTGAGAAATCGTCGGTAATCGTCATAAACTCTGATGGCCAAACGCTAGTGAATATTGAGTCTGAACGTTCAGAATAGGTGCGCGCATCTTCCTCGTTGCCAAGAATTTTTGCAATTTTACCAAGTGCCCATAAATCGTAAGAGCTTTCCAGTTTTTGGTCAGGAGTGCGCATCGGCAGACGCTTCGCTTCATCCTTCATTCCTGGATATGCCACTTCGAGAACTGACTTGTCAGCCGCACCCCGCACATAAGAGTCCAATATCATTATCACTGAGTGCTCTGTACGGACTGTAGGAACTGACTCATACGGTGTAGCCCAGTCCCGTTTACCGGTTCTGAAGATATCCGCAAGAGAACGGCTTATATCGCGCATAGCTGACGGATCGATCAGACACAGCAGCGGGAATTTTGACCTGAACGAATCCCATATCGACCACGAACTGTAATACGTAAAACCGTCGCACTGATATATCTTGCC
Source organism: Butyricicoccaceae bacterium (assembly GCA_963617065.1). Taxonomy (GTDB): domain Bacteria; phylum Bacteroidota; class Bacteroidia; order Bacteroidales; family UBA932; genus Cryptobacteroides. Next base: position 20,539 of record CAVENC010000016.1, read on the forward strand.
GTCTGTTCCCCTGTATCTGCCGTCATCGGAGGTAACCATCATCGGGCTGAGATAAAGCCTGTATAGCAGCGAATAGAATATCGCTTTCTGATCCGGAGTACTCCCCTTCACATCTATCTTGTCAAGTTTCTCATTCCACGCCGCAACGGCATTTTTGTGTATCTTATTGAATGACAATGCGGAGTTGGTCTGAAGAATGGCATCTGCACACGTCTGTGACACGGGAGATACGGCTATTCTCATTTCGACAGACTCTGTATCGTCAGAAAATCCAAGCTGTACAGTCTCGTCGGTCCTTTGTTGCACACTGAAATCATTGTCAAAAGAGATACTGAAATAGAGCTTGTATTCGCCTCTGGCGCAAGCAGTCGGAGACTCAACCCAACCGACTATATTTCTTGACGGCTGGATGTCAAAAAAGCATTTTACGTTTCTTTTGTCTATAGATGACGCGAAATCGATGGAGAGCTCCTTAACTGCAGAGGACGGGAAAACATATTTCTCAACAGCCATATTTACAGTCGCTGTGAGTTCCGCGTGTACACCATTGCTGAGGTCGGCAGAATAATATCCTGGATGCGCGGATTCCGTTCCTTTTACTATTGACAACGGGATCTGGGACGTGCCCGGCAATACGCTTATATTGCCTCCAGTGCCTTTGCAACCTATTCCTGAGACTCTGTTTATAGATATTCCGCTGATTTCAGGAACGCTGAAATCATAGCCTGCGTGCTGATTCGGCTTGCTGTCCGGGCATACTGAGATCATTCCGAACGGACAGGCAACACCGGGAGCCATCTGGCCGTGATCGCCGGAAGTTCCCAGAAACATATTTACATATCGAGAATTATCCGCAATGGATAATATCTGAATATTTAGCAGTGTTATTAATACGAGAATAGCCCTTTTCATTCTCCAAGGTGGCGTAAAACGTTGCAAAGATAATGTTTCTCCTTAATTCTACAATGCCTAGGGGGGGGGTAAAATTTAGTTTGAAAGGTTTCTATTGAAAGTGGCGGCCACAAAGCGGTTCTCCCGAAGTGACCGACATACAACAAAAAAAAGGACGACTAAGATTTAGTCATCCTTTTTTTAGCAGTAGACCGCTTTTTATAATCTCCTGACTATTTGCGATTAGCTTTTTCTTCATTCTTCTTCGCGAACCACATTGATGCATCATACATCACTGGAGTACCGATGAAGATTGAAGCGTAAGTACCGAAGCAGATACCGAGAATCAACGCTACTGAAAGACCACGGATAGATTCACCTCCGAAGATTGCGATTGCAAGCATTGTTACGAGAGTTGAAACTGACGTGTTGATAGTACGCGTGAGGGTACTGTTGACAGCAAGGTTTGCATTTGTCTTCAGATCCATCTTCGGATGATCATTCTTATACTCACGGATTCGGTCGAAGATAACCACATTGTCGTTGATTGCGTATCCGATGATTGTAAGGATAGCCGCAATGAACGTCTGATCAACGTCAAGGTTGAACGGAAGGATTCCGGAGAACAATGAGAAGAAACCGATGACGATAATAGCGGTATGCGCAAGTGAAACGACACCACCGAGACCCCAAGTCCAACCGTTGAAACGTACTGCGATGTAAGCGAAGATTACGAACAGCGCGATAAGCACTGCGAAGATTGCAGAACGCTTCATATCGTTTGCGATGGTAGGACCCACCTTGTCGGAAGAAATGATACCGTTAGGGTTTTCAAGTGTAGAAGTGAACTCGTCAAGAGTCATATCTTTTTCAGCGAAGAAGCCTTTGAGTGCATCGAAGAGTTTAGCCTCTACCTCTGCATCAACCTCAGTTGATTCCTCATCTACCTTATATTTGGTAGTGATCTTCATCTGGCTGTCACCACCGAACTGCTTAACCTCAACAGTCTCGTTGAACTCTTTCTCAGTAGCCTCACGTACATCTTCAGCCGTTACAGGAGCGTCAAATCTTACTACATAAGTACGACCACCTGTGAAATCAACACCATAAGTGAAGCCCTTGATGCAGATAGATGCGATAGCGATGACGATAAGCGCACCTGAGAACATATAAGAGTATTTTCTCTTGTCGATGAAGTTGAAATGAGTATGCTTAAGGAAGTCCTTTGTCAACTTGTTCTCGAAAGATATGCTCTTGCCTTTGGCAACTCTGTCATCGATGATGATTCTTGTGATGAAGATAGAAGTTACCACAGATGTGATGATACCGATGATAAGGGTTGTAGCGAATCCCTGTACAGGACCTGAACCGAATACAAAGAGAACGATACCTGTAAGCAACGTGGTTACCTGACCGTCAATGATTGCAGAGTATGCGTTGGAATAACCGTCAGCGATAGCTTTAGACAAGCCCTTGCCTGCGGCAATCTCTTCCTTGATACGCTCGTAGATAATCACGTTGGCATCCACTGCCATACCCATTGTAAGCACGAGACCGGCGATACCAGGCAACGTGAGGACAGCGCCGAACGATACCAATGTACCGAACAGAAGCAATACGTTGCAGAGAAGTGCAAGGTCTGCTACGAATCCGGCTCCGCTATAGAAGAATATCATATAGGCGAGGACGAGAAGGAAGGCGATCACGAATGAAATGAGACCGGCCTTGATTGACTCGGAACCGAGTGAAGGTCCTACAACCTGCTCCTGAATGATCTTCGCAGGTGCAGGGAGCTTACCTGAATTCAAGACGTTGGCAAGGTCAGTAGCCTCTTCAACATCGAAATGACCTGAAATTTCTGAGCTACCTCCTGTAATTTCACTGTTTACATTAGGATATGAATAAACGAGGTCATCCAATACGATGGCAATCTGTTTTCCGATATTGTCCTTTGTCAGGCGAGCCCAAACTGAAGCACCCTCGGCATTCATTGTCATTGATACGGTAGGGTTACCCTTGTTGACGCCCTGACCACTGTAAGATACGCGGGCATCTGTAACAGCACCACCGTCGAGAGGAGCTTTGCCGTCTCTTGTGGCTGCCTTGATTGCTACAAGTTCGTATATATTACCGCCCTTGATGTACTCAGAAGGCTTTACAGACCAGAGAAGTCTCAGCTCTGAAGGGAATACTGACTTAGCCTCAGGACTTCTGAGAAGTTTATTTACAGCAGCAGTATCGCTTCCGTTCGCAAAACCTACGCAGGCACCGCTTCTGAAACCGGATGGTTGGAGAACAGCGAAGAGAGGATGAGCCTTTCTATACTCTGCAAGAGCTTTTGCATCTGATGCGGAGTTTGCAATCTCGGCGTTCAGCACAGAAGATGAATCCTGAGCCGCAGGAGTTTCCTCTACTACAACTGAATCCTCAGCTGTAACTGCGAGAGCTGCATCAGCCTCAGCGAGATACTGAGATACTTCTGAATTGTCATAGGTTGTCCAGAACTCAAGAGATGCAGTACCCTGAAGCAGCTTTCTCACACGCTCAGGCTCCTTGACACCAGGAAGCTCGACAAGAATACGTCCGGTGTTTCCGATCTGCTGGATTGAAGGCTGTGTCACACCGAAACGGTCGATACGGTTACGGAGCACGTTGAATGAGTTTGCAACGGCGCTCTTTGCATTTTCCTTGATAACATCAAGCACCTGCTCGTCTGTTGACTGAGGATTGATGCGAGATGCAAGATCGTATGTACCGAATACCTGAGCAAGTCTCTGACCATTGGAAACTTCCTTCCAAGCCTGTGCAAACAATGTGATGAAATCATCAGGAGAGTTTACGCTGCGCTCTTTGGCGAGTTCAATAGCTTTTGTGAACTCTGGAGTCTTGTTTTCTCCGGCGAGTGCGCTTACCAAATCCTCGAGCTGAACCTGAAGCATAACGTTCATACCGCCCTTCAAGTCAAGACCAAGGTTGATTTCCTTTGATTTTACATCCTTATAAGTGTATCCGAAATAGACCTTCTCAGTAGAGACTGAGTCAATGTACCTGCGGTTCGTAACCTTCTGGAGAGAATCCAGGTAAAAGGCCTTGTCCACATCAGGGACATTTACATAATCCGAAGACTGTTTGAAAGCCTCAACAGCTTTCTGCGCATAAGCATCCGCTTTCTTCTCCTGGATTGAAGTCACAAGAGTGAAAGACAACTGCCAGAGGCAGGCTACTGCAAGCAGGACAGCCACGAATTTGATTGCACCTTTACTTTGCATTGTGATTGATATTTTTAATTATATTAGTTTCTTACAGTTTCTAATGGTCGCAATAGAGTGCAAATTTATCTAAATTTTTCGTACAAAGAAACTTTCTCTGAGGATTTTCTTATTTTTGCAGTCCACGATTATGAAAAGAGTCAAGGTTATATTTTCGATATTTCTGATTTGTCTGTCAGGCTTTGCCGCATACGGCAGAGAAGACGCGGACACAGTGGCTACCGCAGCCAAGTCTGTGGACTATGGCCGTATAGTATGCGTTACAGATTCATTGATAAAGAATTACAAATTCAAAGAAGCTTTGGAGATCTTTGAAGATGCCAAATCAGACGCCGATTCGCTCGGGAAAATCACGATTGACGAGGCTATGGTTCAGGCTCAGAACGGCTACAATATGACCGGATTCTGCAGCAGCCCGGTAACCGTAGCCAAAGAACGGTTCTCCTTAAAGGACTTCTTCCTGTACTACCCTCTTCAGAATAAAAGTTGGAGAAGCACTCCCAATCAGCTGGACTCTACCGGCGGTCCGTTTGCCAGAGCCTTGTATCTGCCTTCCGACGCAGAGACAATATATTGGTCAGCAAAGGATTCCGACAACATCAGGAATATCTGCCGCTCAAGCCTGCGAGATACATTATGGTCCGTACCGGAGCTTGTAAACGAACAGATTACATCCTCCGCAGACGAAATCTATCCTATGGTTTCTCCGGACGGGACCCAACTGTTTTTCGCATCGAAAGGATTGTATGGAATGGGCGGATATGACTTGTATGTATCCAACTGGGATAATGAGTTGAATGACTGGGGCGTGCCGGTGAATATGGGATTTCCCTACTCTTCCCCTTACGACGATTTTCTTTATATAAATACGTCTGACGGGCGTTACTCCATCTTCGCATCCAATCGTGAATGTTCAGCTGACAGCGTCTATATCTATGTCCTGGAATACGACAGTATGCCTGTCAGGACTGAAATCAGCACACCGGAGGAATTGAGAAACCTGTGTACTCTGAAGCCCGCAAACGATCCGACGAGAATGGACAACGCTTCTGCAACAGCAAAAGACATCCAGGATAACGACGAAACGCATAAATACACGCAGAAGATGCTGGAAGTCAGATCTCTGCGCGATTCTATCTTCCGCTACAGTTCCGAACTGGACAAGGACAGGTCTATGTATGCGCAGGCTTCCGATGAAGAAAAAGCCAAGCTTCAGGCCTCAATTATCAGCCGGGAAGCCACTCTGCCTAGTTTGCAGGACTCATTGGCAAGAGTTTCCAAAGAACTGCAGGACATTGAATTGAATTTTCTCAAGAGCGGCGTCGTGATTGATCCTGAGAAGCTCCAGAAAGAGGCTGACAGGGAGGTCGTAGGCGTCACATCCGCTTACACATTTAAGAAAAATGAACTCGGAAAGCCGGTAACATTGAATATGGAAAAGCCTAAGCCGTCTTTCGACTACACTTTCCAGATTCTGCCTGAAGGTCGCTTTGCGGAAGACAACACGTTACCGGAAGGCCTGGTTTATCAGATACAGCTGTTTTCATTAAGCACAAAGGCCACAGTAAAGCAGATAAAGGGGTTGAGCCCCGTGTTTGAACGCATCGGAAGTACAGGAAAGCATATTTACTCTGTCGGACTGTTCCATTCTTACAAGGATGTACTTGCAAACCTGAACAAGGTCAAGAGAGTAGGTTTCAGGAGTGCGGTCATTGTGGCATTCCAGAACGGAAAGACGATAACAGTTCCTAAAGCCAGAGAGATGGAGAAGTCCATCCACGAACTCTTCCAGGTTAGAATATTCCCAGCCAACGGCAGTGCTCTGTCAGAGACTGAACTTACTGCTGTCCGATCAGCTTCTGACACGGATATGGTCAGAGACACCGAAGGCGGCATAATATCATTCATCGTCGGACCTTTCGACAGTTCAGCCGAGGCGGAATCTCTCGCTTCCGAGCTGCGCAAAAACGGACTGACGAATCTCCGAGTCGAGTCCGCCGGCATCTCGAGAATCGAATAAAGTGATTTACAAAAAGAGGGGGCGACTTTTTAGTCGTCCCCTCTTATATATTTTCTAATATCCTGCTCTACAAAACCTTAAGTCCGCTCTCGGCAGGAGCTTTGGTTATTGGAGCATTACGCACTTCGTCAGGAATAGTAGAGCGTTTGTATATGCTTACCACTGAAATGTCTGTACTGCTGGTAAGAGTCAGCACATCGCCGCTAAGATCAAAATCATAGTCTGCTCCCCACGGAGTGCCGTCGCTATACTTACCTTTGAGAACATCGCCTGCGCTGTCGAATGTGCCTGTCTTGCGCTCGTAAGACGAAGTCTGATATTTCTCGTAGAGATTGAATTTTCCGTCAGAAAGCAGTTCAAGATAAATCGTGAATGCGTCAGGAGTTGAGCCGTTCCACGAAACAAGTTTCCATTCTCCGGCAAGACCGGCTTTAACTTCAGGATTGTCCTTGCTACAGCTTACCGCGCCTGCAAGGAGTGCAATCGAGAGAATTATATTTAATATACGTTTCATATAATCAATTTTTCAAGTTCGTGTTATACTAAAGCCATCCGCCGTTCGACGCGCAACTTTCCCTTACTACAATGGCGAACTTCTTGGAGAATTTCATTCCGCCCATTGAGGTGTCTGTTGATTCCTTGTTGCCTCCAGCAATAGCTGAAACCGTAACGTATGCAGAGCCAGGCTTGCTGCATTTCACCATCAGCTGGCCGTCATACATTCTCAACATCTCGACACCGAGCTTTGTCTTGTCTGAGTCGGAAATCTCAACGTCCTTGTAGTAAGAAAGGTCTTTTGCAGAACCGCCGAAGATCTTGTCCAATGTAATGGTTTCCAATGAGCCTACAGGAACTACCACGCAAGGAGTACCTTCCACCTGCATAAGAAGCTGATAAGTGTCAATAAGTCCGGTTCCCATCTTGCCGTTGGCATAATTCTCAAGATTGATCTTGGTGCCAGTCTGTTTTGTACCCTCAAATCTTGATTGAATATCATTCACAGATGAAAACATCATCGCCATATATTCATCTCTTGTGAACGTTTTGCCGAGTTTAAGCGCATAGGAAAGTCCGAGCGCAGCAACACCTGAAACGTGAGGGCAAGCCATTGAAGTACCTTGGAAGAATGCATAATCACCACCCTTCGTGTCAGGCAACTCTGAACATACTGTTGAAAGGATACCCGCATAAGAACCGCCCGAGAAACCGACAGTTTCACCGCCTGGAGCCGCGATGTTGCAGCCTGGACCATAGTTGGTGTAATATGCCGGAAGACCGTCAGGACCGATGGCCGTAACGGAGATATTCTTTGAATAACCGCCAGGATAAGAAGAATATGAAACGCCGTCATTTCCGGATGCGTAGATTGCGATACCGCCATCGAGTGCATCGCAGTTCTTCTTGGAATAAAAATAATTCAGGGCCTCAACCAGAAGCGGAGAATAACTGCGGAACGCCTTGTCCGAGGTCAGAGCTGAACTTGTGGATGAAAGACCATAAGAGCACTGGAGTATGCAGGCGCCATTGTCCGCAGCATATTTCACAGCACGGCTTGTAGCCAAATCCGCTGTAGAATTTCCGCCTGAGAATATCTGGCAGGACATAAGCCTGACGCCGTCTCCATTGCCTGTACCGCCCGCTACACCGGCAACGCCTATTCCGTTGTTGTTGACTGCGGCAATAATACCGGCAACGTGTGTTCCGTGACCGGAATCACCATTATTTGATCCGTCAAGACCGAGATTGACCTTATCCCACGAAATCGCACCGTTATCAACGAAGTTATATCCGTGAATATCATCTACATAGCCGTTGCCGTCATCGTCGGCGCCATCCTCAGTTTCATTAGGATTGGTCCAGATATTTGCAGCAAGGTCCGGGTGGGTGTATTTGATACCCTCATCAAGAACAGCCACAATCACCCTTGGGTCACCTCCTGTAAGTTTCCAGGCATCTGCAACATTTATATCCATACCGGCCACTGCATCAGTTGCGATAGCCTGGTCTGCATTGTTGATGAAACCCCACTGCCAGAAAAGGTTAGGGTCATTGAAATCGCAGGAAACGAACTTCCTCTCGGACAGTGCCTCTGTGAACGGCACAACCTTATTGTCCGAGTCAGCCTTGTACATCTTGTTGGAGAACTGTATCTCTGAGACCTCGGACACAGCGCTCAGCAATTCCTTTGCCTTAACAAGATCCTGTGACTTGTCAACATACACGGCATACCATCTGTCAAGTCCGGCAGCCTTTGTCTCTGCCTCGTGCCTCTTGTCTGCCGGGAAAACCCTTTCGAGTCCTTTCACCTGTATCTGGTCGAAAATGTCATCCACGGACTGAATGCCGGAAGTTGGCGCCTCGGAAGACTTTGTCCTTACGTATTTTGACACAGCATCCTCTACTGAAGGCAATGCCGCTGACGAGAATTTCACGATGATGACACCATCCTCGATTTCATCCACATTGACAACCGTCGTTTTTGAGCCGTCGGTATCAATTTTCGTCAATGACTCCGCGGTGCAGGAAACCAACGCCGCAGAAATGAGTCCCGAAATAAATATTTTATTGATATTCATACTATTACTCTCTATTTATCATTATCTGCTCAAACCCTTCATTATGAATGAAGAATTGCCGGACTGATTGTCGGCTGCTTTTACGCTGACGCTTGCGCGTCTTGCTTCCGGAGCGGTTGCCGGATACAACTGGCGTGCGCAGTTCGCTGAGCGGCCTACAAAACGAGGAAGCCTTGTAGAGTATGTCTTCGAAGGCAATTCTACATAATTGTCAGGAACAACGCTAGAAGCGACTGATTTCTTGAAATTCGAGATATTGCTTACCGCAGCTTCAGGAAGTCCGCCCATATCCTTGTCAGGGTCCACGAGCAAGATATCTGAATACAGGCAGTAGTCAGCAGACGTGTCGAAATACAGATAATCCATTGTGTATATGCTGCCGTCTATTTCAAAGTCCGGAGCTGCTACTCCGCAGATATATCCGTCGGCAACCTCACCAAAGTACATTCCGAACGCAGATATCACATACTGCATAGCTTCTTTGGCAACGAATCCTGCATTTACGACATCTCCGTCCTCAGTCTTTCCTACTTCATTATTGTAATTGCAGTAAAGTGCAAACGCTCCTTTTTCTCCGGTAAATTCGGATGAATTAGGCATATATGCGCCAACCATTTGTCCGCCTTCAGAGAACTTGAATTCGCAGAGGCCGTCTATAAGGATGTAGTCATATCCTTCTTTGTCTGACTCATAATCAGTAATCTTGACCGTACCGATCTTCCTGCGGACACGTTTCTTATCCTTATATGAGATTGCGTAGTAGTTCCACTCTTTGGATGCAAGTTCCTCTTTTGTAGGCTGCTCATCCATAAAGTCGGTGTATTCATAAGTTTCCTTGCCAGGATTCTTGACTCCGGTGGTCTTGTATGAGGCTGTGGTCAGGGAAGTCGTATATCCGTTGTTAGCCTTGATGACCATTGTGTACTCTGAATCTCCGTTAAGGTCCTCAATCATAGAGCTGAAGCCTGTTCCGTTAACTGACTCGAGCTGAGCAGACGTGAATGCTGCACCGGAATCTTCCAAGACCTTATCCAAGTCCTTGCCTTCCAGGTAAGAACTCTTGTAGAAGCCGTAGATGAGAGACTCGATACCCTCGCCATACGCATAGAACTTGGCTGAATTGTCAGAGTTTATGCCCTGGGCCCCATATTCATTGGTAGCCTCAAGACCATAGGTCAGCACGACTGGAACTTCATCGCCTTTGGCAATGTAACCGAATGTAATGGATACATAGTCCTGCATTGAGCCCTCAGCGTTATAGATACATCCTATCAAAGTGTATTTGCCGGTTTTCTTGCAGTCAAGATGCAAAGTTGAGGTCTTGTCGATTGTGCCGTCGAAATTCTTGTTCAGATCAAGATCCTGAGCCTGAAGACTGGCCTCGCCGCTGTCAAGAGCACCTTCGAAAATCGCATATCCGACTTTCGCAACGTCTGAAGACAGGGTTGCTGTAACGTCCACATAGCCGTCTTTTGATTCCGTGCTGGACAATGTGACTGTGTAATCAGGAACAGTCACTCCCGGCATCAAGATGCGGGTGAATCCGTTGCTGTTGGTATATCCGTAACCGGTTATTGAAGAGATAGTTATCATTATACCCTGAACAGGGAATTCAATCACGCCGTCCTTAAGGGTTCCGTACTGTGCCGCACTCTCGTCCAATGAGAAGTTCTCAGGAACATACGAACCGAATGACACTTCTCCGTCGCTTGAGTTGAAGGTTATTCCTGCTGTCTGGAGAGGGAAATAGACTTTGTCCGGATTGCTTGCGTTCACCGTTGTCCAGACATCTTTGTTCTCCGCAAAAGCATATCCACCACCTGTAAAGGCGTCAATGAACTTGCTTCCGCCGTAAACCTTCATTCTATAGACTCCAGGGACATCTTGACGCTGATAAATCTCCACGTCAAGTTCCGGAGTAGGATTGAAAGAGCTGATGCTCAAGCTGTAAAGTCCTCCGATGATATCATCGCGCCATTTACCTTTCGTCTCGCCTGCAGGGCCTTTAACAAGTTCCCATCCTGCACGTACGACCGAAAAAGTAAGACTAGTTGCACGCGGACCGTACACATAGACATAGTCTGGGTCAGTCACATTTATTGTGCAGGTGTATTTCGTGCCGATTTCCGCTTTCGGGAATTTAACGGTGAAAGTAGTCTCGGATTTACCCGGAGTAAACGCTATAGGTGAAACCTCGAATATATCCGGCTCACTTGTTTCAATGGTCACAGGAACGATAATCGCATCGTCTGTACGCTTTCTGCATACAGTGTACGTTACTTTTGTTTCTGCCTTCGGATCAATTTCTACAGTTGTCGAAGTAGTCTGCTCCGGAAAATAGACACCGTAGTTGTCGGGATTTTCAGCGTTACCGGGAGTGTACGATGCCTTCTCAGAGCAACCCGTCAATGAGACCGCAACAAGAGCGGCCATCATAATATGCTTAATATTTTTCATTGCATTCATTGTCTTGATTCGATTGCCGATTATTATTTCCATAGAGGAACTTTCTCTGACGGATCAGGATTGTTATGACCTGCTATCGCCGGGTTATTCTGAACTTCAGTACGTCCGATGACGAAGTTCCAATAAGGTGCGCGGCCCTCACAGTTGATTCTGTACGATGCCGGAGCATTTGTTCCCGTATAACCTCTCTTGGATGATATGTTCAGACGTTTCATATCAAACATCACGATACCCTCGCCCCAGAATTCCACACGCTTCTGAAGAATGAGTTCATTCAGGAAGTTTGTAAGAGTGGATGACTTCGCCTTGCAATCGTACTTGACGTTGTCGGTCATTCTGTAATTGTTCATAAAACTGTTGAGCAGAGCAATACCGTCACTCAGATTAGCGTGAGCCTTAGCCTCGGCCTCGATAAAATACATCTCCTCAACACGCATCATACAGTGGTCAGCCGCACCGCCGATAGTATAATCCTCGTATGCGCCTTGTGCAGGACGGAATTTGATATTGCTGTAATCTTCAAGTCCGGCAAGATATGTCGTTCCGTCTTTGCGGCAGCTCTGGTAATCATAAGCGTTTCTGCTTGGAGACAACCACGAATGCTTGCGGAAATCGTAGTTGTTGATGCTGTTGAACAGATTTTTGTTGATTCCTCGGCAGGCATCGTTACCATAAGCGCTCCAAGCATTCTCCGTACTCATATGCGCCGTGAAGCACATAAGGTTTACGACGCTCTCGCTAGGAAGAGCCAGACCCCAGATCCACGCATTGTTTGAGTTTGCGTTGTTAAATCCGTTTGTAGGGTCCTCCCACTGCTCCTGAGTCAGAGGAGTGCAGCCGCTGGTTTCGATTGCCTTGCGCGCATAAGTTGCTGCGGAAGCGTAAGCCTTCTTGGCACTCTCGCTGTCGTTCTCGTCCTCGAATGCAGTTCCGCGCTCCAGATAGGCACGGGCTTTCATTCCATAAACGAATGCTACGCTGAGAGTATATTTGTCTGACGCGGAGAATGATGAAAGCAGTGTTTCAGCGTTCTCTAGGTCAGGGAATATCACTGTGTCATAGATGTCAGACACTTTCGCTCTCGGATTGTTCTTGGCCTGAGCCTCAGTTGTTTCCGGAAGCACGATAGGAACTCCAAGCCCTATGACGTCTTCACCTTCAGTGTAATTGTTTCTCTTGAACTCATAGAGGCGAACAAGGTCGAAATAAAACATCGCCCTATAAGCGTACGCGAATCCGAGATATTGTTTCTCAGTGCTTCCCAATGTAGAGAAATCAGTCGTACCGATTCTCTTTATCACATTGTTGGCGGTCATAATCCACGTATAGTAGTTGTTCCACGGCAGTGCGCCTACTGCATATTCAGTACCCAGTGAGACATTGCTTCCCCACTGCATAAACCAGTCATAACCTGTATTTCCAAGCACCACAAGGTCGCCGGTCATAGAGTCCGTAGCAATGTGCATTGCCGGATAAGCAAAATCCCAAGGCAGGCCGTAACCCGTAGATCCAGCCTGAACAAGGGCTGCCGGAATACCTTGTATCAATGTTTCCAGCGTAACCTGTTTTTCAGTCGCGCCTGACGTCAGTTGGGCTTCTTTGATGCAACTCGTCGCAGAAAGAGCCATCAGAACTGATACCGCAGATATTTTCAATATATTTTTCATTCGTTTCTCATTTAAGACATTAGAACTGGATGCTTACACCGCCTGATATTGTCCTTACCGGAGAATATCCTGCCTGTGTTGTAGCTCCTGAATATGAATATCTCGGGTCAAAGCCCCTTCTTACCGACCAGTACCATACATTCTCGCAAGACACATAGAAACGGAGTTTGGAAATGTACATTTTCTCGGTAACTCTGGACGGAAGTGTATATCCGAAGTTTATGGTCTGCAGATTCAGATAGCTTGCATTTGTCAGGAACCTGTCTGACGAAGCGTTCTGATTCTGGTCTTCATACTGCAAACGAGGAATGTTTGAAGAAGTGTTGTCCTTGCTCCAAGCCTTGAGTATGTCCTTGTGCCAGTTCATACCGGTAGATTTGTTGGCAGGAGAGTACATTGCTTCCGCATAACCTGAATCGTAAGCTTTGCCGCCTATCTGATAGTTGAACGCTATGCTGAAGTCGAATCCGTAGAAACTCAAATCAGTTCCGAATCCTCCGTAGAGATCCGGAATTGGATTTCCGCAGATATAATCCGAAGCACTGGTGTAATCTTCAGTGGTAGTGCGGGTTACATTTCCGTTATCATCGGTCTTGTCCATATACCACATTGATTTTCCGGTTTCTGAGACTCCCGCATATTTCTTCATATAGAATGTATACATAGGGAGGCCTTCTCCGTAGAATGTGGAGCCGCTGACGAATCCTGAATAACCCTCTACCTCTTTAGTCTTACGCTCTGCAGGGAGCATTGTGATCTTGTTGTTCAGATGAGTAAGGTTCAAATTGACACTCCACTGGAAGTTGTCTTTCATTATAGGAGTGTAGTTCAATTCAAGTTCAAAACCGCTGTTCCTCATATCACCCACATTGGCATAGTATGAAGAATAACCCATTGACGGAGCTACAGGGAATGAAAGGAGCATATCCGTTGTGCTTCTGATGAAGTATTCGGCACCTCCGGAAAGTTTACCTCTCCAGAATCCGAATTCCACACCGGCGTTGAAGTTGGTGTTGGTCTCCCAAGTAATCTTGTCCGAACCTTTCGCATTGAACACCGTGGAAACATTTCCATTGGAGTTTTCAATGGTGTAGGTGTCCAGATAGCGGAAATTTCCGATATTGTCATTACCCTGCGAACCTATTGAAGCCTTTACTTTGAGGATATCGATCCAGTCATAAGTCTTGCTCATGAAGTTCTCGCGGTTGAGCACCCAAGCACCGCCGACTGACCAGAAGTTACCCCAACGGTGAGATGGATGGAATCGCGAAGAAGCGTCACGACGGAAAGATGCTGACACAAAGTATTTGTTGTCAAGGTCATACATCGCACGCGCAAAATATCCCTCATTGAAATATTCGCTTCTGTAGGAATTGGCACCCTGCGAATCGACTATTGCACCTGCAAGCTCATCATTGTCCTGAGTGAGCATATTGCTCTTCGTAGCGGAAAGTGTATAATACTTATACTGATACGATTCGTGACCAAGCATCACATTGATGTTGTGTCTGTCAAGCGCTTTGGTATAATTGAGAATCTGCTGGAGGTTAACCTCGAAAGTTCTCACGTGGCCTTTGGAAACCATACCTTTCTGGCTCGCAAACTGGCCGTACCAAGGGTTCTTGGTTGCAGTGGATCTGGTCTCATCGAGAGAAACACCGGCATTGAATGTGAATTTGAAGTCTTTGAGGAATGTAACCTCAGCATAGCTGGTGCCGTTGAAAGCATTTCCTTCCACATAACTCTTATTGAGTCGTGTCTCTGAAAGCGCGTTGCTGTTCGGGAACAAAGCCCTTGTCATTCCGGCGTTTGAGCCTTCACCGAAGTCGTATCTCTGGTTACCCTGCTCGTCAACGAGGATATTGCCGTCCCCGTCTCTGATGAATAGAGGATAGATCGGACCGACAGTTGTCGTATATGCGAATACGTTTCCTGAAGAGCCACTCTCTCCGGAGTCTGAGATACTGTTATATCTGAAGTTGGAATAACTGGCGTTGGCACCGAAACGCAACCAGTTCTTAGCCTGATAATCCAGTTTTACACGTGCTGTATAACGCTGCATATCAGAGTTATATACGATACCCTGGTTATTGAGATAACCGAATGACGCATAAGCTGACATCTTGTCGCTGGAGCCTGAGATGCTGGCATTGTACTCCTGACGGAGAGAATGACGATATGCTGCATCTGTCCAGTTGTCCGGCTGGATGTAATACTCTTTTCCTCTATATACTATTCTTCTGCCAAGAGTTGCGGCCGGATTAACTTTTCCGTTAATACCGATGAACTCCTGTCCGGATGGAACGTTATATACCTGATAACCAAGACCTCCGTCATTGACTGAGCCAGCAACGACTTCATTTGCCTTGATGTGGGCTGCACTTGCCGTCATTCCGCCGTCGTTGACATAGTAGTTATACAACGCAGTGTAGTGAGTCTCATAGAATTGCGCAGGATCTGTAATATACTCGTAATCCCTTACGGCTCTTGAGTTTACACCCCATTTTGCGTCAACATTAACGACTGCATCCTTTGACTTAGCCTTCTTGGTTGTGATCATTACGACACCGTTCGCACCTCTCGCACCGTAAAGCGCATTGGAAGCTGCATCCTTGAGGACGGTCATAGATTCGATATCGCTCGGGTTAAGGTTGCTCAAGTCACCGGAATAAGGCATACCGTCGACAATCCAGAGCGGATCATTTCCCGCGTTCAATGAGCTAAATCCACGGATTCGGATGGATGGACTTGAACCCGGCTGACCTGAAGTGTTTGTCAGCTGGACGCCCGCAACCTTTCCCGCAAGGGATTGAGCAACGTTTGACTGCTGAGACTTCGCGATATCGTCAGACTTTAGCACCGTAGCGGATCCGGTATAGGCATCTTTCTTTGCCGTACCGAAAGCAACCACAATAGTTCCCTCCAAAGCCTCAGAATCCTCTTTCAGGGACACGTCGATTTTCGTCTTACCCTCGACGGGAACCACAGCAGTCTGGAAACCGATAGCGGAAATTTGGAGAATAGCGTGGGACGGCACAGAGAATGTGTAATTACCGTCCACATCAGAGAAGGTACCATCTTTTGTCCCTTCAATCATAATTGACGCGCCGACGACAGGTTCTCCGTTCGAGTCAGTCACCTTTCCTGAGACCTTCACGTTCTGCGCGTGGATTGCAGTAGCGAATCCAACTGCAACCAATAGCGTTGCAAACAGTTTTCGTATCATATTTGTTACTCTGATATGTTCACTTGACTTTTTCCTCAGCAACCGCCGAGAGACATAATGACCAAGCAATCTCGCAAATATATCTATAATTATTGTATTTTCATACAGTTACGAGTCATATATGTACAGTGTTCAGAGAGTTTAATCGTTTTATTATCAGCGGGTAACAAGCCTCTATTTTCAGGCCAAAACTTACGAAGTGTAACCGAATGTTTATTCAAAAATATATTTTAGAAAGCGCTTGGAATTTATTCCGAATAAATCAAAACTGATTTCAAAAAGATGCTTAAGAAATTATTCTCCGGGCGACATCTCGGAAAACGAGAACAACTTCTTATCTTTGAGAAAAACATCCCCTTATGAGAAAAGTTTTGTCAGCATCCGTCATCTTGCTGTTTTCCGTCATAACCTGCTTCGGCAACAACCCGTTGAG
Source organism: Butyricicoccaceae bacterium (assembly GCA_963617065.1). GTDB lineage: Bacteria > Bacteroidota > Bacteroidia > Bacteroidales > UBA932 > Cryptobacteroides. The sequence goes on from CAVENC010000016.1 coordinate 37,087, forward strand.
CAGGTTGCAGAGCAGATTCGTCGATTTGAGATTCGGAATGTTCATTCATTTCAATATGCCGACCTACGTCGATGAAGACTGGCCGAATCCGGACGCATCGCCTTCATTGTTCAATCCGGAAAAATTGGATTGCCACCAGTGGGCTGCAGCAGCCAAATCCGCGGGGATGACTTACGGATGCCTGACAACAAAGCACCATAGCGGATTCTGCATCTGGGACACGGAGACAACTGACTACTCAGTAATGAGCAGCCCTCTCAAGCGTGATGTCGTAAAAGAATTTACGGACGCGTTCAGAGAAGAGGGGCTGGACGTAATGCTCTATTTCTCAATTCTGGACACGCACGCGCATCTCAGACCGGGATGGATTACTCCGGAGCATAAAGAGATGGTAAAGAACCAGTTGCGCGAGCTCTTAACAAATTACGGACGAATAACCGCTCTGATTATCGACGGTTGGGATGCACCTTGGAGCAGAATTTCATACGACGACATTCCGTTTGAGGAAATCTACACCTTGATAAAGTCCATTCAGCCGGACTGCTTGATAATGGACCTCAACGCCGCCAAATATCCTACAGACGCATTATTCTACACGGACATAAAATCATACGAGCAAGGAGCAGGACAGAAGATAGACAAGAGCAGCAATACTTTGCCGGCATTGTCTTGCTATCCGATACAGAAGAATTGGTTCTGGAAAACATCCTTCCCCGAAACTCCGGTAAAAGATCCCGCAATGCTTGTCAATGACAATATCGTCCCTATGGGGAAAGCTAACTGCAATTTTATCCTGAACGTGGCTCCAAATCGCTACGGACTTATGGATGACAATGCAATACAGGCGCTCAAACAGATTGGCAAGTTGTGGAGAAAAGCCGATCCTGGCGCTGCAGAAAAGGCCACCAAAGCCATCAGTCCTGACTATTCGATAAACGCTACGCGCTTCAGCGAGACGCCGCTTCCAATAACCGCTTCCAATCTCGCCAAAGAATGCAGAGCGGAAAGCACCTGGAGTTATGATATGGAAATCTCGGATTTTGTCAATGATGACGACTTCAGCACCGCCTGGGTGGCGAATGCCAAATTTGAGGGCGAGCCGTGGATAGAGGTATTTCTTAACAAAGAACAGTCTGTCAATATGGTTACAATGACGGAGGAATTCGACTCTGAGATACGTAAATACCGCGTCAGCTATCGCCAGAACGGCAGTTGGAAAGAACTCGCCACTATTCACACCGAGTCGTCAGCATCCGCCGGCAGCGCATCTACATCTATTCTCAGCACCGCCGATTCCGCTGATAATGCCGCAAACGTCACAGGTAACGTTGTCCCAGCCAAGGCTTCACCGGCAAACGCCGTTTGCACAGATGACAACACGACTAAGCTTACTATCACAAAGAACGGACGGGTCTCAATCCTTAGATTTAGAGACATCTACGCAGATGCCATCCGCATTACCATTCTGGAATCACGCAAGACAACAGCCCCGGATGGAGTTTACAACTCCGGCAGCACCGTAGCTATTTCCGAGCTGGGAGTGTATAGGGAGCGGTAATAAGGTGGACCGCCTGAGCGTGTTTTTGAGCGGTGAGTTTTAACTTAAGGCCTTACTATTCGCTGGCTTCAGCCTTGGCACTTTTCACCACCTTACGATAAATATCATCTATCACCAGACCGGACAGCGTCATTCCGAAGATTGCCGTTATATGCACCGTGGTGCCGTTGATTTGCGCTTTCGAAGAACACCACTCGTGATTCAGAAGGTCTGGATCGCCAGGGCCGTTCTGCGCTTTAGGACACATACATTTTTCCGTGCCGCAAGTGTGGCAATGTCCCCTGTTAGGCAACACCTCATCATCATAAACGCACAGGAATTTCCGTGAAGGGAAAGTCTTGGCTCTTTTCATCTTCTTTCGCAACGCAGCGCCTAGAGGACATCCGCGAACGTCCCAGAATTCAGCGACTCTGATTTTAAGCGGATCCGTTTTCAATGCTGCTCCGAGAGAACAATAGAATTTGGCCTTGCTGGCAGTTGCCCGCAAAATCAGCAATGCTTTGTCTTTCAGAGAATCCACAGCATCAATGACATAATCATAGCTGTCAAGATCGAATGAATCCGCAGTTTCTTCGCAATAAATGGATTGGATGGCTTCTATCTCAGCTTTGGGGTTGATTTCGAGAAGATGATTTTTCAGGGCATCCACTTTCACCTGACCGACAGTCTTAGTCGTGGCCATAAGCTGCCTGTTAACGTTTGTTATGCAGACTCTATCTGAATCCACAATCGTGAGATGCGTAATTCCGCTCCTTACAAGCCCTTCCGCACACCAGCTGCCGACTCCACCGACGCCGAGAATAATTACCCGCGTCTTGGCCAGCACCTGCATAACATCGTCTCCTAGAAGAAGTTCCGTTCGATTATAAATCGCTTTCTCTATCGTATTCATCTCTCTTGCTTTCTTCCTTTTATTTATCTTTTTCTATCTTTCTATCTCTATTCTTTTTTCCGCCTTCCTCTACTTCGACCAGAGAAATAAACTCAATATTCTCTCCTATTATTTAAGCTAAACGAGGAAGTTAATAAAAAGATGGGGTACAAGGCTCTCGACGCGTCCAACACCGGAGCAACCTTAGTGGTTGTGAGGATTTGGACTAGGAGAACAACGCCGTAGACCGCTTTTTATTTCTTCCTCTCCTCTGGTTTCCGCCAGAGAGATGAATTTATTCTACTATTGGGGAAAGTATTCCCCAAAGCCCCTTCGGTCGCAAGGCTCCGAATATAAAGCGGCTGAGGTTCGCGATCAAAACTGCCATTCCGAACTTCAGCCACCTTAAAATTTGTTAATTCAAGAAGCAACCGCAATTTCTACTTTTACCTAGAAATGCGGGCAGTCCAACCGCCGCCTGGAGCAAGATGAACATTTATCTTGCGGTCAGCAGGAACAGTCAGCACTTCGTGCTTGAAATCTCTTGCAGCACGGTCTGCATTGATACCGTCCTTAAAAATTTCCATCGTCCAGTCACCCTCTCCGAGGAAACTCAAATCTATTTCAATATCTCTTGCATCCCATCCGGTCAGCGAACCTACATACCACACATCACCGCTTCTGCGCGCCAGAGTGATATATTTTCCCATCTCTCCATTTACAGCACGGCTTTCGTCCCAGATGCTAGGGCACTCTGATATATACTTGGTACACAAAGGCTCTCTCATATAGTTTGACGGAGAATCGCAAAGCATATTCACCGGAGAATCAAAGACGACATACTCTGCAAGCTGATGACAACGAGTTCCCTGACTCATACCTTCCGAATTAACAGGCCTGTAATTGTCTTTTGTAGCATTTCGCATAGCACCTTGGGTGTAATCCATAGGACCGGCAGCCATACGGATATAAGGAACAGTCACATCATATGTAACTTGGTCTGCCTTACCCCATTTCAACTGCTCAAGACCATATACACCTTCGTAGTTGACTACATTAGGATATGTTCTGCTGAGGCCTGTCGGCTTGTATGTTCCGTGGAAATCCACCATAAGATGATATTTCGCTGCAGTCTCCGCAGCACGCCTGTGGAAGTCGACCATCAACTGATCATCCCTGTCCATAAAGTCAATCTTGAAACCCTTTATTCCCATCTTGGAATAATACTCGCAGACTTTCTCCATATCCCTGTCGAAAGCATAATATCCTGCCCAGAGAATAAGGCCCACACCGCGCTCCTGCGCGTACTGTGTCAGCATAGGCAAATCAATCTCCGGAATCACCTGCAACAGGTCAGCCTTGAGATTTACTGCCCAACCTTCATCCAGAATCACATACTGAAGTCCGTGTGCCGCAGCAAAATCAATATAATATTTATACGTATCATTATTGATGCCCGCGCGGAAGTCAACGTCATAGATGTTCCAATCATTCCACCAGTCCCAGGCAACTTTTCCAGGACGCACCCAACTGTAATCTACAGACGCATCCTGAGGTGTGGCGAGTTTCCATACCATATCGTTCACAGCTAGATCTGCATCCTGCTCAGTAACCATTATGATTCTCCAAGGGAATGCCGTCTGTCCTGAAGCCTTTGCGATAAAATCCTCTCTTGACTGAACCTCGCCCTGAAGCATATTGTGACCGCCTTGCTTTATCTCTTTCGGATATCCGGCAAATCTTGCAGTCAATTTCGGGGTCGTACCTTCGTTATAAAAATACATTCCCGGATAATTCATCAGATCAGCCTCGGTTATAAGCACCTTGACACCGTTGTCCGCAGCTACGGCAATCGGTGCGAATGCCATTTTCTCCTTATTCCACTGCGAAAGACGATTAATCGTATAAAGGCTCTCGAACGACTGATAGAATTGCTCATCAAGTTTCAAGTCGTCACGATGGATATAAGGAATAAACGCATCCCAGTCCTTGTCAAATGCAAATTCAGCCTGTTCGCTCACCACATTGAAGTCACCTTTCAGATTACTCTTGAATCTATAAGCGACAGCTTCATTATAAGCACGGAAAATCAGCGAGAATTCCTTGAAAACCAAAGTCATCTCATTGTAATTGTCACGTACTTCCGCTTTCTTGTACATAACAGTCGGCAAAGTCTCGTCCACAGTCTTGCGCACAACTTTCCTCACCTTGTCATTCTGACCAAAAACAACTCCGTCAGACAATTTCATTGAAATATCGGAAGGAGCAATGAGTTGTTGAGTGTCGGTAGCCACGGTATAAGAAATACTCGTACCCACTACAACTGAAGCACACAGATGCCCGTCAGGAGATTTCACCTGGAAGGATCCGTCGTTGGCGATAGCAACCGCAGCTGTCAAAAATCCCAGCGAAATGGATGCCAATAAAGTTTTGAATGTCATAATCCAGTGTTTTTAGCTGTTATAATTATTTATTATCAAATTCCTAATTCTTTCTTCATATTCCTCAACATATCAAACGCCTGCATCGGAGTCATATTATTGAGATCTGCAGAATTCAAAGTATCTCTGATAGAGGACAATGTAGGGTCATCCAACTGAAAAAGCGACAATTGTATAGATCCGTCACTCTCTACCCTACCCTCTTTTATATTATAAGGCTTGATTATCTTACCGCACGACTCCGCCGAAGGTTTGCTTATCATATTCGCATCCCCGGACTCCAAAGCCGATAATGTCTTTTCCGCAGATTCGAGGACTTCTTTCGGCATTCCTGCCATTCGCGCCACGTGAATACCGAAGCTATGAGCAGCTCCGCCTTCCCTGAGTTTGCGCAGGAAAAGAACCTCTTTCCCGACTTCCTTGACAGCAACGTGAAAATTCTTAACCCGCGGATATATGGACTCCAAGTCATTCAATTCGTGATAATGGGTTGCGAACAGAGTCTTTGCCCCCTTGCCATATTCGTGGATATATTCCACTATCGCCCTGGCAATCGACATTCCGTCATAAGTGGATGTTCCTCTTCCTATCTCATCAAGAAGAACAAGCGATCTTTCCGAAAGATTGTGAAGAATCATAGATGTCTCCAACATCTCCACCATAAACGTCGATTCTCCTCTGGATATATTGTCCGACGCTCCTACACGTGTGAAAAGTTTGTCGAAGTATCCAAGTTTAGCCGAACTTGCAGGCACGAATGAGCCAATCTGCGCCATCAGCACTATCAGAGCGGTCTGCCGTAGCAATGCCGACTTTCCTGACATATTAGGACCTGTAAGAATGATTATCTGCTGCTTGTCCCTATCAAGATAGATGTCGTTCGGCACATATTCTTCGCCCGGTTTCATCAATGTCTCTATGACCGGATGCCTTCCGTCTTTAATCTCAAGCGAAAGACTTTTGTTCACCTCAGGACGACAATATTTATTCTCGTTTGCCAGTTCGGCAAAGCCTGCCAGAACATCAATCTTCGCAACGATGTTGGAATTTGACTGAATAACCCTGATTGCAGACTGAATCTTCAATATCAGAGAGTTGAATATGGAAGTCTCCAGCGCATATATTTTGTCCTCCGCCGAAAGAATCTGCTCTTCATATTCTTTAAGTTCCTGAGTTATATATCTTTCCGCATTAACCAACGTCTGCTTCCTAATCCAATCCTCAGGAACTTTGTCCTTATGGGCATTCCTAACCTCGATATAATAACCGAAGACATTGTTGTAACTTATTTTCAGTGAAGATATTCCGGTGCGTTCAGTCTCGCGTTGCTGCATCTGGAGCAGATAATCCTTTCCTCCGCGAGAAATCTCCCTCAACCGGTCAAGCTCCTCATTTACTCCCTTTGCAATAACGTCGCCCTTGCCTATAGCGGCCGCAACATCCTGCGCTAAAGTCCTTGAAATCTCTCCGTAAAGTTCCGCACAACCGTCTATCGAGCGGACCAACGTTGTCAGCGCATCACAGCCTTCGTCTATGCACAACTTCTGTATCGGCTCAAGTTGGGACAAACCTCTCCCCAATTGCTGCACCTCACGAGGAGAAATCTTGCCTGTAGCCACTCTGGACACCATTCTGTCCAGGTCACCGATATTGCTGATATGACATTGCACTTTCTCCAACACTTCGCTATGCTGTGTAAACCACTCCACAATATCGAAACGACCGTTCAGCTCCTCCAAATCCATCGAAGGCATTGCCAGCCAACTTCTCAGTAATCTGGAGCCCATAGGAGAGCAACATTTGTCGATGACATTGACCAATGAAACGCCTTCACCTCCGGCAGAGGCATAGAACACTTCCAGATTGCGAAGCGTGAACCGATCCATCCACACAAACTTATCACCGTCTATTCTGGAAATGGAACATATATTGGCAAGCCCAGCGTGCTGCGTCTGCTCAAGATATACGATCAATGCACCTGCCGAACATACACCGAGCGGATAATTGTCAATCGCATATCCCTTCAGGGATTCCACTTTGAACTGCCTTTTGAGTTTTTCCACTGCAGAATCAAAAACGAACGCCCATTCATCCAGCGTGGACACATAAAGATTGTCTCCGTACAGGCTTTTCGTCTTGCTCTCGTAACCTCTCTGAACAACTATTTCTTTCGGAGACAATGAGGCAATCAATGTCCCGATATAATCCTCGCTTCCCTGCGCCACCTGAAAAGTACCTGTGGACACATCCAGAAATGCAACTCCGCACTGCTCTTTGGAATAGGTCAATCCGGCAAGGAAATTATGCTCCTTTTGCTCCAGCATGTTCTCGCCGAATGCAATGCCTGGAGTGACCATCTCGGTAACGCCCCTCTTTACAAGCGCTTTCCCACTGACTAGTTTCGGATCTTCCAACTGATCACATACCGCGACTTTATATCCGGCACGAATAAGACGAGTAAGATATTGTTCTATAGCGTGATGCGGAAAACCTGCCATTGCAACCGGACCTTTGTCCCCATTGGAACGCTTTGTCTGGACCAGGCCTAAAACCTTGCTTACAAGCACCGCATCATCAGAATATGTTTCGTAGAAATCTCCAACCCTATAAAGCAGTATAGCCTCAGGATGCTGAGCCTTTACCGAGAAATAGTGTTTGAGCAACGGAGTATCTTCCGTCTGTTTTTTTGCCATAATCAGAAGCTGTTTTGAATAATTCCTCTTCTCGCCCACGTCAGCTTTAAGGAATATGTCAGATTCGTCGCTGTCAGCCGCTCGAGGCCAAACAACGAATGTCAACAAAGATAATGAAAGCCAAGAGAAAAATTATAATTAAATTTACACGATTTAGACTGCGGAAAGCAACCGAAACGGCTGACATTTTCCATAACGGATACAATACGAACAGTGAAAAAGGTCCTGATTATAACATATTACTGGCCACCGACCGGAGGCTCCGGAGTTCAGAGATGGGTCAAGTTCAGCAAGTACCTGCCGTCATTCGGATGGCAGCCGGTTATTTACACGCCGGAGAATCCTGAAATGACGAGCGTTGACAGGAGCATTGAAAATGATGTTCCTAAGGAAGCTATCGTCATCAAAAGGCATATCACGGAATTCTATTCGCTATATCGCCGGTTCATCGGCAAGAAAGATGCTTCTACACAGGAAGTTAATCCCATAAACAACCAGGAAAAGACATTCAAACAGAAACTGATGCTTTTTCTGAGAGGCAATCTGTTTATTCCCGACCCGCGCATCACTTGGGTAAGGCCGTCCGTCCGTTTCCTGAAGAAATATCTGAAGGAACATCCCGTGGACATTATCGTCAGCACGGGACCTCCGCAGTCAATGCACCTGATAGCACGTGCCTTATCTAAAGCTACCGGAACGCCTTGGATTGCAGATTTCCGCGATCCGTGGACCAAAATGTTCTATTTCAAGCACCTTCATCTCTGCAAGTTAGCTGAAATGAAGCATATCCGCCTTGAAAAGCAAGTTCTGGATGACGCGACCAGAATTGTCGCAGTCTCTCCTCTTGTCCAGGAAGACTTCCAGATAATGACGGATACTCCTGTTGAATTGATTACCAACGGATTCGATGATGATGATTTCGAGCAGGTGGTAGAGCAGGACGGATATTTCAACGTAACGCACACTGGATTGTTCGCCGCGGACGGCAATCCTGATATCCTATGGCAGGCTTTGGCCGAAAAATGCAAGAACGACAAAGATTTCGATAGATTGTTGCGCATACGCCTGGTCGGCAAGACGGACAGCGAGATTATTGCTTCCATAAATAATGCGGGACTTGGCGAACATCTTATCAATCTCGGCTATCAGGAGCACAGCAATGCGGTCAGAGAACAGAAAAATGCTTCTCTGCTGATATTGCCGTTGAGAAAAGAGCCGGAATACAAGGCGACACTTCCAGGGAAACTGTTTGAATATCTGGCTTCTATGAATCCTATTCTCGGTATCGGCCAGACAGACGGTGCAATGGCACGTATCGTAAACCAGACAGGAGCCGGCGTGGTATTCGGTTGGGGCGATAAGGAGTCCATATCCGCGTTCATAAACTTGTGCTGGAACAACTTCAACTCCGTTGACCCACAGACTGAACAGTCTTCTGAATCGGGCCTAAGTCGACTGCCTGGCGAAGAAGAAAAGAAAGATGCCATACGACAGTTCTCAAGAAAATCCTTGACAGAGCGTATGGCAAAGCTATTTGATTCCCTGACGGAATAATTCCACCTAGGCACATCTCTCCCATCAGTTCGATAAAATCCTATTGGGACTTCCCTAGTTTCCCTTGGACAGAAAAACTTTTCCGCCGGCAGAGAGAAGAATCAGCAGGATGAGCAAAATTGAGGATGCTCTGGAAATATTGGAACTTATTCTATAAGATTCAGGTGCAAAGCGCATTACTATATCGTGCTCTCCAGCAGGAAGGACTGCACCTCTAAGCGTCCAATCCGCACGGAAAAGACTCAATTCTTCACCTGAATCAGTCTTGATAGTCCATCCGTCCGGATAATATATCTCACTGAATATCACAGCTCTGTCGCTTGATGTCTTATAATGATACCTCAGTTCGTTCGGAGCATAAGACTTCAGGAATACTGTATCGGATGCAGATGTCATAATATCATCAAAAGACCTCTTGCCTGCCTGAGTCGAGGATATGGCGTCTGCCGCCCATTTGAAGTCAGGGCCGATCACGGCAGTCGTATGCAAGTCAATCTTGCCCAGCATAGCTATCTCCTCATTTGCTGTAGCAGCCTGTGCGGCAGAATCCACAAACCAGGCATTCCCCATCGCATTAGGATTAACCACAGGCGCACTATTCCCGTCAAGAATCACATATTTGTCATTAAGCATTGACAACACAGGAACACGAGGGAAAGAATTCATCAGCGTTTCCATTGTTCCGGCGGAATTGACAGCCTTTATCACCGAATTTATTTCATCGGTCAAGTGATTGTCAATCAAATCCTGATACCTCTGCATCTTGACAGGACTGTAACCTCCTATATTCTTGTGCCAATAGCTCGGATGAGAATCATTGAAAACATTGACAGTCAAGTCAAGCACTCTGTAATCAAGAGCAGGGTCTGTCAAAATCTGCTTATCGACAGGCCTTGCGGCAAACTGCCCGTTGAAATTCTTTGGCGTCGTGAAGTGGTCTGCATTGAGATATCTCTTGCCGACTGAGAACATATTCAGTATAACAAGCACAGAAACAGACATTGCTGCAACTCTGCCGTATTTCGACAGGTCTTCAGACGAAGAATTTGCTTTCTTGGCATAGTACCAGCGTATAATTCCCCAGACAAACACTATCAGAAGACCTGATATGAGTGCGTCGTGCCTTAATAATTGGACTCTATCCTGCTGCAACGCAGCCACAAGTTCAGGGTGCATCTGCGAGTCTGAATCAGCGGAGAAATCACCGGCCACATCCGGGAACAGCCATATAAGGAAACAGAAACCTGCCGTGCAAATCAATGCTGCCAGCCCAGGTTTTTTGAATTGTTCCAAAGTAAATTCTCCTTTCAGAATTTTGTCAAGAACAACGAATCCGAGCATCGGAAGTGTAACCTGGAGCGCCACAAGAGCCATTGACACTGTCCTGAACTTACTGTAGAACGGCATATTATTGTACCAGAACTCGGTAAAAGGCATAAAATATTTGCCTACGCCCAAGCATATTGCAATAACAGTGGCGACAAGAATCCACCATTTGTCTTTTCCATCGCATAGGAACAGGCCCAGCAGGAAAAGAAAAACAGTTATGGCGCCCATATACATAGGGCCAGCGGTAAACGGCTGAGGTCCCCAATATAACGGAAGAGTCTTTGCCACTTCCTTGACATTGGACTGTCCGTATTGCTTCAGAAGCTTGACTGTCGCAGATTTTGACGGATTCACGGCACCTGCGGAAGAGCCTCCGTTGAAATCAGCCACCATCAGATTCGGCAGCTCTTTCCAACCATAAGACCACGCCGTAGCGTATTCTATATCAAGACCTTTGGATTTCCCGACGTTATCTGACGCATTATTTGATGCAGAAAGTTCAGAGCCGCCGCGCATTGTCTGATGCGAATAACGGTACATCGGAATAAGTTTGTTGGCATTTGCGCCGATTCCGGCTATTCCGAGAAACAGCAAAAGCGCGGACGCAATAAAGAAGCGGCCTGTTTTCTTTCGCCTTTCTCTATTGAATATCAGCCATATAAAGAGTCCTATGGCATAGCAGAATATTATAATTGCCAAATAATAGGAAATCTGTATATGGTTGGCTTTTATCTGAAAATTCAGAGCCATTCCGAACAGCGCTGCGCCCAACACGGCTGACAGAATCCATTTCCGCCCGTCGATTTGCTCTTTGTACAGGTTCAACGCTGCCTTATATGTAAAAATGACAGACGCAAGTACCCACGGCATCCAGGCAATTGCCATCATCTTGGTGTTGTGCCCGACTTGGATTATCTGAAAATTGTATGAACAGAAGGCTACTGCCACTGCTCCGCCGATTGCCAGAAGCGTATTTACTCCAAGAGACAGCATTAGCAGGAATGCGCCCAGCAATGCAATGAAAAGATATGTAGCAGGGCGTTTTCCGATAAGGAAAGCATTATAAATGCATTGTGTCCAGTCCCCCTCAGGATTGCCGGTAAGCATCGTCGTCGGCATACCGCCGAACATCGAGTTTGTCCAGGCAGTGCGGTCATCAGGGTGAGCCGAATTCCATTCGTTGGCTTCGTGTGCCATCCCGACATATCCGGAGATATCGCTCTGGTTTACGATTTTACCTCCAAGAACCTGAGGTACGAACCCATAGGCAAGTACCAGAAAGAATATAACTATCCCTGCATATTTCAGGGCCGATTTCCATATCTTCTGCATCGCAAAAATCATTTAGCTCCGCAAAGATAATGAAACCCCGAAGAAGAATAAACATCAGAAATCAAACACCAACGAGAACGACACTCCTCCAAGTGATTCTTTCATCGTCGAATCCTCAGAATATACTCCATAATCAACATCCACTCTTTGCAAATCATAACCAATAGATGCACCTAAACCCATTTTTGTTTTTCCGAAATACACGTGGCAACCAACAGATGGAGCACAATAGAAACCATTAATATCTTCACCAAAAGAATACCCCATCTTCAAATCGAAGAAAGGAGATACTCGCTTATTATAAAGTCTGTGAAGTTCAGTTATAAGATGAGCGAACATTGGCACTGATGCACAATCAGAATCAGTTAAAGCATCAAACACACCGTAATCAGACCAATTTGTCAGACCTACACCAAGACCGGCATATATGTATGGAGTAATCTGACAGCCGTGGGAGGTATAGAAACTCACTCTACTTACTTCAAAATCACCTGTACCTACAATAAAGGACTCACCAAGTAATCCGCGATAACGGGGAGCGACATTCCATCCGTGACGCGCGTATCTGTCCGAAGTCTGAACGGTTTCTGTTTCGGAAGTTTTATTTACCGGAATTTCTTTGGCGATTTTCGAGACATCCTCCATTTTACAAATTATCACACTGCCGTCCGAGGTCTTTATTGTGACACTTTCATTAGGGATCTGCTCAGTTATAATTCCCTTGATAACGCTTCCGTTCTTAAGGTAAACGACTTCCTGATAGTTCTGGGCAAATGCGGACGATGCTGAAATCAGCAATATCAAGAAACTTACGACAAATGATTTTGTAAAATTCATAGTAGTGGTTATTATGATTACACTCTCGAAATATAATCATAATAAATTATAAATCAAATGCTTTATCACATTATCAGGCCGGAGATGAAGATGACGCCGATTACGACGGGAGCGACGAATTTTATGAGAAAATAAATAAGCGGAAAACATTTCACATTGAAGCCCAGAGTGCCGCCGTTGGTGAATTCATCATACAC
>CAVENC010000017.1:0-48740 GCA_963617065.1 Butyricicoccaceae bacterium
TATAGGAACCGGAATGGGATTATTCCTCAGATGGTTTCATTGTTGAGTAAACGTTGGTAACGTCATCATCGTTCTCAAGCAGATCCGTGAGCTTGTTGAGAGTCTCGCGCTGCTCAGGTGTGACATCTTTGAGGTCAACGTTAGGAATTCTCTCGAAACCTCCGGATACCAGCTCATAGCCGTTTTCCTCGAGGAATTTCTGGATTCCGCCGTAAGACTCGTAAGCGCCGTAGATGACAACATTCTTGGTGATGTTCTCGTTCTCATCTTCCTGCTCCTCAACGAAAACTTCAGGATCGTCGTCGAAATCGCAGAGTGAAAGCTGAAGTTCGTCAACATCAAGTCCTTCCTTGTCCTTTACACGGAAAACGCACTTGTGGTCAAACATAAAGCTTACGCTTCCGCTGGTGCCGAGTGAGCCGCCGCATTTTGTGAAATAACTGCGGACATTGGCAACTGTTCTTGTGTTGTTGTCAGTAGCGGTCTCAACAAGGAATGCGATTCCGAATGGGCCGTATCCTTCGAATGTAACCTCCTTGAAATCTCCCAAACTCTTGTCGGTAGCTTTCTTGATGGCTCTTTCGATGTTGTCCTTAGGCATATTCTCGTTGCGCGCCTCAGCGATAAGTGCGCGGAGACGAGGGTTGCCCACTACATCCGGACCTCCCTGCTTTACAGCGATAGTGATTTCCTTTCCGATCTTGGTGAACGTCTTGGCCATATGACCCCAACGCTTCAGTTTTCTCTCTTTTCTGAACTCAAAAGCTCTTCCCATATTATGTATCTTATTATATTAAACCTAAAAAGCCGGCCTGATATTCAGTCCGGCTAATATTTTATTTATATGATTACTTCGCAGGCGCGTTCTCGATGCGGCTGATATATTTGTCAATATCATAGCCTTCCATCGACTGCTGATACTGGTCCTTAATCTTCTTGTAGAAAGTGAGGGCCTTTGCAGAATCACCGAGCTCCTCGCAGGCGATACCTGCTTTGAGAAGATATGAAGCCGCGAACATATCATCAACAGCATTGGCTGCCTTCTCGTAGCAAGCCACTGCCTCTTTGTAGTTCTCAAGTCCTTCGTATGCGTCACCTTTGGCGCCAAGAGCCTTTGCTTTCAGAATGGCATCCTTTCCGTTGTACTTGGAGAGGTAAGAAACGGCCTCCTCGTAATTTCCGAGCTGGAGTTCGCATACTCCTGCATAGAAGAATGCAGCTGCTCCTGCGTGAGAACCATACTGGTCGATGATCTGGCTGAATCCGAGAACATTTCCGTCACCGTTGAGGGCTACATCATAATTCTGAGCGCGGAAACTAGCCTCTGCAGGGAACATCTGCTCCGCAGCTTCTGCTTTCTGAGGCTGTGCATAGAACTTGTGGTAGCACAAAACGCCGAGTCCGACAACTACTATAACGCCAAGAACGCTCCAAATGATCTTCTTGTTCTCATTGAAAAAATTCTCTACAGAAGAAACTTTTTCTGCAACCTGCTCATCGTGCAGTCTCTCCTGATCTTTAAGAGTTTGGTTTGCCATATTTTTGTATGTTTTATAATCTGGTTTGAAATAAATTCATCAGTATCTGCAAAAATGCCTGCAAATGTAAAAAAAATTGCGTAATCGTGCAATAATTAGATTTCGCTTATTGCCTTACTTTTTGAACATTCCGACTTTTGCGGCATATCTGACAAGTTCCACAGTGCTTGACAAGTTGAGTTTTTTGAAGATATTTCCCTTGTGGGCGTCAATTGTCCGCACCGATACGTTCAGCTTGTCAGCAATCTCCTTTGATGAAAGTCCTTCGCAACACCATTTGATGACATCCATCTCGCGGCTTGTGATTTTAGGGACATCTTCCAAAGTGTCTATATCGTTGATGATTTTCTTTAGCGTGTTTGAGTCGTTCTTGTTGTCAAGCACTTGCACCATTGAGAGCAGTTGGCTTTTCACCTCGATATTCTTGGTGAGTATTCTTGCCTGTCTGCGTCTGATGCGCAGCATCTTCCAGCATATCGAAAGCAGGGTAATCAGCAATGCGCACAATATACCCAGTCCTATCATACCTATGAGCCTGGTTCTGGACATCCTTTTCTCAAGCGCGAGCGCATCTTCCTTCTCCTTGGTCTCGTATCTGATCTTGAAGTCCTCCACGGCTGAGTCGGCCCTGTCGTCAGCAATTTTCTCAGAAAGCTGGGTGTAATCCTCCAGAGTCTTGAGCGCATCCTCAAGTTTCCCGAGATATTTCTGACACAGCCAGAGTCCGCTAAGCGACTTTTTCTTTACATAGTCACTGCCTGCTTTCGTGGCGTACTCGCTTGCGATGCGGTAAGTCTTTTCTGCCTGTTTGTAGAGACTTTCCTTGTAATACAGCTGTCCCAACTGATTGTGGCAGATGGCAAGTGAAGTGATGTTGTTGTTCTTTTCCAGGATAGGAATAGCCTCTGTCAGACATATTTCAGCCTCAATATCCTTCTCCATCGCTATCAGCACGGAGGCCTTCTGTGACAGTCTGATGGCGGCCTTGCTTTCTCTATGATCTTCTTTGTCAAGCCGGTACGCTTCCTCCACGCACTTCAAAGCGTTTTCCAAATGCCCCATCTCAAGCCAGATGTCAGACGCAAGTCCCAGACGTACAGCCAATCTTTGCCTGTCACCGCTTTCCCGCTCGATGTCAATTGCCGGAAGTACATAACTGAGAGCGGTTTCCGGCTGGTCTGTCGCAAGATAAAGAGTCGCCAGATTGTTCATAGTAGAACTCATTCCGGATTTGTCGTTTGAAGCCAAGTCCAACCTGTAAACGCGTTCCATATAGGTTATGGCCTGTCCGAAGAATCCTTTTCTCTGATATACGATGCCTATCATATTTATACATTCGGCAAGCAGTTCCTTGTCATCTGTCTTCTCGCATAGAGGCAAGGACATCAGTGCGGTGGACAATGCGTCGTCGAACCGGTCGCCCGCATAGTAACGGTACGACATCATATAATATATGTATGCTTCGGATTCTATTGTCTGTGTCCTCTTGAATGTCAGCCCTTCCTGAATGTACCCCTGTTCTGCTCCCTCTTTCAGCAAAGTGTTTCCCAAACTTATGCGTCCGCTTCCGGATTCGTTCTGCCATTTCACATATAGAGAGTCAATATCGGCCCCAAGTAAAGTCAAGGAGGAAAGAATTGTGAGGAGCAGTACATTCAATGTTTTTATCATAGTTGAGGAGTGTTACTGTTGACTTTACAAATATATACACAATTTTTCTGATTTATACTATTCTCTACTGCGGAAAAATCGCGTCCAGTACCTGCAAAAACGCGTTTTTTCGTTGCTACAGATTACCTACGTAATGAAAATAAGTATAATTACCTATTTGCGCGAATATCCAACTCTGATACATTTGCAATCAGACATTTCTAGTTTTTTTGCTCTAACGGGCAACCGGACCATATAACAACTGATATTATGTTTTCTTCATTCAAATTCCGCGGAACTATAATTTTTGCGATATCTGCATTGCTCGCCTTATGCTCTTGCAGCAAGGAGAAAAAGGATTCATCTCTGAAGGATCTGGTCATAACGGATCCGAAATCGGGGAATTTGACTCTGGTGCAAGGCGATACATACAACGTGCGCTATACCACAGTACCGGAAAGCGCAATTTCTACGGCCATTGTTGAATGGACAGTTGACGACACTGATGTTGCGGAAGTGCATAACGGCAGGGTGACGGCCATTTCTCCGGGAGATGCGGTGCTTACTGCCAAGAGCGGTGGCCTGACGGCAACTGTAAATATCCACGTGAATCCTGTTGAGGCGACAAGTTTCTCTTTGCCTGAAAATGTGCTGGCTTTTGTCGGCAAGGACGTTCTGTTGGATGTGAAAGTCGAACCGGAAAACGCGAACGCGGCATCGTTGGAATGGGAGTCCGAGAATCTGGACGTGGCTGAAGTGAGGATAGTCAAAGGCAATGCTGTCGTTGTCGGCAAATCAGAAGGAATAACAACGGTGAAAGCGACTGCAAGCAATCTTGAACAGACCAAAACAATGGAAGTCGCTGTGGCCGAGAATTACTTCCACATTACCCGGTACTCCATTTCACGCGCTGATCTCTGTACTGTTGTGAATGACGGAGAAACCTTTGATTTGGATGACGTTTCGTTGAGCGGAGCCAGAGTGTTGAATGTGTCGCGCGGTCCTCAGGGGATGAATTTCCCTATTGATGCGAAAAAATTGACAATCACTTCTTCAAATCCGGAGTCGGTGAAATGTGAGGTTATTTTTGATAACGAGTATTATGTATACCTATACCTCAATGAAGGCGAGAAGGAGGGTGCATCTGAAATTTCCGTGTCATATTCTGTTTCTGAATCGGAAGTCCAGTTGATGCGCTTTACTGTGACTCACGCTCTCAAACCATTCACGGCGGAAACAGCCATTCATCAATGCGGTCATAGCGAGCCTGTCGCATCAGAAGTGAAGTTGAACAGGAATGCGATTTATTGTGTGGAGCTGTTGCCGGATGTGAGCGCGCGATGGACAAGCGACAACGAATCCGTTGCCAAAGTGTCAAAATACGATGCGTGTGACGGCGAATTTCGCGGAAGTTCTATGATAAGCACAACCTCGGAGTATGGAGAGGCGACAATAACTGCGACGGATATCACAGGCAAAAATTCAAGGAGTTTCAAAATCAGTGTTAGTCCTTCAACATTTCCGTCAGGAACCATACTCGTTACTGTTGAAAACGTAGGCACCGGTATCGTCATTAAACCTGTCGACAGTGGCACTAAATACTCGTTAAGGTGTACATACGACGGGCAAAACAGCAAAAGTTTTTATTTGTACAATACCGCAACCAGAACGCCGATTACTTACGAGCAGGCCAGTTGGAAACTTACGGGCAAAAGTGGCGAAGACCTGAGCACAATGCTTACCATGAATCCTACCTATGCCAGAGTTACAGCTAATTACAAGTATGGGTATTATTATGTGAATTCCGCTATCGATGCGACCTTGACGGTCAGTGATGACGCCGGAAATGTGTTCAGCGCGTCAATAGAACTACTTCCTCCACGTTCTTATAACTCGAAGTATTCCAGCATTGTGGTTGTGTCAGACGGCGAAATTGATAAGGATATGATAGATATCGGGCATACATCAACGGTTGCCGTGTATAATTCAAGCACCAAGTCCTATGAGAATTTCGGAAAGATTTACCTGGACGGAATAAGCAGTATTGCAAGTTATACGTCTGACTCAGATGACCCGGAGCAGTATGATGAACTGGAGCAATATAGTGTGACAGGAAAGAGCAAAGGTTCGGGCGAAGTTTATGCTATTGATGAAAAAGGAACTAAGATAACGAAGACCATATCTGTGGCAAGTTTCCATTTCGCTAAAGGTAGCAGGATTTATTGGGGCACCAATCCTTACAATACGACAGAATCTCACTGGAAATCAAATGGAGTATATCATGAAATTAGCACGAACGGATGGTGCGAGCATAGCAGTGCACCTGCATCAGTATTCAAGGTTGCAACTTCCGGATCTTCGGTGGACGTGTATCCGCAGTCAATATGGTCTGTAACATCGGACCATTATACGGAGCAAAGTACATATTCTTCAGACACTGAACTGGATTCATACTATAAATCAATTATAGCCGCTTCGCAGATAAACTATGCGCAAAGCAAGGGAATGTACTATATAGGCAACTACAACTACAAGGGCGTACGTCCACTGTTCCTGAATGTGACAGCGACGGATGACTACGGAACTACACTGAGGCTCGGGTATTATTCAGACTACAATGTTGTTCTGCGTGCTAAGCTGGACTTCTCTCAACAGAACGTGAAAATCTACTATATGAATTCGGGAGCGAAAAGCTGGTCAGAGGGCAATAAGGCCAAGTCTCCGTCCGGATTGAAGAGTGCGACCCAGATTAAAAACGGAGGGGCTTTCGTGAAGTTTGCTACAGGTCCTAATGAAAAAGGTTTATACGTGAATAATAAGTATAAAAGTATCAGTAAATCCGCGAAATTCTGGGATAAGGACGGAAAAGTAGGGTGTTGGTCGTTTGATTATGAAACCGTCTATACGGAGGAGGATGGATATTTGATATGGTTTAAGACTGCAACAGCAAGAGATGAAGGGAATGGAATCCTAATTACTGACGATACTGGAACTCAGCAGTATTACTATGTCTTTAAGAAAGCGAAAGATTAAGAATCCATAGGACAAGCTATAATAATCTTTTTTTGAAACACATAAATTTTGATGATATGCAGAACATTTTGAATCAAATCAGAAAGACCGCGGATATGATGCTCCGCGATGCTTCAGCTCAGCAGACTAAGGGTAATAAGGCTGCCGGATTGCGCGCCCGTAAGGCTTCTCTTGCACTGGAACCTCTGTTGAAGGAATTCCGCAAGATCTCTATTGCCAAGATGAAGGGACTGGCCTGCCTTGCGTTGGTTGCCTCATTGGCGGGAACAGCCTGTATGTCTTGCGAAAAAGTGCAGCCTACGGATTTGACGGAGGCTAATCTGCCGGTAAAGTCAATCATTTGCGGTCACGTCAGATATTGCCCTTCGGGTCAGGACCCTTATACTGCCAATCCAGGACTGGATGTGAACATATTCTATGGAGAGAAAGATGAGTCCGGTAAGGTGACGTATGCTCTGAAGACAGTGAAGACCGGTCAATATGGCTATTTTGAGACCAAAATCGGCTGCCCGATCGGCAAGAGTATAGAAGTGAAAGTGGAATGTCGCGATGCGGCTACCAACAAGGCTACTCAGACAGGCAAGACCGGAACGGTGAATACTGATGCATATTTCTTCTCTCAAGTGTCCAAGACTGTCGATTGCGGTACTGCCGCATATTTCGCAGTGGATATGAAACCTGTAGCGAACTACGGAGATGCTGGCTTGGTTCAGCCGTAATGCGTTCCTAGTGAGATTCTTGTAAAATAAATTAATGGTTTCCGGGAACGGTCTTGATGCCGGCCAACGGCTCTGTCGGTTCCCTCCAAATGAGAAAAATATGAAGAAAACTATACTGATAAGTCTTGCGATGCTCACGTTGTGCCCTTTGGCGGCATTGTCGCAAGATAATAACAACGGCGGAAAGGTGACGTATTCCGGCGGGAACGTGGAAAAGGCGCAGAGATTTTCTCCAAAGCGCGGAGACTGGTCCATCGGTGTCAGTTTCAACCCTGCTACTCTTTCATATAAGCTGAAGATGCAGCCGAAGAACGGCGAGTTCGCCGGTGAGTTCATTGAGGGTATGGCAAACTCTCAAAAGCAGATGTTCATCCTCTCTCAGGACCCTCTCGCAGCCTTCCGTTTCAGATATTTCCTGAGTGACAAGTGGGCATTCCGTGCGGCTCTTGGTCTTAACGGCAGTCACATTGACTACAGGGAATATGTGGATGACGATCTTGCTAAAGCCATTAATCCGGAGTCCAGGAATCAGGTTGTGGATGCGGTGGTTTCCAATCTGAATAATGCCAGCCTGGCAATCGGCTTCCAATATATGGCAGGCAAGGGACCTCTCAAATTCATTGCGGGATTCGGCTTGACATATTCGATTGCCGGAGGTTCGCTCAAATTCAACTATGGCAACGAGTTGACATCAGAAAACAGGGTGCCTTCCTCTATGCCGATGACTCGTCCGGCTACAACCGGAGGCAGTGCGACTCTCAATGATTTCAAAGCCGATCTGGGAATAGATTACGCCAGACCTACGGAAAGGTATAATGTCGGATATATCCAGGGACTTGGCGTCAATGCGGATATGGGTGTTGAATGGTTTATGACAGGCAGATTGTCATTGTCAGGTGCGATGACATTCACTCCGGTGATGTTTACATTGCAGCCTCAGACTTGGACTAAATATGAGGGATTCTCGTCCAAGAGCGGCAAGGTGGAGCAGTACAATGCCCGCGTGAGCCCTGGCAGTCACGCCGTCCTCTATGGAACTGAAAACATCGGCTTCAACATCGCTCTGAATTATTTCTTCTAGCCAAAAGACCTTATGAGAGTAGGGTGTTAAACTAAATCATACAGATATGAAACAGAATCTTCTCAAGATTTCAACCATCATCTGCGCGGCTCTTGTCCTCGCCGCAGGATGCAAAAAGAACAAGGATATCGCTGTGGAGAGCGTCACCGTCGAGGCGGCCGTCACCATTGACGAGGGCACAACGAAGCAGCTTACCGCCACTGTCCTTCCGGAAAATGCCGCCGACAAGACGGTAAAATGGGAATCTGACAACACCGAAGTGGCTTCCGTCGATGAGGACGGGCTTGTCAGCGCAGTGAAATGGGGCGAGGCCACAATCACCGTCACAACCGTGGACGGAGGCAAGAGGGCGTCGTGCGTCGTCACCGTCAAGAAGGTCAAGGGGGATGTCACGGACGACACCGACATCAGCTCCCGCTTCGACAAGAATTTTGCGCTGCATCTGAAGGCCAGAGGTATCGTGAAGGACGAGAACATCATCAAGTATTCCGAGGTGAAGGGCGTGAAAACGCTTGAGGACGGTCAGGCTGAGACTATATACGACAGCAAGGTCGAGTCGCTGGACGGCATAGAGTATTTCACGGCTCTCGAGAAAATCCATCTGGACAAGTTTACCGGACTTTCCTCGATTGACCTTTCTTGGAACGTAAATCTCAAGAGCCTCCGACTGGATGAGGGTAAATTCACTTCGCTCGACCTTTCGAAAAATGTGAATCTCGAGGAGCTCTATCTGTATGCGGGTGAATTCACTTCGCTCGACCTTTCGAAAAATCTGAATCTCAAGATTCTCTGGATTGAGTCAGGAGCCGTAAGTTCGCTCGACCTCACGGCCTGTACGAAACTTACCAAAGTCATTATTGACTACACCGTGCTTGAAGACATCAAACTCGGAGACTGCCCCGTGCTGGCGGAGCTTGAACTCGCCAAAAACCGTCTCGCTTCCCTTGACTTGAGCGGTTGTACGGCTCTCCAGAGCGTCCATGTGCCCAACAATGAACTCGCGAGTCTGACATTCGCCAAGAGTTGCGACAATCTCACCTATGTGAACTGTGTCGCCAATAAGTTGACCGCTTTGGATGCTTCCGGCTTCAAGAAACTTGAGACTCTTAACTGTAGGGGCAACCTGCTGACGGAGATCAGCGTTTACAATCCAATGGAAATCAAAAACTTTGGCATCGAAGGCAATCCGGGCAAGGACGGCAGGTTCACGGTTTACAACTCGGTCTATACTTGGCACGATCGCAGCTACTGGCTGGTTAATCCCACTGACCCGGATTCCAAAGTGATGCTCGACTGGTACTGCGATGCCGCTCCGAAAATCAAAACGCAGCCTTCGGATGCCAAACTGACGAAAGGCAAGGCCTGCGTGTTCAGCGTCGCTCTCGCTGACGGGTCGGGCTCCGGTTTGAGTTGCTACTGGTGCGTGGTGAATGGCGGTGCGATTTCAGACGGAGACAGATCGGACGGAACTGTGACGGACGCCATCAAGATCAGAGGGTCGGAGACGACTGAACTGTCCATCACTCTCGATAGCGATGCAGCCGTCGAGTCGATTAAAGATTTGAGATTTTACTGCGTGATTGAGGATACGAACGGTTACGCTACCGTCTCGAAGACCGCCGGGTTTATCACCGAGTAAATACATAATGGCTCGGCCGATGGCTGTTAATCCTCCTTGTAGGAGGTGGAATCTATAAATAGGAAGAGTATAAAAATTGCTTTTTATACTCTTCCTATTTATATTTGCTTGGATTATCCGTTCGGTATTAATCAGACCCGAAAACCTCACCTGATTCCTATGCGGTTAAGGTGTTTTTGTTAGAAAATTATGGCGATATTAGAAAAAGCAGTTGTACAGAATTATAGAAATATAGCATTGGCGGAGCTGAAATTCTCCTCCAATATCAACTGCATATCCGGAGGTAACGGCGAGGGAAAGACAAATCTACTCGATGCAATCTGGTATCTGTCAATGACCAAAAGCGCTTTTCGCGTTTCCGACAAAGATAACTTCCGTTATGGCACCGACTCGTTCTCCTTGTCCGGAACTTATCTGATGCAGAACTCATTGACCTCCAGATTCTCCGTAAAAGTTTCTGCCGCCGGCGAAAAGAAATTCCGCCGTGATGATAAGCCATACACCAAAATATCCGAACATATCGGCGAACTGCCTGTAGTTATGGTCTCTCCTGACGATGTCTCTCTGGTAAGCGATTCCGGCGAAGACAGAAGGCGATTCCTGAATATGGTGCTGTCCCAGATGAATAGAGAATATCTTTCTGATGTACAGCAATATAATAGGCTGCTATCCCAACGCAATATCGCTTTGAAAGATCATCCGGATATGTCTCTGATAGAGGTCCTTGACGAGAGAATGTCTGAATTTGCCGGCCGTGTGTTTGCTGCACGCTCCAAATTTTTGAATGAGTTGTCTCCGGTAGTGGAGAAGTATTATCAGGCGTTGTCCGGAAATAAGGAATCGGTGAGCATATCGTATCGCTCGGATATGGACAAGGGGGTGTTGTCAGATGTGCTGGCATCTGTGGCGAGACGTGATTTAGCATTAGGATATACTACTGTCGGGCCTCAGCGGGATGATATAATATTTGCTATGGACGGTCATCCTATCCGCAAATGCGGCTCTCAGGGGCAGCAGAAGTCATTTCTTGTTTCATTGAAATTTGCCCAGTATGAGCTGATGAAAGAACATTTCGGTGCACCGCCGATGCTTTTGCTTGACGATGTGTTTGACAAATTGGATATGGACAGGACTGCTAACCTGCTCTCAATGGTTGCTGGCAACGATTTCGGTCAGATTTTCATAACGGACAGCAATAAGGTCCGCCTCAAAGGGATCGTTGACGGCATCACTGAAGACCGCGCGTATTTCGAGACCGAAAACGGCTCCTTCCGATTTCTAGAATAAATTCGGAGCGTAGCGACCGAAGGGGTTTCGGGGAATACTTTCCCCGATAAAACTTCAATCGCACCGGAGGTGCGAGAGGAGACACGGTCAAAAATTGAGTGACAAGTTGAATTTAATAGACGCAACAAGTTAGATAATTGATAGACTTGAATAATGACGGAAAACTTTAGATAATAAATTCGGAGCCTTGCGACCGAAGGGGTTTCGGGGAATACTTTCCCCGATAAAACTTCAACCGCACCGGAGGTGCGAGAGGGAACACGGTCAAAAATTGAGTGACAAGTTGAATTTAATAGACGCAACAAGTTAGATAATTGATAGACTTGAATAATGACGGAAAACTTTAGATAATAAATTCGGAGCCTTGCGACCGAAGGGGTTTCGGGGAATACTTTCCCCGATAAAACTTCAACCGCACCGGAGGTGCGAGAGGGAACACGGTCAAAAATTGAGTGGCGAGTTAAATTTAATAGACGCAACAAGTTATATAGTTAATTTACTTAATCATGTACAAAGGGAAAAGCATATCGCTGGAGCGGAAAACTCCGTCATCTTTAAGCGACCTTATGCCGATGATGATGAAATCGATGAAGCTGTCATCAGGAATGAACGAATTTCTGGTGACAAAGGCTTGGGATACCGTCACCGGTGCCGCCCCGTATACATTGTCAAAGTACGTCAAGAACGGGATATTGTATTGTGCGATATCATCTTCAGTCATACGCAACCAGTTGTTTTACAATAAAGAAGCAATAATCGAAGCGATAAACAGCGCGGTCCTGGCCGATCCTTTCTATAATGCTAAAGAGGGAGTGAAGCCAATTAAAAGTTTAATATTGAAATGAATAACAAGATTACTATTCTGGCTGACAAGGCAATTCCTTTCCTTGAGGGAGTGTTTGAACCCTATGCGAATGTCAGATATATTCCAGGCGGTGAAATAGATGCGGAGTCAGTCAGAGATGCTGATGCGCTGATGATCCGTACAAGGACGAAATGCAATGCGCAGCTGCTTGAAGGCTCTAAAGTCAAGTTCATCGCAACAGCAACCATAGGTACCGATCACATAGATTTCCCATATTGCGATTCCCACGGCATCGTAGTCCGTAATGCTCCCGGATGCAATGCAGGGGGAGTGATGGAATATGTATTTTCTGCCCTATATGGTCTGGCATCGCGCAGAGCCATTAGCCTTGAAGGTGACACGATAGGAATAATCGGCGTAGGACACGTGGGCAGTCTCATCGAGAGAATGGGACTCGCGTTGGGATTCAAGGTGCTGAAATGCGATCCGCCAAGGGCCAAGGCCGAAGGGCCATTCGGGTTCTGCGACTTGGATTATCTGCTTCAGAATTCCCAGATAGTGACAATGCATACGCCACTCGACGAAACTACTCGCGGAATGGCGGACAGCCATTTCTTCTCGTTGATGCAGCCGGGAGCGTTCTTCATAAATTCTTCTCGCGGTGAGGTCGTGGATGAAGAAGCATTGAAAAAAGCGATTCCAAAGTTGGGACCGGTTATTATTGACACCTGGAATCACGAGCCGGACATTGATCTGGAGCTTATGGACAAAGTGGCAATCGCTACACCGCACATTGCAGGCTATTCATATCAAGGCAAGCAGAACGGCACAGCCGCGGCAGTACGCGCAGTAGCCCATTATTTCGGAATCACACAGCTGTATGAGTTCTTTCCGAAAACAGAACTGGAGGAGAACGAAGCGGTTAAACTGCACCTTAAAGGATTGAACCAGGGCGAGATAGCAGCTCTCCTGCAATATAATTATCCTATCTTTACGGATGACTTTATGCTGCGCATTGCTCCAGGCGATTTTGACAAACTTCGCAGTGAATACAAATACAGAAGAGAAGTGTATATTGATTAAAATCTATCATTATGTTTGATAAAAACGATATCAGGAAAATAGAGGAGCGGGGCTCTTCTGTGAAACAGGTTGAGGCTCAAGTGGAACGCTTCAAAAAAGGATTTCCTTGGATGAATATAGTCGGACCTGCAACTCCGGAGAGGGGAATCAGAATTATGACGGATTCAGAGACGGACGATGCCGTCGCCT
The DNA here is from genome assembly GCA_963617065.1 of Butyricicoccaceae bacterium. Classification (GTDB taxonomy): domain Bacteria; phylum Bacteroidota; class Bacteroidia; order Bacteroidales; family UBA932; genus Cryptobacteroides. The sequence goes on from CAVENC010000017.1 coordinate 13,025, forward strand.
ATTGTGACAATGCGTCCGTAAAAGGTAAATGCAAATTCGTGCCGGCTTCCGGAGCAGCGTCTAGGATGTTCAAGGATATTTTCTCAGGATTGTCATCATTAGAGGAAGGCAAAGATCCTGGGGCGGACTCCTCTGTGGCGAAGTTGGCTTCCCGCATTAAGGACTTTGCATTTTATACTCCAGAGATGTTCGGCGAGCCTGAGGATTCTGCCGAATACAGACGTGACGTTGCGGAGAAGGTGCTTACAGACAAGGGATTGGGCTATGGGTCAAAACCGAAAGGCGTTATCCGTTTTCATAGGTATCCTGATGGAGAATGCAGAACTGCGTTTGCGGAGCATCTGATTGAGGCTCAGGACTATATGCGCAATGCTGACGGTACTGCCAACATAGTGTTCACCATCTCGCCGGAATTTGAACCGCTTTTCAAGCAGTCCTTGGATGAAGTCAAGTCCGTTTACGAGAAGAAGTTCGGTGTGAAATACAATGTTTCATTCACATTCCAGAATAAATCTACGGATACTGTGGCTGTGGATACGAAAAACAAGCCGTTCCGTACGGAATCAGGAGACTTGTTGTTCAGACCTGCCGGTCACGGAGCATTGATATATAACCTTAACGACCTTGATGAAGAGATAGTTTCCGTCAAGAATATCGACAATGTTTCGAATGACAGATTCCTTCATACGACCGCGAGGTACAAGAAGGCGCTTATGGGAAAGTGCCTTCAGTTGCGAGACAGGATTTTCGGATATCTGAAAAAGTTTGATGAAATCTCCGACCTGAAGTCAGAGGAATGCCTTCAGTTATGCAACAGCGTTGAGAATTTCCTCGACAAGGAATTATGTATCCAGTTGCCGTTGACGCGAAGCATTGAGGAACGCGTAAAACTTCTCCGTAGTAAACTTGACAGGCCGGTACGTGTCTGCGGTATGGTGCGTAACCAGGGCGAGCCTGGCGGCGGTCCGTTCATTATCGCCGGTAAGGATGGTTCATCTAATCTTCAAATCCTTGAGAGTGTGCAGATTAACCCTGACGACCCTCATTCAAAAGAAATATTGTCGCGTTCAACGCATTTTAATCCGGTAGATCTTGTCTGCTGCATAAGGAATTACAAAGGAGAAAAATTTAATCTCCTGGATTATGTGGATGAAAATGCGGGCTTCATCAGCTCGAAGAGTTATCAGGGAAGAGAATTGAAGGCACTCGAACTTCCTGGGTTGTGGAATGGTTCTATGAGTGACTGGAATACTTATTTCGTAGAAGTCCCACTGGAAACATTCAATCCAGTAAAAGTCGTCCTTGACCTTCTCCGCCCTGCACATCAGAACGCAGATTAATAAAACTCGGAAGCGGTTGCGCCAGCAACCGCTTTTTATTCAGCTACATCAGGATGTCCTCCGCATTCCCGCCACTGGGCAGGCGTACATCCTGTTATTTCTTTGAACTTCTTGTGAAAATTGGACTTGTCGTTGAATCCGACAGCCATTGCAATTTCAATCACAGTCGCATCCTCCCTCTCAAGCAGAAGCGTTTTCGCACGTTCTATCCTGATGGAAGTCTTCCAATACCGGAAATCCTGATTTGTCGAAGAATGAAGAAAGCGCTCGAGCGAGCGTCGGCTTGTCTTTAACTGCTCAGCAAGATTCTCGATGCTGAAGTCTTTACTGATATTCTCGTCAATGCGAATCCATTCGTTCAGCCTGGATTGCATATCATTCTCCGCGATGTCCCGTTTCTTCTCATATACCCTGGGCTGCGGGGTCGATTTCGAAATGATACGCCTTCTGCAGACCTTCATCACTTTCTTTCCCGAGATTCCGAGGAAGAACAGTTTTATATGGTTGGGTAAATTTGATTTGGCAAGCGCCAGCTCGATTGATTCAGTTGAAAACATAGGTTGAGTTATTAAGTTTTGTGGTAGTGTGAAGTTAGTTTTTTTTGAGTAATTTTGCAAACTACGTTTATACACAGTTTCATTGTTATGTTTGAAAATCTCTCAGAAAGACTAGAAAGGTCATTCAAAATACTTAAAGGTGAAGGTAAAATCACCGAAATCAATGTAGCCGAGACGGTAAAAGACATTCGTAAGGCGCTTCTTGACGCCGATGTCAGTTATAAAGTTGCCAAGGAATTCTGTGACCGTGTCAAAGACAAGGCTATGGGACAGAATGTCCTTACTGCCGTGAAGCCTCAGCAGATGATGGTCAAGATTGTCCACGATGAACTTGCTGATTTTATGGGCTCCGGTGCTCAGGATATAAATGTCAAGGGAAATCCTGGAATTATCCTCATATCCGGTCTTCAGGGTTCCGGTAAAACGACGTTTACGGCAAAACTTGCTAACCTGTGCAAGTCGAAAAAAGGAATGAAAGTCCTTCTGGCTGCCTGCGACGTGTACAGACCTGCGGCAATTGACCAGTTGAAGGTGATGGCTGAATTGGCCGGAGTACCTGTCTATTCCGAGGAAGGATGCAAAGATCCTGTGAAAATAGCGGAGAACGCAGTCGCAAAGGCTAAGGCTGAAGGGATTTCAGTAGTGATTATAGATACTGCAGGTCGTCTGGCGGTTGACCAGGAGATGATGGACGAGATTGCTGCGATCAAGAAGGCTGTCAATCCGTCGGAAATTCTGTTCGTCGTTGATGCGATGACCGGTCAGGATGCGGTGGAAACTGCTAAAGCGTTCAACGAAACGCTTGATTTTGACGGAGTTGTACTGACCAAGATGGATGGTGACACTCGTGGAGGTGCGGCCCTGTCAATCAAGGCAGTAGTAGGCAAACCTATCAAGTTCATATCCTCAGGCGAGAAAATAGATGCGTTGGATGTGTTCCATCCTGCCAGAATCGCGGACCGTATTCTCGGAATGGGCGATGTCGTTTCTCTCGTTGAGAAAGCTCAGGAGCAGTTCGACGAGAAGCAGGCACGCGAACTCAAGAAGAAGCTCGCCAAGAATCAGTTCTCGCTGATGGATTTCTACAATCAGATTCAGCAGATCAAGAAGATGGGCAACATCAAGGACTTGGCTTCAATGCTTCCAGGTATGGGCAAAGCCTTGAAGGACGTGGATATAGACAACAGCGCGTTCAAGAGCGTTGAGGCTATCATTCTTTCAATGACTCCTTACGAACGTGAACACGCTGAACTTATAAACGGAAGTCGTCGCAAACGTATCGCAGACGGAAGCGGAACTTCAATTCAGGAAGTAAACAGGCTGCTGAAGCAGTTTGAGGGTACCAGAAAACTTATGAAAGGCGCTATGGACGGCTCTCTAGCAGCGCGTCTTCGCAGGCGTTAAGGTCATCCAGGAACAGCGTTCTCCAGGCGTCTGAAGGCATTCTCCAGTCGCCGCGGGGTGACAATGACACTGAACCGACCTTCGGGCAGTCCGGCAGACACGACCTCTTGAACTGTTGTGCGAAGAATCTCTTGACGAAAGTCTTGAGCCATTTGAGAATGGTCTCGTCGTCATAAATCCCGGCAAAAGCCTTCTGGGCAAGGAAAAATACCTTCGAAGGAGCATATCCGAAACGGAAGATATTGTACAGGAAGAAATCGTGCAGTTCATAAGGACCCACGAGGTCTTCGGTCTTCTGTGCTATATCTCCGTTGTCGTCAGCCGGCTTTAATTCCGGACTTATAGGCGTGTCGATTATGTCCATAAGAATGTCGTGCACGCTGCGTCCGTCTATTTCAGAATCTTTTTCTCCGAAATGACTGTTTGCAGCCCAGCCTACAAGATATTTCACCAATGTCTTAGGAATGCTGGCGTTTACGGCATACATTGACATATGGTCTCCGTTGTATGTCGCCCAACCGAGTGCCAGTTCAGACAAATCACCGGTCCCGACAACTATGCCGTTCTCCTTATTGGCGACATCCATCAGTATTTGTGTGCGCTCGCGCGCCTGGGAGTTCTCGTATGTAACGTCCTGAACCGACGGGTCTTGTCCGATATCTTCAAAATGTTGCGCAACTGCCTTTCCGATAGGAATTTCCAAAGATATTACGCCTAGGGCGTTCATAAGGTCAGCTGCATTTGAGTGAGTCCTTGCTGTAGTTCCGAGTCCAGGCATCGTGATGCCGATGATTCGCTTCCTGTCCCATCCCAACTTGTCGAATGCGAGTACGGTCACAATGAGCGCCAAGGTGCTGTCAAGCCCGCCTGAGATGCCAATGACCGCGGTCCTGGAATTTATGTGTGCAAGCCTTGTCGCCAGTCCCATTACTTGAATATCAGTAATTTCCCTGCATCTTTCGTCTCTCTCTTCAGTGTTTCCCGGTACAAAAGGATGAGCATCAATGTGCCTCCTCAATTCTTTGCGGAAATCAGTTTCCGCGCCGTTGCCTGCCGGTATCGTTATATATGAACGTGAGTAGTTGCCGTCTTTGGCCCCGTCAGGGGAAACAGAATGGAATGTGGTCTCTTTCTGCCTGAGTATCTTCAATTTGTCTATGTCGATATCTGCGGAAATGAGATTTGATGTCATTGAAAATCTTTCATTCTCCGACATCAGGCTGCCGTTTTCATATATGAACGACGAACCGGCATACACGACGTCCTGCGTGGATTCTCCATATCCGCAGGAACTGTAAACATATCCTGATATGGTTCTTGCAGACTGCTGACTTGCAAGCTGTTTCCTGTACTGGTGCTTCATCAGCACTTCATTGCTTGCGGAAAGATTGACTATTATTTCCGCACCGGCGAGCGCGTGATGAGATGACGGCGGTATAGGAGTCCACAAATCTTCGCAAATTTCGATGCCGAATGTGCAATTTCCTACATTGAACAGAAGATTAGGATATATGTTCACCTTGTGTCCGGCATAGCATATTTCCTCTCCGGCGGCCACTGAACTGCAATTCTTTGCATCGTCATATATCCTCGAAGTGGATTTTTCCGCTCCATACAGAAAATCCGCTCCGCTTGAGAACCATCTTGACTCATAGAATTCGTTGTATGTCGGAAGGTATATCTTCGGGACCAGTCCTCTAAGCGAGCCGTTGTGTATGACAGCAGCGCAATTATACAGGGACGCATTGACTCTTACCGGGACTCCCGCGACTATAGTTATGTTCTTGCCGCGTGAAAATGATTTCAACTTTCTGATGCCGTCCTCGGCTTTTCTTATCAGCAATTCCTGACCGAACAGGTCTCCGCAAGTATATCCTGTCACGGACAACTCAGGAAACGCAATCAGTGAAACTTTCTCATTTTCTGCCTGTTCCGTCAGTCTGCAGATCTCATTTATGTTGGCTTCGATGTCCGCAACCTTTACTCTCGGAACTCCCGCCGCAACTCTGAAGAAACCTAATTCCATTACAGTGATTCAATGATTTTCGAGAATATGAGCGTCATTTTGTCTGCAGCCAAGTCAGCTGCCTTGACAACATCGTCTCCGTCATTTTTATAATCTGCGTCGAATTCCACCTGAGCTGCATTTGTGATGACAGACATACCGAATACCGGAATCTCTGAATGTCTTGCGACTATCACTTCCGGCACCGTGCTCATCCCGACTGCATCTGCGCCTATTGTGCGGAAGAAGTGCCATTCTGCAGGGGTTTCGTATGAAGGTCCCGTACCTGCGATATATACGCCTTCCCTTAGGTCAATATTTGCATCGGCTGCGATTTCCTTGGCCTTTGCAATCAGTTTTGCATCGTAAGGGTGCGTCATATCCGGAAATCTCGGTCCGAAATCGTCAAGATTCTTACCAATGAGCGGGTTTGGAAGGAGATTGATATGGTCTTTGATGATCATAAGGTCGCCTACACGGAAATCGAAATTGATTCCTCCGGCCGCGTTGGATACGAACAAGTAGCTGATACCCAGTACTTTCATTACACGGATTGGTAATGTGACCAACTCCATAGGATAGCCTTCGTAATAGTGGATTCGTCCCTGCATTGCAATGACGAATTTACCTCCTAGTTCGCCGGCGATGAAGTTGCCTTTGTGCCCTATCGCAGTGGAAACCGGGAAGCCTGGAATATCCTTGTACGGTATGACTGTCGGGTTCTGTATCTTGTCTGCCAGTTTACCGAGTCCGCTTCCGAGAACAATTCCTGCAAGAGGAACTTTTCCGTTAAGTTTACTCTTGACGTACTCTGCTGCTGTATAAATTTTTTCAGATCTTGGATCCATAGTATCTTTGAATTAAATGATTTTCTCCAATTGTTCGCGGGCGCCGTTGAGTATCTGCGCCTCGTCTTTTACTTTTCTGTTCCGCATCACGAATCTGCCGTTGGCAATCACGTCTTCGATGCAGTCACTATGAGCTGAATATACCAGATTTGACAGGAAACTTCCCGGTGACAGGAAGAAAGAACTCTCAGTGTTGACCAAGAGAATGTCCGCCAACATTCCTTCCCTTATGATTCCAGCGTCAATGCCTAGCGCCTTTGCTCCGTTTATTGTGGCTGTGTTTATCAACTCGTTGAGGGGAAGTGCCTTAGGGTCTCTCCTCCACGCCTTCTGGAACAATGCGGAGGTCTTCATCGCTTCCAGCATATCCAGGTTGTTGGATGATGCGCATCCGTCTGTACCGAGGCACACGTTAGCTCCGGCTTCTTTGAGCTCGTTGTATTTGAATGTGTATCCTGATGTCAGCTTGGTGTTGGAATTGATGTTGTGAACGCAGTTTACCTTGCGCTCTCCAAGAATCTTGATGTCATTGTCGCTTATCCACAATGTGTGGGCGGCGATCACGTCGGGACCCAGGATTCCAAGTTTGTCAAGGTATTCTACAGGTGAAAGCCCGGAATGGAGTGATTTGCAGTCCAGGATTTCCTTTTCGGTCTCGCTTACGTGGATATGTATCTTGAGGTTGTGCTTCCGGGCGAATTCTGCGGCCCAGACCATAAGTTCCTCGCTTGTCGCATATACGGAATGTATTGAAATTGCGAAAATTGCTCCGTCGTTCTGCAACATTGCTTCTTCATACGCCTGCTGGCATTCTTCTTTCTGCAATGCGGCTTTCTCAGGGTCGTTCTGATCAATCATAATGTATGAAACCACAGGACGTAGTCCCATTTCCACCGCAGCTTTCCGTCCATATTTGCAGAACCAGTATTGGTCGTTGAATGTCGTTGTGCCTGTCTTGATCATTTCCAGGCAGGCCACCTTCGTGCCCCAGTAAACGAATTCCTCGTCCACGTTGGATTCGATCTCCCATATTTTGGAAATCCAGTCGGCGAATATGACATCTTCCTGAACTCCTCTCATTAGCGACATAGCCGCGTGTGTGTGCATATTGATGAATCCAGGAATTGCAGTCTTGCCGCCGCAATCCATCACCTCGATTCCTGATGCTATAGGGATTTCACCGGATTCGTCAGACCCGACTTTAGTGATTTTCCGTATTCTTTGCCCTTCGATATAGATATTCGAGAGCGTGCCGTTGCATATTGTATTTTTAAGCAAAATCGAACTCATAAAAATAAGACGCTTTATCCCCAAATTTAACGATTTTATTCGATAAACAAAAGTGGTGGAATAAAAAGCGGTCTACTGCGTTGTTCTCCTTGCCCAAATCCTCATAATCGGAAGATTACTCCGGTATTGGGCGCGTCGAGAGCCTTGTATCCCATCTTTTATTCAACCACTTATTGCGAAGAAAAAAGAGGAGAACCAATAATTACTTATTAGTCCTCCTTCCATATAGTCTTTGCGCCAGTGCGCAAACTTGATTCCTACAGTTTAGAATATGTCGGAATCTTTGCTGGCTTCAGCCGGCTCGGAATGTTCTGCTTCCTTTGCGGCAGGCTCAGCGCCGTTAAGTTTGCTCTTAATGTATTCGATGGCGTCCTCAAGTCCGTCGGCAAACTTCTCGAAATCCTCCTTGTAGAGGAAAATCTTATGTTTGTCATAGCTGAAGCGACCATCGGATTCAGTTTTGCGCTTGCTTTCAGTTATCGTCAGATAAAAGTCATTATTTCCCTTTGTTGATTTGACGTCAAAGAAATAAGTCCTCTTTCCGGCTCTCACAGGCTTCGAGTAAATCTCTTCACCGGAGCGGTCACGGGAGTAGCCTCCCTCATAATCATCGTTGTACATATCTCCCTTTCTGATTTAATTTTATTTACCAAATTTAAGGAAAAATCTGAAAAATGGTAGTATCTTTGAAAACTTTTTGAAAAAATATATTGAAAGCAGATAAACAGATTAGTGCATGTTAGGCAGAAGAATATTGAGAATTAAAGCATTCAAGGTGCTCTATGGTTATGCGTCTATCGGACGGATGACGTTGGACGACGCGATGATGGAACTTGACCGTTCGTGTGAGGCTACCAGAGATCTCTATTTGTTTATGCTCTCAATAATAGAGCCTTTGACCGCCGAAGCGCACAACAGAATTGAGCAGGCCAAGAAGAAATTCAATCCTACGTCCGAGGATTTGGCTCCGAATATGAAATTCGCGGAAAACAAGGTGGCCGAATTCTTCAGGAATGATCCTGATTTTCAGAAAATTGTTTCCCGTAAAGGATTCTCCTGGCAGCCTTATGACCTGCTAATCAGTTCAGTCCTGGACTCGATGAAGGGGAAGAAGTATTTCCAGAAATATATGGAATCTCCTGAACGTTCGCTCAAGGAAGACTGTAAGCTGTTCATAAAGATATTCGAGAATGAGTTTGTGGACAATGAAATGTTGCCGGCTATTTTGGAGGACATCTCCATATATTGGATAGACGATTTGGCATATTCTCTTACATATTGCTGTCGTACAATGGAGGACATAGCAGCCGGAAACCAGTGGCGTCTGCCGGACTTGTATTTGAGCGATATGCTGAAGCGTAAGAATCCGTCCGCTGACGTGCAGAGCGACAAGGTTTTCGTTACCAAATTGCTCAAGACTGCGTTTACCGGTTATGAAGGATACTTCGAACTTATTTCGTCGTCAGTGAAAGGTTGGGAAGCAGACCGTCTGAACTCGTCTGATATAGCACTGGTGGCACTTGGTCTGGCCGAGGCTGAGTCTTTCCCTGAGATTCCTCTCAAGGTGACTATGAACGAGTATGTCGAGATTTCCAAATTCTACAGTCTGCCCAAGAGCAGCTCTTTCGTGAACGGATTGCTGGACAAATTGCTCGGAAAACTTGTAGAAGAAGGTAAAATCGTAAAATCGGGCGCCGGCCTGGTATAGTGCTTTCAGATGTCTGTATGGTATTGCGACATCGATAGTTTTTGTTATATTTGTTAAAAGAATAATTTTTATAGAAAATGAATATCCTTACTTTAATTCTTCAGACCCCTGCGGCACAAGCTGGTCAGCAGGCCGGTGCAGGTTGGTCTATGTGGGTGATGCTTATTCTTATATTTGTCGTAATGTGGTTCTTTATGATTCGCCCGCAGCGTAAGCAGCAGAAAGAACTCGAGAAATTCCGCAAGGAACTCAAGAAAGGTGACAAGATAGTCACTGTCGGAGGTATTTACGGAGTGGTTGACGAAATCAAGGATAGGACTGTTCTCATCAAGGTTGACGGTGAAACCAAACTCAGAGTTGACAAGAATTCTCTTGTAAAAGATTTCTCTGAGGCTCAGCAGCAGTAATCGTCTTATTCCGGACTTTCTGATATGCTTGACTTGTTCGGAAAAATATTCAGGACTTTGAATATAAGCGGGAGGGATGCAAAAGTTTTTATTGTCTCTCTCCTGCTTGCTTATGGTATATGGTTGACCCATAATCTCACGATGAATTATACGGAGCTCATAGATGTTCCGGTGAGGGCTTTGTGCGATATCAACGGCCATTCTTATTCTTCGGTGAATTCAACGGTGGTCACCGCCAAGTGCAAGGCAAGCGGATTCAGCCTGATCAAGCTTATGAGAGCCGGCAGTAAGACTCCGGTTGACGTCACGTTCAACTCCTCGGATATGCACAGTTGCGGAGAAGAAATGTTCTATGTGACTTCGGAGGACTTCGGAAAGTATTTCAGCCAGATATTCGGTAACGGAGCAAAACTGGAATCCTTTGTGTCTGACACGCTTATGTTCAGGTTCCCGTATGAGAATCACAAGAGAGTGCCTGTGCAGCCCGTCTATACGATGAGTTTCAAGCCCCAGTATATCAATGCTTCCGGACTTAAAGTCGTGCCTGATTCGGTGACGATTTACGGCGATCCTGAGGCTTTGTCCTCAATCAATCGTGTATATACTGAGTCATTTGCGTTGTCAAATCTCAGTTCTTCCGCGAGGGGTGACGTGAAACTTGATAAATTGGCTGGAGTGAGACTGTCGGATACTTATGTACGTTATAATCTCCCGGTCTCGCGCTATGTTGAGATCAAGTCAAAGGTGCCGGTGGTGGCGAAGAATGTTCCCAAGGGCAAATTCCTGATTGTATATCCTTCTATTGCTGAAGTGACATTCCGGTGCGCTTTCCCGGTGACTTCTGATCCGTCCGACAGGATGAAGCTGTATGTGGATTACGGTGATTTTATCAAATCGCTTGACGGACAATGTATTCCTAATGCCGATGGAGTACCTGTCGGAGTGATTGGATACACTGTTTCTCCGGAAGTTTTTGATTGTGTTGAGAGTCAGAGGTGATGGCGTTCACGGTTCTCATAACTGGCGGTATCGGAAGCGGAAAATCCGAGGTTTCCAGATATCTGGAGTCACGGGGTGTTCCTGTATATGACAGTGACAGCCGCACGAAGAGATTGTATGACGGGGAACTTGGTTTCAGATTGGAAAAAGCTTTCGGTCAGCCACTTAGAGATTTGTCCGGTAAAATAGACTTCAAGTTGATTGCCGCTCTGATTTTCAAAGACGAACAAGCGCTAAAGAAACTTGAAGAGATTGTGCATCCTGCTGTGATTCAGGATTTTGAGAACTGGGCATCCGAAGTCTTGTCGGTTGAGAATTGGCAAGGGTATGCCGGAACAAAACCGTTTGTCTGTATGGAATCGGCTATTGCGATGGATAAGCCATTGTTTGACGGAATGTTCAGCAAGACTGTAGCGGTAGTTGCTTCTGAGGAGACGAGAATCAGGCGGGCCTGTCACAGAGACGGTTGTGACTCGGATAAAATAAAAGAACGAATACGGTGTCAGCGTCAGGATTATTCCAAGGCTGACTACATTATCAATAATGACGGTGATTTGAACGAGTTGACCTCGGAAGTGGATGAGGTTTTCCGTCAGATTGCCACTGAACAAAGTTGCAATAAACAGTAAAAATTATGAAAACAGATTTGGCTAGAATTCTTTCAGTATCAGGTCAGCACGGCTTGTTCAATTACATCGCTCAGGCTCGTAACGGAGCTATTGTCGAGGCATTGTCAGACAAGCGCAGAACTTGTTTCGATATGAAGAGCAGAATCACTACTCTTGCGGATATCTCAATTTATACTGCAGAAGGTGAACTGAAGTTGAAAGACGTGTTCCTTAAGATCCAGTCAGTTTTGGGCGATGCTGACGCACCATCTCCAAAGGCATCTTCAGACGAATTGAAATCATTGTTCGCCAAGGCAGTTCCTGACTATGATGCAGACCGTTTCTATGTTTCTCACATGAAAAAGGTTGTAGAGTGGTACAACGACCTTAAGAATTTCGCTTCGCTGGATTTCGAGGATGAGAATGATGTAGAGACGGAAGAAACTGCAGGAGACGATAACGTCAATGAATAAATCGATGTCAGAGAGTAAGAAGACGCTTCAGGTAGTCACTTTGGGCTGCTCCAAGAATGATGTTGATACAGAGCATCTTCTGGCGCAGATCAAGGATGACTATGAGATTGTGACAGCCGGGGAGGACAGGCATCTGGATTATCTTCTGCTTAATACGTGCGGATTCATCGGAGATGCCAAGGAAGAATCTGTGCAGGCTATTCTGCAGGCGGTGGAGCGCAAGAAAGCCGGACAAATAGGCAAATTGTACGTATTCGGTTGTCTTTCTCAGAGATACAGTTCCGAAATGCCGGAACTGGTCCCGGAAGTTGACGGCTGGTTCGGTGCCCGGTCTATAGAACCTATAGTCAAGGCATTGGGCTGCAGGATGAAGGAAGAATTAAGGAATGTTCGTATTCTGACCGGGAAAAAGCTGCCTTATGCCTATCTGAAGATTTCAGAAGGTTGCGACAGGCGGTGTTCATATTGCGCAATACCTTATATCCGCGGTGCTCACAGGTCTGTTCCGATTGAAGATCTGGTTCAGGAGGCCAAGTCTCTTGTAGAGGGCGGAGTAAAAGAGCTCGTGCTCATCGCTCAGGATACGACCTACTATGGATTGGATTTGTATCATAGACGCGCGCTGGGTGAACTGCTTGCGAAATTGTCTGAAATAGACGGACTTGAATGGATTAGAGTGCACTATTCTTATCCTGCGGACTTTCCTGATGACGTCCTGACTCAGATGGCAGAGAACCCTAAGGTGTGCCGCTATCTCGACATTCCGTTGCAGCACGTCTCAGATAAGGTCCTGGATATGATGCATCGTCACGTCGATGGCGCCTGGACAAGGGCTCTTATCAAGAAAATGAGAGAAAGAGTGCCTGGGATTGTGCTAAGAACTACGATGATAGTCGGACATCCTGGTGAGGGCGTTAAGGAATTCAATGAATTGCTGAATTTTGTCAAGGATGCAAGGTTCGAAAGACTTGGCGCATTTAAGTATTCCGAAGAAGAAGGTACTTTTGATGCCGAGAACTTCAGGGATTCGGTTACGATGAAGACAAAGACGAACCGTCTGAACAAACTTATGGAGCTTCAGCGTGGCATATCGTTTGCTTTCAACGAGAGCCGCATCGGCAGTGAATGCAAAGTTATCATCGATGACTACAATGACGGCGTCTTCGTATGCAGAAGCGAGTTTGAAAGTCCTGAGGTTGACGGTGAGGTGCTTGTCAAATATGATGCTGACAAGATGAAACTTTCACCGGACGAAATGGTCGGCACTTTCATAAATGTCCGCATTACGGAAGCTGGTGAGTACGATTTGGTTGCAGAATATATATAGAAAAATGATGAAAACAGTTCTTAAAATTTCTGTCGCTACGGCAATGGCTCTGGCAACATTTGGATTCACTTCCTGTGATCCGCAGGCTTTCAGTATGAATATCGAGATGAGTTATCCGTCCAAATCGGGGTTGTCTCTGACTGGAAAGTCCATTGCGGTGTTTTGTCTTGAAAGCGAGGAATCTAAGGATTCTGTTTTCACAGATTATCTGCTGAACGGGTTCGCAAGCACTATCGAGAAGAATTACTATGCGGGGCAGGAGTCTGTCAATCTTTATAAAGTCAAGAAACAGCCGGACGGGAACTATGCGTCGGTGGATTCGTTGTCGAATTTGGTGATGAAAAGCGGAGATGACGTGGTCTTTCTGTTTGACGCCCCTGAATTCGGGAATGTTTCAATATCAGAGAAAGAAGTTTCAGCTTCAGATACGGCGTTGTTCTATACTGCGTCAGTTCCGATGAAACTCAGACTCTATGCCTACGATTCGATGGGAAAGATTGATACAGTCTATGCCTGGTCGGGCAGCAAGGATTTGAAGAGTACTGTTTCTGTGGATGTCTATACGCCGCGGAGCGCTGTTTCCGATATGGTCTGGCCTTCTCTTAGCAATCAGGCGGAATCGGCGGGGGCTTTGTCTGCCAAGATATTTGCTCCGGTTTGGAAGAGCGAGCAGTTTACACTGTTGTATTACGAGTCTCCTGCAGATTGGGATAATGCTTCTCAATTGGCTTACGATTTCAAGTGGAAGGAAGCTATTTCCGTCTGGATGAAGCTTGTCAATACAAATAATCTGATGCGCAGGTCCTGTGCGGAGTATGATATAGCGCTTGGATGCTTTATGCTCGGCGACAATGATTTGGCGCTCAAATGGCTCAACCAATCCGACAAAGATTATCCTATTTCCCTATCTTCCGGCCTGCGGAAGCGGATTAACTCCCGGAAATAAGCCTTTACTAAACATATTTAGGCTTTCATCACATCTTGATAATGTAGTGGATGCTTGAGAGAATTGCCTATTGATATTCAGCTTGTTATATTTCTTTAAGCCTTTCTGGAATATAGATAATCATCTTGGTGCTTTGGTAAAATCACCGGTTGGTGTAAATTTGAGGAGTCGTCCGGTATTTGTCCGTGCGACTCCTGACTTTTACTTGTGACTGACACTTGCTAATAACCACATAATGATGCAATCTTTAATTAAACTGTCCGCGTTGCTTTTGGCTTGTCTGCTGAACGTGAATTGTGCAAAAAATGAATCGACTGATATAATCTCTGTTTCTGTCGCGTCTCTGAAGTTTACATCAGACAGCCAGTCCAAAACGGTAAGCATTCTTACTAACGCCAGCTGGTACGCAGAATTTCCGGATTGGATTACTGTGTCTCCTGAAAGTGGAGATGCGAGCGATTCTGCTCAGGAAATAATTGTTACGGCGTCAAAAAATACAGCGGATGAGCGCAGAGGTGAACTGAAAATTGCATTAAAGGGAGGAAAGACCTGTGCGTTGTCTATTGTTCAGGCGGCTGCGTCTGAAGAAGAAACATTAAGCGGTAAGAATTTCATCGTGTGCGCAAATTCGATGGTCTATTATGGTGGACTTGTGGAATATGGTTCGCAAAGCGAGGAAGATTATGGAATGTTCTATAAGATGTTGCAGGATAAGGGCTTTTCTGATTTCAAGGTCATTGACTGTACTTATGGAAACCACAGTCTGTCTGACTACACAGAAGCAGGCTGCAACACAGCACATAAAGATTGTCCGGGAGTCGGTGTTGATTTACTTAAAGGGCTCGATCTGGCGTCGTTCGATTATGTGATTATTTCGGAGGCAGGTAACAACAATTCAAATTTCTACACTGACGCGATGACTCTCTTTAACCGCTTCTCATCAGTGAATCCGAATGTCAAACTCTTGTATATTAACCATATATATAGCGTTTACAAGGACCACAAGAACATTCTGTCCCAGCTGAAGAAACTTCACGATGCGGGTGTGACTATTGTTAACTGCGGTCAGTTGGCATACGACATCTACACAGGTTCGGTTGCAGTTCCGGGAGGTAGTGTGACGTATAAAGACCGCTATACATTCTGCAATCATACGGGCTCGGATACACATCATCCGAATCCGCTTATGGGATATATAATGACGCAGATGCTCTATTGTGCTATCAGCGGGGATATAGAGCCTGACGCGGACTGGAACAATCTGATTCATAGCTGCAAATACAGCAGCAGCCCGATTCCGTATGACGATTATTACTCCGCATATTACACTACGCCTGCCGAGGTGCCGTTTATGACTGTTATTGACAATGCGGAAGAAATGAAAGGCATTCAGAAACTGCTACCTGATTATATTGACAAATTCTGATGAGGCGCATCTCCTGCATACTCTTATCCGCGACAATTCTCATTACCGGATGCGCATCCGAGTTGAGTCATAAACTCGGCGAGTTGGATCGTGTGATATCGGAGCGTGGAGACTACAGCGTGCAGTTGGAGCGCAGAGCTGACAGCCTGCGCGTGATTATGAGCGTATCTTCTTCTGATTCAGCTAAGTGGGAATGCTCGGAAGCATTGTTCAAATTGTTCAAATATTGGCAGGCGGACTCAGCCTTGACTTATTTGAATAAGATGGATAGATATGCGCAAGGGGACTCGTCAAAGATTCTGCATTCTGTGCTGGAGCGGTCAGTGGTGAAAATTCTTATGCGGCAATATCCTGAGGCCGAGGCGATGCTGGGAAAGATTGATACTGCGCGTCTTACTCAGTCTGAAATGGCGGCATATTATAAGGCGGATCTTTATCTTGATGGCATCAAGGCTGTGGACGAGATGATTGACGAGGATGAGCGCAAACAGATAATCGAAAGACGTCATATCAAGCGCCTTGCCTACATAAACAATCCGGAAATCGAACCTTTCGAACTGATTCGCAGAAACGGAATGCAACTCTACGAGAGCGGGCGTGCAAAAGACGCGATTGTCATTTTGAGAGACTTGGTTGACAAAAGCGAGAGCATTGAGGAAAAGGCCGAGGCTGCATACAGTCTGGCGTTCGCCTATGCTTATTCCGGCGATAAGGAAAAACGCGAATATTGGTTGGCTCAAAGCGCAATATATGGTTTTATGGTTCCGATAAGGACATCGTTGTCTCTTTTTGAGTTATCCAATATGCTGTTTGAAGACAATCAGTTGGCTACTGCGTCCAGATATTGTCAGATAGCATTGGAAGACGCACTTGCGAGCAAATACAATTCGCATATCCTGAATTCCGCTAATTCGATGTTGTACATAGTGCAGGCAATAGGGCGAAAGACAAGTCGTGACAAGTATGCCTACATCGGTATCATTATAGTTCTGGCATTACTGGTTATCGCTACTATGGCGCTACTGGTGCTTTCTTTCAGGCAGCATAGCACGATAAAACGCAAAAATCTGCTGCTCGAAGATGCCAATGAGGCAAAAATGGAATATATAACCAGGCATATCACTATGTCTTCATATTATATGGAGGATATAGAGAGGTATAGGCACGAGTTGCGGTCAGCCTTGAAAGAAGGTGGCGTGGATGCGGTCAAGGAGATGTTGAGAAAGCCTACGGAGGAGGTCGTGGACTATAAGACATTCTTCAAGATATTCGACGACACTTTCCTGGGCCTTTATCCGGATTTTCCCGATAAAGTGAACGCCTTGTTGAAACCTGACGCGAGAATGCTGCAGAGGAATCCGGGAGAACTGACGACAGGACTGCGGATTCTGGCCGCTATAAAAATCGGAATTACGGACAGCGGAAAGATTGCCAAATTCCTACACTGCGCCCCGAGTTCCGTATATACCCACAGATGCAAGATTAAAAAGCGGGCTTTATGCCCTCCGGAGGAGTTCGAAGACAGAATTTCAAGAATCTGACCCGCCTCTTTCAGATGACACTCCGCTACAACCACAAAGAAACTATAACACTAACTGTATTTATGAGAAAAGTCTTTATTGCACTGGTGATGTCGCTTATGGCAGGCATATCAGTCACAGCGCAGACTGGAACCGGGTTTTCCGGGAAAGTCGTGGACTCGTCGGGAGAACCGCTTGTCGGGGCCGGCGTGTTCATTAAAGGAACGACCAACGGGGCTGCAACCGATTATGACGGAAATTACTCTTTGACAGGAGTCTCGTTTCCTGTGACGGTAGTCGCTTCCTGCATTGGGTATGAGGACTTTGAGGCCATTCTTACCGGTAAGGAACGGCAGCCGTATGTAATTACGCTTAATGATTCCAAGAACGTATTGGACGAAATTGTGGTCGTCGGTTACGGTACGCAGAAGAAATCAAGTCTTTCAGGCGCAGTCGGTATAGTCGATGGCTCGACATTGGCGCAAAGGCCTGCCGTTTCAGCGGCAAACGCCTTGCAGGGCGCCGATCCTTCGCTTTTTATCAAAATGGGCAACGGAGGCCCGAACAGTTCGCCGTCAATCAATGTCAGAGGTAGCATTTCAGTTAACGGAGGTACTCCTCTTGTCCTTGCGGACGGTGTGGAAGTTTCTCTGCAGCAGATAAATCCTAATGACATCGAGTCTGTGTCTGTCCTTAAGGATGCTTCGACGTGTGCAATCTACGGCGCAAAGGCCTCTGCCGGCGTTGTGCTCATCACCACCAAGCAAGGCAAGACCGGGAAGAGTTCTATAAGTTACAATTTCCGTCAGGCCTGGATTCAGCCGACTACCAATACTGATTACATAACAACTGGTTACGAACATGTCAGTATCGTGAATATGTTCTGTAATCAGTCCTTCCATTCATCACAGCGCAGGGTGTTTGACTATACCGCTGAAAACGGCCGCCTTCTGAAACTGTATGAGAGAAGAAATGACAAGACTGAGAATCCTGAACGTCCCTGGGTTGTGCTTGAAGATGACGGTCTCTACCATTACTACGGAAATTACGATTGGTATCATAACTTGCTGAATACCAACAGGCCGACAAGCGAACACAACGTATCCATATCCGGAGGCAACGACAAGGTGAAATATTACGTGAGCGGGCGTTATTATACCGAAGACGGCATATTCAAGGAGCCAGCCAAGGATACGTATAAGAATTATTCCGTGAGGTCCAAGATAACCGCAAACGTGACGAAATGGATAAAATATACCAACAACATTTCCTACAACGTTCGTGATTACAAATGGGGTGGAAACGAAGATACTAATCTGCTTTTCCAAAGAATGTGGTTCGTATGTTCTCCGGCGTTCTCTCCTGTCAATCCTGACGGTTCGCTGGTCGTATATCCTTCCGAAATCGTGGGCTCACAGACAGACCTTATGCGAAGCAATGCGGCGCAGATTCTTTCCGGGAAAAATCATTTCTCCAAGACTGTCAGCAATTTTGATATGACTCACCGCATAGACTTCACTATTGCGAAGCATCTCGTACTTACGGGAGAATATGATTTCAGACGTTCCGATACGTACAATACCTCCAGAACGAACAATTATTATTACGGCACGAAGCCGGGCGAGCAAATAATGGTCACCGGAACCACGAAGTCATACAAAGAAGTGCGCTCGTTCAGGAACAGTCACGTCTTCAACGCTTTCGGTACTTATGAAAATGACTGGAACGGACATTATTTCAAGGCGACTGCCGGAATGCAATATGAAGACTACAGAAGCAACCAGCTTTCAATAAAGGCCTGGCCTATTCTCAATGACGCATTCGATTCGTTCGCGCAACTTTCAAGAGGTGACGACACGACTTATGACGGGCCTAACCAGTCCATTTCAACCTATGCGACACTCGGTATATTCGGACGTCTCAATTATGACTGGAAGGGCAGATATATAGTTGAAGCCAGCGCCAGATATGACGGTACATCAAGATTTGCCGCAGGAAGCCGCTGGGGATTCTTCCCGTCCGCATCTGTTGCGTGGAGATTCTCTGAAGAACCGTTCTTTAAGCCTGTACTGGATATAATTTCCAACGGAAAGGTCAGATTTTCAGCAGGTTCTCTCGGAAATCAGCAGGTAAGCAATTACTACTATCTTACGAAAGTATCATCGGACAATACGATGACTTATACATTCGACAAGAGCAGTAAAGCAGCTTATTCATCCGTGAGTGCACCAGTATCGTCAGGACTTACTTGGGAAACTGTCACCACTTATGATTGGGGACTTGATTTGAACTTTCTCAGCAACAGGCTTTCATTTGTAGGAGACTACTTCATAAGGGACACGAAAGATATGCTTACGGCGTCTGTGGAACTTCCGGCAACGTACGGAGCGACAGCGCCAAAAGAGAATTGTGCCGATTTGAGGACAAAAGGATGGGAAATCTCTATTAACTGGAATGATTCTTTTAAACTTTTTGGCAAAACGGCATCATATTCTGTAGCAGTCGGTGTCGGTGACAATAAGACTGTGATAACCAAATATTACAACCCGACCGGAACCTTGTCAAGCAATTACAAAGGCAAGACGTTGGGCGATATCTGGGGCTATCGCATTGACGGCCTTTTCAAATCTGACGAAGAGGCTGCTGAGTATATGTCTCGCATTGACAGTCACGAAATACAGCCTGGACCATATCAGGCACTGAGTTCAAGTCTCGGAACAGGCCTGAAAGCCGGCGACCCTAAATTTCGTGATCTTAACGGTGATGGAAAGATTACTTCAGGTGCCGGTACGCTGGATGACCCTGGTGACCGTGAAATAATCGGAAATAGCAGTCCGAGATTTCCGTACTCGTTCAGACTTGGATTTAACTGGGCTGGAATCGACATATCCGCATTCTTCCAGGGAATTGCACATCAGGACTGGTATCCGACAGGAGCTTATGGCGGCAGTGCGTTCTGGGGCCCGTATTCTTATTCCGAGGTCAGTTTCATCGCTAAAGACTTTATGGGACGAGTCTATGACCCGGACACGAACCCGAACGGATATTTCCCGAGGCCTAGGGCATTCGCTACCTATTCAAGCGGAAACTACAATCTGGGTTTGGGACAGAAGAACGACAGGTATCTGCAGAATATCGGATACTTGCGTTTCAAGAATTTGACTGTCGGCTACACTCTGCCTGAACATATTACAAAGAAATTCTATGTCAGCAAGTTGAGAGTGTACTTTACGGGCGAGAATCTGTACTACTGGTCTCCTCTCAAGAGGCATTGTACTACCATTGATCCGGAACTTGCGAATGCGAGCAGTCTGAATACCGACAATACCGGAATCGGATATCTGTACCCGAGGACGTTGTCGTTCGGTGTTGATGTGACATTTTAATTAGTGCTTGATTATGAAAAATATACTGAATATCATACTGATGCTTGCTACATTGTCATTCACGGCCTGCGATCTTACAAGGCTTTCCGAGGATGACGTGGCTCCTGAGAATTATTTTACATCGGGCGATGAGTGCAAGCTGTGGCTGGACAAGTGTTATGAAGAACTTCTCGTGGCTCCTAATACTGTCGTGACTTGGGCGGCCGATGACTATGTGATGGCGAATCCTGCAGACCTTGTTCTTGGAAATAGATTGGTAACTGACTCTTACTCAGGAGCTACCGCGTGGGGATGGGGTGTCGTCCGCCGTATAAATATGTTCTTTGAATATTGCGACAACTGCAAGGACGAGTCTGCCAAGGAGTACTACAAAGGTGTGGCATATTTCTTCCGCGCTCTCTGTTATTACGAGAAAGTGAAGCGTTTCGGGGATGTTCCTTATTACGATTTCGTTGTTGGGTCATCCGACAATGTTGCGTTGAACAAGCCTCGTGACCCGAGAGGTCTCGTGATGCTTCACGTAATGGAAGATCTTGACAAAGCCATTGAACGGCTTGACGAGAAACACAACGTTGCAAGAGTCAACAAATGGACGGCATTGGCATTGAAGAGCAGAGCTGCCTTGTGGGAAGGTACCTGGCGCGTATATCACGCTGATGATGTGTTCGCTCCAAAAAATGACCCTACAGAATTCAACGGTGTGTCAGTAGAACTTTCCGCAGAATATTTCTTGAAACTGGCTGCGGAGGCTGCTGAAAAAGTCATTGACGAAAGCGGATATTCCCTCTATAACGGCAGAGGCAAAGATATGAATTACAGAATGTTGTTTGCGACTGAAGATGCTCGTGAGGACGAAGTTATGCTTGCGATACTGTATAACTACAATGTGCTGAAATTCGGTCACGCGTTCCAATCCAAATACTACGAGCAGAGCATCGGTTTTACCAGACGCTTTATGAATCACTATCTTATGGCTGACGGTACACGTTTTACCGACAAATCCGGAGCTGACAAAATGTGGTACTTGGACGAGGTGAAAGACCGTGATCCGAGAATGGCGCAGACTGTTCTTTGCCCAGGATATGTTCAATTGGATCAGGACAAACCGACCATAAATAATCTGGATCATAGTTATACAGGTTATAAGCCTATAAAATACATATACAATCAGGATTGTCTTTCACAGGGCAAGGCTAACAATGACTTTCCGGTATTCAGGCTTGGCGAGGTTATGCTCAATTTCGCTGAAGCCAAAGCGGAACTCGGGACACTTGATCAGGACGCATTGGACAAGTCTGTGAACAAGATTCGTTCTCGCGTAGGGATGCCGGCTCTCAAAACTGATGTCAACATTGACCCATATATGGAGAAATGTTATCCCAACTATGTCAGGTCAAGGAGTTCTCAGAAGGCTTTGGTGTTGGAGGTGCGCAGAGAGAGAACTGTAGAACTTGTGCTTGAAGGATTCAGAATGTTCGATATGCTCCGTTGGGGAGAAGGTGCAAAGCTTGTGAACGGCGGTGCGACTGGCATTGAAGGGACAGAATCACCATATTATGGAATTTATCTTCCTGGGCCTGGAATTTATGATATGGATGGTGACGGCAAGAATGATTTTGAGGTTTATGACGGAACTGCAACAGTGGCAGGACTTGCGAATATTTCAATAGCTACGCTGTCTGAGAGGTTGTATGACCCTGATGACCCTGGAAATCTGTCTCCAAAGAAAGGATGGCTTACCGGATTCCGTGACCATAAAGTCACTTGGAATGAAGGCAGGGATTATCTCTATCCTGTTCCGAAGAAGCAGATAACATTGACTTCGGGAGCGCTTGTGCAGAATCCCGGCTGGGATGAGGACTAACCTCTATTCTCATAAGACTGTTTGAAAAAATACAAATATTAGACAGAATGAAACCGACTATCAAGAATATAATAAACATTGGACTCTCTGCGGTTATGGTCTTTCTGGGGGCGTGTGCAAGAGAGGAAACACCGTGGGAACAGCACAAGAGGAATTCCGGAACGGAGACTCTTGAGGTCAATGCCGATGAACTGGCATTTCTGCCACGCGGCGGCAAGTTGAATTTCACGGTGAATGCCACTTATGACGGCTCAGTGACTGCTGAAGACTGGATTACTTTGAGCGCCAAAGAATTCCCGGGGGATGGCACTACTTATACCATAATCATTACTGCGGACCCCAATAAGACCGAGTCTGAACGCAACGGAAAGATTGTGATCAAGACTCCTTCTCTAACGCATACCATAACTGTCAGTCAACCAATTTATTCGCGTCCGGATACTCCGGAGAGCATCGCTTCTGCAGAGGAACTGGTATATTGGCTGGAGACTTGCGCTCCATATTACGAACAGGACGAGACCATCACCGTGTCCAAAGATATCGATATGTCCGATGTTGACAATCTAGTTTCTGCGGAATCTTTCGCGGGAACATTTGACGGCCAGGGACATAAGATTATGAACTGGAATTCAAAAGGCCAGTCTCTGTTTGTGAAGAGCACCGGAAAGATCACAAACTTGACCATCGATGCTTCCTGCTCGTTCACGCTGCAGAGTTCAACGGAGGATTTGAATTTCGGACCGTTTGCAATGCACAATTATGGTCAGATAACCAATTGCCGTAACAATGCAGACATTTCTGTGCCGGAGGAGGCTTCAGTCAATAAGATCTACATCGGAGGAATAGCGGCGTACAATTATGAGGAGGGCTCTGTCTCAAGTTGCATAAATACAGGAGCGATAAATTTCCGACCTGTAAAGTCTGACGGCAATATCTTCATAGGCGGACTCACTGCCTATGGAATGGGCACAATCAGCGATAGCGACAACTACGGCAAGATTGTCCTCGAACCTCAGCCTGAAAGCGTGCCAACCTACTTTGTCGGAGGTATAAGTGCAAGACAGGGTCAAGGAGCCATAAGCGGCTGTATCAATCATCAGGACGCATCCATAACTGCAAATGCCTCAAAACCTTCAAACGGTTACATCGGCGGTCTGGTCGGTTATCACGACGGCTCGTCCGACATCAGTACGAGTAAGAATTATGCTGACATTCACTGCGGATATGAAAAGGCAAGTTATGTTGGTGGCCTGATGGGATGGCAGACAAAAGTGTCTGACCAGGACTTTACGTTGTTTGAGGATTGTGCAGTGAATTGCCATATCACCGCCTACACGAAGGGAAAGGGCACAAATGGAAATAATCCTTGCCTATCGGCCGGACTTGTAGTAGGACGTTTTGCCGGACAGGCTAATGCCAAAGTGTGTACTCTCGGTACGGCAGACAAGCCGATTTGTGTGGCCGGTTCAGTGACGAGTCTTCAGACTGGAGATAAAGTGGTGGCTTCCGAAAAGGATTTCGGCGTCCTTGCAAGTGGAGACGGTAGTGGCACAAGTGCTAATGGGGCAGCGTCTATTTGGCAGATTATCAACGGTATATATAAAGTTACAGGCGATGGCCAGACTGGCGATCCGGAAGAAATATATATTCGTCTGGATAGCTACAAACTTAATGTGCCGGCTGAGGGTGGAAGTGTGTCGTTCAGCGTTAAAGTCAATTACAATTCGACTATAGTCGCAGATGCGGACTGGCTGGAAATTGAAGAGGGTACTGTTGAGGCTGGTTCTATGCATGAAATTAAGGTGACTGCCGCTATGAATGACCGTTCTACAGACAGGGAAGGAAAAGTCATCATTTCAATGCCGTTGGGTACTCAGGAAGTCATAACTATCTGTCAGGCAGGTAATACTAAGCTTGAAGAAAGTATCGTGCTAGGCCCTGAGACAGAGAATGTGATTCTGCTTGATCCCGCCGGTGTGGAGACGTCAAGTTTCACGGTAACGGTCAATTATGATGCTGAGATAACGTCTTCCGAGTCTTGGTTGAGTTTCAACCCTTCGACTGTTCCTGGTGATGAGGAACCTCATACTGTGACAATCAGCGCTTCTATGAATGATACCGGTGCTTTGCGTACAGCCACTGTTACAGTGACCTTGCCGAAGGGACTGTCTAAGTCAGTTGAAGTGAGTCAGGACAAGTCCTCTTTGAAGGCGATTACCGAAATTTCTACGGCAGAGCAATTTGTCTCATTTTTGGAAAACGCTTCCAATACGGATTTGTATGTGGACGGACTGGTTACCAAACTTACCAATGATATAGACCTGAAGGGAATTACACTTGTGCCTGTTGAGGATTATATCGGCATTCTGGATGGTGACGGCCATAAGATTATGAACCTTGTGAGCGGTGCGCCGCTGTTCGTGAAGACGTCAGGAAATGCTACAGTGAAGAACCTTATTATTGATAATTCTTGTAAATTTGATGTCGCTTCCGATTATTCTGCGAAATGGGGAATTCTGGTCGGTAATCTCGGACCTGCTGATGATACAGATAAGTGTTTGATAGAGAATTGCGTGAATATGGCAGATATCACTATGTCCAAGGCAAATACGGCGCAGGCGTTCATTGCTTCAATGTGCGGCAGGGTAGGAACAGGTTCGACAGTGACAGGTTGCGAAAATCACGGCTCTCTGACAATCAGCCCTGAAGAGGCGGTAACGGGTGAACTTCGCTGTGCCGGAATTGCGGGAAGCGTGAACGGAGCAGTCAGCAATTGCAAGAATGATGCGCCTATAACTGTTGCGCCAACCGACATTACTAATAAATTATATGTCGCGGGAGTGGTCGCCAATACGATGAGTGTGGATATGGAAAACTGCGTCAATACAGCGAAAGGAAAAGTGACTGTGCTTCCGACAGCGTTTACATCGACCAAGGACGGATATGTAGGAGGAATCGCTTCAAACAACGGTGGCGCAAACATCAAGAATTGCAGGAATTTAGGCGATGTCATCACGAATTGCAATTCTGATAAGGTGCGTGTCGGAGGTTTGCTCGGATTCCAAAGCGGTCAGAAGAAATCATTCGTGACATTGGAAGGCTGTGCGGTAAACTGCAATGTGACAGGCATTTTTGCCAGCAAGGGTGGTAATGGTTCAAGCACTCCGTTCAACTCTTGTGGACTTATTGTCGGTCGCTTTGGCGGTCAGAGTGCAGGCAATATCTGTCAAATCGGTTCCGAAGACTCGCCTGTGAGGGTGTCCGGTTCGGTGACTGTCTATGGCGGCGATTCCGTTACGTTGGCAGAGGAGAACTATGTGAATTACTTGACTGGTGCCGGAAGCAAGACCAATCTTTGCGGTGATTCTGAGACTCAGATTCTCAACGTGAAGTTTGAAACGGTAACAAATGAATAAGATGAAGAATATTGTTAACAGGACATTTATTGTCGCATCTGCTGTTTCGCTGGCTTTTCTTAGCTCGTGTGGCGAATGCGGACAGAAGCAGTTCGAGAAGTTGAATGAGCAGGCGGCTAAGGAATATCTGACTCCGATCCGTCCGGCGTCAGAAGGCAGGAATCCTTGCTGGAATGAGTTCTGCCGGAAGTTTACTTATGCGCCGGCATTTGATGTGAAGCCGATTGAGGGAGCGAAGACCTACAAATTCATTGTCAGAAAGCAGGACGGAACAGGGGAGTGGTCTTTCGCTTCCGAAAATCCTTGTGCAGATCTTTCGCCTGTATGGGCCTCAATACCGCCTTCAAAAGTTGACTTGACTGTGCTTGCGCTTGACGGTAAAGACAATGTGAAAGATACGGCTTACAAGAGAAGTTTCCTGAGGGATTTCCCGTTTGAGGGACCTTACAATAAGAATGTAAGGCCATATCGCGAGGCTGCATTGTTGGCTGCGCTGTATATCCATAAGATGCCGGGCGTTCAGAAATTCAAGGAAGATGAAATTCCGGATTTGGACTTGTATTCCCATTTCACTTATGCTAACAAGGTGATAGGCGGACTCATAAGTGTCGAATCTAAAATAGTTGAATATGTGCCTTCGCTGAAGGATGAGGCCTTGTCGATAGCGAAAAATGCGGCTCAGTTCCTTATGGATCAGAGTCGTCCGGAAGGTGATCGTCTTGAATTTTTTCCTCCTACATATTATGGAGACCGTGTCGCTTCCAAGAAGGAATGGAACATCGGCAAGACGATGACAATGGATGCCTGTTATTCTGGTAACGCTTTCCTCGATTTGTTCAACGCGACAGGAGATTCCCTTTATTATGACAGGGCGCTCAAGATAGCGGATACTTATATGAAGATCCAGAATGAGGACGGCTCTTTCCCTATTAAGGTGAATTTCGAAACGGGAGAGCCGGTTAACGAGGTGAAGGCTATGCTTCATCCGGTCCTTAACTTCATACGCCGTCTGGAAAGGGAATACGGCATTACTAAGTATTCGGATATGAGCGCAAAGGCTGCCAGATGGATGAAGGAAGTGGCATTGGAGACATTTGACCTTACCGGTCAGTTTGAAGATGTTTCTGTCGAGGGACTCAAGCCGTATCAGAATCTTACGAACTGCACGGCGGCTCCTTATGCTTCATATATATTGCGCGGCAAACCTTCGGCGTCGGAGCTGGAGGATGCGCGAGATCTTATCCGATTGAGCGAGGACCAGTTTGTGCATTGGAATGCGCTTCCCGGAAAAGAAGGGGTCCGCACGATGGCGGCGCCTTGCGTGTATGAACAGCATAATTATCAGGTTCCTGTGGATAACAGTTCCTGCAATGTCGCTAACGCTTATCTTGATCTTTATGAGGCTACCGGGGATGAATTGGCGTTCGCCAAGGCAAAGGCTTTGATTGACAATCTGACTGTAGTTCAGGATATTGATACAGGAATGATTCCTACGACGTTCGATTTGCGCAGCCCCAAGCGTAACAAGGGGCGTTCGTTCTGGATCAACTGCAGCAATGCCTCAATCACCATCCTTCTAAGAATGGCGCAGTTGACCGACGAGAAGTGAAAAAAGCTCCAGTCTGTTTGAGACACTTCTCTTTAATTGCAAGAGGCGACCAACTGACTGCCGTACGGCATCGCTTTGTTTTAACGTCTTCAGTTGTATGTTTATTAAATGAAGATTCTCGCCCAGAGAAATAGATGCGCTGCACTTGAGCGTGGCTTTTCAGTTGCCCTTCAAATGATTCTTGTCAGTGTGTCTCTATGTTCAGGGAAGAAGCTGGCGAGGTGGTCGATGAGGATCTGTCTGGATTCTTGAGGTGTGCATGTGACTTCAAGAGTGTCGCATCGGTCCGTCTCGAAGATTTTGGCCCAGAACGGCTGCTGCGAAGGCTGCTCCGCCGAACCGAACAGGGCGTCCGGGGTGGTGATGGATGCGCGCTGCCATCCGGAGTATTCAAGATTCGGCCCCCTGTAAACCCGGCGGAAGTCTCCAATCACCGTCCAAGTGCCCATTTCCAGAAACTGCATCACAGAATCCATAACATTTTTCTTTACGGCAGGCCGCAGCACGTCCCTGTATTTCGCTCCGAGAACCCGGATTTGTCTGTCGGTTACTTTTCCGCCACAGATGCTCCTGAGTTCAGACATCTCCAGTGAACCGTTCTCCCTGATGGCTTCTAGGGCGACGGGGGCGAGATATTTCATCAGCTTCTCGGAACGCGTTCGGGCTTGGAAACGTTCGCCGAGCGCCATCCGGTATTTAGGCTCGGCCCTGCGGATGTTCATCAGATGTCTGTACCATTCCGCAGTCGCGAACGAGGCTTTGCCCGAAAGGAATTTCCCGTATGCGATATCGCCCTGACGGATCGCATCGATTTTCCAGTCCCAGGGGCCAAGCTTATCGGAGGTGCAGAACCAGAAGGCCGGATCAGTCATTTCTTCGATAGACCATCCGGGGATTCCGCTCCGGAAGAAAGGGATGATTCCGATCTCACGGATTACCTCCGTCATCCTTTCAGGGGAATCGACGGCACTGAGTAGTTTTTCAACTTGCAAGTGCATACGGCAAAGGTACTGAGATGTTCGCGAAATATTAAGAAAATAACCGTTAGTTACGGTTCTCATAGGGACAATTCCGAGGGAATGGAGCCGTGGGGAGGAATAGAGGAAGAGTTGCACAGGGCGTTTGGAGTCATACTAACTTGAAAGAGCGGACAAAATCGAAGCCGTTCGGAGCATCGCGACCAGAAGGGGCTTGGGGAAAACATTCCCCAAATGGTTTACTTCATACTAACTTGAAAGAGCGGACAAAATCGAAGCCGTTCGGAGCATCGCGACCAGAAGGGGCTTGGGGAAAACATTCCCCAAATGGTTTACTTCATACTAACTTGAAAGAGCGGACAAAATCGAAGCCGTTCGGAGCATCGCGACCAGAAGGGGATTGGGGAAAACTTTCCCCAATGAATGACTTTATACTAACTTGAAAGAGCGGACAAAATCGAAGATTCTGTCCGCTCGCCTCAAGTTAGTATAGTTGTGTTTACTTGTTGAGTCTTGCTGTTTCCTCCAAATCCAAAGCTTCTGCAAGAATGCTGATAGGATTCTTGACTGCATAGCCTGTGGACATCTCTATCTGCCATTTGCAGGTCTCGCAGTCGCAGGCTACGAAATCAGGATTCACATTCTTGATCTGGTCAAACAAAGGTCTGCCTATCGCCTGGGATTTATCGTAATTCTCTTTCTTGAAACCATAAGTTCCGGATATTCCGCAACAGTTGCTGTCAAGCATTGTGAAATCCAGTCCAGGAATCATCTTTAGAAGAGAAGTCGAGAATATTCCCCATCCAAGCTTCTCAAGATGACAAGGCGTATGATATGCTACTTTAGCTTTCCAGTCCTTCTTGAATGCCAATTTGACCTTTCCGGAGTCCACCAGTCCGAATATGAATTTGGTTGCCAGATACAGGCTGTCCCGTACGCTTGAATTGTCTACATTCAGCAATTCAGGATATTCATCCCGCATAGTCAGCACGCAGGTAGATGATGTCGTGAGGATTTTAAGGCCCTTTCCGACAGCTTTCTGCATCGCATCTACATTGTGGACTGCGTGTTTCTTCGCGCCTTCTGTAAGCCCGTTGACAATCATTGCGACTCCGCAACATTTTTCCTTGTCAAGCAGATTGACTCCATATCCCAAGGCATTCATCACTGCCACAAAGTCTTTTCCGAGCTGCGGATAGTTGTAGTTTACATAACATCCGTGGAAATATGCAATCTGATTCTTGAACTCTGATTGTTTGGCCTGAGCATTCTTCTTGAACCAGGATTCAAACTTCGTCCCGGAATATTTAGGGAAAGTCCTCCTATGATCAATGCCGAGCACACCGTCAAGCACTGCTTTGACCGGTTTTATAGGCAGAGTGGCATTTACGATAGGTGCGAAAGGACTTGCCAGAGAGCCCATAAGGTCTGTGCTTGCGAGCATCCTGTCGCGAAGTTTCGGCTTGTGTGTGCTGAAATTGATTCTGGCTTTCTGTATCAGGTCAGAAACTTTGACTCCGGAAGGGCAGGCAACATCGCATCTTTTGCAGTTGAGACAGTACTTCAATGATTCGTCAAAGAAATATCCGTTCTTCAGCCTGAGCCTTTCACCATCAGGACCTGCTTGTTTCGGACCCGGATATGCCGGATTGACCGGCACTACAGGGCAATATACAGTGCAGATCGTGCATTTGATGCACTGTTCGAAATTGTTGTCTTTTGGATCTGTCATTTTTGCAATCTCCTATCTGCCTAATATTGAGTCTGATACTTTGAACGCTGTCATTATTGCCACACCGGCTCCGCAACCCTCATACAATGCGTTGAATCCGCCAAGGATGGAGCCTATTGCATGGAGGTTCTTTACAGTGTCGCCATTCCTTTTCGCAAGGAATACCTCGTTCGTATCTACTCCGAAACTTATGTAGTCCTGGCGTCTGAAGAAATTCTTGTCAAACCAGTTGTTTCTGTCACCGTCAAAGATTACATCTGCCCCGAATATAGGTTCGGATATGATTTCCGCATCGGAAACAAGTCCGTGTCCGAAATAGCTTCCGGTGGCAAGAACGTAGTTATCGGCCGTGATATTGACGTCCTCGAGGTTGGCGCTCTTTACTGAAACGACTTTATTGTCCTTGAATTCAGCCTGTTTGGCCTCATCTCCCTTCAAGAATGTTCCGCCTGCAGATATGAAAGCCTCTTTCAATTGCATCTGGATACGGATTCCGGCTACAGACGGTGGAAGTGTGCCGATGAACAATGTCTTGATTCTCAGCTGTTTTCTGAGTGAAACGACTGTGTCGTGGCTCTTGATTCCGAATACGTCGGGCAATATAACAGTGTCTTCGTCTTTGACTTGAGCTTTAACTTCGGTTGCGAATCTGTTGAGGCTTACGGGCGACTCCATTATCTTGGCGATGTTGGAGGACCTCATTTCTGTCGGATTTGTTCTCAACTGGCTGAGTTCGTCAGTGGTGACTGCAACAATCCTGCATTTCGCCCCGCGTTTTTCCAATGCTCCGGCAATGAAGGATGTATTGAAATCCATAAAGCCTTCTATATTGACAATGAGAACTTTGTCTCCTACGCTTTCGCTTCTGTCTTTGACGTGTGCAATCTCTTCTGCTACAAGCCAAGTAGGCTTCAATGCTCCGGAACCTGTTACCAGATAACTGTTCTTTTCTGCGCTGCCCTCGACCTGAATCCCGTGGCTTTTGAAAAATTCCACGGTCTCCTGAGCATATTCCGCAACTTTGCCGACTCCTATTTTTGAATATGGATGACTACTTTCCAAAGAAGGAATAGCTTTGAGCGGCTCTTCTACGGCACTTCCGTCCGCAAGCCTTGAAAGCAGTCCGAATCCTCCTGAGAAGAAATGCATTGCATTCTGTCCGGAAGATAATATTGCGCATTTCTGTCCGGCCTCCTGAAGTCGCACTCCGCATAAAAGTCCGGCAAGTCCGCCTCCTATTATCAATGTGTCAAATTTCATTTCCTTATTCTTTTATGGCTTGAACGGCCGGTTCAATTTCGCTGTCTTCGTCCAATCCGAGACATTCATTATATATCCAAGAAGTGAATTCCGCTTCGCGCAATGTTTCGCCCCAAGCAATAGGGTACATTCCTTTCCATCTTTCGTTGAGGAATCCTTTCAGGTCTTTCAATGCTTTTTCAGTGCATCCGTGAGCCTTGCCCATAAGTCCGGCAGCCCTGCAGGCACAAAGTTCGCCCTGGCAAGTTCCCATTCCGACTCTTGTCCTGCGCCTCAAATCAACAAGATTGTGTACGTCGAGATTCTCAATTGCGTTTTCAACTTCGCTTACGGACACTTCCTCACATTCACATACGAGACTCTTGTCTTCATCATTATTGAACTTGATGCTTGCGGCGGTGCTGCCAAGTCTTCCGACAGTTGCCTTCTGGGCGGTAGTCGGTGCTTCCCAGATTTTCTTGGATACCTCCTTTACATTGCCCTGACCTGAGCCCGGCAACGGGGTTGTTCTGGTTTCGCACTTCTTGTTGATATTGAGTTTCTGGCATACCAAGTCTGTGGCCATTTCAGCCATAAGCCTGTAAGTCATCAATTTACCGCCAGTTATGGTGATGAATCCCTTGATGCCGTCACGTTTCTCGTGGTCGAACAGCACGATTCCTCGGCTGATGTTTCTGCCACTGGTGTCACCCTCAGCCGCAACTAGCGGTCGTACGCCGGCATAAGCTCTCAGGACACGCGTATCTTTAAGGCACGGAGCCAGTTTCTCCCCTTCAGCAAGCAACAATTTTACTTCATCAGGGGTGACTCTCATATCGTCACATTCCTCGTAAGGAACTCGGGTTGATGTCGTGCCGATTACGCAGACGGTGTCTCCTGGTACCAATATGTCCGCATTGGCAGGCTTGCGACAGCGGTTAAGCACTATGCTGTTCACTCTGTGCGCGAAAATCAGCAAAGCCCCCTTGGCAGGGAACATACTGATCTTTGCTCCTGCCTTTTCGGCAATAAGGTGTCCCCAAATGCCTCCGGCGTTGACAGTAATCGGAGCATAATACTCGGCTGTTGCGCCTGTCTTATGGTCAATGACTTTTACTCCTACGATTGCCTCCTGCTTACGGATAAATTCTGTTACTTCCGTATAAACCAACACTTTAGCTCCGTGCAGTTTCGCATCAACAATGTTGGATGAACATAATCTGAACGGGTCAACAGAACCGTCCGGAACCCGTACGGCTCCGATAATATCCGGATTGGCAGAGGGCTCGAGTCTGAGCGCCTCTTTAGGATCTATGATTTCAGCTTTGATTCCGGCTTTGTTGCAGGACTCGACAAATTTTGCCTGGTATGCAAGATCGTCCTCAGGCAATGTGAGAAAGAATCCGGTCGTATCATCAACACAGTGATTTGCAACTCTCTTCAGAATCATATTCTCCTGTATGCACTCCGCAGCCGATTCCTGGTCTGTCACCGCATATCGTGCCCCACTATGGAGCAAACCGTGATTTCTGCCGGTAGCTCCGTCCGCGATGTCGTGCCTTTCAATGAGAAGTACCTTCAATCCGCGCAGGGAACAGTCCCTCGCAGTGCCGGCACCGGTTATTCCGCCTCCGATGATTATGACATCGAATTCGTTGTTTTTCGTTTCAGACATATTGGCGCAATTCAGTTAAATTACTATGCCGCCACATAATCCTTACTGTCTGTCAGAATGTGTTCTGTAAGGGTGAATATGTGGCATCTTAAGAAACGAACGAAAGAAATTGTTTTCTATTCGGTTTCATTTCAAATGCAAATATAGTAATTTGTATTTCATTGCGAAAATGAAATGCGCCCAAAAATAACCCAAATTGATGCTCAAGATGCCAAGTTCGGAAAGCTACGTTCGGAAAGTTAGTGCGGAGCGTAGCGACAGAAGGGGTATCGGGGAATCCTTTCCCCGGTAAAACTTCTACCGCACCGGAGGTGCGAAATTGTCCCTCGGGACAGCAGACTTGCGCGAAGTTGTGAGTTGTTGATAATCAGTGGGCTATAATTATTATCGCATGTTGATACTCTGATAATATGCCTGCGCCTCTTTTTCGAGAGCAGAGTCAATATCTTCGGTCTGATGTTCGGCGTGTTTCCAATCGGAAGTGGAATCTACGTTGAACTGCTGAACCCTCCTGACTGGGGAGAGAACTGTCAGAATACCGTTGCGGTAATATCCGAGGTCCTGATATGTTGCCATAAATGCACGTTCGTGAAAATCCGGAGCCAGAATATTCTGTCCATAGAATTCTGAATCGTATGAGAAATGCAGCAGAGACAATACCGTAGGCATAATGTCAATCTGAGAACATAGTTTTCCGATATGCTTCGGCTCTATGAATCCGGGAGCATAGATGATTGCCGGAATGTGATATTTATCGACCGGAATGCTTGTCTTTCCTGCGCTAGATGCACAATGGTCAGCTACAATCACGAATATGGTATTGTTGAACCACGGTTTCTCGGATGCCTTTGCAAAGAACTGTCCGATAGCGTAATCCGTGTATTTTACGGCAGCTTTGCGGGATTTCATTTCTCCGTCGAATGTGATTTTGCCCTCCGGGAAAGTATATGGCCTGTGGTTGCTTATCGTGAAAATTATCGAATGGAACGGCTTTCCGCTCTCGGCTTTCTTGTCGAAATCTTTAAGCGCAACCGTGTAGGAATCTTCATCGCAGGTGCCCCAAATGTTGCTGAATGTGATGTCTTCTTTCGGATAGGAGGATTTGTCGATTATTTCGAAACCATTGC
Source organism: Butyricicoccaceae bacterium (assembly GCA_963617065.1). Lineage (GTDB taxonomy): Bacteria > Bacteroidota > Bacteroidia > Bacteroidales > UBA932 > Cryptobacteroides. The sequence continues at coordinate 46,908 of CAVENC010000017.1, forward strand.
CCTCGAAATATGTTTTCATATTGTCGAAATAGCTGTCTCCACCATATATGAAAGAGGTGGTATAACCGTTGTCTCTCAATACTTTGCCTGTTGAAAACAGATTTGCATTGTTTGGTCTCTTGATGAGGCTTTCTCCAGCACTCGGCGGAATACATAGCGTCAGGGCCTCGAGTCCGCGGACTGAACGGTTGCCTGCTGCATACAGATTGTCGAATACAAGGCTTCTTTCAACCAGGGAATCCAGATTCGGGGTGATTCCGTCGGTGTTGCCATAAGTTGCGAGAAAATCTGCGCTCATACTTTCTATGGCAATGAGAACGATATTTTTCTTGATTGGAGGGATGGAGTCGGTTATATGTTGAATGCCGTCGTTGTCTTCATTGCAAAGAGCAATCTTGGACTCGGAAGCTTCGTTCTCCGGCAGCATCTTGTAGAACTTGTCGTATTCGAGCGTGCTGCTGCTGTATGCCTCGAGGAAATTCCAGCATCCGTTGCACTGTAGCTCGGTCGCATAGCTGTTCTCGCTCTGCAGATGCCTGTAACTGAAGTCAAGCCAGAATATGCTGCCGGTGAAGAGTACGGCATACACGACGAATGTCAATGCAAAATTTCGCAGCCCGCCATTGTCTGTTTCGCTTACATCTCTTTTCCGGAACATCACCCAGCTTACTGCAATCGCAACCAGCAATACTCCTAGGAACATAGGGACGATAGGGTAGGACTCCATAATATTGCCTATGACCTCATTTGTATAGACGAGGTAATCCACGGCGATGAAATTGTATCTGACCCCGAATTCATTCCAGAATGTGAACTCTGACGCCATATTGACCAGCATAAGCAGTACGTATAACCCCATCGTGAATTCAAGTCCGATTTTGCACCAGGTCTTTCTTATTGACGGAAGGAAAAGCCTCAGCCCGAAGCCTATGAGCAGCAAGGATGACAATGCCCTTGCAACAGCGGGTGCTGCTGAACCGTATTCTGTAAAGATGTTGGACGGCAACCAGGAATAAACTGCAAATGCCACCAGGATTGCACCCAATATGTAATTTATCGGCTTGGAATATTTGGCGTCGTTCAGCGTGGCGTGAATCAGAAGGGCCGGCGACAAAGCGATGATTGCGAACGCGATGTCGTTGACCGGACCGAGAATGAAAATCTTAATCCATTCCAGGAATGAAAATCCTATTACTGTAGGCGGAGTGAACAGGAGAATCAGCCTGGTGACTAACCCGATAATGAGTGTAAAAAGGATGAACTTAGGCGCGAACCATCTGAACCAGTCCTTCACCTTGTTGTTTTTCACTCTGTTGTCATTCAATACAATCCATTCCATTTTTCTGATATGCTTTTTTATCAGTTAACTGTTTGCTACGGTTCCAAGTAGAATCTGCGAACTTCCAACTGCCATCCTTTCTCTTCGGCAGATTTTTCCAGTAGCGCCCCGCAAATATAGCAATCCTTGCGGAACAATGTGCTATCTTTCAGCGTCTTTCGTGCAATATCGCCGGAAGTTTGAGTAATGGCGGGAAATTGCTAACTTTGTCGAGTTGAAATATACGGCGGGACGTTCTGCCGCGCCAGTTCTTTTGCTGGTGAGGAAAGTCCGGACAGGAAAGGGCACTCTGCTGCGGAAAGCGCAGATGGGAGAAATCTTATGAAATCGTAACAGAGAATGACTGCCGTTCCGAATTTCGGGATGGTGATGGTGAAAACGTGAGGTAAGAGCTCACGACGGCCTGCAGTGATGTATGGCTGGGTACGATACCAGGGCCTGCAAAACCAAATATACTGACAGATGAGGACTGCCCGTCCGATGTCAGGGGGTAG
>CAVENC010000018.1:0-48296 GCA_963617065.1 Butyricicoccaceae bacterium
ATCTGCTCCAATTCAGCCTGGTAGTAGTGGCGGTCCATTATTCGACAAAGATGGAAATCTGATAGGAATTACAAATGCAGGAATTGTAAAAGCGCAGAACGTTGGTTACGCGATTAAGAGTATATATTTATCTAATTTGATAGAATCTGCCCCGATATCTATTCCAACTCCAGCGGTTACAGAGTTAAAAGGAAAAGATTTGACGGAACAAATTAGAACGCTATCTAAGTACGTAGTGCTTATAAAAATCTATTAAGCCACTGATACCCTTCTATTTCTATTTGATACTCCATATCAATAGAAGTTTATGATACTAAGCCGTTGGGTAAGAGCGTGTTTGCGTCTTATTATCCGCATATTTTGCGGTTAATATGACGCAAATTGTTTTATTTGTGGTAAAATGAAGCGGTTATGTATATTCATCAGATGGCGGAATGGCCGAATTTCGTATGGGACAAAGAGATTGTTGGAGCGAAATTGGCAAAAGTAAATAAAGCGGCAGGGTATCTTGAGGGCCGCCTGTCTGCAATCGGTTTCGATGTGCGGCAACAAGCAGCTGTGGAGGCGTTGACTCACGATATAGTGTCGTCATCAGAGATTGAGAATGTGGTCCTGAATTCAGAGCAAGTGCGTTCGTCGGTGGCTAGAAGGATGGGCGTACGCATTCTAAACGAAACAGAACCGTCGCATTATGTTGAGGGTGTGGTGGAGATGATGATTGACGCGATCTGCAATTATGATGCGCCGCTGACTGACGAGCGCCTGTTCGGTTGGCATAATTGTCTGTTTCCGACAGGAAGGAGCGGAATGGAAGTAATCAATGTCGGGAAATATAGAGTTGATCCGATGAATGTGGAGTCCGGCGCTTTGGGACGCGAAAAGATTTCCGGAGACAAATTCATCTTTCCCGGTCCGGAAGATGCTGAATAGCGGTTATATCCACATCTGGAATGATAACATCTGCGGGTTTGTCTTTGATAAGAAATCCCATATATAACGGAATGGTGAGTATATCTCCATTTCGTCCTACATTATATTGTCCCAATTTAATGGCACTATTGACGTGATATACATCCTTATTTTTAAGAATTGTACTTGTACTTTTTGTCTTACCTGTGGTTGCTTTAACCTCAAGGATAACGCATTCGCTTTTTAACCTCACTAAAAAGTCCAGTTCAAGTCCGCTGTCCTTATGGAAATAGTATAGTTTTTGACCGGACTTACATAGGAAATCCGCCATTAGGTTCTCGAAGATAGCCCCCTTATATCCAAGAAGATTACCCTTTAAAATATCTGCTTGAGTGCCATAATCGAGCATTGCCACAAGGAGACCGATGTCAGTGGTGTACACCTTAAAACAATCTTTGATGGAATTTCCCTCTAACGGCAGTTCTGTAATTTGAGTATTATAGCATCTACTGATTATTCCGGTATCTTCCAGCCACTGAATGCTACCGATGTATTGCGAAGACCTTCCTCCCTTTTTGACTATGGAATATTGGAATTTCTTGTTCTCCCTGGCTAATTGCTTTGGAATGGATTCAAAACATTCTCGAATATTAGGTTTGTCTGCATCATCTGCATATTTAACCATATCCTCTTCATATTCTGCTATAAGGGCGCGCTGTACCTTATATATAAGTTCTATATTCTTGGTTTTAAGGAAGCAATTAACAGCTTCCGGCAAACCTCCGACAATAACATATCTGTACAATAATTCCATCATTGCCTTATGAATTCCATCTGGAACGGCCTTCTCATTTTCGAAACACGATCTGATGGTATCAATAACAGTCTCACTGATTCCGTTTGCCCATAGAAATTCCTCGAAATCCAATGGATACATATCAATCACGGTTTCGTATCCGACAGGAATAGAATCTTGTCCGACCTTCTCTTTCTTGTTCTTGCTTTGACCGTAGCCTTTCACTCCCAACAGAGAACCTGTTGCAATAACATCAAAACGCCCATCTATATGGAATGACTTCAAAGCTGTTCTAGCTTCCTTACATTCTTGAATCTCATCGAGGATAATGCAAGTTTTTCCTTTAATGAAACGGCAGCCTTGAATCAGAGCTGACAGGTTGAGAATGATGGTATCGACATCCAGGTTGCCAGTAAATGCGGACTTCTTATCAGGCTCAAGAATGAAATTCATATAGACAACGCTCTCATAATTCTCCCTTGCGAATTTCTGGACAATGTATGTTTTTCCACACTGACGGATGCCTTTTATTACAAGTGGTTTTCTGACTTCAGCCTGTTTCCAGTTGGCTAAATATGTTTCTATCTTTCTCTTAAGCATAGCGAAATCTCATCTTTCAACGGTAAAATTACACTTTTTCAACCGAATAAACTATGGTTTTCTACACTTTTTCGACCGAATAATGCGGATTATCGCACACTTTTTCAAGTGAAAGATACCTATTTCTACGCATTTTTTCGACCGAATAATACAGAGTTCTCTACACTTTTTCCAACGAATCACGCTTTCTTTGCGCGCCATTGGCCGGCGGACATTCCGGTGAGGCGCTTGAAGTCGGTGTGGAAGTTGCTGCCGTCGCTGTAGCCGACTAAGTCGCTGATTTGTTCGACGGTCATCTCAGGATGTTCGCGCAACGTAGTGCAAGCGTCGCGCAGACGCAGCCTATTTCTCCAAGTTCGGAAATCCATGCCGTTTTCGCTTTTCATAAACGCACGCATTGTAACAGCGTCTGTATTAAGATCTTGGAGTATAACCTTATAGGGGATATCCCGCTCTCGGTATTTCTTGTCGGATTCCCATTGTGCGAGTCGTTCACGTAAAGCCTGCATTTCCGCTTCCGGAATGTCAAGATGTGGCTTTGAGATTGTTTGAGAATTCTTGGAGCCAGCCTTGCCGGAGTCGTTGCCTAAACGAAAAGTAGTGTCGTCATCGACAGAACCTGAATCAGAACTTGAAGATGCTTCGGACGAACTGTCTGCGATTGCCGGAAGTATAAACGAGGTGCTGCCTATATAGCGCAGTGTGCATAGTGTCACGAATGTGTAACAGACCAGGTATGTAGGGACGAAAATGATGTAGAACCACGGCCCCGTAAAGAGAGTACAGATTGCAAATATCCCGATGACAAGCATAAGAATGAAGCCGGCCCTGATCTGGCTGAGTCTGGGAGCGCATTCTTCAGCATAGTAGTCGTTTGCCTCCCTGAGCGTTTCGCCCAATGAACGGAAAAAACTTATACTGTAGAGGATGAATTGAAGGACAAGTAATACGACAGCTCCGAAGAAAAGAGTAGGGTAGAGCGCAGGTGTGAGAAACATTGAAGCATACAATACCGCGGAAAGTCCCGTTATGACTCCAATCTGTCCCCAGACCCATTTCACGGTGACTTTGTCAGGTCTGATGAATACCAACAATGTTCCTGTAAAAAGCAATGCCTGGTATGCCGCAACGATGAGAGTGTTCAGACGGTCGAGTTTCATATCATAGCCTGTGAAATAGCAGACGAGATTCAGGCCTGAAAGTGTGATGAACGAAATAGCAAGTGTCATTCTAGCTTTCCTGAACTTGGCGAATTCCTGCTTTGGCGGAATCTTTATGCCGAGAATGATGACTGCAAGCGTGGCAATCACTCCGGAGGCGAGCAGCATAAGGTCACAATATATTCTGTCGTTCATACGATTTTATCAGTTTTCTGCGTAAAAATACGTCTTTTCCGGCTTTGTTTCATCAAAAATAGTGAAAATGACGACTCTACAACATACTTTTGATACAGTTTCAACTTCGGAAGATGGAGCGCAGCCATAGCTACGTGAACGATGACAAAGATGAAAATAGCCGGAAAGACCGTGTTAAAAAGAGCGGAATTGTTTCAAAGCAGTATTAAACTTCAGAAAAAATACAGATCGTTATGAAAAGAATCATTTTACAATTTATGGCGGTGACGGCTCTCGTCGCCCTTGCGGAATCTTGTGACAAAGAAAAGTCAGGTAGATCAAAACTGCCGGAGAGCGTCGTGTCGATTAAGGCTGACAGTTGGGATATCGACTACACCGCTCAGGAACTGACAGTGCGTTTTGAAGTGGAAAAGCCTCGCGAGGGTGTCGAGGTCTCGTTTACAACGACTGCGGACTGGGTAAAGATTGGAACTCCTGGAGTTTCTGAAGTTAAAATAGATGTTGAGGAAAATATATTCCGTACAGAAACGCGTTCGGCAAAGATATTCGTGGGTTATGATGATCTGGATCCGCAGATTTTCACGCTTACGCAGGACTATCTTCACGCTCAAATAGTGCTCAGCCGACAGAGCGAATCTGTAGATTGTCAGGCTCAGGAAGTGCCGATAGCTGTGGAAATCCAGAACCCGATAAGTTGGGAGATTCTTAGTGTTGAAACAAATGCGGAATGGCTTTCCGCTGAGCCGGAGGACTATGGTATCAAAGTCAATGTGCACGAGAATACGACTGGGGAGCTGAGGTCGGCTATTGTGACCATATCTTATCCGGGTGCTGAGCCTGCAAGCCTCATCTTTGAGCAGAAGGCAGTCAAGGAGTACGAGACCATTACGGGTATAAAATGGGCTCTGTATAACTGCGGTACTGACGAGGAACATCCCTATGGAGTGTTGTATAACTGGACTGAACGTGCGACCGCTTGTGGAGAAGGATGGCGTCCGGCGAACTACAAGGAGATGGATATACTTTTTTCCAGTGCCTCGGAATTTGTGTCTTACAATGGTGTGTATGGACGTTGGTATTCCGGAAAAACAGATTACGCGGAGGGTGTTCCAAGTATTTTCCTAGCGGCTGCCGGAGGTTGCTGGGCTGGTGATACAAGAGGGCAAGGGGAATTTGGATATTTTTGGACAGATGATGCCTGGAACAATGGAGCGAGTATGGCCGGTCGTAGGTTTACAAATACAGATGAAGGCTTTTACTCTCAAACCTCCCTGAGCGTAAAGGATAACTACAAATTCTCGCTCCGCTGCGTGCGTGACTGATTGCCTTCGCGCAAAGTCGCAGAAAATTCTAGCTCCGGCCATCTACCTCTTTTTGTAGATGACGAATGGAGTAATAGGAAAGATATTATTTGGAGTGTAGCGAACGAATAAGATGCAAACTAGCGCGTTGCGCCGCTGTTCCGTGAACTGATGCTGAAATTTTTTGTAAAAAATTCGGCAAATGCTTGCGGAACTGATTTTTTATCGTACATTTGCAGTGTACTAATAAACTCATACACTATGATAGGTATTAAGAATCTTGGTTTCAGTTATGGCAACACACCCGTGCTGAAGAACATCACGATGACCTTGGAACCGGGAAAAATTTATGGACTGCTCGGTGAAAACGGGGTAGGCAAAACGACATTGTTGACACTGCTTTGCGGTCTCAAGAATCCGAAAGAAGGAATCATCGAAGTTGACGGAATGAATCCATATAAAAGGACTCCGGAACTTCTTGGAAATCAATTCTATCTCGCCGATGAAATGCAGGCGCTCCCGATGACAGCGGAAAAATTTGCGTGCGAGACAGGGCTGTTCTGGGCCGGATATGACCACAATAAATTTCTGGAGATAATGTCTCTGTTCGAGAATGACCCTTCTAAGAAAATGAACGAAATGTCCACAGGCCAGCTGAAAAAGACTTACATATCGTTTGCGCTTTCGCTGGGATGCAAGTATGTCTATCTTGACGAACCTACCAACGGGTTGGATATTCCTTCAAAGGCTCAGTTCAGAAGCGCACTTATGAAATATACAGACGAGGACAGCACAATAGTCATATCCACCCATCAGGTGCGAGACCTTGAGAATGTCATAGATCCGATAATAATTCTCGACAGACAGGAGGTGCTGCTCAATGCAAGTATTGAGACCATTTCCAAGAAACTTTATTTCGATTACGGAACGGAACTGCATCAGGATGCCCTATATTTCGAGCAAATTCCGGGAGGATATATCCAGGTGCGTCAGAATGTTGACCAGGCTGACAGCAAAGTGAACATCGAGGCTCTTTTCAATGCCGTGCATTCGCATAAAGAACTCGTGAAAAATCTTTTCCGTGTTGATTCTGAAAAATAATCTGCTATGAACAATTCATTTTCATTCAGCCGTTTCGGCAAATATTTCAAATACGACTTCAAGCGTTGGATATCGTCTGTCGGTCTTCCGGTACTGATTACCGCTCTTATGCCGGTGATTCTGTACACAATCGTTATGATTTATGGTCTGGTATTCAGGGATGGATTTGAATCTCCAGGTATCACCACGCGTGCGATTGTTGCTTTTCTGGCGGTGGCGGTGCTTGTGATTTCTTATCCTGCAGGAATGTACGGTTTTGTAACAGACAAGAAAGCCGGCTCGATGTTTCTGATGTTGCCGGTATCGGCAGTTGAGAAATTTGCGTCAATGATTCTGAATACGGTGGTTGTGCTTCCAGTGCTGTTCGGAGCTGTTTATTTCATTTCCGATGCTGTTATATGTCTGTTGGATCCATCTTGTGGCGGGACATTGTTCGCTTCAGCATCAGATATGTTGAAATACGTCTTCAGGGGAGCTTGGGCTAATGAAGTGCCTATATATGTAAGTATGTATTCAGTGCTTGCGCATCTTGTAAGTTGTCTGCTGTTCTTCTTGTTGGGAGCTGTTCTTTTCAAAAAGCATAAGAAAGTCTATCCGATACTTATCTTGATAGGCATTCAGATGCTTCTGAGTCTTCTGGTCGGAGTTGCAGTTGCTGCCGGTTTGGGTAGTCCGGAGTTCCTTGGCGGATTGTCTGCAAAATTCATTGATCATACAAATGCCATAGATAATTGTCTGACAGCGTTCAATGTGTTCTCATTCTGCTGGGATACATTGGTTGTGGCCGGGCTTGGCACTGCAGTATTCTTCAGATTGAAATCACTCAAACAGTAAGCGAATTATGAATTTTGACGACAACAAACCAATATATCTTCAGATATATGACTCTATTTGCGACCAGATAATTGAAGGATCGCTACTTCCTGACGGAAGAATAATGTCTGTGAGAGAGTATGGCGCGAATCTCGGGGTTAATCCCAATACGGTGCTGCGCACGTATGAAAAACTTACATCGGACGGGATAATTTACAACAAACGCGGACTCGGGTATTTCATATCCTCTGATGCTAAGGATAAAATATTGGGGATAAGGAGACAAGAGTTTGTACAAGAAATAGTTCCAAAGATACGCCGCCGGATGCAGCAGCTGGGATTCGGGCCGGAAGTGTTTGAAAGTGAATGCGCTGACTCGACAGGGGACAATGCGTAATGTCAATATGAGAGATGTCCGGAATTGTTCCAGACAGGCTCTTGACGAAATAAGTAAATGATTATGAAAGCAATAAAACCTATTTTAATTTTAGCTTCAGTTTTGCCGCTGGCTTCTTCTTGTGTGTTCCGTGTTGATACAAAGCGTATTATGAATCTGCTGTCATCTAGCGAAACTCTTAAGGCGAGCCGTGTTTATGTGACTAAGGATACGACTGTGGCAACTTTTTCACACTTGAAAATTCGAAATTCTGTTTCTGTATCATTCATACAGGATTCGACCAAGAGTTCAGTGTCAATATTTGCCTCAGACAATGTTATGCCATATATAGGCGTAAATTCCGAGGATGGACTTCTTGATATTTCATTGGATCCGGATGGCAAGTTGTGCCCGTTTGTGGATTGGGGAGATATCAATGTAGTTGTCTATGCTCCGTCAGTGTGCGATGTTTTTGCGGCAGGATCGAGTTCTTTCAGCTGCAACCATCTTGAGATTTCGGGGAATTTTGAAGCTGGTATAGTAGGAAGCGGAGAGATAACATTCGGTACCCTGGTGGCGGATAGTACTTCTCTGGTAGTAACCGGTTCTGGAGAATTTGAAGTCGGGACTTTGCGTTCCAGTGATTTGGATGTTCAAATTACCGGATCGGGTGACGTTAGTATGAAGGATATTGCTGTTAGGTCTGTTTCTGCCTGCATATCCGGAAGCGGAGAATTCGATTTGTCCGGCAAAGCGGATAATGCGTCATACGATATTTGCGGAAGTGGGGAAGTGGATGCGAAAAAACTTACAGCTAAAGAAACGACAGTGTATGTTTCCGGCAGCGGCTCTGTAATTTATCAGGACGCGGAAGGTCGGGTTAAGACTGCAGATAGATCTAACAGATAGTCCTAGAAAGGCCCTAACAGAGTTCCGCTTCGCTCCATCCACCCTCTGGAACTTCGTTCCTTCGGGAGCCGCTCACGAGGCCGCGGCCGGCCACGCTCTGTCAGAGCCTTTCGATGACTGTACGTTACGCGATATAATGAAAGTGAGGGAGACCAATAATCACATATTGATCTCCCTCACTTCGTGTTTTGTTCACCCTCAGTCTCTTCGAGACAGCTCCCAGGAGCACTGGAGACCGTATTCCCCAGACCCCTTCGGTCGCGTTGCTCCGAACAACTTTCCTATTAGACTCATCTGTAACGCATCAAAAAGAGGTAGATGCCCGGAGCGAATTTCTCCTGCGTTTTTGAGCGAAGGGCGCTACCTCTTTTTGAGAACAACGCGGTAGACCGCTTGTCAGTCACAGATTTAATCTAGGAACGTCCAGCGCAGACCGAATCCGATGGTGAAATTTGTCGGCTTGTCGGTATAGATTGTCCGGACTGAAGCATTGCTCTTGAAATGGTAGCTGATGCCCGGCTCTACGAAGATACCAAGCTGAGGCAGTATGTTGCATTGCACACCGACTGCCGCGTTGGCGGACCATTCCAATTCTTTTGGCTTGATTGAACGCTTGGTGGAGTTGACGTACTTGCCGTCCGTGTAATTGTCAAGATTTATACGGCCTCTCACTGCCTTCTCCATCATTCCTCCCGCGCTCGCATAGAAATCTACGAACCTTGAACTGAAAATGTCGAATGATACATTAAGCGGAATGCCTATATAGTTGAATGTCTGTTCCCCCTTGCTCCACGTGCTCAGATTCTTGCCTCTCTTGATATCTGAATTCAGAATGGAGTAGGCTATTCCGGTCTCGATTCCGAATCTCTGACCTATATCATATCTTACAGACAACCCGATTTTTATCGGCATTTTATGGATATACTCCATTTCTATCTCAGGCACATTGTCGGTAAGCATAGCCGCTCCGTTATCCGAGAATTCCGGGTCAATCCATCCTGTAGAAGCGTCAGGCTCCAAAGGATTGCTGCCGAGAACTCCGCTCATACGTAACTTTTCTCTTCCGGTCGCTTCTCCTGCACCGTTGGCGAGGATGCTGGCACTGAATATTCCGCGCTTTCTTTTTGTTTTCTCCTGATTCTCAGAGAGATATCTTTTCCACGCGTCAGCTTCGCTCTCATCGGCAGTCTCTTGTACGATACCGCTTTCTGGATTGCTTTCGTGCACATTTGAATCTTCAGTGTCATTGTCGTCAGATTCTGTGTTGCCAGCATCGCCTTCACGTGTTTCGCTAGAAGTTGTGCTCGTGTCGGATGTCTTCATCTCTGAATCCTCATTTCCCCGAGCTTCTTCTGCGGGAATGTTTTGGGCGTCCCCTTCTACATAGCCCGTGTTGCCTGCATTTTTGTTAGAAGCCCCGCCTATATTATTGTTTCCTATTTTTGTGTTCTGTGTTGTGGCGGAGGAAATCGCTTTGTTTTCATTTGAGTCTGTCGCTGACGTTGCATCACTATTACCGGATTGTTCCGCAGTTTCGTCAAGACTTTCATATTGAATTGCGTCCGAGTGGCTGCCCTCTGTCGGAATGACTGCGATGTTGTCTGCTGTAAGATTGCCGCTCTTGTCATCGATTGCATCAAATGCGAAGAATATACCTGTGGCCAATGCCGCCGCAGCGCAACTGCCCCATAACCATACAGGGACGGAACGCCTTCCGGAGACACCCGCTCGATGGCTGATTCCTGCCCATACCTTATCGGACGGCTGCTCTTGATAGTCAGACATAGTTTCTCGTAACTTGTCTGTCCAATCCTGTTTAACGTCTGGTTTCATATATTCGCTTTTTCGTAGTCTCGTATCTTTTGTGCGAGGATTTTCCTTGCACGGTGAAATTGGGATGCTGATGTGCTTTCTGTAATATCAAGCATTTCAGCTATCTCTTTGTGTGATTTTTCTTCGAATACAAACAGGTTGAAGACTGTTCTGTATCCGTCCGGGAGCTCTTGAATCATTCTCTGGATTTCAGATGGCGGGACTCCGTTGACTTTAGGCTCTTCCGCGTCATCACTTTTGTCGGGCAATGCGTCGCTGTATTCCACAAAATTGAGTTTCTTCTGCTTTCTCAGATACTGAAGTGACTCATTGACAGTTATCCTGCTAATCCAGGCTTTCAGAGAGCCTTCACCTTTCCAAGTGAATGAATCTATGGAAGAAAGTATCTTGATGAATGATTCCTGCAGAATATCTTCGGCTGTATCCTTGTCGGTTATATATCTGGTGCACAACGCGAAAAGATATCCGGACCACGTGTCATACAGCTTCTTCACTGCTGTATTGTCGCCTCTCCGGACATCATTCACTAACTGTTGTTCAGATTGTTTACCGATAAATAATCTCATTGATTATCAGTGTATTCTGTTTTCTGTATGGACATCGGCCGAGTTTTGTCTCAATTATTCGCCAACGGTTTTGTCTTCGCGTGTCTTGTAGTTGAATGTGATGATCTTGTTGTCCCCTGAATGAGTTTTGTATCTCACCTTGAGCTTTACCGTTTTGCCTTCTGTGTCAGGAAGTTCGCTCAGTCTGAAAGAGACGTAAGCGTCTGCCTCCACTTCTTTCACGTCTCCTCCGTCGTTGTGCCTGAACTCAACAAGATATGGATCCGAAGCGTCAACGCCGGTTACGAGATTTACTGTGTGCTGTACTGAATTGGTTCTACCCCAATATGTTCTGAATCGTAATGTCAGGTATCCGTCTTCGCATACGGTAGGGAATGCGTTCACCACATCCACAGCGTCATTTCCATACTCTTCCTTGTCTTTTTCGACTCCCTGGCTTGCAACTGTCTTTTTTGTCAACATCTGGCGCATCCAGTTGATGTGTCCTACCTGCCTGCCTTTTTCCTGCGATTCAATCCTATAATTCGTGAACGCGCGGACTTCGCTATCTCCGAAAGGGGACTTGGTGAGATTGCTTGGGATGACGACCGTGCTGTCGTCCAATTGCAGATAAAATGAGTTTCCGTCCGGTTTTACTGTAACTACAGCATTTGCTATCAGTTCGTCATAAGGAATTCCGTCCTGACTTTTATCGCAAGATGTAAATGACACCAATGCCATTGAAGTGGCAAGGGCTGTTATAATTCTGTTCAGTTTCATAATATCAATAATTTAAAATCAGAATTCTGTTTTCGTCTTTCTGATTCCATAAATGCAAATTTACTTAAATCTTGCATCCGACCATTGATAAAATTTCGCTCTCATAGAAAATAACAAAAAGACGGAGGTCAAAATCGATCTCCGTCTCTTGTGCTCCCTTAGGGGCTCGAACCCTAGACCCCGGCATTAAGAGTGCTGTGCTCTACCAACTGAGCTAAGGAAGCAATATTTCTGTGATCCGTTCGGGGCTCGAACCCGAGACCCCAACATTAAAAGTGTTGTGCTCTACCAACTGAGCTAACGAATCTCTCCATTCTCCCGTCTCAACAATACATTTAATATCGCTCGAAATGAGACTTTCGTTCATTTCCCGAACGGGATTGCAAATATAGGGACAAAATCTGAACTTGCAAACTTTTTACCGCCTTTTTTGCGAAAAAAATCAGGTAAATTGTTTTAAGTATGGCTTGGGCTTTCTAGCATAGATTCAAACCGCTCCTTAAACTTAGTTGCAGCGTTCAGATTCTGTGCTGTCAAATTAGATTGCCAGACGGAAGCCGAATGTGGACTTTACGTTGCAGGCAGGAATCTTCGACCTGTTGGATATTCTGCAGGCGTCCCACTTGGATGCCGCGCTGCCTCCTCTCATTATCCTCAATTCGCCTGAAGACTTGAAGCAAGGATCTGTCTGGGCTGCTTCTGTATATGTATAAGGGCTGTCCTGACACCATTCCCACGCATTTCCTGACATATCATAGATACCGAGTTCATTAGGCTGGAACTGTTTTACCTTCATAACTTCTGAGGCTGCGGACTTGATGTAGGCGGCAACCTGACTGACATACATCGAGCCGGCGAATGTGTTGTTGCGGGAATAATTTCCACCTCTTGCGGCGAATTCCCATTCCGCTTCAGTCGGAAGTCTGAATTTTCTTCCGCTGAGTTTGTTGAGTTTCAGAATAAATTCCTGGCAATCATACCACGAAACGTTTACTACCGGTTTGTCGAGTTCTTTCTCGCTGTTTTTATACGGAAGTTTTCCCATTACAGCGAGCCATTGACCGGCGGTGACTTCGGTCTGACCAATTTCAAAGCCTTTCAGCGTAACCGAGTGAACCGGTTTCTCGTCATCGTCCGACATCTTTGTCATATCGCCTGTAGCACCCATATCAAATGTTCCGCCATTGACTCCGATCATACGGAAAGAAACTCCTGCGACATTGATTGTTTCGTTTGATGCAACCTCTTCTCTCGGGCAACTTCTGTCAATGATCGCAGCTACTACATCCTCCGGTATTGCGGTCTCAGTGTTTACGACAACTCTGAATGTCAGACCCGGCTTGCGTATGTAATTGCTCTCACCTGAACGGGATTTCGGAGTTCTTACGGTATGAAGTTCCGTCTTTTCCGTGCAGAGCGGATCAACAGCCAGAGAGTCTCCGAGTGATTCGGAATAGGAGTCGGCGCACCATTCGGAATATGCGACATTGCATTGAATCAGTCCGGAGTTTATGGCGTATTCAAGTTGAGCTTCTGTCGGAAGTGAAAAAGGAATTCCGCTGGCTTTGGAGAGTTTGCTTACAAATTTGACGCAATCGTCGTATGAAACCATATCTGCGGCTGCTGCCGGATTCTTTACAGACCCTGCTTCGCTGCCCATAACTTTCTGCCATAGACTCTGGCTTACCGGTTGTGCTGAGATGGCGAAGCCGTGCAGGACAACCTGATGCATTGTTGAATTTGCAAGTTTGGTCCCTGCCGGAGTCTTGCCCATTGTGAATGTCCCTCCTTCTACGTTGAGCATAGGAAGCGTTACATCTCCCACTTTGACTTCTGCGGGAACTTCCACACCTGCGGCGCTTTGCACTGCACTCCCACCGCAAGACGCGGTAACCGCGATTGTGGCAATGAATGCCAATAAACTGAACTTTTTCATATTATCGATAATTTTGTATTCCTTTCGGTCTCCAGATGTTGCTCTGGGTTACATCTTCCAAATATAATCAAAATTCCGGTTCATCTATCAGGTTGCGGCTCTCCAAAGTTTAGAAAAATAATGTGGCAGACTAAATAGCGGTCTACTGCGTTGTTCTCCAAAAGAGGTAGAGCCCTTCGCTCAAAATCGTAGGAGAAATTCGCTCCGGGCATCTGCCTCTTTTGGATGACCTGCAGATGAGTAATAAGAAATATGGTAGTAATAAGAAACATCTTCGGAGCTACGCGACCGAAGGGGTCTCGGGGAATACGTCCCCGATAAAACTTCAACCGCACCGGAGGTGCGAAATGGTCCCTCGGGGGTAGTAGGCAACATTACATCTATTATTCAGTTCCTTCCGGAAATAGCACGGCGTAGGGCGACTGTATGATGGCGGGGAAAATAAAGAAGGATAACCAAAAATTCCATTTTAGTCATCCTTCTTTTGTCTTAGTATTGCCTTACTAGATGTTCGGTGTGTCCCAGACCTTAGTTGCAGTGCAGTTGATCATTAATGACTGACCACCGCAGCCGATGCGGAACTGACCCTCCTCCAGACGCCATCTGCCGTCGCTTCCGACGAAGGCGAGCTCGTATGCAGGCACTTCAAGTCGAACGACTTTGCTTTCACCAGGCTGCAGTTCAACTTTCGTGAACTGACGCAGGCGTTTTACATCAGGAACGATGCTGGCCACAAGGTCGCTTGAATAAAGCAGGACAGCCTCCTTTCCGGCTCTGCTTCCTGTATTGGTGACAGTCACTTCGAATACGAGATTGTCGTCAGCGCAGAATGAATCCGAAGCCGGTGCGATCATCTTGAGACCGCTGTATTCATAAGTTGTATAGCTCAGACCTGCACCGAACGGCCACTGAATGTCCATAACCGCGTCGTAGTTGTACATGCCAGACATAGTCTGCACATTTTCGCTTACCTTATAATCGTATGTGTGGAGCGAATTTACGTGCTTGTTGTAGGTGAACGGCAGTTTTCCGCTGAAATTCTCCTTTCCTGACACCAGAGCGGCCAATGCGTCACCGCCGTGATTTCCTGGCAGCATAATGTCAATCACTGCCTTTGACAGTGGCTCGATATCCTTGATGATTCTCGGACGACCCTCATTCAACACAAGAACGACAGGCTTTCCTGTTCCGGCCAGCGCTTTTACCAGAAGAGTCTGGTTCTTGGAAATGTTGAGGTCGTTGATGTTTCCAGGGGTTTCACAATAGCTGTTTTCTCCGATGCACGCCACAATAACGTCCACATTTGACGCTGCACGTACGGCTTCTTGAATGCCTGATGCGTCTTCGACTTTCCAGTCTCCTCCGGAAATATATGTGACGCCCGGGACGCATTTGACATTGGACGAGCCGAACACTTCGCTAAGTCCCTCGTAGATTGTGTTGAATTCGGATGCGTAATTGTCGGCATCTCCCTGCCAGGTGTATGACCATCCTCCGTTGAGTGACCTCATCGAATTTGCATTCGGTCCCGTAACGAGTATTCTTGTGCCGTTCTTGAGTGGCAGAATGTTATTGTCATTCTTCAGCAGAACCATTGACTCAACCGCTGACTTGTAGGCGGCGTCCTTGAATTCTGCGCAGGCGAATTTGTCATAACCGTCAACATCCCAAACCGGATTCTCAAATAGCCCGAGACGTGCCTTGAGCCGCAGTACACGGCGTACAGCATCATCTATTCTGGACATTGGAATCATATCTTCCTTGACGGCTGCGATGATATCAAGGCATACTTCAGGATTGTATGGATCCATAATCATATCAATTCCGGCATTCACACCGGCGGCAACTGCTTCTTTGCGATCAGCTGCAATGTGTTCGCGCGTGAAAAGATTGTTGATGTCTGCCCAGTCGGTAACGATCAGACCGTCCCAATTGAGCTGCTCCTTGGCCCATTCCGTAAGATATTCGTGGCTGGAATGCACAGGCACACCGTTGATGGATGCTGAATTGGCCATAATAGTCAATGCACCGGCTTCAAGGCATTCCTTGAACGGGCGGAAATATTTTTCCCTCAAATCGTTAGGTGCAATATATGCAGGAGTTCTGTCCTGTCCTGAAGCTGTCGCGCCATAAGCGAGATAATGCTTGATGCTTACGGCAACGTGTTCATTGTCAATATGGTTAGGGTTGTCGCCCTGTGCCGCTACAGTTTCGGCTTTTGACATCTCTGATTGCACGAAAGGATCTTCGCCCCAGCTTTCCCAAACTCTTGGCCAGCAGGAATTGCGACTCAAGTCCATTACAGGAGAAAATACCCAAGGAACCATTGCAGCGCGGCTTTCGTAAGCGATTGCCTTGCCGAGCATTGAAGCGTATGAACGGTCAAAAGTTGCTGCGAGATTCACTTCCTGCGGATAGAATGTCGCATCCGTCAGATATGTGGCGCCGTGGATCATATCCAGTCCATAAACCATAGGAATACCCAATTCCTTCATCGTTATGTCCTGAACAAGTTTAATCTGTTCTGCAGTCAATTTCCTGTCCAGGCTCTTAGAACCGAATACGTTCAGAAATGAACCGATTTTGTATTCGCGTACCAGATTGGCCACTTTTGCGGTATCCACAAGTCCGTTTGTAGTGAATGTCTCGGCAGTGAGTTGAACCATCTGTCCGGCCTTTTCCTCAAGAGTCATTTTCTTCAAGATGCCGTCAACCTTTTTCTCGATTTCTTTGTCATAAGGTATTGCCGGCTTGACGCTGTTGTTGCAACACGACAATGCAGATGCTCCGGTCAGGGCCACCACTGTCATAAATTTCGCAAGATTCATAATGCGTATACAGGATTAAATATGGTTAATAGTTGTCGCCAAATTTACAAAATAAATGTCTAACTTCGCCGTCTCGAAAGTGTAGTTCTGCATCGTATGCAGAGAAATTGACATAATAATATCATAATGATGGAACAGATACCCGGACAGAAATTCACGGTAAGTCACGAGGCTCCGTTGCTCAAATATCTGTATGAAATATTTCCCGGACAGAGTAAAACCGGAGTGAAGGCATACCTCTCAAATGGGCAGGTAATCCTTAACGGAAAGAAAGTCACAGCATTCGACCAGCCTCTTTGGACTGGTGACCAGCTGGTTATTCTTCCGAAAAAACTCTCCATATATAACGAACTGAAACACGCAGCGCGCGTGGATGTGCAGGATTATGGAGTCGAAATCCTGTTTGAAGATGACTATATAATAGTGGTGAACAAACGCAGCGGTCTGCCGGTAGTGGGAACGGGAAAATCTGCCGGTCACGCTGTGGATATGGATAGGAAAGGCGCAAAGGCAAGTCTGATGAGCCAGAAGAAAGAGAATACTGTCTATTCCATATTGTGCGACTATGTGCGTACTAAAGTTCGTGCGGAGCGTAAAAGTACAAGCGAATGGGTGCCTTGGAAACCATCTCACGTCTATATTGTTCATAGACTCGACAGAGATACCTCCGGAGTGCTGGTGTTTGCAAAAACCGAAAAAATCCAGAGGATATTTCAGGACAATTGGGACACGATGGTCAAAGAAAGAGGCTATATCGGTATTGTGGAAGGTGTTCCATCACGTCCTGAAGGCAGAATTGACACTTGGCTGAAAGAAAATCCGAAGTCGATGAAAATGGTTTCATCCCGCCAACCGGAAGCAGAGCAGCAGCGTGCGAAGAAGGGTAGGGCTGAGGATTGGCTAGAGGCTATTACGGATTACAGGATTCTTCAGAATGATGTTCATCCTAAAAGCGCTTCCAGACGCAAAAAAGATGAAGTTTCCGGTGCGGAACCTAAAGTATATACGGCAGTGGAATTCAGTCTTGAAACGGGTAGAAAAAATCAGATCCGTGTCCATTCTTCCGCAGAATTAGGATGTCCTATAGCCGGTGACAGGAAATACGGCGCAAAGACAAATCCTGCCGGAAGGCTTGCGTTGCACGCGGGCGTTCTCTCATTTATTCATCCTGTCACAGGTAAGATTATGACTTTCAACGCTATACCTCCAAAGGAGTTTGGCATCCGTTCGGAGTCTAAAACAACTGAAGAATTGTGAAAAACGGTTATCTGATCATAACGTGCATTGTATCGGCCATATTGGCGACAGTGTGCCTTCCGTCTTGCAAAGAGAACAACAAGGGGAATGTGTCTGAAACTGCAGAAAACGACACTGTCTATCCGCTTGGATTCTGTACGGATTCTTTCAATCTGTCTGAAGGGGTGCTGAAGAACGGTGAGATATTTACAGGACTTTTGGGACGTCTGGGAATGTCACCGAAACAGGCTATGGATTTGGCATCCGCAAGCGACTCCGTTTTCGACCCGAGAAAAATGAGGGCCGGAAATTCCTGGCAGGCATATTACAGCGTGAAAGATTCTACGGAGCAGGTACTTGAATATATTGTTTATGACGAGAGCCGGACGAGTGTGACCGTGTTCAAATGTCAGGAGCCGATGTCGGCGTGGAAATTCACGAAGCCGGTTGAGTATCGCAGGAAATTTTCGGACATCACCATATCTTCTTCTCTTTGGAATGATATGCGTAAAGCGGGAGCGCCGACTATGCTTATATTGCACTTGGAGGACATATATGCCTGGACTGTTGATTTCTTTTCGCTCCAGCAGGGTGACCGATTCAGCGTCAATTATGTCGAGTCGGTATGTGACGGAGAAATAATTGACATTGACACAGTCTATTATGCGGAATTTACGCACGGCGGAAAATGTTTTCCGGCAATACGTTTCGACCAGGGCGATGGCGGTAATCTCTATTGGAATGAAAAAGGGGAGAGTATGAAAAAGGCCTTTCTTAAGGCTCCGCTCAGGTTTTCACGTATCAGTTCAGGCTTCAGTTATCACAGGAAGCATCCAGTTACGGGAAAAGTTAAAGCTCATACAGGAGTGGATTATGCCGCTCCTTCAGGTACTCCGGTAATGAGTATCGGAGACGGCACTGTCATCAGCAAAGGCTGGGGCGGAGGAGGTGGCAATACTGTCAAGATTCGTCACAATTCTGTCTATACGACGGCATACCTTCATTTGTCCAGATATGCCTCGGGTCTGAAAGTAGGGGACAGGGTCAGACAGGGTGACGTCATCGGATACGTTGGCTCTACAGGCGTGTCTACCGGCCCGCACCTGGATTTCAGAGTTTGGAAAAACGGTACTCCGATCAATCCTCTCACCATGGAATCTCCAAGTGCAGAGCCTCTGCGTAAAGAAAATATGTTCTTGCTGGACTCTACCTACAAAGTGCAGTCTTCACTCCTGCATTCCTACCTCGACTCTCTGACCGTCGGCAGTCCGCTTCGGTAACACGGACGCCAGCTACGGTTCAATGTACTATGTGTCGTTACTTTGAAATTTTCAAAAGATTTTTCAAAACATTCTCAAAAGATGTACATTTGCGGTCTTAATTCGGAAATGTATGTTGGATTGGCTTGTAGATTTATTTACTGAACAGACATATATTCAGGCGATATTGGTGCTTTCGCTGATATGCGCCGTGGGATTGTTGTGCAACAACATCAAATTCAAAGGCGTGACTCTGGGCGTGACTTTCGTGTTTTTCGCGGGAATCCTTGCCGGTCATTTCGGGCTGCTGATTGATCCTCAGATGCTTGCCTTTGCCCAGAATTTCGGGCTGATTCTGTTCGTCTATGCCCTCGGTATGCAGGTCGGACCGTCGTTCTTCCCGTCATTGAAGAAAGGAGGAATACGCCTTAACATTCTCGCGTTCGCGGTTCTTGTAATAGGCACCGGGATGACTGTGGCGGTAAGTATGCTTACGGACATATCATTGCCTATATCGCTTGGCCTGCTTACAGGTGCGGCTACCAACACCCCGATGCTGGGTGCCGCGCAACAGGCTCTTCTTCAGATTCATCCGGATGATTTGGCTACCTCAAACCAGATGGCGATGGCTTGTGCTGTCGGATATCCTTTCGGCGTCATCGGTGTTATTGCAAGCGTGATAATCCTCAAACTTATATTTCAGAAAGACTCGGGAAAACGAAAAACCAATCACGAGAACGAGACATTTATCACGGAATTCCGCATAAGCAATCCTGCTATATACGGAAAGACCATAAAAGAGATAATGAAGGATGTGTCTATCCGTCTTGTCGTGTCCAGAGTGTGGAAATTCAAGGGTAAAGACGAATCTGACAATATCAAACGCGGCAAGGTGATTATACCGACAGGAGATACTGTTCTGGAGAAAGGGGAGCACGTTCTGGTACTTTCCAAGGAATGGGAAGTGGGCGTTGCGGAAAAACTTTTCGGAGAGACTGTCGATAAGGACTGGAACAACGGAGATATAGATTGGAATCATCTTGACGGCACATTGGTGTCCCGACACGTTTTCGTCACCAAGCCTAATCTGAACGGAACAAAGTTGGGTGATCTGCATCTGCGCAATGCGTTCGGCGTCAATATAACCAGAGTCAACCGTGCAGGTATCGATATTCTTCCGTCCGGCGGGCTCAGGTTGCAACTGGGTGACAAACTGACTGTGGTCGGCCAGGAAAACGCCATAAGCAGTATGGCGGAAGTACTCGGAAATCAGGCTAAGGAATTGAGAAATCCGAATTTGTTTTCTATGTTCTTCGGGCTTATACTCGGTCTGATATTGGGCTGCATTCCTATCGCGATACCTGGAATGAGTGTGCCAATCAGGCTTGGAATTGCCGGCGGACCGATTATTGTCGGCATCCTGATGGGAGCTTATGGTTCGCGTCTGCATTTCACGACTTATACGACACATAGCGCCAATCTTATGTTGAGGCAGCTGGGATTGACGATTTATCTTGCCGGCTTGGGACTAAGCGCAGGGCCGGGCTTCTTCGAAACAGTGTTCCAACCGTCCGGTCTGGTTTGGATTGCAGTGAGCATATTGCTGACGATAGTTCCTGTTCTGCTTGTCGGCTACGTGGCTTCCCGTTTCTGCAAGACAAGTTATGCGGCGAATGTGGGTATGCTGTGCGGTGCTATGGCCAATCCGATTGCATTGAACTATGCGTTGAGCACAGTCGATGACGACACTCCGTCAGTTGCTTATGCGACAGTATATCCTGTGGAGATGTTCTTGCGTGTCATATCGGCACAGATGATAATCCTGTTGTGCTGCTGAATCTTGTTTGGAGGATTTTAGCCGTTTTGGTGTGATAACCACCATCCTGTTATATGTGGAGTATTCAATAGCATTTTGTCCGTCATAAAACTTCTGAAGAAAAATTTTGCAGATTGAATAGTAATTGCTATATTTGCATTCCCAACACGGTGCTATGGCCGAGTGGTCAGGCATTGGTCTGCAAAACCAAGTACAGCAGTTCGAATCTGCTTGGCACCTCTGAAAACGCCCTCCGGATTTCCGGCGGGCGTTTTTTCATTTAAATTTGACACGAGTTGATGAGCCGTCGTGGTTCTCCTTGACGAAATCGGCATTACCGCATTGAAGCGATTGAGTTCTCCGCTCAAAATCGTAGGAGAAATTCGCTCCGAACTTCAACCGCTTCAATACTAAACACACGACCTTGTTCTGGAGCAGCGCGCGAAACTATACACAAAAGAGTGATATCGAGATAGAGCGTGGATGGCCGCGGTGGCAGTTTAGTGGATACAAAAAAACCGGACTTTTTCAAGTCCGGCGTTTGTGGAGATAGACGGAGTCGAACCGACGACCCTCTGCTTGCAAAGCAGATGCTCTAGCCAACTGAGCTATATCCCCATTGCGTTTGCAAATATAGGCACTATTTTGTAAATTTACAAACTGACCACAAAATTTTTTAGAAAAAATGGATGCTATATACGTAACTCCTCGAGTTGAATTGCGCAAAGCAAAGCCCTCTGATGCAAGGTTCATTGCGGAAGTTGTGCTCTCCGGAATGGGATATAATATCTTCGACAATAATGAATTAGACAAAGAAAAAACGCCGTTCGGACCGGTTGACAAGGTGCTGGATGCGATAGAAAAGTCCTGCCGAAAAGATAATACCTTATATAGTTGGAAAAATACCTGCATTGCCGTATGCGGAGACAAATCCGCCGGCGCTCTGGTGTCATACAACGGAGGCGACTATGCCGAATTGGCCGGAAATACATTTCCGACTATGGAGCAGGCTTTGGGATGCGAAAAGATTGTTCTTGGCGAGGAAACTCAGGCCGGGGAGTATTATCTGGACTCATTGGCTGTGCGGCCGGAGTTCAGAGGAAGAAGCATCGGTAAGATTCTTTTGAGAAATTCCTTGGAGGAAGCTCAGGCTCTCGGATTCACAATGGTTACTCTTCTAGTTGACAAAAATAAGCCTTGGCTGCATAAACTGTACGGCAGTGTCGGATTTCAGGAGGGAGAAGACGTCCTGTTCTGCGGAGAGCCGTTTATGAAGATGTTTCAGGAGATATAAGAAAAGAGCGGAATTGTTTCATAACAGTTTCTGAGAACACTACGGCTTCAAAATAGAATATGATGATGACTGGAAAGGGCCTTGTTTGTAACTTGTTGGCCACAGTATCGCTTTTATTGTCAAGCTTATACGGCTATGCGCAGAACGGAAAAGTCGTGACTGACGAATGGCTGCAGAAGAATTATACCAAAAGAGAGGTGCTTGTACAGGTTCGGGACGGTGCTCATATCTATGCCTCAGTCTTTGAACCGGTTTCTGAATTAATGGACAGCGCAGGTCGTAGTTCCAGTCCTATAATGGTCACTATGACACCTTATTCGTTGAAGCCATACGGTCTGCAAGCCGGAGAAATAAGTTCGGAAAGAGTCCATAGCGGTTACTTGTCCGGTCTGAAAGGAGATATGGCCAATTATGCGGCTGACGGATACATAATTGTATATCTCAATGCCAGGGGTAAGTTTCTGAGCGAAGGAGAATATGTGAATATGCGTCCATATATCTCAGGAATTAACGGTGCGATTGATACAGTTGCTGTCAACGGAACAGTGCAGACAGATGATGCCACTGACATATATGATGTGATTGAGTGGATTCTGCACAATACTGACAATAATGGCAAAGTCGGTGTGAAAGGCGTTTCCTATCCCGGTTTCTATACGACGATGGCCATATTGTCGCGTCACCCCGCAATTAAAGCGGCGTCGCCTCAAGCTCCTGCTACTGACTGGTATATGGGTGACGATGCGCATCGTAACGGTGCGTTCTGCATAGCGGATATGTACCGATTCGGCTCCGGCTTTTTCAGGACAAGAAGACAGCCTTCTCCAAAGGGTCTGTCCAGCTTGTTCTCCACGAAAGAGGATATATATGAATACTTTTGCGGGAAACCGTTCTCGGAGTTGTCCGCGTTTTTCGGTGACAGTCTTTCTTTCTGGAACGATATGATGGCGCATCCGGATTATGACTCATTTTGGCAGGCACGCAACCCGAGCAATCATCTGAAGAAAATATCCATACCCGTCTTGGTGACTGGCGGTTTCTACGATGCGGAAGACTGTTACGGGGCATTCCGAACCTATGATATGATTAAAAAGCAATCACCTGAATGCGAACTCTATCTTGCCGCAGGCCCGTGGTATCACGGAGGATGGAATAACCGAACAGCGAATCATCTTGCAGATGCGTGGTTTGGAAACTCATCCGGCGCATATTATCAGGATAAGGTGGAATATCCATTTTTCTCATACTATCTTGACGGAGAGTATGACGGCACTCAAACAGTCTCAAACGGCGTAGGACTGAGACCAAATGCTTATGAAAACGCGTCAGGCAAGCCTGAAAGGACAAAGTTGGCTTATGTCAATGTGCTGGCTTCAAGGGAAACCTCACGTGCTGTAATGGAAAATCTGGAATCGGATTCGCTTTGGGAGACTTATTCGGAATGGCCGCCCAAAAATGTAAGTTACAGTAAAATGTATCTTTCCGGAAAAGATTCGCTGCGCATACGTTCTAAAGTCAGTCGCAATGACGCACATACGCGTACGTTCGTTTCTGATCCTGAATCGCCGGTGCCTTATATGAATGTGAAGTCCAACAGTAGGGATAGGTCGTATATGACTGCAGATCAGCGCTTCGCATCTGAACGAAACGATGTCCTGACGTATAGGTGCAGAACGGTGACCGAAGTTATGCATCTTGCCGGTCCTGTGAAGGTGCATATTGAACTTACCGTAAACGAACTTCCGAACAGCTCCAAGAAATCGGACGCGTCAGTAATCGCGTCAACAGATGCAGCAAAACAAGAAGCAGGCAGCGTCGCAGTAATGACCGAAATGACTGGAATGAAAAGGACGCACAAAGGCGATCTGGACGCTGATATCATTGTCAAACTGATTGACGTCAGGCCGGACGGGTATCAAATGCTTATCCGCGGCGATGTTATGCCGTTGAGGTTCCGTGACGGCTTCTCAAGCCCGAAGCCTACAAAAGCCGGTCGCAATGTAGAAGTGGATTTCACGATGTGCGATGTTGATCACTTCATTGAGCCCGGTCATTCGTTGATGGTTCAGATTCAGGGAAGCTGGTTTCCACTCATTGCTATGAATCCCCAGACATTCCTGGAAAATCCTTATAAGGCAGTATCTGAAGACTATCGTCCCGTTCAAATCAGCGTATATTCCGGTAAGTCGTATCTTGAACTGCCGATATTGCCATAAAATGCGGTGCCTGCTGTTCCTGTTGGCAATCTCGTGCCCCCGGTAGGGCTCTGCCCAGTGGCTAGCATATCTCAGACTTTAGCAGAACCGCTAGTCCGGTAAAATGATTTAACCCTGTTTTTGAGGTGGCAAAATCACCATTTATTGGTATTAGACGGATAGAGTTATTGTAATATCTTTGTCATCGAGTTAAGAAACCCGATGAAGAAAACCTATATTGTCTCTCTGGCGGTTTGTGCCGTCACTGTTCTTTTGTCCTCAATCTCAGTTGAGGCCGCATCTCCCAAGAAATCATTTTCGATAAAAGGTGAAGTGGTGTCAGCAACAGACGGAAAGCCTGTGGATTTCGCTTCCGTTGTAGTGTTGCCGTCACGTCTGTATGCAATGACAGATAATGATGGGCGTTTTTCGATAGCGGAAGTCCCTGCCGGAACAGTTACTTTGTCGGTGCAATTCTACGGTATGGAACAGAAGGATACGACTTTTACGGCAACCTCCGGCTCTACTGTGAATATCAAGTTCAGAATGAAGGAGACCTCCTTCAGACTGGATGATGTCGTAGTGGTCGCTACAGGGAACAAAGCCGGAAGCAGTACGGCCTCGAATATCTCCAGACAGGCAATGGACCATATGCAGACAAGTTCTCTCGCTGATGCGATGACATTGTTGCCGGGTGTCTCCATAACCAATCCGAGCCTTTCATCCGCGCAGTCTATAACCATCAGGACAGCGTCTCCGATAGTTGCTGGCGAATCGCCGAGTTCCGCGTCTATGATGAACAGTCTTGGTACGGCGGTGATAGTTGACGGGGCTCCGGTATCCAATAATGCCAATCTTCAGGCACTCAGTCCTGTCGTAAGTGGAAGTGCAGATGACGAGAGCCGTTCCGGAACGCCGGCAAGGGGATTTGACGTAAGATCTTTGTCCACAGATAATATAGAATCTATAGAAGTGATCAGAGGTATTCCTTCCGCGGAATATGGCGACTTGACTTCCGGAGCGGTCTTGGTCAAGTCCAGAGCCGGCAAGTCTCCGCTTACCGTACGCTTCAAGACCAATCCGAACATATATCAGGCATCGGCCGGCAAAGGCTTCTCTCTAGGAAAGAAGGCCGGAGACCTTAACGTGTCAGGAGATTATGCCTACAGTCAGAACTCATTGACGAAGGGGCATCAGTTCTATCAGCGTGCCAGCGCAAAGGCGCTTTGGACTGTAAGAGCAGGCGAGTCCGTCAATGAAACCACGTCTTTGACATTCACTTACGGACGCGATCGCAGCAAACTTAATCCCGATGACGAGACGACCAAGACTCAGTCTTATGCAAATGATATGGGACTCGCGTTCAATACTAACGGCCGTGCTTCGATAAATGGCGATTGGCTTCGCAGTGTCAATTGGCTGCTTTCCGGAAGCCTGAACAACAAACGCTCGCATTATGAAAGTATGGCAGTGAACGCGATGAATCTTTATTCCAAGTCTATGACAAACGGAGAGATTTACAGCAATATTGCCGGTGGAAAGATATATGACGTTGAAGGAAATCTGATTACAAATGTGTCTGAAGACAGTTCCGTAAAAGGTGTCGTGTTGCCGTACAATTATCTGTATAAGTATGATATCTACGGAAAGGAAGTAAATGCGTTTGTCAAGGTCAATGCAGATTTCGCGCACAGCTGGGGCGGCGTTAACGAAAGGCTGCTCGTTGGCGCGGATTTCAAAACTGACGGAAACCTCGGAAAAGGCTCCGTTTATGATGACGACTATCCTCCGTTCAGAAATATCGGGAATGCGGAGTCAGGGTACAGAGCCCGTCCATATTATGAGATTCCGTTCATCAATCAGTTGGGTCTCTATGCCGAGAATTATTTCAGCTGGGATTTTGCAAAAAGGACTTTGAATGTAGTTACCGGTGTGCGTTATGACAATATCAACGGGCTTAGTTCACTTGCGCCACGAATCAACGTTTCCCTGGACATATTCCCGTGGATGACAGTGCGCGGAGGTTATGGTCTGACTTCAAAGGCGCCGACCTCATATTATCTTTATCCGAACAAATCATACCACGATTATATTCTCTATAATGGTATGGTGGCAGGTCTTGATGAGAATGAGAAACTTCTCATTGCAAAGACGGACATCTACGATGCGACCAACAAAGATTTGGAAATCGCTGTGAACCATAAGGCGGAGGTCGGGCTGGATTTCAATTTCGGAAAACATTACCGCATCAGCATCACAGCTTATGACGAGCGTATGGACAACGGTTACAATTACGGCACTGATTTGAGCTCGTTTATATGGTATCAGTCAACGAATTACGAGGTTGATCATAAGGATGACGGGCAGCGTCCGGTGCTGAAGAAAGGCTCGACCTACAATCTTTTCTACACTGTGTACAAGCCGTTGAACAACATCAAATCGCGCAACAAAGGTGTGGAATACGAGATAGATCTGGGCAGGTTCGATGCGATACGTACCTCATTCTATATCAATGGTGCCTGGATGCGCAGCTCGAGCACAAACAAAGGATATTCGTTCAGCAGCCGAAGCAATGTCGGAACTCCAGAAAAGAACATCGGAATATATGAACCGGAAGTGAGCACCAGCTATTCCGAGCAGTTCAATACGACGCTCAGGGTTACTCACAATATCCCTCAAGTCGGTCTTGCAGTGACATTGACCGGACAGGCGAATTGGTACAGCAAGTATTGGACGAAGTACGGAAATGACACAATGTTCATCAAGTACATATCTCGCAAAGACGGTCAGGTTTACGATTTCGACCCGTCGAAGAAAAGCGATCCTGAATTCTCATATATGTTCCCTACACTTAATGACAACCGGTTCATAGCGGAAAAATATTTTCCTACGGTCATCTTCAATATCAATGTCAGCAAGGAAATAGGCGATATGTTCACGGCATCGTTCTATGTGAACAATATCTTCAATAGCCGACCATTGTATCAGTCGAAGCAGAGCGGCAATTATTCGGAATTGGGCATACCGATCTTTTTCGGATTTGAATTCAAGGTTACGATAAAATAAGAATACAGAAGTGGTATATAATAATCAGTTAAATATATTATAGTTATGAAACATTCAGCAATCGCCGTATTGGCACTTGCGGTTCTGGCTGCAGTGGGATGCCAGAAATCAGGAACCAAAACAATCAGCGTCAACATAAGGGTTGACGAAAGCAAAATCGAGGCTGCGGGAGTACCTTCGCCTGAAAGTTATGAAATAAGACTTTCGAACTTTGCGACCGGTATCACGGTTGACCTTCAGACTGAAAATGGCGTGGCAACTGCAACAGGAGTTGTTCCAGGCCTTTATGATGTGACCGTAAGTGGCTATCAGGCAAAAGATGGTTTCACTTACACAATCGCAGGCGCAGAAAGCGGCATAAGTCTTCTCAGCAACAATGATGAGGTATCCGTGCTGGTTGACGCAGTGAAAGAGTCAGCTCTTGTGTTCAAGGAAATTTATTACGAGGGTTGCGGTAATTATTATTTCCGCGATCAGTTCTATGAAATCTATAACAACAGCACTGAAGTCGTTTATGCTGACGGACTCTGTATTGCGGAGACAGTCTTTGCGAATTATGACAAGAGCATAATCTATGAATGGCCTATCGAGAACGCAGATCAGTACGTCTTTGTGCAGACTGTATGGCAGATTCCGGGAGAAGGAACAACCTATCCTGTTCAGCCGGGAGAGTCATTCGTGATTGCTCAGTGGGGTGCAAACCATACCGCCAAGGAACTCAGCGACGGAGCATCACCTGTTGACCTGTCCGGTGCCGAGTTCGAGGCTATCGAGAAGGAAACTACTACATATTCAGGTCTCGTGCTTACTGATAACCCTGCCGTAAATATGGCTAAAGTCGTTATGGCAAGTTATGCTATGCCTCAGTGGCTTACCTCAGTATCAGGTTCAAGATATGTCATCTTCAAACCGGCTGAGCCGCTCAAAAACGAGGACTTTATCACAGCGACAAATGCTGACTACAATGGAGTGGGACGCGAAATTCCGATTTCTGAAATCATTGATGCCGTACAGACTGTAAGCGACGAGACTGATATGGCGATTCTCGGTCTTCCTACCGTGCTTGATGCCGGTGCAATATGGTGCTCAGGTCCTTATAAAGTAGAAAGCATTTCCAGAAAAGTCAAGGAAACCCGCGCAGACGGCACAGTCGTTTATCAGGATACCAACAATACAACCAATGACTTTGAAGTCCAGGCAGTTCCTCAGGTCAGAAGAAACGGCGCGAAAGTTCCGTCCTGGAATACTTGGATAAACTAAAAATGAAGAAATTCATCGCAATATCCGCAATGCTTGTCAGCCTGGGCGCGTTTTCCGCCCGGGCTGGCGTGCCTGCGGAAAAAATACAAAATACAGTACAAAAAGAGACTGCAATACGCAATTCGCTATGGTATGGCAGTTCTTCGTCTGCAGGACTCGCATTCCGGCCATATAACATTTTCAATACTCTTGATCTCACTTATGACGGGGGATTCGGCGAGTATAGAAAAAATGGAGTCGGAAAGAAGTTATCGGATATTTCCTTGAATACATCCGGGGCCGCATACATAGGCAAGTTCCTGGCGACAGGTGGATTCTCGTTCAAGAATGTCTTTGAACGTGACGCGCTCTACAATGTCCTTATGTATGAACTTGACGACAATATGCCTTACTATCCGATAGACGACAAGTCGAGCGGATGGAACAAGCAGGAATA
This sequence comes from Butyricicoccaceae bacterium, assembly GCA_963617065.1. Taxonomy (GTDB): domain Bacteria; phylum Bacteroidota; class Bacteroidia; order Bacteroidales; family UBA932; genus Cryptobacteroides. The sequence goes on from CAVENC010000018.1 coordinate 28,645, forward strand.
TCTGCTGAATGCGGGCTTGTCCTCTCCTGTGCTTTGGGACAGAGTCTCATTCGGACTGAAAGTTGACTACACTACGAAAGTAGGAGCAAAGCAGCTTGACCCGCGAGGCGAAACTTATAAATATGCTGTTGAGGTAACTCCTTCAGTTGCAGTACGTTTCGGTGAAACTCTTTTAGGAGTAAGCGGTACATATATGGACGGGTTCGAGAGGTGTACTGTGTCGAACAACAATAACTGGGAAAATCCCAAGGTCTGGGAACATCGAGGACTGGGAGAGAGTACTCAGAACAAGGTCGGCGGCAATGACGGAATGAAGACGCATACATACCGTACTCGTCGTTACGGCGGTGCTTTCCAGTACTCTTTCGGTAAGAATATCTTCGTTGAGGTTGGATTTGAACACCGCGTTACTGACGGAAATGAGAATCCGAGTCTTCCGCGCAAACTCGGTTCAGTCAAGGGAAACGATATCAATCTGAGAGCGTCCTGGCTATTCGGAGAAGACAATTCCGATAAGTTGCATCTTGAAGCAAAGTACAGTTCTACAGACGGAATTGAGTACGTGCAGAAACTTAGCACCGTGGCATATCAGCAGAAGTGGATGGTGATAAGTACCAATGAGATGTCGTCTTACACAGGCATTAGTGCCAAGTTGGGGTATGACCACCTTTTCGGTGCATCCGACAGACGGGGATACAACTGGAAGGTTGGTGCTGAGGTGTGTTACGATTCTTTTGACCAGAGTTATGTGTCGCCCGAATCCACTTCAAATGCGATGCGCGCTTATGCCGGATTGATTGCTGACAAGCACTTCAAAATGCAAAAGTCATCACTTCTTATCGGACTGAATGCCGGATATGCCGCAGGATTCGGAAAAGGCTACACCTGCCTTAGCGCAAAAGCTTATGACGCACCTAAATCTATGCTGACGGATCAGGCTGACTGGCTGAATGCAAGTTTTGTGAGAGCCGGCGCCCATATAGACTGGACAATAAGTGAAGGTCGAAAGGTCAGTTGGATAGCGGCGGCGAAGGCTGAATACATAAGTGCGATGTCCATAAGCAAGGACAGAATCCTCTGCTCCGCATCATTCGGCATCTTATTCTAGACGTTACATCATTCACTAAATAAAGACAATCAAAGGATTACATAAAACTAATGACAAATAAGACATTACTTGTTTGCGCCTCAATGCTCGTTTCCGTTACGGTTTCGGCTCAGTCTCATTCGTTTGCGATTGTTGTTGACAGCCGGACTATGCAGAATTGCGGGCAGGCAATAGAAACTTACAGGAAGTCTGTCTGTGAAGATGGACTTGATGCGTTCGTGGCGGCAAAAGACTGGAGCAGTCCGGATGAAGTCAGAGATAGCCTGATGAATTATCACAAAACCAGAGGACTGGAAGGCGCTGTCTTTGTCGGCGATATTCCGATAGCAATGATCACCGGAGCGCAGCATCTCACTTCCGCGTTCAAGATGGACGAGAATGGGACCTGGCCAATGCGTGACTGTTCTGTGCCGTCCGACAGATTTTACGATGACTTCGATCTGAAGTTCGACAGTATCGGCCGGGACAGTGTGGAGACAAACTTTTTCTACTACAGACTTTCTCCGGAATCACCGCAATATATCAGTTGTGACATCTATACAGGCCGCATCAAATCATCAGAAAAGAGAGGAGACAAATACGGAGAAATTTCCCGTTATCTTCTCAAGGCAGCCAGTGCGAAATCACAGTCGAACCCGCTCGACAAAGTGATGTCTTATAGCGGAAGCGGCTCATTCTCAAATAGTCTGGCCGCATGGAAAGACGAGACTGTGACATTGCAGGAACAGATTCCTGAAGCTTTCACGGACTCCGACGGCGCAAAGTTCTATGTTTTCGCAATGTATCCGGATATGAAGGATATATTGCTGAAAGAAATATCCAGAGATGATCTGGACATGGCTATATTCCACGAGCACGGTGTGCCTGAACGCCAATATGTTACGGATACCCCTCATCCGAACGAGTCTGACGGATACTATGAGGATGCGAGATATCGGATTCGTCAGCAGATCAGGTCGGCGGTGAAAAGAGGCAGGGATGTTGAAGAAGTGAAAGACGGAATCATCGGAAAATACGGATTAGACCGCAGTTGGGTTGACGATTGGGATGACCCTAAGCTTTCCGAACAGGATTCTCTCTATGATGCCGACACTGGAATTATGCTGGAAGACATCGTAAAGACTGCTCCAAACGTGAAAATGACGATTTTCGACGCCTGCTACAACGGTGATTTCAGAGAGGATGACTGCATTGCTTCCAGATATATCTTGTCTGACGGAAATGCGCTCGTTGGAGTCGGCAACTCCGTGAATGTCCTTCAGGACAAGTCATCGTCAGACCTTCTCGGAATGCTCGAACAAGGTTATAGGGTCGGGGAATGGATGCAGCAGGTAAACATTCTCGAATCTCATATTCTCGGAGATCCTACATTCCATTTCACCGCGGCAAAAAATGCAGTGCACCCGTCACTTGACAATACGAACTGCAAATATTGGCTGAAATATACCTCCGCGAAATATCCCTGCGACATAAGAGGTTTGGCATTGCATAAGCTTTTTGCGTTGGAATACAAGGACTTGTCCTCGCTTCTGCTGAAGACCTGGCAAGAATCCGATGAATATATGCTGCGTCTTCAGTGCCTGCATTTGTTGGCTCATTATGCTGACGGTAATTACGAGATTGCGCTTAAGGAGGGTGCTGATGACCCTTACGAATTTATCAGGCGCAAGTCAGCCTATTATATGGGAAAAGTCGGGACTCCAGATATGTCAGAAGCCTTGGCAGAACTCTATATGCGTGATTATAATTCGCTTAGAGTTGCGCATAATATCGGATTCGTCTGCGCGCATTTCCCTGACAGTATGTTCGTCAAGGATTTTGAAAAAAAGTTCGCGGAAGCAGATTGGATTTATGACCGTGACAAATTTCATAAGAATGCGGATGAGAGATTCCGCCAATCTTTCTCAATTGAATCGTCCACCGGTCACGCACTTCTGGACAAGTCGGTGAAATTCAGGGAATTCTATATAAGCGGAATGCGTAATCAGCCGTATCCGCAGTATGCTGGGAAGTTACTTGAAATCGTATCCGATCCGACTGAAACAGAGCAGATAAGGGTGCAATGCGCGGAAGTCCTGGGATGGTTTGTGAGAGCCTGGAACAGGCGAGACATAATCAAAGGAATTGACGGATATCTGAATTCGTCAGAAGAAATGCCTTCCGATTTGAAAAATGAATTGATAAAGACGAGGAGTCGTCTTGAATATTATACGAGATAGGAATATGAAGCGTTTATTTTCAATGATAATTCCTGGAGCGTTGCTGTTCTGCAGTGTTTCAGTCCAGTCAATGGCGCAAGTTGCTGTGGATGAATGCAACGTGAAATCTTCTACCTCGTTTGCAATCTTTACAGACAACAAGACGTTGTCGGAGTGTGAATCGGTACTTCGGGCATATAAAGATGTGCTTGAGAATGAGGGACTTGGAACGTATATCGTAAGTTCGGACTGGAAAAATCCGGATGACGTGAAATCGGAGATTCTCAAGCTGTATGCTAAACGTCCGAAACTCGAAGGAGTCGTGTTTGTGGGGGATATTCCGATTGTCAAAGTGCGTCAGGGACAACATCTTACCACTGCGTTCAAGATGAATGAGGAAACTTGGCCTATGGCTGAGTCTTCAGTGGCTTCGGACCGCTTCTACGACGACTTTGACTTGAAATTCGACTATTTATGCCGAGATACGACGGATACGGATGTGTTCTATTACAGGCTATCTGAGGAAGGTTTCCAGTATCTCCGTCCTGACATTTATTCGGCCAGAATGAAGGTTCCTGGAGTGATGTCGGGAGATAAATATGAGATAATGAGGAAATATCTCCGGAAGGTGGTGAATGCCCACAATGAGGTCAACAGTCTTGACAACCTGACATATTTCGCGGGGAACGGCTATAACTCTGACTGTCTTACGATATGGAGGCAGAAGCCGATGGTGTTCAGGGAGTATTTCCCTTATGCGTTCGACAGGGCTTCTCAGGCGCGTTTTCTCAATTTTAGGGAGGACCGCCAGATGAAATGGAACCTGCTGAGCGAGGTGGCAAGAAAGGATGTGGATCTCTTCATTTTCAGCGAGCACGGCGATTATGATACGCAATATATAAATGAAAGCAAAGTTGCTGCAAATCTTGATGAGGATATTGATTTTCTCAAGCGCTCCGTAGCTGAAATGTATAAGTATTACAGCGGCAGAGGCAAAGGGGAGGGCTTTCTCAAGGAAGCGGTAGATTCTGTATATCGTCTTCCGAGGAGTGTCGTTTCCGATTCGGCTCTGGCAGTATATGCTGTTGCGGATTCGCTGGAATATGCCGGTGCGAACATCTTTCTAGATGATATTATGAAGGGCCGGAGCAACGCCAGAATGATTGTATTCAATGCCTGTTACAACGGCTCCTTCCATAATCCAGAGGGTTATGTTGCCGGATGCCACGTATTCGGAGACGGAGACTGCGTTGTGGCTCAGGGAAATACGGTCAATGTCCTGCAGGATAAGTGGGAAGACAAACTGATGGGCTATCTCTCAATAGGAGAGCGTGTCGGAATGTGGCAGAAAGAAGTTCCGTATCTCGAGTCTCATATTATTGGTGATCCAACTTTCAGATTCACTCCTCACGATAAGTCTGAGCTGAAAATGCTCGAAAAACTGCATCACAATCTCATTTTCAACGCTGACAATTCGTCTGTCTGGGAAAAATATACGCATTCAGATGAGCCGCTGCTGCGATGCGCGGGAATTACTCATCTCGGATATATCAATGCCAAGTCCGCCCATTCGCGAGCAAAGGAAATGATGTCAGATCCGTCTTGGACAGTAAGGATTCACGCCTTCAATACCCTTGCCACTGATCCTGAAGATGATTTTTCCGAAACTGTGCGGAAAGGGCTCGGCGATATTTATGAACTTGTAGCAAGAAACTCTGTAAAGATGGCCGCTGTCCTTGGCGATACGACTTTGGTGTCTGACGTGCGTGATTTTAAGTCAAGACATCTCGAGATGGTCAGAGCTTCCGGATATGCTGCGGATGATGCAATAGCGGTGCTTACCAATTCCGGATTTTATGGAAAGAATGTGGAAGGTATCACTGACAAGAGCAAGACTGCGGCGAAACGTGTGAACTGCATCCGCACATTCAGAAATGCCAGAAGCATATATGCAATCGATGCGCTGCTGGAAGTTGCAGGAGATTCATCGGAGGACGCTTATGTGCGTACCGTGGCGGCAGAGGCATTGGGATGGTACAACCAGTCCATATTCCGCGGAAAGATAACAGATGCTCTTGCTGGGATTCTAGACAGCGGAGAAGGTCTTCCGGGAAAGGTCTCAAGTGAAATAAGAAAAACAATCAAAAGACTCCAATGGAATTGACATCATTACGAAAATTATTCATTACTGCATCTTTGAGCCTTTTTGCGCTCGGGGGCGGCTTTGAATCGGCAGCACAGGAAACTATGCCGTCATCGGTGGATAATTCTACATTGAAATATTTTCCGCCGTTGATAGATCAGATCGGAGGTTCCTGTGCTCAGGCATCTTACATCGGCTATATGTTCACTTATGAGATGAACAGACTGCTCGACAGGGATGCTTCAGCCAGCAAAGACAATCAGTTCAGTTACCTTTATACGTGGAATTTCATCAACGGAGGCAATGATGAGGGATCTCTCGGCGTTGAGGGGTTGCAGATTGCTTTTGAAGGCGGAATCGCTTCTGAGGCTGACTTCCCTTCGCAATATACGAGTTCGCAGTTTAAGTGGACAAGCGGATATGAAGGCTATCTCAAGGCTATACACAACCGGGTGACAAAAATACGGTTTTTCGAAGTGCTTGACCGGGCGGGCGTAGATGAAGTACGCCGTTATCTCTGGAACCGTGGCGAAACTGGTCAGCCTGGAGGAATAGTCACATTTTCATCAAGGTCGGGCGACTGGACCATCGAAACCAACTATTCTGGTCCGTCTGAGACCGGGTATAAAGCATTGTTGACGAAACTTTCTTCGACTGGAGCTCACGCGATGACTATCGTGGGCTATGATGACATGGTCGAATTCAATGCACCGGACGGTTCGGTCAGCAAGGGTGCCTTTATTGTTTGCAACACGTGGGGGTTGTATTATTACAAGCACGACCGTGGGCGTTTCTATTTGCCGTATTGGTTTTGGGAGCAGGCTGACCGCGACCGTGGAGCATTGGGGGCCGAAATGGTCGGTACTGACGTCGAATATCGCGAACCGCAGGTGGTGTTCCGCGTTAAGCTTGATTATAGCTCAAGGGATGACCTTGCATTCAGAATCGGTGTTTCCAACAAGTCTTCGGACAATATCCCGACAAATGATTATGCGGTGCCGATAGCGAATTATCAGGGCGGTGATTATCCGATGCAGGGAAGAGGCGCAAGCTCCGAGATAGAGTTTGCATTCGATTTCAGTTCGTACGTCGGTAATATAGACGATTCCGCAGAGCCGAAATTCTTCCTTACTGTGTGCCGCAATAAGCGTGGAAACGTTTACGGCAGTGGTAAAATGCTTGAGTTCTCGGTCTATGATTACAGGGCTGATCAGAAGAATCCGAAGATTTATGTCTGCAACGATATTGCGAACAAAGAAATCCAAAGCGGTAACAATGTGTACAGCATAGAGACGGTTCCTGCCAAGAAGACCTCATATTCCAGTGTGCAGTGGCTCAATACGTCAGGTCAGCCTGTTGCTGCTCCTCTTGTACTGAGAACTGCTGACGGAAAATATGCTAAATTGCGTTTCTCCGACTATGACAAGAAAAACGGAACGATAAAGTTGAAGTATGTGTATGCTGGTGATGGTGGCCGAAAATTCTAGTAAGTGGAAGAATAAAAAGCGGTCTACGGCGTTGTTCTCCTCGCCCAAATCCTCACAACCGAGAGGTTGCTCCGGTATTGTGCTCGTCGAGAGCCTTGCATCCCATCTTTTTATTCAGCCACTTAAACGTCAAAATGAAAGAGAATGACAAAATGAAAACAACAAAAATAGTATTCAATATATTGGCGGTCGTGATGGCCGTTTGCCTGTGCTCCGCCTGCAAACATTCTTCCGGCGGGCCGGAGCCTGCTGTCGAGTCTGAATTGACAATAAATGGCTTGAGCGACAGCGTATGGGTGTATTTCTCTGTAAGCAAAGGTGATGTAGTAGGTACGAGTACATTCCTGTCTGAGTCGGAAGATGCAGAGTGGGCCAGCCGCAAGGACTGGGATTTCGCAATTTGTGGCGATTATATCAAGACAAATAGCGGTGCTTCCGGTAATGGACACGGCGGCATACTCCGTGACAGCGAGCATAATTTCCAGACTTTGACGGAGGCCCCTGCGGATGGGTATATTGTCGATGCCGAAGGTATCGTAAAGTAAGTTAAGTGGCTGAATAAAAAGCGGTCTACTGCGTTATTCTTCTCGCCCAAATCCTCACAACCGTAAGGTTGCTCCGGTATTGTGCTCGTCGAGAGCCTTGTATCCCATCTTTTTATTCAGCCACTTAAACGTCGCAAATATAACCTATCTACGGCGTTGGGCTGGATAGGATAGGTATTTCAGGGAAAATATGCTAAATTTGCAACCTTAAACTAGTGAAAAATGACCAGAGAAGAACTAATCGAGAAAGTTAACGGGATATTGGCTGAGGAATTCGAGGCGGACAAGAGTGTTATGGTGCCGGATGCACCGCTTATGGAAGTGCTGGACCTTGACAGTTTGGATATTGTCGATGTCGTAGTGCTTGTCGAGAAGAACTTCGGCTATGTGATGAAGAAAGAGGACTTTGCGGGGATTAAGACTTTCGCTGACTTCTACGATTTCCTGGAGAAAAAAATCTAACCTATGGCGGAAGGTTGGCAAGGGCAGTCCCGAGGCGGGAAAACCGGGTATCAGATATTCATATTACTGATACGTCATCTCGGTATCGGTTGCGCCTATTCGCTTCTTGCAGTTGTTGCTCTCTATTTCATAATCGCCGCACCACGGTCAACTGCAGATATATGGCGTTACGCAAGGAAAATTCTGAATTATCCTGCACTCAAATCAGTATTTTTCATTTATAGAAATTACTTTGCTTTCGGGCAATCGCTCATAGACAAGGTTGCCATATCATCGGGCTTGTCGGAGAGGTTTCATTACACCTTTGAGGGTATGGAACATCTGGAAAACGCCGTTGCAGAGCATAAAGGCGCAATCATTATGGGCGCTCATTTCGGAAATTGGGCTGCAAGCGAGCCGTTTTTCAGAGGATGCGGAGCGAAACTTAACCTTGTAATGTTCGACAATGAGCACACGGACATAAAGGAAGTGCTGGAGAAAAACAAGGATGCTGACGCTTCCTTCAAGATAATTCCTGTCAACAAGGACAACCTTTCCCATATCTTTATGATAACTGACGCGTTGGATAAGGGCGAATTCGTCTGTTTCCTCTGCGACCGCTTCCTGAGAAGCGAGAATGTTATCAACGAGAAATTTATGGGCTATCCGGTTAAGTTTCCGTTCGGGACCTTTCATATAGCCGCAAGAATGAAAGTGCCTGTGTTATTCTATTTTGCAGTGAGAGAGCGGAATCGCACATATCGATTCTCCTTCAGCAAAGCGGATATGCCGTCGCAGAGAAAAGGTGCGGAAAACAAAATTCTTTCACAATTTGTCAGCACTCTCGAAAAGGAGTTGAGAGCCCATCCGGAACAATGGTACAATTATTATGATTTCTGGAATCTGAGGAAGGATTGCCGTCAATCTTAGCTAACTTGTTATCCGTTTCTTTGAAAAATGATGTTTGGTAAAGTATATATTGCTGATACGGCGATGATTACATCGCTAGGGCAGGGCGTGGGCAGGAATTTCAATGCACTGGTGGACGGCGAGTCCGGGGTGAAGAAATCGTCTTCTCAAAGGGTAACCCAGTCTTCTGTTACGGCAGGTCTGATTTCGGAAGACATCTATGAGGAGTTGGAACGGCAGTTCGGCAATGAGGCAAATTCCCGTGCGGAATTGCTGTCGATTGCCTGCATAAACGAACTGAGATGGGATTCAAGCGTGAGTATAGGTCTTGTGATTGCTTCCGCCAAAGGTAATATCTCTTTTCTGGAGAATAAACATTACACTGATGCCGGGAGCGTAAAGTCTGATTCTCGTATTATGTTAGGCTCTATGGGTGAACATATTGCGTCAAGATTCGGGATTGCTAAGCAAGATACATTCATAATTTCCAATGCCTGCATATCGGGCGTTTCCGCAATAGCATTTGCAAGAAGGATGATACTCGCCGGTAGTTATAGCCAGATGATTGTTGTCGGGGTTGATGTTCAGAACCGGTTTATTACCAGTGGTTTTGCATCATTCAAATCGTTAAGCGATGACTTGTGCCGACCTTATGACGCGTCTAGATGCGGACTGAATCTCGGAGAGGCTTGCGGAGCGATGCTGCTGACAGCTAAGCCAGATGGTTGTTCTGACTGCAACGGTGGACAGCCTGTCGTAAGCATAGACGGCGGAGCGATGACGGACGATGCGAATCACATATCCGGCCCGTCCAGAACAGGTGACGGACTTTTCTTCGCGATGCGCAAGTCAATGGAAGAAGCCGATGTCTCGGCGGAGCAGATCGATGTGCTTCAGATGCACGGCACTGCGACTGCGTACAACGATGAGATGGAATCAAAGGCTGTTTCTCTAGCAGGGCTCCAAGATGTGCCTGCACAGAGCCTGAAGCCATATTTCGGACATACGATGGGGGCTTCCGGAGTCATCGAGACGATCATTCTTGCGGAAGAAATGAAACGCGGAATCTTTGTCGGCACCAAAGGCTTTGAAACCTTGGGCGTCCCTATGCCTGTTAATGTTTCCGCAAATAACAGAATTATAAAGGAATTTGGGAAAATATATGGCCTCAAGACGGCATCCGGATTCGGAGGAACTAATGCTGCAGTTGTCCTTTCTGCCACACGCCAGGAGGATAAGACGGGGGCTGATTTTCATTATGATTCGCCAGTTGAGGCTTCAAATGCCGCAAAACCAAGTCTGGTCTCCGTGCGCACAGTCGAAATTTCCGATGGAAAAATTTCTGTTAACGGAAATCTAGTATTTGAATCTGAAACTTCTGATTTCCAGGTGTTTATTCGCGAAGCTTTCAAGTCGAGAGGGGAGTCTAATCTGAAATTCTACAAAATGGATGATTTCTGCAAACTAGGCTATGTAGCGTCGGCTTGGGCATTTGACGGTTTGGAGTATGGTGAAGAAGAATGCGGGCTTATTCTTTCCGGCAGATACGGCTGTCTTGATACTGATATAAAACATCAGGAAATCATTGATGCCGAAGGAGATTTATCTGCCAGTCCGGCTGTATTCGTATATACTCTCCCGAATGTCGTAGCAGGAGAAATCTCTATCCGGCATCACGTAAAAGGAGAGAATACCTGGTTCTGGTCCGAAGATGGGACAATGTCGGACATCCGCGAATATGCAATACTTGCTACTCAATCTCAGAATCTGAAGTATTGCGTTATCGGGCATCTGGATTTTCTAAAAGGAGAATATTTCGCTAAATTTGAAGTTTTGGGCCGACTATAGATATTTGATGATATGGAAGAACTTATAGAAAAACTTAAATCGCAGTTGATTGAAGCGTTGAATTTGGAAGAAGTTACACCGGAGGACATCGATACTGAAGCTCCTTTGTTCGGAGACGAAGGCCTCGGTTTGGATTCAATTGACGCTCTTGAGGTTATATTGCTCCTAGATAAGGAATACGGCATAAAATTGAAGAATCCGGCAGAGGGTAAGTCAGTGTTCCATTCTATAAAGACAATGGCTGACTATATTACTTCCCACAAGAAGTAATATAGTCTTTCGGCTGTTTTTAGATTCGGTCAGTTTGATGAAGAAGGTCTTTGTAAATGGAATAGGAGCTATATCGGCGGCAGGTAATAACGTCGCTGAGAATGTCCGTGCGCTGTCCTGCGGCAAATCTTTTATTGCACCGGTAAGACGATTCGAGACTGCAATACAATCTCCTGCAGGGGAGGTGTCTCTGTCCGACAATGAATTGAAACATTCCTTGAACATCGATGAAGATGAAATCATTAGCCGTACCGCATTGTTGGCTCTTGTCGCTATTGAGGAAGCGGTAAACGACTATCTGCATCGCAGCCATAGACGAAAAGAAGACGTGTTCGGAAACGGCGTCCGAGTGGCATTCATTTCAGGAACTTCCGTTGGCGGTATGGATCTCAGTGAAGTGTTTTGGGCTAACCGTGTTCTTGGAGAGTCTGAAGGGACTGTTGAGATGCTGAAGATGCACGACCCCGGAGCGGCCACTTCAGCTGTTGCGTCGAAATTGCAGGAACTGGGAATCGTGTTCGATGTCGTATCGACCATCAGTACAGCGTGTTCTGCGGCCGGCAATGCTATAATGCTGGGTGCTAGGATGCTACGTTCCGGTCAATGTGATATGGCAATCGTCGGCGGTACTGACTCCTTGTGCAAATTCACAATGAACGGATTCAATTCTCTGCGTATTCTGGACTCTCAGGTATGCAGACCGTTTGACGAATCCAGAGTGGGGCTCAACTTGGGCGAAGGTGCAGGCTATCTGATACTTACATCAGACGAATCAGACGCTTACTGCTCAGTGGCCGGTTGGGGGAATGCCAATGAAGCCTATCATCAGACAGCGAGCACGCCTGAAGGCATCGGCCCCGGAATGTCTATGACACAGGCATTGAAAGTTGCAGGTTTGCGGCCTTCAGATATTGATTTCATAAATACTCACGGCACCGGCACGCAGGTGAATGATCAGGCGGAGAGCAATGCAATGTTGCGCATATTCGAAGGAAATGTTCCGCCGTTCAGTTCGCTGAAAGGATATTTTGGCCATACATTGGGCGCGTCTGAAGGAATAGAGGCTGCGCTTGTCTGCAAAGCCATTGACAGTCAAGATGCGACATTTATGCTCTCTTGCGGGTTCTCGGAACCGATTGCGGAAACAGGATTGATACCGTATGACGGCAGAGAAAAAGTCTCACCGCGCAACATAATGTCGTCTGCGTTCGGCTTCAGCGGTAATTGTGTTTCACTTATATTCTCGAAACAATTATGATAGTGATTCCGAAATACCCCTGCTATATAAGCAATGCAAACTTCCTTTGTCCGGAGAATGTCACTGATTTATCTGCGGCAGCAAGTCAAGATGCTCCGGCTGTTTTGGAGAAACAGGGTGAGGGGACTCTTTCGGCTATGGATAAGGCAGAAGATTCAGCCCCGAGAATGGTGCGGGAGCCTGATTATAAGCCAGTCATAACGGACGCGAATCTCCGCCGCAGGATGGGAAGACTGCTAAAGATGTCCGTAAGTTGCGCTTTGAAAAGCATTGAGACTATTCCGTCCGAGGATATATGCGGAGTCATAACCTCTACAGGAATGGGCTTTATGAAGGATACGATAAATTTCGGTAACAGCCTGTTTGAGAGGGCTGAAGATATGCTCAATCCGTCTCCGTTCATGCAGTCCACGTTCAATACTGCATCTGGCTATATAGCCTTGATCAGAAAAATCCGTTCATATAATACGACTTATGTACAGCGCGCCGAGGGCATCGTCTCTTCGTTGGTTGACGCAGTTATGCTTCTTGATGAAAACAAGGACAAATGCGTGCTTATAGGTGCTTTTGACGAAGTGACTCCGGAAGTGGATGATTTTCGCAAACGCTTGAGTGCTAATTCCGTGAAATACGCCTTGGGCGAAGGCGCGTCGTCATTCGTACTGTCAGGCACGAAGTCAGACGTACAATTCTGCGGCATCGCTACAGGTGATGCGGTCAAATCTTCCGAGGATATCGCCTCCGTATTCAATGTGAAATTCGAATGCGCCAATGTCGTGAAATGCAGCTCTTTTGCTGATGAAACCGGAGCGTTTATGTCAATGTTGCCGGTCATTGCCTGCAGGCTTATTTCGCGCAATCAATTGCCGACTGGATATACGTTGATTGTGGATGATGTCAATGCGGACGGCCCGGCGATGCTGGTGAATAAAATATGATTCCGTTAAATTTTCCTGTTGAATAGATGTTGACGATATCGGTCATAATAATCATTATATGCGCTCTGATTGGATTCCTGGTCTGGGCATCGGCAAGCATCCAGTCCGGTGTGTATCTGCGCGCTTTCTGTCGTCAGAATACAGAAGATAAGGTCGTGTATCTTACATTCGATGACGGTCCCGTGCGCGGACGAACTGAAAAGGTATTGGACGTACTCAAAAGCCGCGGTGCAAAGGCGACATTCTTCCTCATCGGCTCCAGAGTTAACGGCAATGAAGATATTGTACTGAATATTTTGGCAAATGAGCATCATATCGGAATACATTCCTATACGCACAAGAATACATTTCCGCTGCTTTCGCTGGACGCGATGTGCAATGAACTCTATTATTGCCAGTCTCTTCTGGAATCTTTGGCGTGCAGAACCGTTCAGTTTTTCAGACCTCCTTTCGGCGTTGTGAACCCGACTGTCGCAAAGGCTGTGAAAATTTGCGGTCTTAAGACAATTGGTTGGAATATAAGAAGTTACGATACGGTTGATATTGAGCGTAAGAACGGAAGAAAGAAAGTGTTGAACCGAATAGAAAAGCAGTTGCGTCCAGGCTCAGTAATCCTTCTGCACGACCGTCTGCAGGATGAGGACTTGCTGGTTTCGGAACTCCTTGATATACTGGATAAAAAAGGATATCGCTATGACAGACCTCTCCCTTTCGGCAAACACTGATGGCGGGGCGAGAATGAACCTCGGAACAGCAATCGAAAGAGATTGAAAAATAATAGACAACTTAGTGAAGTTAAATAGGTTATAAGTATGTTAGTGAACATAAAAAAGATATTTTCAGTGACAATGTTTTCCGTCTTGTCAGTTATGGCATTGTCGGCAGCCGAATATGGCCCGCTGAAAGACGAGAAAGCGTTTATGTCTGAACTGCAGCGCAAGAATGCTTCAATCACTACCATTCAGGCCAAGTTCGTGCAGACCAAGTTCCTGAGCGTTTTCAGTACAGAAATGAGGTCTGACGGAAATTTCTATTGGGAGAAGAATGACAAGATTTGCCTTGATTATCAGTCTCCCGTAAAATATAAGATTGTGATTAACGGCGATAAGCTCAAGACTGTCAACTCCGGGAAATCAAGCGTGATAAGTACGAAAGGCAACCCGATGATGGATCAGATGAGTTCTCTCATCGCCGCCTGTATGACAGGCAATATCAATCAGATGGGCCCAGGCTTTAAGGTGAAGATTGAAGAATCCGCATCGGACTATCGTCTGACCATCGAACCGCAGGCAAAGGAAGTTCAGAACTATATTGCAAAAATGGAAATTTTTCTGAGCCGTAAAGATATGTCAGTCACCAGATTGATAATGCACGAGAATGCAGAAGACTATACCGGATATGTATTCACAGACAATAAATTCAATGAGAAGGTTCCTGCATCTGTGTTTGACATCCGCTAGCGTATTGCTTCTTGTCGCTTCCTGCGTTCCGAAACTCCTCATTTCTGAGGTTACGGTTCCGGAAGTCTCGTCATCTTCAGTGGCTTCAGCCGATTCCAGTGCTTCATCTTCGGTCGGAATCACTGCCGGAACCTCGTCAGTTTCAGTGCAAACTAAGGATTCAAGAGTCTCAGTAGTTACCGATACTTCACGGACTGTGGTTATCCGTAGCAATAAATCTGAATCTTCCGATTCGCAGCGTCAACTGTCATATACCCTTAAATTCGGAAAACGTCAGATGTCCGGAATAATTGTGGCGAAACCTCTAGCAGACGGTTCCTACCGGGCTCTGGGCACTACCATATTCGGTATGACAGTGTTTGATATGACAGTCACGAAGGATTCCTATACAATGAATTCCTGTGCGGAATTTCTTGAGAACAAGGCATTTGCCTCGTTCCTTGCAGGCAAGATCCGCAAGGCTCTATATTGATTGTGATGCGACAGTAAACTCATAACGGGATGACAAAAAAGGACGACAACATTGTGACAGAAAGTTGCAGGCGCAAACTCAAAGAGTTGAACTGCTGCGTGGTGATGCCGACATACAATAATGCCGGCACTTTGGAGGCTGTCGTCAGAAATGTTTTGGATTACTGTGCGGATGTCATTGTGATAAACGACGGATGTACAGATGCGACTTCACAAATTCTGAAATCATTCGGAGCGGAGATAACCGTTCTTACACATCCGTGGAATTGGGGAAAAGGTGTCGCGCTCAGCAATGCCCTGGCATTCGCCCGCGAACGCGGATTCTCTTATGCCATCAGCATAGACTCTGACGGTCAGCATTTTGCGTCGGATATTCCTGTATTTGCTGAATATATTGAAAAAGAACCGGGGACACTTTTTGTAGGCGCCCGCAATCTGCAGGCCCAGGATATGCCGGGTAAGAATACATTTGCCAACAAGTTCTCGAACTTCTGGTTCAAACTGGAAACCGGCATTCCGCTTACAGATACTCAGTCCGGATATCGCGCTTATCCGCTACACAATATATCGTTGGGTTCTCATTGGTTTACAGGTGGTTATGAATTCGAACTCGAGATTCTCGTATTCTCGGCCTGGAAGGGTACACCGGTCAAGAATGTCCCGGTCAATGTCTATTATCCGCCTGCAGGAGAACGAGTTTCTCATTTCAAGCCGTTCCGGGATTTCACAAAGATAAGCATTCTCAACACACTGCTTGTCCTGTACTGCATCTTCTGGCGCTGGCCTGTCAATTTCTTTAAGAAACTGACTTGGTCTAATGTCAAGTTGTTCATTGATAATAATATAATACATTCTCCGGAAAGCAACGCCAGGATATCATCCGCCATCGCATTGGGCGTTCTGATGGGCGTTCTGCCGATCTGGGGCTATCAGATGGTATGTGCATTCGCATTGGCGCACCTGCTCAAACTCAACAAGGTCATCACGCTTGTCGCCTCCAACATAAGCATACCCCCGATAATGCCGTTCCTCATTTTTGGAAGCTATTGGACCGGGTGCAAGATGCTCGGACAACCTGTGTTAGTGCCTTTTGATCAAATATCTCTTGCGTCCGTGGGTGGAATGCTGCTGCAATATGTCTTGGGAAGCATAGTTTTCGGCATTGCTCTGGCCGGGCTGTCCTGGTTGTTGTCGATATCATTGCTTTCCATATTCCGCAGTTCCCCGAATAAAGAATCACGTTGATTATGTCCAAACTCTTCATACACCTGTACAATTGGTTTCAAAACCATCGCGTAACTTTCTGGAGTGCAATGCTGCTGAGTCTTGCGTTGCTTTGCGTAATGGCCTCCAGAATAAATTTCGAGGAGAATATCACGTCGTTTTTCCCGTCGTCAAAGGATACGGCCGATATGGCTGATGTCTTCTCCCACCTGAAAGTGAGTGACAAGATTGTGGTGATGTTCGATGCGGACGGCTCCGAATCCGCTGTTGATTCGATGGTTATGGCGTCGGACAGGTTGGGGGAGATTCTCGGAAATGAAAAGAACGCCAATCTGATAGACAATTACATAGGGCAGGTCGGACAGAATGAGGCTTCTGGGATGATTTCGTTCATTCTCAAGCATTTGCCTGTCTTTATGCAAGATGAAGATTATGAGAGACTTGCGGAACTGGATTCTCCGGATGCAGTTGATGCAGCTGTAAGAAACGACTATGTCAATCTGATTTCGCCCGCCGGTTTCGCGATGAAGGACTACATAATGTCTGACCCGTTGGGAATAGGTGGCGGAGTGCTTTCCAAGATTGCGAAACTAAATCCGTCATCTGGCTACAATGTGAAGATGTCGCACGTTTTCACTCCGTCCGGAAAGACATTGCTTTCATTCATCGAGACCAAATTTTCATCGGGAGAAACGGGTGCTAATGATAAGCTCGTCAGCATTTTGGATAATGCTGTAGATACCTTGTCCTCGGAATTTCCGACAGTAAAGGTGCATTATTTCGGCGGTCCCGCAATGAGCGTTTACAATGCCCGTCAGATCAAGAGAGACACATATCTCACTTCAATTGTCGCCATAATAATCATAGTGTTGTTCATTCTCGCAGTATTCAAGCGCAAGCGGTCTATATTCCTCATATTATGCCCTGTGCTTTACGGAGCGATATTCGCTTTGGCGTTGTCCTGGCTGATCCAGGGAAGCATTTCTGGAATAGCTGTAGGAGCGGGAGCGGCAATTATGGGTGTAGCGCTAAGTTACTCGATACATCTGCTTGCACATCAGAACCACGTCAAGACTGTGCCACAACTCCTGGAAGAAATCTGCGATCCGATGATAATCGGAAGTGTCACCACAATCGGTGCATTTGCCGGCCTCTTGTTTACATCGTCCAGACTGCTTCAGGATTTCGGACTTTTTGCCTCGCTCACTCTTGTGGGTACGATGATATTCTGTCTTGTCTTTCTGCCGCAATTCCTTGCAGGACAGGAAGATTTGCGTGAAGGTAAGATACTCCGCTCCATCGAGAAATTCAGTGCCTATCCTTTCCACAAGAATAAATGGCTTCTCTGTGCGCTGGTCATAATCACTGTCGTCTGCACGATAATGTCGTTCAAAGTAAGCTTTGACAGCAATATGAACGCCTTGACATATTGGGAACCGAAATTTGTCGAAGCCGAGCATATTCTGACGTCGGAGGTTAACGACTCCACCAAGTCGGTGATGTTCGTAAGTGTAGGAAAGACGTCTGATGATGCGTACGAAGCATACAAAAGCACATTGTCCAAGCTCGACAGTCTGAAATCGGCCGGTCTTATAGCCGGATACTCAGATGCAGGACCGTTTATCTGCGGAGAATCCGAGCAAATGGCAAAAATGTCGCGTTGGAATGCCTGGTGGACTGAAGATCGGGTTGATGCTCTCAAGGAGAATCTTCATTCTGCGGCTGTAAAGTATGGATTCAAGGAAGATGCTTTAGACTCATCAATCGAGAATCTGATACACAATGCTGAGCCGTTGGATTATTTCTCGAATGGCTCGCTTCCTGCGGCTTTTGAAAGCTGGTGCGGTTCGTCTGAAGACTTGAAAATGCTTATCACACAAGTCCGTATAAAACTGGATGACTTGGACGGCGTGTACAGTCATTTCACGAACGACAAAAATGTGGTGATTTTTGACCAGTCGTATTTTGCGACTAAGGCTGCTGAAGGAATCAACAATGATTTCTACCTGATTCTCTTCATATCGTCATTCCTCATTTTCTTTGTTCTTTGGCTCTCTTATGGCAGACTTGAGCTTGCTCTTCTGAGTTTCCTTCCGATGGCGATCAGCTGGCTCATCATTACAGGAATAATGGGGATTCTGGGAGTTCAGTTCAATATTGTGAACATCATACTCTCCACATTTATATTCGGTATGGGTGACGACTTCAGCATATTCATACTTGAAGGACTACTGTATAAGTATAAGACTGGCAAGCAGTTGCTCGATTCCCACAAGACGGCGATATTCTTCTCATCGTTCACTATGGTTGTCGGCATCGGAGCTCTGATATTCGCGAAACATCCTGCACTGCATTCCATTGCACTCATAACAATACTGGGAATGTTGGCGGTCGTGCTGGTCGCCTATACTGCAGAACCTGTGTTGTTCAATGCGTTCGTCACTCGTCCGACTGACAATGGGCGTCCGCCATATACGATCTGGGCGATATTGCGCGATATTGTCTTTTATGTCCCTGCAATAGTCGGAAGTGCAATCATTCTGATTATCGGATTCCTGCTCCTGATCGTGCCGATAAGCAAGGATAGAAAGCAGACGGCCATATCCTGGCTGTTGCACAGGGCCTGCCGGTGGCTCATAGGTCTGCCTCCGTTCCTCAAAGTACGCAGAATAGGTCCGGACGGGCAGAAAATTAGACAATGGACTGGCAGGTCAGGTGTCATTGTCGCCAACCATCAGTCTTCTCTCGACATCATAATGATATTGGCGACGTTCCCGAAAGTGAAATTTATGGCTGCTGATTGGGTGTTCAAATCCCCGTTGTTCAGTGCAATATCAAGATATCTGGGCTATTACAGCCGTACCGAAGGATACGAAACCTCATTGTCAAAGATTGGTTCCGATATTGAAAACGGATGGTCTCTTGCCATATTCCCGGAGGGAACCAGGTCGGTTGACGGAAATATCAGAAGATTCCATAAAGGTGCATTTTACCTTGCGTCCCAGGTTGGTGCTCCGGTAATACCGGTGGTATTCTACGGCAATTGTCTATGTGTTCCTAAGAATCAGGGATTCAATATGATGGAAGGTGTGGTGATAACTGAAATCCTGCAGCCGGTGGACACGATAGGCAAAGACTATCATTCGCTTACATCCGAGGTGGCGGCAATGATTCGTCAGCGTTACGAGGCTCTCTGCAATGAATGGAACAGCGCCAAGAATCCATATTTCGCACGTATCCTGGAGTCGTCCTATATTTACAAAGGTCCTGTCACTGAATGGTATGTGAAAGTGAAGACCCGAATGGAGCACAATTACGAATACTTTGATTCCGTGCTTCCTGTAGACGGTAT
>CAVENC010000019.1:0-47229 GCA_963617065.1 Butyricicoccaceae bacterium
TGGAACTAGGCAAAGGTTTCTCCTTTGTCGCCAGACAGAAGCTCGTCCGCACGGAGAAACGAGACTATTTCATCGACCTCGTGTTCTACAACTACATCCTCAAATCATTCGTCCTCATAGATTTGAAGACAACGACCATTACCCATCAGGATGTCGGGCAAATGGATATGTATGTAAGAATGTACGACGAGAAGGCGCGCGGGGCGGGCGATAATCCGACGATAGGCATCGTTCTCTGTTCCGAGACGGACAATGACATAGCCAGATATTCCGTCCTTCACGACAATGACCGCCTATTCGCATCTAAATATATGTTGTATATGCCGACGGATGAGGAATTGAGGGAAGAGATTGAAAGACAAAAGGAGTTTTTCAGGCTTCAGCACGACAAGGAATAGCCGATGGAGCGTGGTTCTTCGGGAATGCTGAAAAATCGCAGCTCCCAGGAGCACGGGGAAAGTATTCCCCGAGACCCCTTCGGTAGCTACGCTCCGAATCTATGACTAATATGAATTCGCCAGGTTCTACTCATGGTCTGACGGCAATCCGACAAAAAAGTTGTATCTTTATGAGGATATTTTGAATGTAACCACCCCTCAAAGGGTATACTAAGATATGACCTCAATGGCAACTAAACCGAAGCTCATACTGACGGCGATTCTCGCCGCATTTTCTTTCAATATCATATATGCACAGCCACAAACGGAGAACAATGACCGTGGCGTAGTCTGGACGGAAACAGATGGTATAGCGATTCCACTGCCACCGAAAGAGCATCCGAGACTGTATCTACGCAGCGATGACGTTCCGAATCTGAAGGAACGGCTGAAAACACCAGAAGGCAAGGCTATTGTCGCAAAGATGAAGAAAGCCGCGAAACCGAGGACCGCCGAGGAAGAAGCCAAGGAAACAGACCGTGGATTCCGCTACTATGCCCAGATGAGAGGCGTAACTTCGCAGTCGCAGCTCGATGCACTCGCCTATCTTGTAGAAGGTGACGCTTCCCGGGCTGACAGGGCGATTACGGCGATGCTAGACACGCTGAAAACCACGAACTTCGGCACAAAGAACGACCTGTCGAGAGCAAGCGGTTCTATGCTTATGACGGGAGCAATCGTCTATGACTGGTGCTATGACAGGATGAGCGAAAAGCAGAAACAGGATTATATCAGGGAATTCATCAGAATTGCAGGAACGATGGAATGCCATTACCCTCCGAAGCGCAACGAAAGTGTCACAGGACACGGCTCAGAATGGATGATTCTCAGGGATATGTTGTCCTGCGGTATAGCAATTTATGATGAATATCCCGAGATGTACAATTACGTAGCCGATATGATTTTCAAAGACTACGTGCCGGTGCGCAACTACATATATTCAGGGCACAACTATCATCAGGGAACCGGCTACATCACCGTACGCTATTTGAACGACCTGAACTCACTTTGGATTTTTGACAGGATGGGAGCGGGACAGATTTACTCTCCGGAGCAGCGCTATGTTCTATATGACCTTATTTACCGCCGTCGTCCTGACGGACAAGTTCTTCCGGCCGGTGACGTAAACCCGGCAAAAAGGACAAGCCCTCAATCCTATGCTATGCCGGCAATGTTGGCAGCAAGTTACTGGAAAGATCCGCTCCTTATGTATGAGTATGAGCGCAAACCGAGTATCGAAAACCATATGCTCATTCTGGAACTGCTATGGAGGGACTTTTCCATCAAGGGAAAATCGCCTGAAGGACTTCCTTTGTCGCGCTACAGCGGCACGCCTT
Organism: Butyricicoccaceae bacterium; assembly: GCA_963617065.1. Classification (GTDB taxonomy): domain Bacteria; phylum Bacteroidota; class Bacteroidia; order Bacteroidales; family UBA932; genus Cryptobacteroides. Next base: position 1,775 of record CAVENC010000019.1, read on the forward strand.
TCGGCTGGATGATTGCCAGGACTGGCTGGGACGCCAACAGCGCCATTGCAGAGATGAAAATCGGAGAGCATTATTTCGGCAACCACCAGCATCTCGATGCCGGTTCATTCCAGATTTATTACCGTGGTCCGCTCGCGATTGATTCGGGTTCATATCAGGGTTCAGCCGGAGGCTACAACAGCCCGCACAACAAGAATTATTTCAAACGCACAATCGCACACAATTCACTGCTCGTCTATGATCCGGCGGAGAAATTCGCCTGCTGGAACTACGGAGGAGCTGACAAGACAGAATTTGCGCGAAATGACGGCGGACAGAGAATGCCGGGAGACCGTTGGGAGAGTTGCCGCAGTTTTGCTGACCTGCTGAGCGAAGAATATACGATCGGGGAAGTTCTCGCGCACGGCTATGGTCCAGATGCACAAAAACCGGATTGGACACTACTGCATGGCGACATTTCCAAGGCTTACAGTTCCAAGGTCGAGTGCGCCAGGAGAAGTTTTGTCTTCCTCAACCTTAAAGATGAAGACGGTGATGTTCCGGCAGCAATGGTGATATACGACCGCGTGAAATCTTCTGATCCGTCTTTCAGGAAATATTGGCTTTTGCACAGCATCGAGGAGCCACGTCTAGGAGATTCTGAGTTCACCGTAGAAAGGACAAAGGACGGAGACAGCGGACGTCTGCACTGTAGCGTACTTCTTCCTCAGGCTGACAATCTTTCTATGGAGAAAGTCGGAGGACGGGGAAAGGAATTCTATGTATTCGGAGAGAATTATCCGAATTTTGCCACGACACGACCGGACCCTTGCAATGAGCGTGGTGCGTGGAGGGTTGAGCTTAGTCCAAAGGCTCCTCAGGCTGAGGATTGTTTTCTCAATGTAATCCAAGTTTCAGACAGAAATGTAAAGAATGCCCTTCCTGTATCACGCATCACCGGAGAAAATGCAAATGGCGCGATAATAGACGACAAGGCAGTGATATTCAGCGCCGATTGTGGCAGGACATCATCAGGCTACAGTTTTGAAATCACTGACCAGATTGCCAAAAAGCAAGGGATCAAAAAGTTCAGCATTCTTTTCACTGGTCTGGACGGCGGAAAATGGCAAATCAGAAGGAACGGCAAGTCGGTCGGCAGTTTCACCGCCGAAGAGACATCCGGCACAGTCTATCTCCAGAACGCCGCCACCGGACGATACGAGATTTGTAGAATCTTGCTCTAAACCATCAAAAAGAGGCAGCGCCCTTCGCTCAAAAACGCAGGAAAAATTCGCTCCGAACATCTGCTTCTTTTGGATGTCCTCCAGATGAGTAATAAGAAATATGGTAGTAATAAGAAACATCTTCGGAGCGTAGCGACAGAAGGGGTTTCGGGGAATACTTTCCCCGGTAAAACTTCTACCGCACCGGAGGTGCGAAATAGTCCCTCGGGACAGCAGGCGCTAGCAGGAAAGAACAATCCAGTAATTATTCCGGTATCGCTTTTAAATGTCGACGACGTTCCGGGCCGGGAGTGGATTCAAGCCAGCTGCGGAGCCTTGAACGCATTTGTTCGAGAACAGGCGCATAAGCTGACTCGACCGCAAGATTGATGGTCTCACCACGGTCAGTTTCCATATCGAAAAGCTGCTCGCGATACAATCCTTTGTCGTAAAGCACATATTTGTACTTAGGAGTACGCACCATCCAACCTGCAGTTCCCGAAGTCTGCTTAAAATTGGTTTCCGTGATTATGAACTCCTGCCCATCGTCTTCCAATGCCGCCACTTTGGCAAAACTCTTTCCCCGACGGCCAGCAGGAAGCGCCGCACCTGTCCACTCGCAAACGCTCGGCATCAAATCAAGCCCGTTGTTCACGAGCGCATTGCTTAACTCTCCTGCATTCTTCCCCTTCGGCAGACAGACAATGAGAGGAACATTCGCAACTTCCTCATAGAGAGCAGTTTTCTGATTCCATTTATGCGCTCCCGCCCCGTCTCCGTGATCTGATGTGAAAATAACAACGGTCTCATCCCATAGTCCCTGTCGGTCGAGTTCATCAAGTATCTTCCCAATTTCCTTATCCACAGCTTCCACAAGACGATAATAAGCATTGCGGTAACGCCTCCAGTCATCCGGAGAATAATCCACACTCGGATAGAGCGAATAGTCGCGGGACTGTTCATACTGCAGAATCTTCGCATCGTATGGAGACCTCTCGAAATTGGAAGGCAAGTTAGGACAATCAGCAACATCCGCTACCGGTGTAGGGGCGTATGGAGTCTTCTGTCCACGGGCAAATTCACAGATATTGTGAGGATTGACGAAAGATGCAACAAGAAAGAATGGAGCCTTCTTGCGTTTCTGAAGGTAATCCACGCAAGCCTCAGCCACGCCAGGATCACCGCTGTCGTGTATATTTCTGAAACCGAATTCACCGTCAGGGATGCTGATCGTGTTGACGTGCCATTTGCCTGAGTAGGCGCAATCATAGCCGGCCTGCGCCACAATCTGACCGAGAGTATTGCTGCGAAGCGAGTCCACAAGAGGCTTCTCGTTCACGTCCATCCCAGTGCGAGAAGGCATATATCCTGTAAAAATCGCTGCCCGCGACGGACCGCTCAGAGGCATCGCACAGTAGGCGTTCCCGAATCGCACTCCCCTTGCAGCGAGTCGGTCCATATTGGGCGTCTCCAGATCCGCATTGCCGGCGCAACTCATAGCTCCGGCCCACTGCTGATCAGTCATTATCAGAAGCACATTAGGACGCTTATCAGCCTTTCGGGCATCTGACGCGCCGGCACCTCCGTTTCTTTCAGCAGCCGAAATGGTCGAAGCCGCAGACAACGCTAACGTTGCCGCGGACATTACAGCGACCGGCGAAGTCAACAGAATATTTTTGTTTCGCATATTCATCAATAATTCTCGCTCTTACAGAGCGAATTACTTAATTGGGGACCGCATTCCCCAAACCCCTTGAGTCGCTTTGCTCCGAGTTCTATACTATTATCCAACGAGTATTACTCGACCCATATCGGAGAAGTCCAGAGCCACTGCCCATCCTTCTGCCTTACTCTAACGTAATACCAATCCGAGTCGTTTTCCTTCTTTTTGTCTTCCATCCAATGCTCGACACTCCAGCAAGACTCAGGCATAGCACGGTTGAAAAGTACCGCCTCGCTCAACCAGCCGTTCATAAAATGACTGCGCCCGCCTTCGAGCAATTCAGCGAGGGTATGGCTGAAACGCCTTCCGTTGAAATCTGAGATTATATTTCCGTCTATCGGCATCTCGACATCAAGTATGACCGCCTGAGTGGAAGGTGTCGTGGTGTTCGGGTTCTTGGAGGTGTAGAGTTCCAGTTCTGCGGAATTGTCAGTGACTGAGCGGATTCGGTTCACGTGCGTATGGAATTCGGTTTCACCCTCTTGCGGAGAAGTGAATGCAGCGCCCCTGAAGCACGGTGTTACAGAAAGTATACGTCCTTTGTCTATGCTTACCTTGCCGGCCCAGTTCACATACTTCTCTTCCCTATTCCAACCGTATTCCATCTTTATCTTGCAGCGGATGAGATCTTTAGGTTCATATACCGGAATATGCGGACCGTTAAGACGTGCAATAAGACGACCGTTCTTAATTATGTCCACATAGTCGATGCAGCTCTGCGCCTTGACATTGACATAGATTCTTCGGTTTCCTCCGCTCGTAACTTCGCCCATAAGTGCGTCATTGATACGGAAATCCACGGCAATATTATCTCCGGTTGCGCAGCAGCAATGGCGGCTTTTCAGTGCATCCCAAACACCATCACGTGAAAGTTCCTTTGCAAGAACACCGACACGACCGTCACCGTAGCTGCCAGGATAGCCGGAATGCTGGTCAGTCGAGCCAATCAGTCCGAACTTATGCCCCTGCTTCAGACCATAGAGAATCGAGCCTTCCCAGTTACGCGGTCCCATATCGTGGAGATACGGATAATCTCCCATATCCCCCTCAGCGAGTCCGTGGCGAGAATACATTTCGACGAACGGAGTCTGCACACCTTCAGTGAAATATTTCCAGTTGTAGCCTCTGTAGCCTGTCTGATAGCCCATATGATGAGGAGTGACGAAGACGTCCTGCCCCTTGAACTTCTCTTTCCAGTCTTCGATTGAAGAGCAATCCACCAGTGGCGCGTCCAAAGACTTATGGAGGGCGACGTGGTCCCCGTAAATCATACTGTGAGCTTCGTATCCTATGAATGTCAGGAATTTGCCGGGCCTGTCATATTCACGGGTCATCGCGCTGTACTTGTCGTATCCGCCCTGTCTAAGCCTTTTGAAAGCATCTGTATGATAGCCGATCACCCATTTGAGCCTCGGTTCGCTGTTGAGCAAGTCGATATCCGGCCACATCGCGTGAGGAGTCACGCTCACGAAGTCAAGCTGCTCAGTAGCAGCCTCGAACGCATCACGCATATCTCCGTGTCCGTAGGTAATGTTGCAATGATTATGCAGGTCACCCCAATAGAGCTTGAGCCCTGTCGGAGAAGGCACTTTTCTTCTCACCTCATCCGGACTGCAGCAGGAGTCCAAAAGACTGCCGGAAGCTGCCAGCCCCACGAGCGACCAGCCCGATAATTCCATAAATCTACGTCTGTCCATATTATTGAATTTCAGTATTATGATTCCATCAGCGAGTTCTGTTCATATAACGTCTGTCGCCCTTGAAAAGAACTTTCTCCCTTTCGCAAGGATCAGTATCTCCGTAAACTGTGCACAGTGAATCAAGCACAGCGCAGAGAGAGTCTCGGACAGAAGCATATCCCGGTTCATCATATACATTATGCATCTCCTGCGGGTCTTTTCTTTCGTCGAAAAGTTCCATACAGTCGATATCGTTATAAAAATGTATCAGTTTGTAATCCGCAGTCCTGAGTCCATAGTGGCGTTTCACGGAATGTTCCGCAGGGTATTCGTAATAGTGGTAATATACCGCCTTTCTCCAATCTTCAGGAATTTCACCTCCACTTTCAAGCACTGGAAGAAGCGACTCGCCCTGAATGTCCTCAGGGATTTCAACTCCGGCAAGGTCAAGGAATGTAGGGGCGAAATCGATGTTCATACAAAGAGCCTTCGAAACAGTTCCCGACTTGACTGCCTTTGGATAACGTACAAGTAGCGGCATTCTTTGACACTCCTCATACATAAAACGCTTGTCAAACCAACCGTGTTCGCCGAGGAAAAATCCCTGGTCTGAGGTATAGACGACTATCGTATTGTCAAGCTCGCCTGTTTTTTCGAGATAATCCAGAATCCTCCCTATACTCTCGTCAACTGAAAGCACTGTCGCCAGATAATCCCTCATATACTGCTGATACTTCCATTTTACAAGTTCGTCGCCACTGAGAAGACCACTGCGATACTCGGCTATGCGTCCTGCATATACTGAATCCCACTTATGCTGAACATCCTCACCCATACGAAGATAGACCTTGGAAAGCCGGTTGTCCGGATTTGCGAGAAGCTCCTCACGAGTCATAAGTTTAAGGTCCCAGTCATCAGCGAGAGTCTTTGCTATGCTCATATCCTGTTCCGCCGCCGCAGGACAACGGTCAGACCAGTCATCCAGAAGGTTGTCCGGTTCAGGGAAAACCGTGGAGTTGAACTGTCCCAGATGTTCCGGAGCAGGCATCCAGTTGCGATGAGGAGCCTTGTGATGGCACATAAGACAAAACGGCTTTCCGTCCTTTGCTCCGGCGCGATTTTCAAGCCACGAGATGGTTTTGTCCGTAATCACGTCGGTGACATAGCCCTTCTCGGTAATCTCCTTTCCCATCTCCCAAAATTCGGGGTCATAGTAATCACCCTGTTCCTCCTGTCCCGAAAGTACGCTCCAGAAATCGAAGCCCTGCGGCTGTGAAATAAGATGCCATTTACCGACCATCGCAGTCTCATAGCCAGCCTGTCTGAGAAGTTTCGGGAATGTCTGCTGATTTCCGTCAAATGAACTTGCGTTATCAGTAAACCCGTTGATATGGCTGAACTTGCCGGTAAGAATGCAGGCTCTGGACGGACCAGAAAGAGCGTTGGTCACATAACAGTTATCAAAGCGCATCCCCTCGTTGGCAAGCCTGTCCATATTGGGAGTTTCAATCAGACGTCCGCCGTAGCAGGACATAGCCTGCGAGGTATGGTCATCCGTCATTATGAAAAGTATGTTAGGCCTTTTCGGCTGCTGTTTTTCTCCGCAGGAGACAATTGCCGCTGCGGCAAGAGGTAATGCAAGCAACGGACGAGTTTCCGCAACAATTCCTGAAACTGATTTTCTTCCCATAATGCGAGGAACTAACGGAGTTTATATCCTAGTTTCACCTTCTTGCCCTTACCGACCTTGACCTCAAGCGAAAGAGAACTGTTACTGAAGCCATTGTCCGTGAACTTAGCGGAGATATTCTCATAACCGGCCTCAGCCTTAGGATGAATTACAGTTATATATCTCACTGCATCGTTACCGGCTTTTTTAACGTTGAACGACACCCACATCCTCTTCACTTTCTTCATATAAGAAGATGACTGCCAGCCTTCGTCCTTTTTCATGCTCATTCCCTCCGGGCCGAAACAACGGAACATAAAATTGCTTTCGCCCTCAAATTCAGAATAGAAGGTCATATCCTCGCGACTGTTCGTAATCTTCCCCTTAGGCATCTGCCAATTGAGATTGACAAAACCTTTCTTGGTCCCGGAAGCCTCGTCAACAATGACGAAATATTCCCCGTTCACAAAGAATATTGAACGGCGATGGTTGAGTCCCGAGTAGCTAGGATGCTCTGTCACAAGTATTTGAACATCACCCTCCGGCTGCCACAGAAGGGTCTCGGAAGCAACTTTATCCACATCTTTGCCGTCCATAGTGAGCGTGTTGTGGTGAGCAGTCGCCCTGAACCAATTGCGCCAAGCCATAATTTCAGGGTCTTTGCCCTCATAAACATAAGAACCGGAATCCTGGAAGAGGTTTTTACCATTATACCAGAGTTCAAAAGTGCCGAAATCAGGCTGTGCGTGCCACTCGCCGGCAGGACCTGCCTTGACATCCATCTGTAGAGCATCACTCCCCCATCCATTGCGGAACACAAAGAAGCCAGAATCTTCGAATCCTTTGGATAGATAAGACGGCAATTCGCCCTCGGCCCCGTCAGTTGCGAACCATTTAATCACCTGATTGTCAGGGAAAACCTCAGCCCACTGTTTGAAATGCTTCTGCATCTCCCTCTTGTCGGTAATTTTCGCGTCGCTGAAGCAAGGATTGGTGCAGTCTGGGAACATTATATTCAAATACCACATCACCATACTCTCAACAGCATCCTGATAGGACTTAGGGAAATCCGCCCTGAAACCATTCAGGTCAGCTACTCTGAGTGACTTGAGGAAGATCTCAATCGTAGCAAGATGGTAATGCGGATCGAGTTCGTAGTGACCGCCATCCGGAAGAACCTGCACCTTGATTTCGCGGTTTAGGATGTCCACACCGCTCTGTCTCCACTCAGATGCCTCCTTGAATTCCGGGAAAAATGACCCGGCGTAAAGCATTCTCTGCGCCTCAAAGAGCAGATGATTCCCCTGCTTCGACCAGTTGCCCATAATATGCTCGGCGTGACGATGGTAGTTTACCAGGAACTCAGTGAGAAATTCCGGAGTAAATGCCGGTGAATCTATGAAAAGCTGGAACTGAAGGCATTGATCCTGAAGGCGGTGGCTCACTTCGAGAGGCCTCCACGCATAACGTGCATTCTCAGCATCCGCCTTTAGTTGCGAATCCGAAGAAATCTCATATTCTTTCTTGCTTATCTTGACATAAGGGTTCTTCTTGATCCAGTCCATATATTGGAAAGCCCATTCCTTGGCATATTTTTCATCGCCGCTTACTCTGTAGGCATATCCCATAGGTGTAAACCACTTGTGGCGGTGCAACTGCCAGCGGAGCTCGTTGTCCTGTACCGGCCAGTATTTCCAGTCTATATCCTCACCGTAGTTGAATGAAGGCTGGTAGCCCTTGTGCACGAAAAATGTGTGCTGAAGCGCATCGTCAGCCCATTTCTGTTGCTCCTTGTTGATCTTCACCTTTTTGACATCTTTGATATCAGGAGTACGGATATCCTTGCGGCCGCGATAATACTCAAGCAAATCTGCCGCTGCCGCTTTGTCATCCCCATTCAAGTGGTCCTGTTTCACTTTCTCAAGTCCGGGACGGTCAAGATTCAACAAATCAAACACTTCGCTCCGGAGTTCTTGTGCTCCGAGAGAATGCGTCACAAAGATATAGGACGCCATCAGAAGAAATAAGGATATATATTTTTTTGACATAGCAATGTTTTGAAAACTTGTTCTCTCCGTTAAATTTAAGATAAGTTGCCCAATCCGTCAAGCATTAGAGCTTGATACCCTTAAGCGCGATATAGCGTTTCAGCGCTTCAAGATAATAGTAGTCGGCATAATTAAGCGGCACATCAATCTCTGAACCGTGCGCAAGCGAGCCGGTGGAATGCTTGAGGATGAAACCACAGTTCGTACCCGGTTCGGCAAGATATTCTCCGGAAGAAAGACTGCGGAGAATCTTTCCTGCATAGTCGCGATATTTCTGCCCATCTTCAGAATATCCCCCGAGTTCAAGGAAAGCGGAAGCCGTGACAGCAGCAGCCGAAGCGTCCCTAGGCGTATTAACACCTTCTGGCGCATCATAGTCCCAGTAAGGGACTGAATCATCCGTCTTTACCCTGCTCATAATCATATCTGCGATGTTTTTCGCAAAGTCAAGGTATTTAGTGTCACGTGTTTCGCGATAACATACCGTATAGCCATAAACCGCCCAAGCCTGCCCGCGAGCCCAGGCCGAATCGTCAGCCTTGCCCTGGAATGTCTGACGGGTTTCCACAGTTCCGTCCGCATTGTAGCTGACAACGTGCCAACTCGTGAAATCCGGACGGAAATGGTTCGCCATAGTCTTGTCCGCGTGTTTCAGCGCAATGTCGCGATATTTTGAATCGCCGGAAATCTTCGACGCCTCAAAAAGCAGTTCCAGATTCATCATATTGTCAATAATGACCGGGAAGTTCCACTGACCGAAATCCCAAGAACGGATTGCACCGATTCTGCTGTCGAATCGGGAGATAAGATTATCCGCTGTACGAACAATTACAGTAGGTATGGAATCAGCTGGAGAAAGTCTCTCGGCATTTCCGTAACTGCAACCTATCATAAAGCCGAGGTCGTGCGTCCCCTTATAGTAACTTACCGGAAGCAGTTCATTGGTGAATTTTGCTGCGGCATCACGCAGCTGAACATCACCGGTAAGCTCGTAAGCGAGCCAAAGTGAACCGGGAAAGAAACCGCTGGTCCAGTCATACACGCCGCAGGTACGCAGAGTGCCCAATTTTGATGCAGGAGGATTTGGCCGCAGGGAGTCAACCCTTGAAAGCACAGACTCACCGATCTGAGAAACAAGAAAGTCCAAGTCCCAGGAAGACCAGATGGAACGAGGAAAAGTCCCAGTATCATTTAGAACGACGGCTGTTTCCTTCAACTGTTCAGAAGAAACCTCCACGGCATTTCTGACCCACGCATCGCGCTCCGAAGAGCAGGCAACGAGGGATAATGACGCAATAGCAGTAAAAATAACAGGAATGGTAAATCCAGAAAACCTATGATTCATAAATTATAGTGTTATCAGTTCTTAAATCTGCGGTACTATTCAAATATCGATGTGGCAATTCTCTCTTATAAAAAGGGAATTACACCGGATGCAAAGTTAACGGGTATAAACTTGGCAGTCAGAAATTCTTGTGGAAAGTTTTGAAAGAGGTGTAGATGATATTTCAATTCTGTATAAAAATATACAAGGAATCTTCAAACAATTGGATTTTTTGAAAAAATGTTGCATAATTATCAACAAAATTTAAACTATCTACCATAAAATAGGACAAGTCGCGACAAAGACGAAAGTACAAACATATCGAATAAAGTAAATTTGCAACGAGAGAGAATGCCCAAATTGTATCTTGCGCCCTGTTTATTTAAACCCGCAGAAACACGACGGCAGACACCACGTACAAACAAACACTCGAAATGATAACGAAAATGAAAAAGTATCTCATTCCTTCTCTTGTCATCGTTGCGGCCCTGTCGCTGAGCGGCTGCAGCAAAGAGATCATGTCCGAGCAACCGATTGGCGACACGGACATAAAGAGGCTACCCGACAGCGGCAATGCTGACAGTCTCGACACGGAGATCTTCTCCCTGCTTAATCTCGATTACTCGGGACTTGAGAAAGTAAAGCAGTACTATGCTGACGGAGATATCTACAATGCCGGGCAGAGTTTGCTCGAATATTGGAGAACCCGACCGGTCTATAATCCTTCAGCCGATGTACTCACCCCTTCAGCCACGGCAAGCGAACAGAACATTGCTGCGCAGGCCACTTCTGAAAACGGATGGCGCTTCCAAGTTTACAACTATGTCGAAGAAGGCACAGCCGGTTCAGGTACTGAGAAGTATTGGTCATTTGCTGGAGAGGACGGGAAAATCAATTGGGCGACACTGCCTGCTTCCCTTGCCTCTGAAACAGAGTTCAAGCTTCAGAAGCACCGCCTCCAGTGGATGCTGCCGCAGGCCAAGACCTACAAACTCACAGGAAACGAGAAATACATTCTCGCCTGGATTGAGGCGTGGAAGTCCTGGAATGAGACCTATCCCGTTCCGGAAGGCACCACATCATCTATGGAATGGTGTCAGCTTCAGCCTTGTTCCAGAGTGGAGAATATCCTGAACGCGCTCCCATATTACGCAAGTTCGGAAAACCTCACAGCCGAGGTTCTCGCATACACTCTGCACACTATTTATAACCACGTTGAATCCATCCGCAAAAACCTTTTCGCTGACGCGACGAGCAACATCCGACTCTCACAGGAGCAGATCATTGCCGAAGCCGGTATATTGCTGCCGGAGTTCAAGCAGTCAGAAGTATGGTTCAACGAAGGGATTGCAGCAGTTACCGCTCAACTTTCATCACAGTTCAACGAGGACGGAGTACACAACGAGTTTGATCCGAGCTACCACCTCGCTGCAGTAGCGGACTTCATATCAGTATATAAGACAGCGCAGCTCAACGGAAAAGTTTCCGAATTGCCTTCCGATTATGCAGAGGGACTGCGCAAGGCTGCCGCTTTTATCAAGGACATAATCTATCCGAACTACTCGATAGACAACTTCAACGACACACGCTCCATAAGAATGACCAAGAGCGTACTTCAACGAAATCTCAGACAGTATTCCGAACTATTCCCGGATGACGAGGAACTCAAATGGATTGCTACTGGCGGCACATACGGCAAACGGCCTGAGACATCTCTCATAACATACCCTGTATCAGGATATTATATGATGCGCAACGGCTGGACACAGAACTCCGTTATGCTCATCCATAAGAACTGCTATGACTCAGAATGGAAGGGACACAACCAGAGCGACAACGGACACATCGGCCTATACGTCAACGGCCGCAGTTTTCTCCCGGACGCAGGGTGCTACTCCTACAGCGGCAGCGACCGCACCACTTATGCTTCTTCTGAGATGCACAATACGATTACCAAGAACCAACAAAGTTTCACCAAGCGTGCAGGCAAACTCCTGAAAACGGAAAGCACGACCGGATACGAGGTTCTGGTGACTGAAAATGAATCATACGCTGACTTGACACACCGCAGAGCGATATTCTTCGTGGACAAGCGTTATTTTGTCGTAGTGGATGAGGCCTACGGCGGTTGTTATGACACTCCTATAAACCTCAATTTCAAACTATGGGGAGGTCAAAACAAAGATGCTTCGGGATATCCTGAGAGCGGCAAAGCCTACACAGTAATCGACAGTTATGAGAACAACGCCTACGGAGCGCATTCGACTTTCAGCGACGGCAACAACCTCCTGATCAAATCATTCTCCGAGACTTCTGACAATATCTCATTCGTCAACAATACCGGCTACTACTCCAACGAAATCGGACAAAGAACCCAGAGATACTGGTTCAGACTCAATGTCGATAAAAAAGAAGGCAAGGCTGTGCGCTTCATTTCAGTCCTGTTGCCTTACACAGGGACTTTCGAGGCGAACAGCGTAAGCGCCGAATTCACGGACAATACCGCTGCCACAGCAGGAACATTCCACGAGAATGGTGTTTCTCTCAAAGTTACTGTCAACGGCGAGACCAAATCTCTGAGCTACAAGCTCTGATATCAAAACTGGCAACATAGAATAATCTCAGTTAAAATCAGATAAACAATGACAAGATTAATAACCAGAGGAATCCGTAACGCGGTGCTAGCCCTGATGGCGGCACTTGCAGCCGTGTCCTGCAATACGCAATTGACGGACACCGGAGCGTTCGCTCTCTACTATCCCGGTATCACCGACATCGGGCCGTCCACCAGTATGGACCTAACTCCGAGTTGGCACGGTGGCACTCCATCGGACTTCGAAATTTACCGTGTCGTTCTCGAAGGGCAGAATGTCACTCCAGAGTGCTTCTCCGTCGAATCTGCGACCGGAGTATTCCAGATCCGCAACAGCGCCTCCCTGGCAGTAGGTAAATATACGATAGGCATCGCCTGCAACGCCAACGGTCACAGATATGAGTTTCCGGAAGCAATAACGGTCAATATGATGAAACCTGTTCCGGACGGCATTGTAGTAACTCCTGAAAACATTACGATTGCACTGTCTCAGGTCACCTCGTCAAGTTCAGGAGAAGAACTGCCTACAGCGCAGATCAGCACCGACGGAGACCATATCTCCATAAAGAACTATCTCATTTCATCAGTCCGCAGGAATGGAAAAGTGATGTCGGACTGGGATGGATTCTTCAGCGTGGACAAAACCGGAAAATTCAGCATTCTGAGAAACGGCTCGTTCCAATCAGGAACATACGTCTTTGACTTCAAACTCACTACTATGGTCGTGGGAGCTGATTCTGAGGAAGGTATATTCACCGATGCGCTCACGGTTGACGTTACATCCCCTCCTGTAGCACTCGTTTACACCCCTGCAGAAATCAAGGTTGAACAAAACGCTTCCTACACAAGTTCAGATCCGGCATTCACAGGTTCGCTGACAGACTTGAATTTCAGCATCAAATCAACTTACCCTGAGACCGACAAAGTTTCTATAAACTCTGAAACTGGAGCTATCACCCTTGCCGAGAACAACGGCTTTGACATCGGTACAGAACTAACAGTATCAGTAACTGCTGTAAACAGCTATGGCTCAGCAGATTTCGACCAAGTTCTTAAACTCACGATCGTTGAGTACATTTCACCTATAACTGTGCTCAACTACAATGATACAACTGTCTGGAATGGCACTAAAGTACAGCTTAAGCCACTTCAGCAAGACGGTGACGAAGTCAGCTACTCATTTGACAGTATTCCGGACGAACTTTCGGCACTTTCAATCAATGAACTCACCGGTGTCATAAGCGTGACGAAGGGCAACACTGTTCCTTTGGGCGACTTCAACATCAAGGTGAAGGCCGAGAATGCAAAAAGTTCGATTACAACTGAGATCAAATGGACTGTCATAGAGAACCCGTATGCATTCACATACGTCAGTTGGGGCAATAATCTCGATCTCACTCCGGCGACAGACTATGCAAGCCAGCATCGCGTTTCCGTCACAGACCCTCAAGAGATACCTGTCGTATCCACCGACATAAAAGAAGGTGTTGATGTGATTTACGAGATCAGCGGAGGAAGCAACACTAACTGCGCGACAATTGATCAGACAACAGGTCTAATCACCACTGTTCCGGCAACATTCACCACGGTAGCAGACCGCAGGGCGCATTTCGTCTTCGTCAAAGTGACTACAGGTAAGGGAACTTCAGGAGAAACCGTTGTGAAGACACCGGTATTCTTCGATTTCAATACTCCTAGAACAGACGGTGGCTACAGCATAGAATACACTCCGTTTGTCATCAATTGCAACCCTAAGAACGGAGTAACCTCCGCCGCACCTACAATCAAATACAATGGCGAGATTCTCTCAGGAGACGGTCTGAAGAACATCACTATGGACTTCCGCCGTTCGTTCAACTACTGGAATCTCAACGGTCCGTCAACTCATAAGAACGGTGCCCCGGATGCAGGACAGACTACATTCCTTGCAAAAGTTTGGGCGGCATATTACGCGGCCATCAATGTTGCATACAATTCCGGTTCGAGAGACCCTATATCAAGTTATGGAAGACCTCAGCACATCACGAAAGCAATAGGTTACGTGCGCACGCAAGATTTTGCTCTCTACATCGCACCTGAGAAGTTCCTGGACGACAACGGTTATGCTAACGGAATATTCACCGGACAGATAACGTTCAGTGCCACCGGAGGCGACCCAGCCGGTGCGACTGACCCGTACAGACTCTTCCCTCTCTTCGTATGGTTCGACACTCAGTTCTAAGCGAAAATTATTGAATAATGAAAAACACAAAATACATTTTGCTTTCCTTAGTGGCGTCACTCCTGTGCGTCACGGCGTTTTCGCAGGAAAAAATCAAGGTCAGGGGCACGGTCACCGATGAAAAGGGCGAACCGCTCATCGCCGCCGGAGTATCGCAGTCTGGTACTGACAACGGCGTAGTCACTGACGTAGACGGAAAATATGTCATAACCGTCCCTTCGGACGCGAAACTCACCTTCAGTTTCATCAGTTACACAGCTAAGGAAGTTGAAGTTAAAGGCCGCACTACAATCGACATCAGTCTTGTTCCCGACAACAATCTGCTTGAAGAAGTGGTTGTCATCGGTTATGGAACAATGAAAAAGAGTGACCTCACTGGTTCTGTAGCCTCTGTCAGCGAGAAAGCCCTCAAAGATTTCAAGACGGGTTCAGTGGTCGAGGCACTCGGAGGACAGATTGCCGGAGTGAACATCACAGCGGCCGACGGAACTCCTGGAGCAGGCTATGACATCAAGATCAGAGGTGTAGGAACAGTCAACGGAGACTCCTCCCCTCTTTTCATCGTGGATGGATTCGAAGTTTCCAGCATAGACTTCCTTGCAAGCCAGGACATCAAGTCCATTGACGTCCTCAAGGATGCCTCAGCTTCAGCAATCTACGGAGCGAGAGCAGCCAACGGTGTTGTACTAGTCACCACCAAGGACGGTCAGGAAGGCAGGCCTCAGATTACATATAACGGGTCGGCGTCCTGGAGAAAACTGTCCAAGAAACTGGAGACTATCAGCCCATACGACTTCGTATCGCTGCAGCTTGAGACCAACCCGACAAAATACGGTGACACCTATTTCAAAGCCGGCACCGATTCTGACGGAAATCCTTACAAATATCAGAGTCTTGAAGACTACCGCAACTTCGTGGGCGCGATAGACTGGCAGGATGAGGCTTTCCGCCCAACCTGGTCACAGAACCACGAGATAAGCGTACGAGGAGGCAACAAGCAGTCTCAGTACACTGTATCATTCTCTCATTTCGATGAGGACGGCATCTTTGTCAACAGCGGATATAGAAAGGATAATGCCAGAGTCAAACTGCGCCAGGAAGTCACGAAATGGCTCATCCTGGACGGCTCGCTCAACTACACGAATTCCACCCGTACCGGAATAGGCACGAGTGGCAGCCAGCTGGCCAACCTCATATCTTACAGACCTGTAGGAGGACTCAGCGTCAGTCAGTATGATCTGCGCTACCTTATGTATGACCCGACGGCTCAAGCCGAATCCAACTTCGACTCCAACAAGATCAACCCGATAATCCAGGCTGAGTCTGTGGACGACGAGAGAAAGTCAGAACAGTGGATAGGAAATATGGCGCTCACTCTCAAACTCACCAAGAAGTTGACATTCAAGAGCGCAGGCACTTATAACGCCAACTACCAGAGGCGCGACATTTTCTACCATGAGACCACCAGCAACGCATATCGTGCCGGAGGAGCTTACGGTTCAAGTACAATGAGCCGCAACAAGAAATGGCAGGTGAGCAACACCTTGACATATCAGAACCGCTTCAAGAAGAAGCACTCCGTAAACTTTATGCTTGGACAAGAGACTGTTTATACAGGCTACGAATCCCTGCTCGGTGAAGCCAAGGACTTTCCGTTCGAGAATTTCGGCACAGACAACCTCGGACTCGGCGCCACTCCTACCCAGGTTACTACAACGCGCACCGAAAGTATGAGAATCTCATTCTTCGCCCGCGGATTCTATAGCTATGACGACAGATATATGCTCACAGCGACCTTCCGTGCAGACGCGTCCACAGTATTCTCACCGAAGAACAAATGGGGATTCTTCCCATCCTTCGCAGCCTCCTGGAATATCGCCAATGAGGATTTTATGAAGGACATCAAGGACAAGATTTCTACATTGAAACTCAGGGCCGGCTGGGGTACCGTCGGTAACGACCGCATCACCAGTTACCTCTCGATGGACCTTTACACTAACAGCAAACTCGGAATGGGCACGACTACCTATACAGTACTCACTCCTAAGCAGATTGCCAACTACGGCCTGAAATGGGAAGGCTCTACCACCACGAACGTAGGTCTTGACCTCGGTTTCTTCAACAACCGTCTCAACATTACGGCGGACGGATTCATCAAAGACACCAAGGACCTGCTGATTTCGCAGAAACTCGCATACGTAACCGGATTCGCTTCACAGTGGCAGAATATCGGTAAAATCCGCAACTCCGGAGTCGAATTTACGATCAACAGCGTCAATTTCAACAAGCGTAACTTCTTCTGGTCCACCGACTTCAACATTTCGTTCATCAAGAACAAACTCGTAGCCCTGCAGGACGGAACTGACTACATCACCCGCAAGTCTGGATTCAACTCCAACTTCACTCAGGATGACTACATCTCCTACGTCGGCTCATCGCTCGGAGATATGTACGGATATGTTTTCGACGGAGTGTATCAGTATTCTGACTTCAATATGCTCCCTGACGGAACTATGCAGCTCAAGGACGGTGTTCCTGACCTGAGTCCGAGAGGATATTCACCGGTTCCGGGAATGACCAAATACAAGGACATCAACGGTGACGGCAAGATTACACCTGAAGACAGGACAACCATCGGTAACGGTTACCCTGATTTCTACGGAGGTATCACCAACCGCTTCCAGTTCTACGGAGTTGATTTCAGCTTTATGTTCCAGTTCAGCATCGGCAACGATGTCTATAATGCTATGAGGATGTACCTTACCCAGTCCAGGATGGAGCGCACTCAGATGCTCTCTGAAGTCAGTGACAGATGGACAGTCAACAACGCATCTAACAAGGTGCCTTCAGCAACCGGATATATTCCTTACGATGTGTCATCACGATTCATCGAAGACGGCTCATTCCTCAGACTCAAGAACGTAACTCTCGGATACACCATTCCGGAACGACTCACCAGAAAGGTATGGATCAACAAGTTGAGAGTCTATGCCACAGCGCAGAATCTCTTCTGTCTGACCAAGTACAGCGGCTATGACCCTGAAGTGAACACTCTCAGCAGCCCGCTTACTCCGTCATTTGACTGGGGCGCTTACCCGAAGAGCCTTGTACTCACAATGGGTCTTGATATTCAATTCTAGTACAGGAGGTATGATTATGAAAAATTTAAAATTCTCTCTTGCTTTTCTGGCTACAACCCTCTGTGCGCTTTCCTGCTCACTGGATGAGAAAAGCTACACTGAAATCGAGAAAGACAAGTATATGAACACCCCGGAAGAGGCGCAGAATGTCCTGCTCGGGGTTTACAGGGATATGGTAGAAGACAATATGTACAGTATGAACCTGTCCCTATATTTTACGCTCGGTACAGACGAGGCCAAGGTCGAAGGCAGTTCCCCGAACTCTTGGAGAGACCTCCCGAGCAACACTTTCTCGACTTCAAACAGTTATGTCGAAGGAAGTTGGCAGGCGCTGTACAACGCCATCTACAACGCTGACGACTTCATCGAGAATCTTTCACGCAAGGCAACCAAATGGGGTGAGAACTACCAGGACCTCGCAGCCATCTATATGGCAGAGGCACGCACACTGAGAGCCCTCTACTATTTTGAACTTGTCCGTTGGTATGGACATCCGGTGCTGATCAAAACGACAGCGGAATCGAAGAAACACCCTTCAGAGTTCACACAGCCTGATCCGTCCGAAGTTTACGAATATATAGAACAGGACCTCAAATACGCTGCGGAAGTACTTCCTTGGGCGGTCGATGACACTTTCAGGAGCGACAGTCAGTTCAGGGTATCCAAAGGCACTGCACTGGGACTTCTCGCCAAGGTTTATGCTACGTGGGCAGGTTATCCGTTGCGTGACGAAAGCAAATGGGAGCTTGCTGCCAACACGGCCAAGATTGTAGTTGAGTCTGGCAAACATCACCTGCTAGATGACTTTCAGACGCTCTGGGAGAACACTTGCAACAATGTCTGGAATCCTGAAGAGAGTCTGTTGGAAGTATCCTTCTATACACCATCCGTCACAGGAAGTGATCCTACGGGACGTATCGGCAAATGGAATGGAGTCACCGCGGCAGACGGTTCCGGCGACTACATCAGAATCGCGGCAAACTGGAAGGTGCTGCCTACATTTATAGCTTCCTGGCCTGACCACCTCAACGACAAAAGATGGGCATTGTCCTTTGCGGACTACAAATACACCGCAAGCGGAAAGACAGCACTGGGCACATACAAACCGGACGGAGCGACCCAGAATCTTGATCTGAATATGGAGATTGCAATGGCCGCAGATGCCAAGCCTGACTGGAGAAAACCGTTCAACAACGCACTCACCCCAGCAAAGTGGGATATCGCGAAATATACTAAGGAACAGCTTAAGGATGCCAACTACTCAAACGTCAACTGGTACATTCTCCGTTATGCAGACGTGCTTCTGCTCTATGCCGAGGCACTGAACGAATGGCACAAGGCACCGACAAACGACGCCTACTCAGCAGTAAATATGGTACGCCGCCGTGCATACGGACTGCCTGTAAATACGGCATCGACCGCCTGCGACCTCTCGACCGGAATGACTTACGAGCAGTTCCAGCAGGCTATAAGAGATGAGCGCGCCCACGAACTCGCATTTGAAGGTCACAGGCGCCAGGATCTTGTTCGCTGGGGCATTTACTATGACACCATTATGAGCACGGCCGCAGGACTTGCAGAATGGCACGAACAGATGCCGTCCCTCTATATCATATCCGACTACACAGTCAAGGGACGTCACGAGATTATGCCAATCCCTCAGCGCGACCTGGATATGATGAAACAATGTGTCCAGAACGAAGGCTGGCGATAGAATAAATCTTAAATATAGACTCATCTCTAGCCTTCGGAACTTGGCGACCCAAGTGGTTTGGGGAATCCAAGTAAGACTTCAATCATTCCGGAGGAATGAGATGACTTTAGAGGCAGAAACAGTTTACACAAGAACAAATAACCAATTTTGAAAATATGAAAATGAAGAATGAATACGAAGCCCCGATCTTGGAAATCATATCGGTAAGCGCTGAAACAAACTTTGCACAGTCTACCCCCCCCTATAACGGAGAGACTGAAATCTACGACATTTTCGAGGATCCTATGGATTGGGAAAAATAAACTGACCATGAAGAGGATCTATATACTCATTATGGCGGGAGCCGCTGTATTGGCGGCATCCTGCGCAAAAGAAAATGTCCAGAGCGGCAAAGAAGGAGGCAAGACTGTTGAATATGTAGATTTGCAGCTGTCATCCTTACTTGAGGGGCAGACTTCGCAGAGCACAAAAACTTCTGTCAATCCAGATAACGGTTCAGTGTCGTGGAGCGAAGGCAACAAGATCTCAGTATTCGACAATTCAGCAACGGCCGAGAGCCACAACAACTGCTTTGAGTTTGCTGGCGACAGCAAATTCAGCGGTCAGGTACCCGAAGATGCGACAGAGTTCTACGCCCTGTATCCGTATAGCGCAGATGCTTCATTCTCGGACGGCGCCATCAGCACGACGCTCCCTGCGGAGCAGTTTGCCGCAGCAGGGACATTCGCTGACAATGTAGCTGTAATGGCCGGCAAGGTGGACGGTAGCGCCATCAAATTCAAGAATATATGCTCTCACATAGGGTTCACCATTGCAGACGACATTACCGATGTAAAATCAATAACATTGATGGGCAACGGCAGCGAGGCTCTATGCGGAACATTCTCAGTATCCTTCACCGATGGAGAGCCATCCGTCACAGTTTCCAACCCGGAGACATACGTGCGACTCTACAATAAGGATGGCTCTGCGCTTGCTGCGGGAACATATTATTTCACCATTCTGCCGGTCGAGTTCTCCAAGGGATTCACAGTAATTCTTACGAAGACAGACGGAAGCCAGAAGGCGAAGTCGATAAGTTCTGCAGTTTCTAAAGTCAGTGTGCGAAATAAGATACTTCCGCTTAAAGAACTTACAGCAAACCAGTACGAAGAGCATCTCAATTATTTCGTACGTTACAACGAAGGATTTGACATCACTGTAGGCGGTTACACATTCAACAAGACCACTAAATCCGGCGGCGTGCTCGTGAATGACACCAAGGGCAATGGCAATATCAACTCAGATGGCGTCTATTTCGTTGATCCGTCTGCGACTAAAGCGAATTTCAACACTGCACAAGCATACAAATCTCTGATAATAATGGGAAGCGACGATTCCCAAAGATCAATCTTCACGTTCACAAAGCAAGCAAGGCCATACGATGGAGGTGAAGTTCTGCTGATGTCTAATCTAATTTGCACAGTAGGCGACAAGAATGCATTTGGACAGAATCTCAAAACAGCAGGAAATTCATTTTCCACTTTTGGTGACATAATTCTCACGAATTGCCATTTCAAGAATATAGGCAAGAATTTTATGCAATTCAATCAAAGCGCGTTCACTAAAGTCAATGTCAATGCGGAAGACTGCGAGTTCGGAATAAGCGGGACTGCTGTCTATATTTTTAATGTCGGCGACACTTTTGAGTCTGAAGCCCAAAGCATAGTTTTCAAGAACAATATCTTCTACGCTGAGAGTGGTACAACAATGACCGATTTCAAAATCATTAATGCAAAACAAGGCAAAATATCGACACTCGGCATACAGGAAAACACATTCGACAAGACAGTTATGAAGGCTACTGGTCTTGTACTCTGCGCTTCCTTGAATGAAAGCATAAATCTCACGAACAACTATCTCATCAATTCCCAAGTAGACGGTGAACTTACTTATCTAATTAAGCCTACTGAAGTTACAGCGACATATACCATCTCGAACAATTATTTCTATTCGAGTTCCGTTAAAAACATAACGATTGATAAGAATGTATTTACCGGTGGGTTCCAATATCCACGCAAGATGACCGACAATCCGCTCAACACTGATTGGAATCCTGCCGCAGGCGTCTTTGGGGCATATTCCGAAGTAACTTTTATCAATGGTTCAGAAGAAGAGAAAGTTCCGAATACCGTAGGAGCGAAACGTGCCGATATGACTGCAACTTCCACTGCGTCTGTGAACAGTACCGGTTACACCAATGCACAGTAGTTAAAGACATTCAGTTTCTGAACGGAACACGTTCCCACTTCTGACAAAACAAGAAATTCTTAATAAGAAGAGGCTGGCCCAAGGGTTGGCCTCTTTCTTTATATAGTGTGACGTGTAGTTGCCGAAAGGCTCTGCAAGAGTTTCGTTTCGCTTCGCTCCATCCACCCTCCGGAACTTCGTTCCTTCGGGAGCCGCTCACGAGGCCGCGGCCGGCCACGCTCTATCAGAGCCATTCAACAACCACACAACGAACTTCATTACTGCCTTTTCAGCAAAAAGTCCCATACTTTGAAATTTGCCAGCGATTAGACCCTGCTTTATAAGCAATCACACCGAACGCTTGCGAATCCACTCGGTAGGCAGGCAACCCATATAACGCTTGAAGCAAGTAGCGAAATATGAAGGACTGTTGAAACCGACCATATCGCTGATGACCGCAATGGAGTAGCGCCCGTCCTTCATAAGACGGCAGGCCTCTTTGAAACGTATGCGGCGGATAAAGTCGAGCGCGGACTCCCCGGTAAGTGACTTCAACTTGAGATGCAGGCTTGAACGCGACATTCCCATCTCTGAAGCGAAATCCGCAGTAGAGAAATCCGCATTATCCATATTGTCTGCAACTATGGAAGCCGCCTTTGCAAGCAACTCCTCATCATAAGCCGTGAGCACTCCCCACTGATTATCAACCGCAGCAGACGTTTCCGTTCCACCAGTCAGCCGAGCGCGAGTGCGCAGCATATTACGGATCTGCGCCTGAAGCAGAGTAAGGGAGAACGGCTTGGATATGAAGTCATCCGCACCTGCTTTGAACGCCTCCAGATGATCGTGTTCATCTGTGCTGGAGGAAATCACTATTACCGGAATGCCGGAGGTTGCGATGTCCCTCTTGATTTGCGAACAAAGTTTCAGACCGTCAAGAGCAGGCATATTGATATCAGTAATCACCGCGTCCGGCAGCGATTGGGCTATGCTGTCGAGAGCCTCCTCCGTATTGGACGCAATGCGGACTTCGAACCTGTCGGAAAGCGCATCTTTCAGATACGCCGCCATTTCTTTGTTGTCTTCCGCGATGAGCAACACCCCACCGGTCTCACCTGAAGCTGCAGAATCAGTTGACGGAACACTCTCAATATCCTCTCCCCCATCAGGCTCAGGCGCAATCACGTCCATCACTTTCGTTGAGCCCAGATTTACTTTTTCCTCCGGCGAATAAGCATCCTCCGAAACCGGAAGGCTGACAGTGAACTCAGAACCATTCCCAGGCTCGCTTTCAAGTGAAACTTTCCCGTGATGCAGTTCCACGAGCCTCTTCACTAATGACAAACCGATTCCGCTGCCGACATAATCTCTCTTAACCTGATAAAAGCGTTCGAATATGCGTTCCTGAAGTTCTTTAGGAATACCTGAACCGGTGTCGGAAACTCGGATTACCAATTTATCGCCTTCTATTCCTGCATACAGTGTCACTGAACCTGACTCAGTATATTTAATCGCGTTCGAAAGCAGATTACTAATGATGAGTTCAAGATATTGCGAGTCAAGATAACCGGTCTCACCACCCAGTGTCGAATCGAGACGGTATTTAAGTCCTTTCCTTCGCGCCACAGGTTCGTATGCCGACCAATTCTCCCTAATAAGTTTCAGCACCGACTCCGGACGCACGCTTAGCCTGAACACACCGAGTTCCGCACGGCGATAGTCTATGAGCTGGTTCACAAGATGCAGAAGACTTCTGGCATTGCGGTCAATATAGCGCAGCTGCCTCCGCGTCGCAGTATCGGCGCATTTTGCAATCATCTCCGACAACGGATTGATTATCAGCATCAGCGGAGAGCGCATCTCGTGAGATATGTTAATGAAGAACTGGGTCTTCATCTGCTGGATTTCCTCCTGATGCGACTTCTCCTGTTTCTCGATTTCCTGCTTTCTCTGCAAATCCTTTCGCTTAAGGAGCAACCTGCACAGCCCGGCGAGAATCAGGACGAAAATCAGCGTGAACGCGATGATTGCTGGCACGGTTTTCCACCATACCGGAGCTATGTTTATCTTCAGAGAGACCTCCTCATCGCACCATTTGCCGTCGCAATTCGCAGATTTAAGCCTGAATACGTATCTTCCGTGCGGAAGATTTGACCAGAAAGCGGTCCGCATATCGCTCGCGACAGTCCAAGCATCATCGTATCCCTCAAGCATATAGGCAAACGTATTGTGCTTTCCCGAGAGATAGTTTGGAACGGAAAACGATACTGCAAACGAATTTCTGTCATAAGGAAGACGTATTTCCCCGCTTTTTGGATATATGTTGCCGGATTCATATTTTCCTGTAAGCGAAAAACCTGTTATGACTGGTTCAGGAGAATACGGATTGTCGGTAAAAAGATCCGGATTGAAGTACGAAATTCCGTTGGAACCGCCGAACATAATCTCGCCGTTGCTTCTTTCCAGTCCTGCAGCCGGATTGAACTGATTTGATGGAAGTCCGTCAGCAGATGTATAATTCCTGAACGAGACAGAAAATGGATTGAAACGGGATATGCCCTTGTCTGTACTTATCCATATCATCCCGTACCGGTCAGCGACAATTCCCTCGATTATATTTCCGGAGAGTCCTTCTGCAGAAGTGTAACTCGTCCATTTCCCGACCGCATAATCATAGGTCCACAGCCCTTCTCTAGTACCTACAAACACATATTTTCCAGGGATTTCGAGCAGAGACTGTACATACATTTTGACCGGGGCAGAAATACTCTCGCAGATGGAGAGAGAACTTCCGTTACAGGAAAACACCTGAAGTCCGTCGCCACCGCCGGCCCAAAGCCTTCCTCCTGACAAAAGCTGCGCCCTCACTTGCATTGCAGAGAATTTTTCCGCCCCTGACGTAAAGACAGGCGATTCTGTCGTACTTTTCGTGCGGTCGAAAATCTGCAGACCGCCGAGAGTTCCGAGCCACAACTTTTCTCCGCTTTCAAACGGAACAATCGAATATATATCCGAAATTCCGGAATTCTCACCGGCAACACCGGAAGCAAAACGTGTCACAGTCCCGGAAGATACATCTATGCAGGACAGTCCTCCAGCGTGCGCACCGACATAGACTTTGTTCCCGGAATTATCTATCCACAATGCTTTAACATCGTCTGTTTCAAGCACATTACCATCTCTTCTGCCGGATTTCACCGACCAATACCGGAAAGTTCCGGCGGAAGGATTCCAGCAATTCACGCCACCCGTATTTGTGCCTATCCATAGTTTGCCGGAAGCGTCTTCAGATATGCAGTTCACTACATTGTCGTTAAGAGTACGTGTTGAAGATTCTCGACGAAGCGTACTGAAGCGGTTCTTTAGCGGATGATACCAGTTCACCCCTCCGTAATATGTTCCGAGCCACATTCCACCCTGGTTGTCCCGGCAAATGCTTCTCACTGAATTCTGGGACAATGCTCCTTCTTGCGAGTCGTCACCGTTTATGGTCTGGAACATTTCGCCGTCAAGAATGCAGAGCCCGCCGTACGTGCCGACCCAAAGACGCCCGTCACCATCTGTTGAGATTGAGCGCACGAAGTTTGAAGGAAGTCCGTCATTCTTGCTTATCTGTTTTGCACCAATGCAAGTTTTACCGTCAATTTCAATCTTCCAAAGTCCGTCGCCCTCGGTGGCTACCCAAAGATTTTTTCCGTTGCGGAGAACTGCTGACACCATTGAGCGCGAGGAAAGTTCCGGGATTTTGCGTACTTCGCCCCCGGCAGTATCCATTCTGTAAAGCCCGCCTTCACGGCTTCCTATCCAGAGGCAGTCCGCATCGCGCCACAGTACGCTTGGACTGACTCCGCCACCTAGTCCGCCGTCAAGCCATTCTCCTTTTTCCGGATTGAATATCCTGAGTTGTCCTCCGGCAGCTACGTATAACTCACCTCCGTCAGCGTAAGCAAGGCCACTGACCTCACCCACATTCCAGTTCAGAAAAGAGTCACTTTCAGGCTGGTATAGGGATAATCCTTTGTCCGTACCTATCCAAATACGTCCGTTCGGATCAACAAAAAGATGCTTGACAATATCAGACAGAAGCGATGTTGCATCTCCGGCAGTATTGCGCCAAACGCTGAACTCGTAGCCATCGTAGCGACTCAAGCCGTCCATCGTTCCGAACCACATCATACCGGTACTATCCTGACAGATAGTGAACACTGTGTTCTGCGAGAGCCCGTCCTCGACTGACAGGTGACTGAAATACGGCGCACGAAACCCGGAGAACACCAATGCCACACACAGTCCAAGTAGAGTTGTACTAAGTCTGCGAAACGTCTCTCCACTACAAATGGAACTTACAGAATTGCGAAGTTTCTGACCAGTAGCAGAAATGACTCTCTTATTTGCGAACATTATTCGTTTGGCAGACATAAACGGCATATTTTGAAATAATTTTCCCTCTTTCACAAATATATAAAGGTACAAAAATTTCAGGCAGTATCCGCCATTTTGGGCGAAAAACACAGTCGCCTCGCTATCAATGTCAATATTCGCGTGGACCGAATATGTCAGTGCCTATGCGGACCATAGTAGCGCCGTATTCTATGGCAATTTTATAGTCCTCCGACATTCCTATCGACAGTTCCCTAAAATCCTCAAGTTCAGGATGCAAAGAATTGATCTTCTTTTTGAAATTGGATATTCTTTCGAAATCGCTGCGGATAACAGACTCGTCATCAGTATTTGTCGCCATTCCCATAAGTCCGCAAAACCTGACGTCCGGAAACGCAGCCACATCATCCAGAATAGACAAAATCTCCGCTTCAGTCATTCCGTGCTTAGTCTCTTCCGCTCCCAGATGTGGCTCCAGAAGCACATTGATGACACGTGCATTCGCGGCTGCCCACTTTTCTATACTCTCAAGCAGATGCCTTGAATCCACCGACTGAACCATATAGGCGTACGGCAGCACGGACTTGAGCTTATTAGTCTGAAGATGTCCTATGAAATGCCATTGAATATCGGATGGAAGAGCCTGGCATTTGACCGCGAACTCCTGCGGACGATTCTCTCCGAACAGACGCTGACCTGCATTGTAAGCCTCCATCACACATTCGGCAGGGTGATATTTGGAAACTGCCACAAGTCTTACGTCCTGTGGCAGTTCATTCTTAATTTCAGATATTTTAGATGCAATCGACATCTCTAACGTCTAGCTTTTTTCTGTTGTTCCTTAGCCATCTCACGCTGCATCTTCTGCGCCTCCTCAAGCCTCTGCTGCCATTTGCTCTTAGGCATAGGCTTGCCTTCTGAAGCTTTCACCTTGGCGAGCACATCTTCCGGCCTTACAAAGAACTTCTTGATTACCCAAGTCTCCACCATAGTAATCAAGTTGGAGAGCAGATAGTAATAAGTAAGACCCGCAGAAAGGCTGTTACAGATGAAGAACATCATTATAGGCATCATCCATACGCTCATAAACCTCATTGATGCCGTGTTAGGGTCATTTGATGACATCTGTCCCTGAGTCGTAATCTTGGAATAGAAGAACATTGAGACAGCCATCAGCAATGCGAACAGTGAGATATGGTCTCCGAGCAACGGAATCCTCGTACCGAAATCCAGAAGCGGAATCGTATCGTATGCGCTCAAGTCGTCCGCCCACAAGAAAGACTGCTGACGAAGCTCAATAGATGCCGGGAAGAATCTGAACATCGCCCAAAGAATAGGCAACTGCAACAGCATCGGCAGACAGCCTCCCATCGGATTGACTCCGGCTCTCTTGTAGAGTTCCATAGTCGCCTGCTGTTTCTTCAGAGCGTCCTCCTGCTTAGGATATTTCGCATTGAGTTTATCCATTTCAGGCTTGAGAGCCTGCATCTTAGCTGATGAAGAATAAGACTTGTATGCGAACGGAAGCACGACAATCTTGATGAATATGGTCATCAGCAAGATGATGATTCCGAAGTTCGAGATAAATCTGTGAAGAAAATCAAAAAGCGGAATAATCACCAATTTGGTGAACCAGCCTACAAGCCAGCCTCCCAGCGGAATAATCTTCTCATATTTCTGATTATATGATTTGAGAGTCTTATAATGGTTCGGTCCGAAATAGAACTCGTTTTCAAGAACAACATTGCTGCCGACCTTGAAATCTCCGCGCATCTTTGCCGAGCAGGCCATCAGATTGTGGGACAAATCATCTTCCGGAATGAAGTCGATGGACAACTCGCCTGATGCGAACTGATCAACCGGACGCATAATTGCAGAGAAGAACTGCTGCTGGAATGCGAACCAGGTCATTCTATTCTCGATACGCTTGCTTGCACTGCGTCCTCTACCAATTTCCGAAGGCTTCTTGTCACCGCCGAAATAGTAATCAACTTTGGAATACTGGACCTCGTTTTTATAGCCCTTCTCCATTCTCGGGATAGTCACATCCCAGTCGAAGTCATAATAAGAAACATTTCTCGGTATGACACCTTCCATACCCACGAATGACATCTCATTACTTACTACGAATGAACCGTTCTTCAATGAATACTTCTGCTGGATGTAACCTCCGTTGCGGAACGGAAGACGCATAACTACCGATGTATCAGTAAGTTCAGCGAGAGTGAACACGAAATCCTTCGTATTTATATTTTCTCCGGCATAAATGCCATATCCCATTTCGCTCTCGCCAGGCTTGAACAAGTACAAATCCGTAGAATCATAATTCCTGTAATTTTTGATTCGTACAGAATATGGCTGCGCGCCTTTTGTAGTGAACGCCACCGCGATTTTGTCATTTTCTATATTGAAGAATGACTCCTGCGCATTATGGGCAGACTCCAACAATGAATCCTTATATATTGCAGAATAAGGCTTTTCCGTGATTGCAGGCAATCCCTTGTCTGTCGTATCCTGAAACGGAAGTAATCCGGCAGCGCTGTCAGCCTTCCACTGTGCCAATCTCTCCGCTCTTGCTATTGAATCAAGCTGATTCTGATATGCTACTTGTTTTTCGTACTGCTTTGACTGGAACCAGGTAAATCCGAAAAGGATGAGTCCGATCAGCACAAAGCCGATAATTGTGTTCTTGTTCATTTATTTTGTCTCTGTCTCTTCTAGTGAATGAATCTGCTCCTCAAGTTTTTTCAGGTCATTCTTAACTTCTTCAATACGGCTCTGCATCTGAGCGATAAGCGGCTGCGAGTTCTTGGACATAGAGAAGAAACCAATATTGTTCTCGTAAGTGTCCAAATCCTGCTGAAGTTTATTGTATTTCTGGATAAGACGGTCTTTCTCAGATTTTGCAGGACTGCCAGCACGCTGCTGAGTTCCACGTCCTGAACGAGGCTGAACATTGAATTTGGCGCTCATAGCGTCATTGTATGCCTTTGTAATCTTGTCTTTCTCCTTGAACGGAACAAAGCCTATCTCCTGCCATCTTGCGACAAATTTCTGGCGTGCCTCAGCATCGCTGACGCCCTCGACAGGCACATAAGAATTGATCTCTTCAATGAGAGCCTTCTTCAACTTCAGATTAGCTGAATAATTGTTCTCCGGTGATGAATGTTTGTCTCTTTCAGCAAAGAATTCGTCACAGGCAGCGCGGAAACGTTTCCACAACTGCTCAGATTTCTTTCTAGGCACTGCACCTATCTCTTTCCACTGATTCTGAAGATTGATGAACTTGTCGGTAGTCTTCTTCCATTCCGTGCTAAGTTTCAGAGCCTCAGCTTCAGCGATGATCGCCATCTTCTTTTCCAGATTTTCGTTCATATTGTCCTTGAACTGGACATAGAACTCACGTTTGCGACCGAAGAACTTGTCACAGGCGGCACGGAAACGGTCATATACTTTCTGGTTGTCCTTCTTTGACGCGAAACCGATCTTCTTCCATTCCTTCTGGATATCCTCAATCTCCTTGGACAGAGCATTCCACTCATTTGAAGATTTGATATCTTCCTTGGAAGCGATAGCCTCAACTTTCTCGCACAAAGCGGTCTTGGCAGCCAGATTTTCTGACTGATGAGCCTTCTGCTCCTCAAAATAAGCCTGATACTTCTTGTTGATGACAGATGTAGCGGCCTTGAACCTATCCCAAATCTGCTCTCTGAATTCTTTTGCAACAGGACCGAACTCTTTCCACTGCTCGTGCAGCTTCTGTAGTTCATTGAACGCATCTATGACATTCTCATTCTCAGACAAACGCTCAGCAGCCTGGCAGAACTCCTCCTTAGCCTCAAGATTTTTCTTGAAATCAAGGTCACGAAGATCTCTGTTGATCTGTACTTTATCATAGAACTGCTCAACATAGAACTGATAGGTGTCATTCAGATTTCTGAAATTCTGAACAGGAACAGGACCTACAGCCCTCCACCTAGCCTGCAATTCTCTGAATGCAGGGAATGCGGTACCCAAGTCATCCTGCTTGTCAACCAGAGCCTTGAGCTCATCCACGACAGCCTGCTTTTTCTTGAGATTTTCCTCGCGCTCAGCCTCAATCTTCTTGTTATACTCAGCGCGCTCTTTCTTATACTTGACATATATGGCCTTGAAGCCATTTTCCAATATGGCGAATGGATTGTTTGTCTGCGATTTGTCCTCAGACTCCTGTTCAGATTCCGCTACCTCGGCAGGAACTTCGACATTCTCTTCTTCTGGAATTTCTTCAGACTCCCCGAAACCCGCTGCAGACTTTTCCTTTGAAAGTTTTTTGTAGAATGCTGATTTAATAGCCTC
This sequence comes from Butyricicoccaceae bacterium, assembly GCA_963617065.1. Lineage (GTDB taxonomy): Bacteria > Bacteroidota > Bacteroidia > Bacteroidales > UBA932 > Cryptobacteroides. Next base: position 32,035 of record CAVENC010000019.1, read on the forward strand.
AGCCTCTTTGGATTTGGACATTCTGTCATCACTTTCGGCAAGCTGCTCGAACTGTTGCGAAAGCTCCGCCAATGACATCGAAGAATAATCCGCACATTCATTAACTTTCGCGCTCTCTACAACTGAAGTCTCATTTACTTCAACAGGAGCATTTTCAAGTACATCTGGCTTTGGTTCAACGCCAGGATTCAATTCATCACTCATATTGGACAAGTGTTTCTATTAATAGATTAGTAATAATCAGCAAATATATAAATTAAAATCGAAAGACCCACCTGAAACGCTTAATTTACGGCGTTTCAACCACAGAAAGTGACATTTACACTGAAAACAAAATGGGACGGCATCACGCCGTCCCATCTAAAATTGCAATTATTCAGAGTGTTAATTATTGTTGGTTACAGCCTTTTCGGCTAACGATTTAAAAAAATCTCGTTTAACGTTTGTTTAACGTTTTATTAAAACATTGCAAATATCTATCAATTTTTCTATTTGACAAACTAAAACGTAAAAAATTTTGAGTTTTCTCGTATTTATCGACCAAAATATCAATATCGGGCAAAGAATACCAACTTTTGGCGAAAGCTCAAGTCAGGCTATTTCTCTTTTTTCTCAAGGAGATAAGGACGCAGTCTTTTTGTACGTTCAATCGCCTGCTGCATCTGCCAATCCTGAATCAGACGTGGATTGCCGCTTAGAAGCACATCCGGAACTTTCCAGCCGTTAAATTCCGCTGGACGAGTATATACCGGAGGTGACACGAGATCATCCTGAAAACTGTCGCTCAAGGCAGAAGTTTCATCTGTCAAAGCACCAGGGATAAGCCTGACAATAGAGTCTGCAAGCAACGCTGCCGGAATCTCTCCCCCGCTGACCACATAATCCCCCACTGAAATCTCGCGAGTAATCAGGTGCTCCCTGATACGCTCGTCAATACCCTTATAATGTCCGCACAGAATCATTATATTGCCTTTCAGAGATAGTTCATTGGAAATACTCTGCGTCAGATGCTCCCCGTCCGGTGACATATATATTATCTCGTCGTAATCTCTCTCGGACTTGAGTTCGTTGATCATCTTGTAAACAGGCTCGACCATCATCACCATACCTGCATCTCCGCCATAGCAATAGTCATCAACGGTGTTTCTGGAGCCGATTCCGTATTTACGGATGTTGTGGACATAAATTTCGACCAAGCCTTTCTTGCGCGCCCTGCCGACAATAGAATATCCCAAAGGGCTCTCCAGCAACTCCGGGACTACGGTCAATATATCTATACGCATTGTATTCATCATTATCTTCAGGGTACAAAGTTAAGCAATTCTGTGCATTTCAGAATAAAAGAAAAGGCTGCATACCGAATGATATGCAGCCGTCCTCTAATAAAAACTGATATAAATTAGGCCTCACGGCTTCGGTGCGAAGTTAATGAATCAAAATGAATATACCAAGCCTATCATAAAATTTATCGTGGCTTGAGGATATAAACTTGTCCAGGATGTTGTCAAATTCTTCTCTTTTTCAAAGTAGCACAGCTCTCCTGAGACGTCGGAATAATATTTCTGATTAAAGAGATTGTTCACATATCCGCGAAGTCCGAGTTTTCCGGTGCCGACATTGAAATCGTGGCTCAGAACGAGGTTGGATACGAAATATCCCGGAGCTTTGCGGTCAGCATTTTCCGTATTGTCCCAATACTGCGAACCTATATATTTACCGTCAAGAGATATCGTTGTAGTCTTCAGCGAGCCCGAGGCAACTTTTTTGAACGGAGTGCAAGAAATTCTTGCCATTCCGATTACAGAAGGAGACATTCTCATTGTCACTGTACCATAATTTTCGGAATACGAGCCGGTTTCTTCCCAAGTGTCAGCTGAATCATACTTTGTACAATATAGGGTATAATTATGAATCTGGTTCAGGCTGAACGTAGCGTTTGCCTCTATGGTAAGCTCATCTATCGGAGAATATGCGGCCGCCAATTCAATACCGCGTCTCCACGCTCTAGGTATATTCTCCTTGATTGCATAACCCACATTTGAAAGTTTTCCGGTTTCGAGCAGCATATCCCAATATTCCATAAGATAAACGTTTGCAGAAGCCGCTACCTTCCTGCCGGTGTAGCTGTATCCCAACTCTATATCGACCATCTGCTCAGGTCTCAATGTCACGGACGCATCCTTTTTTCCTTGAGAATGCTCCTTGTTCATAGTGAGAATCTGTTCCTGAAGGTCACTCTTTCCAGGCTCCCTGTTTCCGAGCGAAGCCGAAATATATGCCTTGTGCGCATCGTTCCAAGAGAAAGTCACGCCCGCACGAGGATTGAAGAAATTCCAGGTGGTATCGTAGGCAAGAGATTCAAAATAGTCATCGTCAATACCTGACATCTTGAGAGATATGCCTCTGTACTGCAGGTCAACGTATGCAGTGAGCCAGTCGAGCGGACGATACTCTGCCCTTGCGAACGCATTGAGTTCCTGTTTCAATCCCCTGTGGGAATACCAGGCCCGGCTGTCATTATATTTGTCATAATCGAACGAATCGCCCATCACACTGCTCCAAAGCAATTTTCCGAAATGGTCGCCGTCATATCTGGAGGCATATATTCCTCCTGTGATATCGAGCTTTTCAGATTTATAAGTAAGGTTAGAATTAAGCACGTAATAATCGTTTCCCATTGCCTTGCGGACTATGAAATCCGATTTCTTATAAACGTTACCATCCGAATCCGTAAAGTCCGGAAGACGATACTTGCTGAATTTCTTGTCAGCCTTATAGTTCTCATAATATCCGTCACCGCGCGTATAATTGAAGGTAGTGCTCCAAGTGAGATTATGCTCGAACTGATGTGTATAGTTCAACTGAACGTGATGCTGGGTGTAGTTGTCAGTCTCGTTGTCATAATAATGCACTCCGCCATAAGAATCGTAGAATTCTCCCGCAGAGTTGTATTTCCTGTTCGTCTTATAGACGCTCGGATCAATGCCGTTCCAGGTTATGCCGGAATGCTGGTCACCCATCAGGTAGGTCAGTTTGAGGGAATTGTTGCCCTTGAGCCATCCCAGAGCGGCAAAAGCGGACTGCACTTTAGCCTTCGCATTGCGGATATATCCGTCCGTGTAATTTCTGGAATATGCCGCACTGAAATACAGTCCCGATTTTGTAAGTCCGGTACCTGCAGAAGCGGTCATTGTCATAGTATTATAAGAACCTGCAGCCACATTGACATATCCGAACGGTTTTGTTCCGACAGATGCAGTACTCATATTGATACTGGCTCCGAATGCTCCTGGACCATTAGAGGATGTACCGAGGCCTCTCTGGAACTGTACGGAATTGATGAGTGAAGTCAGCGCAGGAATATTTACCCAGAACACTTCCTGAGACTCCGCATCATTAAGAGTAATTCCGTTGAGAGTGACATTGATTTGGGAACCTTTGACGCCGCGGACTGTCATCTTCGAATAGCCCAGACCGGTACCGCCCTCAAGGCTGGTAACTACAGACGGCTGAAGATTCAATGCCTGCACAAGAGAATTCATCGGATTCTCCTTACGCAGTTCATCTTTATTTACATTGGTAAATGTGACAGGTGTGTTTTTACCCGCACGTGAAGCGGAAACGATCACACTGTCAAGTTTTTCGACCTTTTCAGGGGTCACATCACCGGCAAAAGCCGGAACAGAAGCGGCACACATTGCCGCAAAAAGCAAAAAACCTCGCATAAGTTTAAATTTATGCAAGGGGTGCGCATAAGCGCGTGAGATCAGCGTTCCCTACGTCGGCATTACCCGAATCAGGTTTATGGGTATAATCTCAACCGGGATCAGCCATCGTTTCCATATAGAAAACATTGCCGTTGCCCAGTACCCCAAGCTATTATTAATAATATTATAGTATTCCCGATGCAGCCCGGAGAAATTATCTCAAGCTGTCATCCGGGGATTTATTTCTTTTCCACTAGCTCTACCTCAAACAGCCTGCACCAGTTCTTTCCCGTCAGATAAAGCTTTCCTGTGGCAGGATTGTAAGCTATGCCGTTCAGCACATCTGTATCGTCATAACGCAGATTTGAAGGCAGAAGCCCCGAACAGTCCACAACTCCGGTCACTACTCCTGTGTTCGGGTCTATGATGACGATCATATCTGTCATATAAACATTCGCCCAAATCTTCCCGTCTATATACTCAAGTTCATTCAGGTCGTATACCGGTCTTCCATTCAGTTTTACGGTCATAGTCCTGAGCGTCCTGAAATTTTCATCCAGAAAATAGACATTCGCCGAGCCATCCGTGGCTATAAGATTCTTACCGTCAGTCGTAAGTCCCCATCCTTCACGCGGATACGAATATGTCTTCAGATACTTCAGAGTCTTCGCATCGTAAACGAACGCCAATTTGTTCTGCCAGGTCAAGATGTAAATCTTGCCGTCTTTCTCCACTGAGCCCTCGACGAAATATTTTCGGTCGAAATTCAACCTGTACAAGGCGTTCCCGGTCGGTATATCAACCTTTCTGAATGTAGATTTTCCGTTCAGGCCAGTGCTCTCGTACATCTGACCGTCATAGAAGAAAAGCCCCTGCGTATAAGATGTTCTGTCGTGAGGGTATGATTTTACTACCTTGAGCTTGTAATACGTCACCTTTGCACCGGCACACGAAGGGCTTAATGCAAGAAGCGCCACAAGCGACGCCAACAGAATCTTTCCGCAGGACTTGAACATCAGCATCGGAGTCCGTTACAAATCACACTCAACACCTCTCTGCCTGCGATATTCCATCGCTGCCTTGACGAAAGCGACGAAAATAGGCTGAGGCACTTCAGGTGTACTCTTGAGTTCAGGATGGAACTGCACGCCGATGAAGAACGGATGCGTAGGAATCTCAACGATCTCCACAAGTCCAGTCTCAGGATTACGTCCGCTTGCTACAAGTCCGGCAGCCTCCATCTTAGGAAGGAAATCGCTGTTGAACTCATATCTATGCCTGTGACGTTCGGAGATAATCTCCTGACCATATATCCTGTATGCCAACGAATCTTTGCTCAACTTGCATTCGTAAGCTCCGAGACGCATCGTACCGCCTTTTATTGTAGTGCTCTTCTGGTCTTCCATCAAGTCTATCACCGGATATGGTGTTGCCGGATTGACCTCCGTAGAAGCGGCTTCTTTGAAGCCGAGCACGTCTCTCGCGAATTCTACCACGCACATCTGCATACCCAAGCAGATTCCGAAGAACGGAATATTGTGTTCACGGGCATATTTTATAGCCTGAACCTTGCCCTCAAGTCCGCGCTCGCCGAATCCTGGAGCCACAAGAATGGCATCCATTCCGCCGATTTTCTCCTCAACATTGGAAGCGTCAACAAATTCACTCTGAACAGTATGTACATTTACTTTACATTCGTTCGCAGCACCTGCGTGCACGAATGACTCGAGGATAGACTTATACGCATCCTGAAGTTCCACATATTTGCCGACAAGGGCGATATCAACCTTATGTTTAGGATGATAGAGTCTGCCCAAGAATGACTTGAGATTCGTAAAATTAGGCTCTGGAATATCTGTAATGTGGAAATGATCCAATATCATCTTATCCAAGCCCTCACCTTCCATATTAAGAGGCACCTGATAAATGGACGGTGCGTCAATTGACTGGATCACGTGGCCAGGCTTGACATTGCAGAAAAGAGCGACTTTTCTTCTTATTTCAGGAGTAAGTTCTTTCTCTGTACGGCAGACTATGACGTCCGGATGAACTCCGGCCTGCTGCAACATCTGTACTGAGTGCTGCGTAGGCTTTGTCTTCAACTCTTTTGCCGCACTGAGATAAGGAACAAGCGTAAGATGAATACTTGCAAGGTCCTCTTCAGGCAGTTCCCACTGCAGCTGACGGATAGCCTCTAGGAATGGCTGAGACTCCATATCTCCCACTGTTCCACCGACTTCTGTGATTATCACGTCAAACTTGCCGCTCTTGCCAAGAAGCAACATCCTTCTCTTGATTTCATCGGTGATATGAGGAATAATCTGTACGGTTTTTCCGAGATATGCGCCTTCGCGCTCCTTGTTGATTACCGTGTAATACACCTTACCGGTAGTCACATTGTTGGCTTTGGTCATATGGACACCCAAGAATCTCTCGTAATGTCCGAGGTCAAGGTCAGTCTCCGCGCCGTCATCCGTCACATAGCACTCACCGTGCTCGTAAGGGTTAAGCGTACCCGGATCGATGTTGATGTAGGGATCGAATTTCTGGATAGTTACTCTAAGACCTCTGGCCTGAAGAAGTTTGGCCAATGATGCAGCAATGATTCCTTTTCCAAGTGAGGAAGCTACACCTCCTGTTACAAAGACATATTTAGTATTCATTCTCGGTATGTTCTAACAGGGATGCAAATTTAGCCATTTTTTCGAGATTCAGAAACTCTTTTCACCTAAAACGATGCTTATTTCTCGGAGCGGTTCAATGCTCCGGTTCCGTAAGATAAAGAATCGTTTCTTCTATCGCCCGCCTGCAGACGGGACAGAACTCCGGGGATTCATTGGTTCGCATACGGCAATCCTCGCACGGACGCCAATATCCTTTCGGCTGATATGCTGCACCTTCCACTAGGCCGACAACACCCTGCTCATACAAATCCTTCCATTTGCTCGCGAAATCCACCTTTGTTGTCACATTCTTCTGCCACGGCTCCACATCAAAAGTTTGGTCAGCTCCCGGCGTTCCGTCATAAGCATATTCGTCAGTAAGCCCCGCAAAACTATGACCGAATTCGTGCACAACTACAGGACCGAACTTTCCGTGCCCGGTAGAGGCAATGGTATAAAGCCCATATATTCCTCCGCCACCGTAAACATCTGAATTTGCAAGAATTATAATCGTCTCATACGGCAGCCCCACCAACGCATCGTGCATTTTGAATTGCGAAAGAGTCGTAAGATATCTATCTGAATAGAATGTATCGAAGTTGGAGTTCAAAGCGGTATTTTTCCATAAATTTTCACGCGGAACACTCACTCCGCTGTCTTCCGATACTGTTGCCACCGCAGTTATGTTGAACCTGTCCTGCATTGACTTGAACGGCTCGTGCGCCAGAAGATTCGAAACCGCAATGCCGGCATCCTTATAGAATTTACCAATTTCCTTTTTCGTATAGCCCTCGGCAACAATGGCGACATCAATCTTCTCATCCGAATCGCCGTTATCGAGAAGCTTCTTGCACTTCGGCAATTCTGACGGCTTAACCTGACGTATGAGAATATCACCGGGATCTATGACGTGAGAGAATTCAGTATCGACAAGATTCCTGCTATTGAACAACTTTACGTTGATATTCACAGCATTAGCAGGCATCGGAACAAGAAATACATTTTCGAATGCCTTATGAATGCTTTTCGCCTCGTCGGTTCCAAGCCATTCCTGAAACAAAGTTGAAAATGAAATTCTGTATAGTGTGTCTCCGGTAGCCTTATCTGTCATTGTAAGTTGTCCCTCACCCTGCACCGGCACCGTTTTCAGATTAACCCGCCGTCCATACCAGCCTTCTATCCGCTCAACATTCGCAAGAGATATGACACTTCTCTCTCCATATTTACCGGAAAATATATAATTCAGGCGCAACGTCGCATCCTGAAGACGTCCGTTTTCAAAAGGGCAATCGGCAGCGGACATCAATCCGGAAAACACTACAAACGCGATGGTTAAGACCAAATATCGTCTCATTTTCTCAGAAGTTTTTTGAAACAATTTCACTTTTTCATATGGCCTCACCGGCCATTCACATCTTCGCTAATTTAAGAATCTTTTTCAGAAGCGGTTCAATCTTTTCAGATGATATATGAATTTTATTACATTTGCACGGTCGGGAATGACACAGGAAAGCGATAGAACTTCAGCTTCCTTGAACGACGCCCGGTAGTAACACGCTCGAAGCATAAAGAGCAGAGATTTAATCTAACAGGGAATGAACAATCAACCCAACATTCAACTTCAGCCCAACAATCAGACAGACTATACGGATGCAGTCCTTGAGCTGGCATCCGAAGCCGGTCATATACTGCTTCAGAACGGAGCTGAAATTTCAAGGGTGGAAGATACGATGTCGAGAATCTCCAGCCATTACGGCGTTGAGTCCGGCAATTTTTTCGTATTAAGCAACGGCATCTTCACAACCGACGCGCCTGGCCACTATGCCAAAGTCGAGTTCATTCCCATAAGGGCCATACAGCTATCCAAAGTAGTAGCAATCAATAGATTGAGCTATGATATATCGGCCGGAAAATATTCCATCGAAGAGGCCAGACATATTCTTGACAAAATTAAATCAGACAAAGGCAAGCCGGCTTGGGAACTGGTTCTTGGCTCAGCATTCGGAGCAGCGGGATTTTGTGCAGTATTCGGTGGCGGCTTCATCGACTGCGCGGCAGATTTTTTCATCGGAGCATTGTTATATGCTTTCTGCCTGTTCGTAAGTGAAAAATATATGAGCAAAATTGTGGGCGGAATCTGCAATGCTCTAGTTGCAACACTTTTGTGTATATTGTCATATAGATTAGGTTTCGGCTACAGCCTCAGCAACCTCATCATCGGGGCCGTGATGCCTCTTATACCGGGAGTTCCTTTTGTGAACGGCGTGCGCGACCTTGTAAATTCCGATTACATCGCAGGCATCACCAGACTTACTGACGCCATGCTTGGCTTTTTCTGCATCGCCATTGGCGTCAGCATATCATTTCTGCTTGACGGCTGGATATGCGGAGGTATAATTTATCTGCACGGGATGACCATACATCAAGATACGTTCGGATTAGTATGGCAATTTCTAGCCGCATTTGTCGGGACATTCGCTTTTGCGATTCTGTTCGGTTCTCCCCGCAAGGAGTATTTCGCGGCAGGCATAACAGGTGCAATCGGTTGGGCAGCCTATCTGTTGCTGATCAGGCAGAACATCACCAGCGGGTTTGTCGGAATCATACTTGCAACAGCCATCGTATGCATATTGTCACGAATTGTGGCTGTATGGCACAAATGCCCGAGCACCGTATTTCTGCTTTGCGGAATTTTCCCTCTCGTACCGGGCGCCGGAGTATTCTGGTTTACATATTATCTGGTGTCTAGCCAATATCAATTATCCGCATTCACCGGCATCACGGCAATGAAAGCGGCAATCGCCATCGTGCTTGGAATCGTCTTCGCTATGGAATTGCCTCAGCGCTTTTTTTCCGCGAAGCGTTAGGATTTACCCGATAAAGTATCGCATAAGTGAGGTCTGAGGTATTTCCTTGTCGGAAACCGGAATGAAATAATGCAGAAAACGCATCAGACGGTTGGCTTCGCTATATTCCGGACAATTTTTCGGAACCATCGCCAGAATACGCTCGGCGTGGCTGCGCAACACTGCAAATTCAAGCAGATATGCAGAATTGAACAGTACGTCAGCCTCCTCCTGGAACGGATATATCCATTTCACCTCCGCCCTCCTGACATTTCGCCAGTTAGATATAGTCTCACGGGGCGAGAATGCGCCTTTCTTGAAATCGCGGACTATACGACGCAACAACCTGTTGTCGCTGGTCGGAATGCAGTTATGCTCGTCCAAGGAGATACTTGTGATGGTATTGATGAAAATTTTGAACTTCATCTGTTCCGGAATACCCTCCAGCAATGCCGGATTCAACGCGTGCAATCCCTCTATAAGAAGCACAGTCCCCTCTTCGAGTTTCAGTTTCTTACCTTTATATTCTCTTATGCCGGTAACAAAGTTATATTCAGGGAACTCGACCGTCTCTCCCCCGATCAGCCGGGTCACATCTCTCTGAAGAAGATCGTGATCCACCGTATCGAAGTTGTCGAAGTCATACGACCCATCAGGAAGCTTCGGCGTATCCAGTCTGTTGACGAAATAATCGTCTGTAGAGAATGATATCGGCTTCAGTCCGCAGGTAAGCAACTGCACACTCAACCTTTTGCAGAATGTACTCTTACCGCTGCTTGTAGGGCCGGTTATAAGGACTATACTTGCATTGTGTCCGGAACGGTATCTTTTCGCGATCTCTTCCGCTATCTGAACGATTTTTTTCTCCTGCAGGGCCTCAGCGACCTGGATCAAGTCCGAAGCACTGCCTTCAAGACACGCTTTGTTGACATCTCCGACATTTGAAAGCCTCATTATCCTATTCCATTCGTCAGCCTCTGCAAACACCTCAAAAGTCTTAGGCTGTTCAAAGAACGGTGCAAGCTGCGGAGGATTATGCCTGTCTGGAATACGCAGAAGCGCTCCTGAACGGTATGCTTTCAAGTCCCATACTTTCAGATAGTTTGTGCTCGGCAACATCACTCCGCAATAGTAATCCGTAGTATTTCCGAGTGTATAGTAATTGACATACACGTCTCCGCAAGTCTCAAGAAGTTTAACTACATCACAGTCACCCAGATTTTTGAATATCTCAATCGCCTCGGATGTCTGCACTTCAAATCTTTTGAACGGAAGATCTTCTGCAACCACCTCCTGCATCCGTTTCTTTATATTCTCCACATCTATAGCCGAAAGAGGATTTCCGTCGCGCTTGTCTATATTAACAAAGAAGCCCTTCGATATAGGCCTGAGCATCACCACTTTGCAATTAGGAAAAAGGTCTCTGGCAGCTTTATACAAAAGGAAGCACAGCGAACGGCTGTACACATTTCGACCGATATATGTCCTGTAATCCAGAAATTCCACGTCACGGCTGTTATATACTCTGAATTTCAGGCCTTGAGGTACATTATTCACGCTGGCACACAGAATATCGTGAGGTTTCTCAAAATCGAACTCGTCAATCATATCCAGAAGCGTTGTTCCTTCAATAAATTCTTTATACGTACCTGTGTTCTTGCAGAAAATTTTGACCATAATGTGACGTTGGATTTTTACCGGCACAAATATAGAAATTTTTAACAGTTCTTGGCAAGAGGAGTACTAAACGAGAAAAAATGTGGTAACTTTACAAAAATAAACATTCTATATGAGCCAAGTGCACGTAATTGACCATCCTATGATTCAGCACAAGCTGACCATTATGAGGAAAAAGGAAACCGGTTCAAAGGATTTCCGCGAATTGCTTAAAGAGATCTCACTTCTGATGGGATACGAAATCACCAGAGACATTCCATTGGATACGGTTGAAATAGAGACACCTATTTGCAAGACCACAGCCAAAGTCGTTTCAGGCAGAAAACTTGCGATTGTGCCTATCCTCAGAGCCGGAATGGGTATGGTTGAAGGCCTTCAGACTCTTGTACCGGTAGCAAAAGTCGGTCACATCGGTCTTTACCGCAACGAAGAGACTCATACACCTGTAGTTTACTACTGCAAGCTTCCCGAGGATATCAACAAACGTCTTGTAATCGTAACCGATCCGATGCTGGCTACAGGAGGAAGTGCTTGCGACGCATTGACAATGCTGAAAGAACGCGGCTGCAACAATATCAGACTTATGTGCCTTGTTTCAGCTCCGGAAGGAATCGCCCGCGTACAGAGAGAGCATCCGGATGTTGACATTTATGTCGCAGCGGTTGACGATCATCTTAACAAAGACGCATATATTGTTCCAGGTCTCGGGGATGCCGGCGACAGGATTTTCGGCACGAAGTAAGACATAGTCTATACGAGAAACAGACATAGACTCGGATAATTTACAATTCCGCGAGCATTTTCTGCCGGCATCGGCGGATTGGCTTGCGGATTTTTCTAGGTTCTTTTGTATTTTTTCCCTCCTAGCACTTTTCAAGAAGTAGCATAACTAAAAACAGTCCCTCGACTGATGACAAGACTAAAATAACGGGAAAGACTGTGATAGAAGGGATAAATAATTTCAAAACTGATTCTTAATGAAAGCGATTTTGACAGTCGGACTTCTGATTGTGTCCAACATATTTATGACATTCGCCTGGTACGGGCATCTTAAGCTGCAGGAAATGAAAATTTCCACCGGCTGGCCAGTATTTCTCATCATTTTGTTTTCGTGGGGTCTGGCTTTCTTCGAGTACTGCGCCCAAGTGCCGGCAAATAGGATAGGCTTCAACGAAAACGGCGGTCCTTTCAACATTATGCAACTGAAAGTCATCCAGGAAGCAATCTCCTTGACTATCTTCACGATACTCGTGACCGTCCTGTTCAAAGGCCAACCGCTGCAGTGGAATCATTTTGCGGCGTTCTTCTGTCTAATTATGGCTGTATTTTTTGTTTTCGTCAAGTAACTTTGTACCTGCCGATTTCTAGCGCAAAATGATTCCGGTCTCCTCCCCCTTGCGTCCCCCAGGGGAATTTTTTACAAACTTTCAAAAATAATAAAGCTGACTGCTTTTCAATTAGAGATAGAAATGCTATTTTTGCAGAATATCATTCGGGGATGTTTTGGTTTTGACAGCATTGACTTCGGGTGGTAAGCACGTCGTGCGTATGGTACGTTTGCACGCTAATCTCAGCGGCCATAAATTCAGTTGCTAACAACAACTATGCACTCGCTGCGTAATCAACTAGGTTGATCACCTTAATCGGGTCGCCAAGGTTGCGACTCTGACGAGTATCCCGCAGACTTTAAGCCGGTTATGTTCTGAGTTCGGGGTATCATCCAAACCGGATGCACGGAGGGACTCCTTTAAACTCCGCCAAGACTCAAAGGATAAGTTCCAGTCAGCCCGCCATCCGGCATTCTGGAGCCGACAACCAAAGGACGGATAAACGTGTAGAAAGCTATCTGATACGGTGTTTGGACGGCGGTTCGACTCCGCCCATCTCCACGATATAGACTGATTTTCAGTTGATTAGGTGAATTAAACACAATTCTAAACACAATATTTAGGATTGTGTTTATTTTATCATTCTAAACCGAAATTGACTGACGAGCGCAAAAATGACTATACTGACAATAGCCAGCACTCCAATCCACATCAACGCTTTTTGCCACCAGTGAAGGATGTTGACTTCCTTCTCGATAACTGTTTCAATGGTCTGGACTTTTTGCTCTTCCCTGTATCGGTCTTTGTAGGTGAGGTAGATTCCCATCGAGTCCACGACCGCCTTTGATGTGAGGCGGTTGTCTTTGAGTGAGAGTGTCTGTTGGACTCTGGCGGATTGCCGGAGCGTCTGGATTTCCTCAAGTCTCGCACGACCAGTGGAGTCGCAGCGGATGAGAGCCTCGACTATGGATGAGTCCGGCTGGACTTGAATGACGGTATCGCGGACGGTTTCAGTAACCGTGACGATGCGTTCGGTGTTCTCCGTCTTGTGCGGATAGAGTTTCGGGCAGCAGGAAACTGCCGCCAACGCTGCCAGAAAGATGATTATGTATCTCATTATGCTGAATTTTAGTGATTTATAGTAACTTTGCGGGCGAAAACAGATTCATCTTATGAGGAACAGAAAACTGCGGATTACCGAAAAGGACTTTCTTCTGGCCAACCGCAGGGCTTCAAGAGCGGAAGAAATTGAGAAGTACGGGAAACAGATCCAGATGAGATCACTGACCCACAAGTCGAAAAAGGTCTATGACCGTAAGCGTCTGAAAAAGGCAGGCATCAACTTCAATGATGACCTGCCTCTTTTTATGGCCGCTTAATCTGTTCCCTCAGCTGACGAACTTCTTCCTGGAGCTGCGAGTTCTCGGCGCATAGCCTGTCCACCGAAGCCTTGAGTTCCTCGTTTTCCTTGCGGACGGCGACAATCTCTGCGTTCACGGCCGTGATGTCGGCGAGAAGCCTGCGGTTCTCGGAGGAAAGCAAGTCGATGGATGCCTGGAGGTCTTTGAGAAAATCGTTGCGCCGCTTTCGTGAGCCGGCAAACCAGCCGACCGCTGCGGAAACGAGCGGGATGATGTAGGTTCCGATGAACTGGAGGATTTCTGATTTATCCATAAGGCAGGAAGATTTTTTTTGTGTGTTCAGTGTGTAGAATGTCAATGGGGAACGCCGTCAGCTTTCGGAAAAAATACAGCTTCATCTCCGCGAGTCTTCGCTTCTGGAGTCCGGGCAGAACCTTGCCTTTCGCATAGACCCATCGCAGGAACTCGTCCATTATGGAATTGTCATCCGGATTGACCTTAACTTTCATCAATAGAGTGGATTTCCGGAAGTTCCCTCCGCCGACATTGAACACGAATGAGACCAGCGCGTCGAACTGGCACTGACGCAGACTCGGACACTCGGCATTGATAATGCTTTCCGCCGCCTCTATGTCCTGCCTCAAAAAATCTTCCGCCTGTTCAACGCTGATTGCCATCCCCTCAGTCACTCCCGATGTGTGTCCGTAGCCTATAGTCCAGACTCCTGCCGGACATTTGTACGCCGTCAGCCGTAGTCCCTCGGACTGCCGTATCAATGAATATGCTTTCTCGTTCGCTTTCATAATGAATGAAATAATCTCGCCGCACTACGCGGCCATTGTGTAATATTTTGTTTGTGCTGTAAATCTTTGGAGTAAGCCAACGCCCCGTCACCGGAGTCCGTCATCTCTGACGATGATTCCAATGACGGGGCGATGAAATGATGACCGCTACAGCGAAATCTCCCCGAGCACCTCTCCGGACTTCTCCCCGGTCTTGGTGTTGATGAAGAAATACTTCAGGAACACTTTCGGAGCCGCCGCGGTGACTGCGCCGTGAGTAGCCTCGTATTCCGTCTTGAGGTCGATGGCGGTGTCAACCACGGCCCTCGGCGAGCCTATCATCACGGCCTTGCTGTAGGCACGGGTCACGCCGTTGCTCTGCGGAGCGGAGGCCATAATGACGAGTTTGAGGTCGGTGGTGACTGCCGGAGGGTCGGGCAGCTGGAAGGTGAACTGGTCAGCCGTGAGCGAGAGGTCCGCCTCGCAGGGAGCGTCAACCCCGACAAGCACCGGCGGCGCGGAGAGAGCCGTGCCCCCGGCCTTGACAATCCAGAAGTTCAGCCTCGAATAGAGGTTCGCCCCGGAGATCTTCGAGGAAGTGCCGAGCACGGACTTCCCCTTCTGCGAATTGGCGAGCGAGTTCCACGAGAGGATCTGCTCGTTGGTGAGGTTCTTCCAGCTCTGGGAGAGCTGCTTGAAGACCGCCTTGACAGCGGACTGTGCGGCGGTCTTGAAACCTCCGCCGTAGCCGCGGTTGCGGATGTACTTGCGGCCGCGCACCTTTGCCGCGGTCACTCCCTTCGCGGAGCCTGACATCTCCTCGAAGGCGAT
>CAVENC010000020.1:0-45309 GCA_963617065.1 Butyricicoccaceae bacterium
GGTTATGCTGAAGACCTATCTGGATTCTGTAAAATATCCGATTGACATATATGCTGTATATACGGGGGCTGACAGTCTTGCGTGGCGTGAATATCGTGAGAAACGTCTCTCGACAACGTCTGCATCAGCACGTATTTTCAATCTTTGGGACCCGGACATCTCGTCTGATTTTCATAGAAAATACGGTGTTTTGAGTACGCCGCAGATGGTGCTCGTGGATAAGGAAAACAGGATTGTCGGCAGGAAGTTGGATGTTACTGCGCTGCGGACGATTATGTCGGAGGTCTATTCGTCGGATGATTATGAATATGGTGCGGACTCGACATCAAGGAGAATGATTGAGAATATATTCAAGTCTCTCGGCGATGATTTTACAATATCAGAAGCGGAAGGCCTTGTGGATAAGATTGCCGCCCGTGCAGTTGGGAATGTGACAGCATATAAGGAAACGATGGGAGATATCCTGTATTATCTTTTGTCTGTTCCGGACGGAAAATATAGGGAAGTTGCCAAGTATTTGGCTGATAAATATATATTGTCACGCTCAGATGTGTGGGATACAAGTTCGGATACGCTGAAAATCGTGGGCTATGCGCGTACAATGTCGGATCTGATTTCTCGGGCTGAACCCGGCAAACTGGTGCCGAATGTATCTGTTGTCGGTATTATGGCCAAGGGCGGAGTGCCTTCGTCGGTGCTTTCGTGGAGAGATGACAATAGTTCTGCTGCAAAGAAGTGGAAACTGCGGAGGCTACACAAGGATGTATATGTGATGTTCTTTTCTGAAAACTGCTCTTCCTGCAGTGCGGAAGTGGATGCGGCGGATGCGATTATGAAGTCGGACAAAAAGTCGAGATTCTTGTTCGTGCGGGCTTCTGCCACTATGTCTGAAGATGTTCTAGACGCTTTTGATTTATCTGTGCTTCCGTTCTGCGTGCATATTGACAAAAAAGGGATTGTGTCGGAGCGGTATGTGGATTTGAGGCGCTTGAGGAAAAATCTTTTGGAATAGAAGGAAAATAGTGCTACATTTGTGGCTCGAATTGAGGTATGGTGTAATGGCAGCACAAGTGATTTTGGTTCACTTAGTCTACGTTCGAATCGTAGTATCTCAACTAACAAGAGACGGGAAAAATCCCGTCTCTTATTAGTTGAGATACGGTATACATTGGGGAAAGTATTCCCCAAACCCTTTCGGTCACTGCGTTCCGAAGATATATGGAATCCCGTCTCTTATTAGTTGAGATACGGTACAATATTGGGGAAAGTGTTCCCCAAGCCCTTTCGGTCGCGTTGCTCCGAAAATATGAGTTACCCGCCCTTATTAGTTGAGATACGGTACAATATTGGGGAAAGTATTCCCCAAACCCTTTCGGTCGCGTTGCTCCGAAAATATGAGTTACTCGCCCTTATTAGTTGAGATACATTATGAAAAAGTTAATAATCTGCCTTACATTGGTTCTGGCGCTGCTATGTGCCTGCAAGAGAACTTCGCCATCTTCTGACAAAAACAATGTCACTGAGATAGCTGACAAGGTCTGGACATTCAGCCAGTCACACCCTGATGGCTTTACGTTGGACATCCGCACATTTACCGAACCCAAGGTCGGTATCGCTGTCAGTTATGCCGCAACGCAGGATAGTCACAACCGGGAAATGCTCGACAGCGTAGTGAAGCATTCCCTGAGCCACGACGGATATGTGGGCGGATGGTACAATGACGAAGACAATCTCTATTACTTCGACAGTACACGTCTGTTCCCTGAAGATTCCCTTGAAAGCGCTCTCCGCTTCGGTAAAGAGAACGGTCAGATCGCTGTCTTTATCCTGTCAACATCTACAAGCGTTCCGATTGACTACGGGAAATAATCAGAAGCCATTTCAAAACAGCCTCTATTTGGTTATCTTTACCGGACTATCTAACTCTTTCTAAAAAAGTACGTGATGACAGAAGGACTTAAATCACTGTTTGAAAAATATACAGGGCAGAAATGTGCGGCCATAAATGAGCTGAATTCTTCCGGAAGCAACAGACGATATTTCAGGATTACAGGCGAGACAGGCATTTCTCTCGTTGGCGTAATCGGGCTGGACTTTAAGGAAAACAGTGCATTCTGCTATCTCAGCGAGCATTTTCTGGAGAAAGGTATACGCGTTCCTAAAGTCCTGGCTGTCAGCGAAGACGGTATGAGTTATATCCAGGAGGACCTCGGTGACGACCTCTTGTATAACAAAGTGTCGCAGGGACGTGAGAGTGGAGAATATTCTTCCTACGAAAGAGCGTTGTTGCGCCTTACAATGGAAATGTTGCCGAAACTTCAGTGCAAAGGCGCGGAAGGTCTGGACTTCAATATGTGCTTCCCCGAGCCGGAATTCAACGGCCGAATGATAATGTTTGACCTCAACTATTTCAAGTATTGCTTTCTGAAGGCAACCGGAATGGAATTCGACGAGGTCAGGCTGCAAGATGATTTCGAGCGTCTTCGCGAAGACCTGCTCGGCGAGAACACCACGACGTTCCTATATCGCGATTTCCAGGCCAGAAATGTGATGATAAAGGACGGTGAACCGTATTTCATTGATTTCCAAGGTGGACGCAAGGGACCTATTTTCTATGACGTGGCTTCATTTGTCTGGCAGGCTCGTTCACGGTATCCGGAAGACTTGAAGCGCGAACTGGTTGAGGCTTATCTGCACTCGCTCAAAGGCTATATGCCTGATATTGACGAGGATTATTTCAAGGAAAGACTCAGGCTTTTTGTGCTTTTCCGAACGCTGCAAGTGCTTGGCACATACGGATTTCGCGGATATTTTGAGAAAAAGCCTCATTTCATCGCGAGCGTTCCTTATGCGATTGACAACCTGCGCCGTCTGTTGCTTAATCCTTTTGACAGATATCCGTATTTGTCAGAAGTCCTTGACAAACTGACGAAAATGGAGCAATTCTACGTCAATGCTGAAGACAAACGATTGAAAGTCAAGATATACAGCTTTGCATACAAGAAAGGCATTCCTGTCGATACCTCAGGCAACGGAGGAGGATATGTGTTTGACTGCCGTTCCGTCAACAATCCGGGCAAATATGAGTATTATCGCCAGTTTACCGGTATGGATAAGGAAGTTATCAAGTTCCTTGAAGACGACGGGGAGATATTGACGTTCCTGGACAGCGTTTATGCCCTTGTGGATGCGCACGTGAAGAGGTTCATCGAAAGGAAGTTCACAAATCTTCAGGTCTGCTTCGGATGTACCGGAGGGCAGCACCGTTCCGTATATTCAGCGGAGCATCTTGCCGAGCATCTTGCGAGAAAGTTCGATGTGCGCATCTCTGTCACGCATCGTGAGTTGGATATCGAGAAATCTTTCTGATAAGTTATGAAAGCCCTCATTTTTGCCGCAGGCCTTGGCACCAGGCTTAAACCTTTGACTGAAAATCTGCCTAAGGCTTTGGCTCCTTTGGCGGGGCATACACTTCTATATCACGTTATGATGCGCCTAGCGTCTTCCGGCGTGGATGAGTTTGTCATCAATGTGCATCATTTTGCAGATAAAATCGTGAAGTATGTCCGCGAAACTCCTGAATTGTCCCGGATGAATGTGCAATTCTCTGACGAGTCTGATTTGTTGCGCGATACGGGAGGCGGAATTCAATTTGCCGAATCTTTGTTGCGTTCAGAGGAAGGACATTTCCTGATACATAATGTGGATATAATTTCAGACCTCGATATCAAATGGTTTGAGAATCAGGTCAGAACAGATGCCGTGTCAACGCTTCTTGCGAGTTCCAGGCAGACACAGCGCTATCTGCTGTGTGATGACTCGATGCGTCTTGTCGGATGGACGAATGTGGCTACCGGAGCTGTCAAGACTCCGTTTCGGGACCTTGATGCGGAGGCCTGCCACAAAGTGGCTTTTGCCGGCGTGCATTGTGTCTCTGAATCAATATTCGATATGTTCCGCGAAATGAATTCGACTCCGGAACTTTTTCCGCTCTATGATGCTTCCGGCAATATCGTGGAAGGCTCGCAATTAGTTCTTGGACAATGTTTTCCGATTATGGAATGTTATCTTCGTGCTGCACGGCAGTTTCCGATATACATAACAGTTCCGGCTCACCTCACCATTATAGATGCAGGTAAGCCGGAATCATTGGCTGCGGCCGAGTCATATTTGAGCTCATTGAAGTAGCCTAATTCCCCATCAAAGCTCCTCTCCGATTACGATTCTGTCGCAGTTGCCCTGGGCTCTGTCAAGTTTGATGCTGTTAAGACTCTTGATGAATATCCACAGGTAAGCGGCGGCAATTGCTGCAAATATGCAATAGATGCCCAACGGCATTATGTCCAGCCAGTTGTTGGCGTCTTTCCATTTGTCTATATTGCTGAAAATCAGACTGAAAGTGTTGTTGGCGAAGTGCATGCACATTGTCAGCTTGAGTGAGCCGGTGCGGTAATATACGTAGCCGAACAGGCATCCGAAGATGAATGCCGGTACGGCCTGCCAAGGGTTCATATGTATGACTGCAAAGAACACGGCGGATATGACTATCGCCCAAATTGGCTTGATTCCCTGCCGTGCAACGCCGTCCGCTGCCGGTTTTCTTTTGCAGTTCAGCAGTCCGCGCAGTACCAGACCACGGCAAAGCAATTCTTCAAAAAATGGAGCGAACAGAGATACGCAGATGAAATTGAGTATGATGTTTCCGCTTGTCATCGCGTTCAGACGATCCTCAAGCCACTTAGGCATCTCAGGCATCCTGGAATTGATAATGTCTGCAAGGAATGCTGTGGCGATAGTTGCTATCATCACCATTGCGGCAAGCGCGGGTAATCCGATTTTGCCATAATGCCTGTCGCTGTCTATTGACACTCCTTCACCGAAAAAGAAGTTGCGCTGACTTCTGAATTTGGCGTAAAGCATTACGGGAATGAACATTATAGGATAGGAGATGAGTGTTATCGCATCCATTGTCAGCCCCGGTATGAACAACAGCAATATCGCGACTATTCCGTTGCCCAGCAATGCGCCTCCGAGAAGCAGCAGGAGCAATGCGAAAATTTCACCCGGATTCGGGATGAAAAAGTTGTAACCCGAAAGCAGGTCGAAATTCTTTGGTCTATTGTTGTGAGCCATACTATGTTACTTTGAGATGGATGAATATCTGCGACAGGAACGGATCATTCCCGGTCAAAAAAGAGTTTCACTAAAAGCGGATTTCTGCATTAGGCTTCTCGCACAAATGGCAAAAAGAGATAGTGCCCTCAGTCTCCTGCAGACAAGTGTCTGTCATTCTGAGGGATAATTTTGCACCTCCGGTGCGGTAGAAGTTTAACTGGAGAAATCCTACTTGTTGTAAAGCGGTGTAGGATAAACTCCTTTGTCTGCCAATTCCTTGAATTTTGCCACTACTGCCGGTCTGTCTTCCTTGTAAGTTACTCCGAACCAATGAGATGGAGTAGAAAGGACATCCGTGCTGGCTTCGCCTGATTTGATCATACAGTCGATGGCGAAAGGAATGTAGAACTCTTTCTTCAGTTCCTGGCTGTTCTTCTCAAGGAATGCTTCGAATATCTTTTCGCTTTTCTCGAAATAGTCAGGAGTGAAGCCCCACATATTCATAGAACAGAGGTCATTAGCTACAAGCTCAAGGTGATTTTCGCCTGAAACTGAATTGTCTCCGTAAACTTTTCCGTCTGACTCTTTTGCGATGTTGAGGAATTCAACAATGTTTGTCAGGTGGGAATCTTTGTCATAAGAGCAGATGCCTCTTGAAACGCTTCCTGAATCGGAGAGTGTGTGGTCCAGTTCGAAACCTACGATGCTGAACACGCCCTTGCTGTTCTCGTGTGTCCTGAGCCAGTCTCCCAGGATTCTGAACGAATCTTTTCCGTAATAGTCGTCTCCGTTAATCACTGCGAACGGCTCGTGAATGGCATCCTTTGCCATAAGGACTGCGTGAGCTGTGCCCCAAGGTTTCTGCCTTTCAGGGTTGAGAGTGAAACGTGCAGGGATTTTGCTGAGCTCCTGTGTTACGAATTCGAATTTGAGAGGCTCGCCGTCAACGCATTTGACGTGACTGTATTTTTCTTTGACAGTCTGTTCAAACTGCTCTTTGAAATATTCCCTAACAATATAAACTACCTTTCCGAATCCGGCCTGTACTGCATCGTAGATAGAGTAATCGATGATAGTCTCTCCATTAGGACCGAGACCGTCCATCTGTTTCAGTCCGCCATATCGGCTACCCATACCGGCAGCGAGAACAAGTAATGTTGGTTTCATTTGTGTATATTTTTAAGAAGATTACATATAAAACATAGCGCGAATTTAATTAAATTTGCCAAGAAATGTTTTTACGGAATGGGAAAACTGCAAGATAAGATAAACGACATCAAAAACAATCCTCAGAAAGGCTTTCAGAGGTTCGCGATATTCGCTATTGCAGTATTTCTGATTGTTGTCGGATTTGTCAGGGACAACAATGTCGTCCGCTGGGTGCGTGCCGGCATTGAGATCCGTCAGCAGAATCGCCAAATCGAGCGATTGAAAAAAGAGATTTCCGAAATGGACAAGCAGGTCAAGATGCTGTCGACTGAGAGAGACACCCTGGAAGAGTTTTCCCGCGAAACATTCTTTTTCGCCGCTCCGGGTGACGATGTTTATGTGCTGGAGAAATAATTTTCGCGATAAAAAAGAGGTCAGCGAATCCTGCGCAATAAAAGTCCTCAATTGTCATGAATAGACGCCGGAATTCCAGCCGGATAAAATTCAAATGCCAATCATCTTCAAAATCATATTTTTTTTGTAAATTTGTACGTTTAAGGTGTATTGTCCTTTGCGGTGAAGCATAGGGCGACAGAATAGAAAAATAAATAAGAAATGGATAAAATTGAGGAGAATAAAAGTGGTGTTGAACCGCAGGAAGAGGGGACGGGATTGACAGGCATTATTGAGGAAGTGAATATTGACGAGGAAATGCGCTCGGCCTACATTGATTATTCAATGTCGGTCATCGTTTCTCGTGCGCTCCCTGATGCCAGAGATGGTTTGAAACCTGTTCAGAGGCGTGTGCTTTTCGGTATGGAGGGTCTGGGTCTGAATTATTCCGGTCCTACGAAGAAATCTGCCAGAATAGTCGGTGACGTGCTCGGTAAATTTCACCCGCACGGTGATTCCAGCGTTTATGACGCTATGGCAAGGCTCGCCCAGAGTTGGAATCAGAGATATCCGCTCGTATATGGTCAGGGTAACTTCGGTTCTATGGACGGTGACCCGGTAGCTGCGATGCGATATACCGAGGCTAAGTTGGAGAAACTTGCGGATGACGTCCTCGGAGATATGGACAGAGGTACCGTCGACTTCCAATTGAACTTCGACGATACGATACCGGAGCCTACGGTTCTGCCGACAAAGGCACCGTTGCTTCTGTTGAACGGCTCTTCAGGTATTGCCGTTGGTATGGCTACCAATATGGCGCCTCATAATCTCGGAGAGTGCTGTGATGCTATCTGTGCATATATCGACAATCCGGAGATTGACGTTGACGGACTTATGCACTATATCAAAGGTCCTGATTTCCCTACCGGAGGTATCATTCAGGGTATCCAGGGCATCAAGGAAGCCTACGAGACAGGTCGCGGAAGAGTGGTAATCCGTTCCAAGACAGAGATTGAGGTAGATGACAACGGCCGTGAGACCATTGTCGTGACCGAGATTCCTTATATGGTGAACAAGAAGGAAATGCTCGAGAAGATCGGCCAGATGGTTGACGACAAGAGAATCGAGGGCATTACCTATATGAACGATGAGACTTCCCGCGAAGGAGTGAGAGTTATCTTCAGAGTTAAGCAGGGCTCGAACTCCAATGTGGTGCTGAATACTCTGTTCAAATATACTCCGCTTCAGTCAAGTTTCGCGATTAACAATGTCGCTTTGGTAAACGGTCGTCCTAGAACGCTGAGTCTCAAGGATATTATCAAGGTGTTCGTGGATTTCAGACACGAAGTCGTCATACGAAGGACCAAGTTCGACCTGGAGAAAGCTCAGAAGAGAGCGCATATCCTGGAAGGTCTTATCAAGGCAATTGACGTTATTGATGAGATCATCAGGACAATCCGTGCATCCAAGACCACAGACGATGCTAAGAACTCGTTGATTGCACAATTTGATTTCTCCGAAGTTCAGGCTGCGGCAATCGTCGAGATGAGACTTCGTCAGCTCACAGGCTTGGAAATCGAGAAACTCCAGGCAGAATATGACGAGATCGAGAAATTCATCAAATGGTGCAATGATGTCCTTGCAAATGAATCGATGCAGATGGATATCATCAAGAAGGAGACGCAGGAACTCAAGGCCAAATTTGCTGATCCAAGAAGGTCCGAGATTGTGCCTAATGCTGACGAATTCAATCCTGAGGACTTCTATGCGGATGATGATGAGGTGATTACGATTTCTCATCTCGGATATATAAAGAGGACTCCTCTTGTTGAGTACAAGACTCAGAACCGTGGCGGTACCGGTATGAAGGGCAGTGCGACCCGTGACTCCGATTTCATAGAGCACCTCTACGTTGCCAATATGCACAGCACAATGCTCTTCTTTACTGAGCAGGGCAAGTGCTTCTGGCTGAAGGTTTACGAGATTCCTGAAGGCTCAAGGTCTTCAAAGGGAAGGGCAATACAGAATGTGCTCAGTATTCCTGATGACAAGATCAAAGCTATCATCAATGTTCCAACATTGACAGATGAGGAGTATGTGAACAGCCACTACATAATCCTGGCAACCAAAGAGGGTATTATCAAGAAGACTTCTCTCGAAGCTTATTCAAGGCCTAGAACAAAGGGTGTCAATGCCGTGAATGTGCGTGAAGGTGACGAATTGCTTGAGGCTATACTTACCGACGGCAAATCAGAAGTCCTTATCGCAAGCCGCAATGGTCGCTGCGTAAGGTTTGACGAATCTGATGCAAGACCTCTCGGAAGGACTGCGACCGGTGTCAAAGGCATCAATCTTGATGAGGATGACTATGTCATTGGTGTAGTTTGCTACGAACCTGAGGCTGAAGATGCCGCACAGCACACGTTGCTTGTTGTCGGAGACAAGGGACTTGGAAAGCGTACCGACTTTGAGGAGTATCGCAAGACAAGCCGAGGCAGCAAGGGTGTACGCACAATGAATATCACTGACAAGACGGGTAAACTTGTAGCGCTCAAGAATGTTACTGAAGACAATGACTTGCTGATTATTACGCAGAGCGGTCTGATTATCAGAATGTCTGTGGCCGACATCAAGCAGGCAGGAAGAAATACTCAGGGCGTGAAACTCATCAATATTAAGGATAATGATTCGATAGCATCAGTTTCAGTGGTAGCCAAGAGTGATGATGACGAGGCGGAACAGCCGGTTGCTGATTCTTCATCTGAGACATCTGGCGAGGCTACGCCGGAACAGAATGATGCAGAATAATGATTGTTTAACACATTGAAACAATATTGAATATGAAAAAGATTCTTCTCGCATTGGCAATTCTCACCTCAGTTCAGGTGGCTGATGCACAGGTAAAATCAGCGGCAGATGCCAAGAAGGCTGTAGAGGCTGCCGAGGCTGCTGCTAAAAACGAAAAGAAGGCTATCAAGACTGCTACCTGGATCAAACTAGGCCAGGAGTATATGAAAGCTTATGACGCTCCTACAGGAAATATTCTTCCTGGTTCAAACAAATCTGAGCTCGCATTGCTGATGGGTTCGGAGAAACCGATTTCTTCTGAAGTTGTAGAAGTGGGTGGCGTTCAGTACACAAAGGATGTTTATGCTGACAAAAACCTTTATTTCAACCAGAACAATCAGCTCGCCATCGTTGAGGTGACAAAGCCGGTATATGAGGACGCTCTCGAGAAAGCTACAAAGGCATATCAGAAGGCTTATGAGGTTGATACAAAGGCTACAAAGGTTAAGGATATCGCTGCCGCATTGGACAATATTTCACAGAAATATACCAACGAAGCATACAACAAGTACACATTCGGAGATATCGCAACCGCCAGCAAACTTTTCGAGAAAGCTGCTGAAGTTGAGGCACTTGCACCTCTTTCAAAGATTGACACCAGCGCAATCTACAACGCAGGTTTCACAGCTTGGTATTGCAAGGACAGCGAAAGAGCTAAGAAACTTTTCGAAAGATGCTACGAGCTCGGTTATTACTATGAGGGTGGTGAAGTGTTCGCAAAACTCGCTGATGTTGATACTCTGAATACCAGGAAATATCTTGAGGAAGGATTTACAAAATTCCCTCAGAGCCAGAGCATTCTTATCGGTCTCATCAACTACTACCTGAAGAACAACGAGAATCCTGACAAACTTTTCGAACTTCTCGACAAGGCTAAGGCTAACGAGCCTGACAATGCGTCACTCTATTATGTGGAAGGAAATATCCGCTCTCAGCTCGGTCAGAAAGATAAAGCTGTTGAGGCTTACGAGAAATGCGCTCAGATCAATCCTAATTATGAATTCGGTTACATCGGCGAAGGTACAATGTACTATAACGATGCTATCGCTATCCAGACAAAAGCACAGGAAGAGCTTGATGACGCCAAGTATATGGCTCTCGTGAAGGATTTCGAGGCTAGCTTGAAGGCTTGCATCGCACCGTTCGAAAAAGCATTCGAGGTTACCAAGGATGTAAATGTGAAAGCAGGTGTGGCTGAATATCTTAAGAATGCATTCTATCGTTTCCGTGAGGAATCTCCTGAATATCTTGCAGGGTACGAGAAGTATTCAAAGTTCTCAACTGAAGCTAAGGCTCAGTAATTTTGCCGAAAGGTACGATTAAAATAGGAGGGCGACCAATAAGCGATTATTGGCAGCCCTCTTTTCTTTTTATTCTACGCTCAATCGTTGAGGCGATAGGAGTAAATATTAGCGCAATTATGAAAAAGAGGTATCGGCAGAAGCGAATTTCTCTTGCGTTTTGAGCGTAGGCCGATACCTCTTTTTCATCTATTTAATTGTATAATGCCGCTTTTATTTAATAACTTTGCGCTTCGCTTAGGCTTGATGTTGCGGATGCTTCAGCAATTGTGCTGTTTCTTGCGACATCAACCGGTCAATGGAATATGTTGACCGTGAGGGAAATCCGGTGAGAATCCGGAGCAGTTCCCGCTACTGTGAATCTCCGAAAGGATGATGAGTCAGAATGCCTGCCTTTGCGTCATAGCATCGGTTTGCCTGCGGAGGACGGGCGTAATCTAATTTTGGACAATATAGGATATTGTTCATTTGCTTCTGTCTGCGTTCTGCGGACAGGCGAATCGGTGCCCTGAAGAAATAATTTGAGGGCGCAATGATGATTAAATCGTCGAACATATTGTTTCTGTTGCCGGTGTTGTCTGTCGTGTTATTTTCTGCGACCGCAAATGCCGGCAGGAATTATATGCCGATGATGTCGGACGAGGATTCATCGTCTGTAATCGCGCCTGATACGACCAGAGTACTTGACGAATCCATTGTCATTGACGTCAGGCGTCAGGATAGATTTCTCGAGACTATTCCGTCACAATCTCTTAAAGGCCCTGAACTTGAGCGTCTTAACAGTTTCTCGGTAGCTGACGCATTAAGATATTTCTCGGGAGTGCAGTTGAAGGACTATGGCGGAATTGGAGGCCTCAAGACAGTGAATATCAGGTCTATGGGAACGAATCACGTCGGAGTCTTTTATGACGGGATTCAACTAGGCAACGCTCAGAACGGTCAAGTCGATTTGGGCAGATTTTCATTGGACGATGTGGAGGAAATTTCGCTGCACAATGGACAAAAGAGTGATATCTTTCAATCTGCCAAAGATTTCGGAACTTCCGGATCGATATATATACGCACTCGTGTTCCAAAATTTGCCGGAGATAAACGCTTTAACTTGAAAGCGGCGGTCAAGACCGGTTCATTCGGACTCATAAATCCTTCATTAAGAGCTGAATATAAAATCTCGGACAAGGTTTCATCTTCGCTTGGCGGAGAATGGGTCAATGCAAACGGACGCTATAAATTCCATCGCAAAGGATACGATTCGCAAGGCAAACTTGCCTATGACACGACAGCCTGGCGGCATAACGGAGATGTGTCGTCATTCAGAGTCGAGGGCGCATTGCACGGTTATTCGGACAAGAGTTCGTGGAACGTCCGAGCGTATGTGTATCGCACTAACAGGGGAATACCCGGTGCGATTGTCAGCAATGTCTATAAAAACGGAGAGCGGCTGCGTGATTTCAATGCGTTTGTTCAAGGTTCGGCAACGAGCAATTGGACGTCTTCTTTCCGCTCAATGCTCAATGCCAAGTATTCATACGACTATACAATGTACGAGAATCGGGATTCCAGGCTGATACCCGTAAAGAATCGGTACCGACAGCACGAATGCTATCTGTCGCTGGCCAATCTCTATGAGATAACCTCTCATTTTCAGATATCGTTGGCTTATGATTTCCAATGGAATACGATGGATGCCTACTATTATCTCCCGATAAAGGGGGACGGTACATTTCCATATCCTACAAGGTTTTCTCATCTGGTGTCATTGGCGGCAGCTTACGAATACGGCAGGTTCAGGGTGCAGGGAAGTTTATTGGAGACTTTTGTGCACGAAAAGGTTAAGCGTTTCTCCGCAAGCCCGGACAAATCTGTGCTGTCGCCAGGACTTTTCGGCTCATTCCGCTTGTTGAGTAAGGAACAACTTTACCTGAGAGCATTCTGTAAACGCAGCTTCAGAATGCCTACGTTCAATGACCTGTACTATACTGATTTCGGTAATGCTTCATTGAAACCAGAATATACATTTCAGACTGATATCGGTTTGAAATACGAGAAGAAATTTGCCGGCTCTCCCGTATTGCGCGCTCTGGATGCCTCTGCGGATGTATATTGGAATAAGGTCACTGACAAGATTATAGCTTATCCGAAAGGGCAGCAGTTCCGGTGGACGATGATGAACTTGGGTAAGGTGGATATCAAAGGACTTGACCTGGCCGTCAACTGCCATATTGCGATAGGTAATGTCAATGTTGTGCCGAGGCTGCAATATACCTATCAGAAAGCGATAGACGTAACTGACAAATCGGATTTCTACTATGGGGACCAGATTCCGTATATCCCCTGGCACAGCGGAACGGCAGTGTTGTCTGCAATGTGGAAGGGTTGGACATTGAATTACAGCTTCATCTATACAGGTGAAAGGTATCATCAGCAGGAGAATATTCCCGCGAATTATACTGAACCGTGGTACACAAGCGATATGTCATTGCAGAAAGATTTCAATATCAGGGATATACGCTGCAAAGCGGTCGCGGAAGTGAATAACATTTTCGGTCAGGATTACGAAGTTATCAGAAACTATCCGATGCCGAAAACTAATTTTAGAATAACATTAAGTGTTGAACTATAAATAATTATGAAAATGAAAAAGAACTTTTCAAGATTTGGTGGACTGGCTCTGGCATCATTGTTTGCCATTGCTGCACTTGCGGGATGTCGTAAAGATGATCCTGAGCAGGTAGTGCCTCCTGCTGATTATGAAACAATTGATGCAATCGAGGCCGACTCCAAGGCAAGCCCACGCGGTATGTATTTGCTGAACGAGGGCAATATGGGCTCGAACAAGTCAAGCATCGATTACCTTGACTACAGAAATGCCTGGTACGGAAGAAACCTTTTTGCAGAGAAGAATCCGGAGATTACAGACGGACTCGGCGATGTAGGCAATGATATTCAGGTATATAAGAACAAGCTTTTTGTGGTTGTCAACGGCTCACACAAAGTGGAGATTCTGGATGCTTCCTCATTGGTAAGAATCGCCAAAGTGGATGTTCCTAACTGCCGTTTCATACGCTTTGATGGAAACTATGCCTATGTTACATCCTATGTGGCTAAAGATGCCGCTTCAGTGGCTGACCAGCTCGGAGCGTTGTACAAGATTGATTTGAAGACATATACGGTGGTTTCAACCGCAACTGTGGGTTATCAGCCTGAGCAGTTCGTCATTTCTGACGGCAAGGCGTATGTGGCAAACTCCGGCGGATATCATTCAGGATATGATTCAACAGTCTCAGTTGTGGATCTGGAAACTATGAAGGTGGATTATACTGTCGATGTCGCTCCGAACCTCAGCAAGATGGAAATTGACCAGTATGGCAATATCTGGGTCTCTTCCAACGGCAATTATTATGACATTGCGTCTGATTTGTATGAACTGGTTCAGAAAGACGGCAAGTATGCTGTGTCCAAGAATGTCGGCTGTGGTGTCTCTGGAATGGCTTTGTATAATGACAAACTCTATACATACAACTCGACGTTCAGTTATGAGACTTATACTTCCACATACTCTTATGCCGTAGTTGACGTCAAGACTGGAACATACACCGACGGTATCATCACTGACGGCACGGAGAGCAACCTTACTGCGCCTTACTGCATTGCAGTCAATCCTTCCAACGGAGACATTATGATAACAGATGCGAAGAACTACACGTCAAGCGGCGAACTCCATTGCTATTCGAACGACGGAAAGCATAAATGGAGTGTCCGTACAGGAGATATTCCTGGTCACGTGGTGTTCGTCAAGTAGCTTCTTACTCGGATTTTTCCGAATCGAAAGCTTTTACGATTTTTGATACAAGAGGGTGTCGCACAATGTCTTCGTTGGAGAAGAAGATAGTGCTGACGCCCTTGATGTTTTTAAGAAGCGAGATTCCTTTAAGCAATCCGGAATCTTCCTTGTGAGGCAGGTCTATCTGGCTTGCATCTCCGGTTACTATGAATTTCGCGTCCGGTCCCATACGGGTAAGGAACATCTTCAACTGACCGAGATTGGTGTTTTGAGCCTCGTCCAGAATTACGCACGCCCGGTCAAGGGTTCGGCCTCGCATATATGCAAGCGGTGCGATCTGAATCGTGCCTTCCGTGATGAATTCCTGCAGTTTCCTCGCTGGAATCATATCTCCAAGTGCGTCATATAGCGGCTGCAGATACGGATCGAGTTTGTCTTTCAGGTCTCCAGGCAGAAAACCGAGTCTCTCTCCGGCTTCCACTGCCGGTCTTGTAAGAATGATTCTCTTAATCTCTCTGTTTTTCAATGCCCTGACAGCCAATGCAATGGCTATGTAGGTCTTTCCTGTTCCGGCAGGACCTACGGCGAATGTGAGGTCGTTGGCGAAATATGACTTCACCATCTCCTGCTGATTCCTGTTCCGCGCGCGGATAGGTTTGCCGTCAGTTCCGTGCACAATCACTGCATCTCCGTTAAGTACAAAACTGTCAGGAGATGTCTCTCCGTCAAAGATGTCCTCCACGTCGAATTTTGTCAGATTCATCTTGTGCTTGCGCCTCTCGATAAGTTCATCGAGTTTGGTGCAGAATTCTTCTATCTGGTTCTCGTGTCCGTCCAGTTTTATCTGATTTCCGCGTGCAACTACTTTAAGTCCCGGAAAATAGGAGCAGAATTCCTCAAGAATCTTGTTGCCCGCTCCATAAATCTCAATCGGGTCAATCGCTTCCAGTGTAATAATCTTGTTCATTCGTATCTTTCTGTTTTGATGACGGCTGTCCTGGCCAATTTTTAATTCAGTCCGTCGTTAACTCCTGTCTCTGATTTCACTCGTCTGTATGTGTTCATCATCTTGTCATAATCGGCAGGATTCCGCCAGAGAGTCCGTTTTCCTATATATTCAGCCACAGGTATGGTAGCATAATTTTCACGGAATCTGTCCGGCAGAGAGCACCACAGATAGGTGACTTCCGGCTTCAGCATCGACTTGTCTCCGTTTATGTCTTTTGCGAACTGAAGTTTTACAGCAAGTTCAATCTGAGTGTCGGTCGCGCTCATATTTGACACAGCATTGCCGACGGAGTAGAAGACCGGGACTCCGTCTATGTTGCTGGAATCCTGAACTACGTGCGGATGCGCTCCTATTATGGCATCGATTCCCTTGTCAACCAGCCATTTGGCCAATGTCTCCTGGCGGGGTGAATGTTTCAGTCGGTATTCTGTTCCCCAATGCGGCAAGGCGATGATGAAATCCGGCTTCTGTTCTTTAGCCCTTGCTATTGCCGCGGATATGTCCGTCGTGTCCATTCTGTTGACCTTGGGCCACTGTTTTGAACTTCCGCAGTTCGTGCCGTAGGTGAAATTGAGGAATGCGATGCGTGTGCCTCTTATGTTGACAATCAACGGATAACGGGACTTGTCGTCGGATGCGTCGCTGCTGATTCCTGTAAATCTGATTTCTCCGTTGCGTTCCATTTCCCCATATATCCGGCAGGTACGTTCAAGTCCATTGTCTCCCTTGTCCAAAATATGGTTGTTGGCGGCAAGAAATACATCGACTCCGCAGTCTCTGACGTATTGTGCATATTTGTCCGGTGCTGAAAATGACGGATATCCGGTGTAAGGTTCGCCTGCTAGCGGAAACTCCATATTGGCTATGCTCAGGTCCGCATTTTCAAGCAGAGGTCTGATGCTTTCAAGAAATGATTGATAGTCATACTCCATTTGTCTTGAATGAAGCATTACGTCTCCGATTACAACAATGGATGAGGTGTCCGGAGGGCCGTACAGCGGCAGTGCAGGCTTCAGATGTTCTTCCGCCGCAAGCCTGGAATCCGGTGCTTTCAGAGTCAAACCTGTTGCGGCGAATATCAATCCTGTAAGTGCTGATATCAATATTTCCTTCAATAGAGTATTTTTAATTTCCGAACTGCAAAAATAATTATATTTGTTAAATTTGTACCAATTTAGATAGTATTTGCCAATGAGACGATCTTTCCTGTTGCTGGTGATTTTATCGACAGTGCTTTTTACGGGTTGCGACGCTTTCCGCAGGCTGGCTGGTCGGCCTGTATCTGCAGAGATCGAAGCGAAAAAAGCAGCTATTCTTGCCATTCAGGAGGCTGAACATCAGGCCCGTATAGATTCTCTCAAGCGAGTTGAGAAGCAGGTCGCGGATTCGTTGGCTGTATTGGATTCCCTGAAATCGTTGAAGATAACACTGAGCCGTCCTACAATAAACGGCGGTTTGGATACGGATATGCTGGAGCATCGCTATTATGTTGTGGTCGGCTCCTTTATGGACAAGGGGAATGCCGCATTTTTGGCAAAGAAAGTTGAAAAACACGGTTATGTGGCGACTCTGATCAATTTCAGAAACGGCTATACGGCTGTCGGAATATGTCCGTCCGACAATATTGTGGAGGCTTTCGATAGTCTGAAGAAAGTGAAGGAAGAGCCATTCAGCCCTAAAGATGAGTGGATCTTGTCAAAATAGCGATTATGAAGAGAAGGTTGTTTTTTTGCGTTCTGGCGATGTTTTCCCTCGGTTGGAATGTCAGCGCACAGTATATTGGCGGTTATGCCGACCTCGATGACAGTGATGTCACGAAATCATTCAAATCCCACATTTCATATCTTGCTTCAGATTCACTGGAAGGCAGAAAGGCAGGCTCGGAAGGCGAGAGGTCTGCTGCAGAGTATGTGCGGGATATGTTCAAAGAGTATGGTGTGGATATCCTGAGCGGTGACAGGGGGGACCTTTTCGGAATCTCCCAGCCTGGTGGCGATACATTGACATCCAGAAATGTGGTAGGATTTGTTCAGGGTTATGACCGCACCAAATATGACAGATATATAGTCATTGGCGCCAGACTTGACAATCTCGGGACAAATGTTGTTGATATTGACGGTGTAAGTTCAAGGCAGGTCTATTACGGGGCAAACGGAAACGCTTCCGGACTCGCAATGTTGTTGGAGCTTGCCAGAATGGTGAATACCAACTCGATATTGTTCCGCAGGTCTGTAATCTTCATCGCTTTTGGCTCTTCTCTTGAGTCAAGTGCGGGTGCGTGGTATTTTCTCAACAGGTCATTTTCTGACGCCGGGCATATCGACGCTATGATAGATTTGGATATGTTGGGAACCGGCAGCGGTGGCTTTTATGCTTACACTTCATCAAATGAAGATATGAACGACATTCTCCGTCAGGTCTCGGAAGACCTTCAGCCAGTGCTTCCTAAACTTACATCGGAAGAGCCTTATCCGTCTGACAATAGAGCCTTCTATTCCAAGGAGATACCTTCAGTGTTGTTTACGACCGGGCGTTATCCGGAACACGATACTGTCAAGGATACTCCGGATATCATAGAGTATGAGCCGATGGAGCGTGAACTCGAGTATATCTACAATTTCACAAGATACATTTCAAATCTTGAGAATCCTCCGCAGTTCCGCAATGATGTCGTGCTGCCTAAGAGCAATGACAAGATTTACAATTTTGAAGACTGTGACAAACGGCCTCAGTTTATGGGAAGTTCAGACCCTTCTGCCTTCCTTATGAAGTGGGTATATCAGTATCTGAAATATCCTAAAGAGGCTGTGGAAAATGGCATTCAGGGTCGTGTGGTAGTTGCGTTCACCATAGGAAAGGACGGCTCCGTCTCTGATGTGGACGTTGCAAGGAGTGCGGATCAGTTGCTGGATGATGAGGCTGTCAAGGTAATCAAGGCTTCCCCGAAGTGGAAACCGGGAATGGTCAAGGGGGTAAAAGTGGCTTCCAGAGTATCTGTAGCAGTGGATTTTAGATTGGCTAAGAAAGGAAAGTTCGGAATAAAGAAATAGAAAAAATATTGTGTTTATATAGTTATGGAATACGATTTCAGAAGAATTGAGCAGAAGTGGCAGGCCAAGTGGGCGGCAGAAAAAACTTTTCACGCAGTAGAGGACCCTTCCAAACCGAAATATTATGTTTTGGATATGTTCCCGTATCCGTCAGGCGCGGGACTTCACGTAGGTCATCCTCTCGGTTACATCGCAAGTGACATATATGCCAGATATAAGAGATTGAAAGGCTTTAACGTGCTTCATCCTATGGGGTACGACGCGTTCGGACTGCCGGCTGAGCAGTATGCAATCCAGACAGGTCAGCATCCTGAGGTGACAACGGAGAAGAATATCAGCCGTTATCGCGAGCAGTTGGACCGTATCGGATTTTCATACGACTGGGATAGGGAAGTGCGCACTTGTGATCCTGCATTCTACAAATGGACTCAGTGGGCATTCATAAAAATGTTCAAGAGTTATTATAATACGCAACTTGACAAGGCACGTCCGATAACCGAATTGGAAGCGGCTTTCGAGGAGTTCGGAACTAGGGATATTCACGCTGCAGGGACCGTAGAGCTCCAATTTACGCCTGGCGAGTGGAAATCCTGGGATGCCAAGAAGAAGTCTGAAGTGCTTATGAACTATCGTATTGCTTACCAGGGTGAGACTTCAGTGAACTGGTGTCCTGGACTTGGGACAGTACTTGCCAATGACGAGGTTAAAGAGGGCCTTTCTGTACGAGGAGGTTTTCCTGTTGAGCAGAAGAAGATGATGCAGTGGCAGTTGAGGGTCTCAGCTTATGCCGGACGTCTTTTGGACGGACTGGAAAAACTGGACTGGACAGATTCTCTGAAGGAAATGCAGAAGAACTGGATTGGCCGCTCTTTCGGTACTGAAGTGGTTTTCAAGACTTTCAACGGAAACAAGCGTAAAGATGTCACAATCTTTACCACCCGTGTGGATACTATTTTTGGTGTCACCTTTATGGTTCTTGCTCCTGAAAGCGATCTTGTAGCAGAATTGGTTACCCCTGAGCAGAAGGCTGCCGTGGACGAGTATCTCGCTTATGTCAAGAAAAAGACTGAGCGTGAGCGTATATCCGAAACAAAGACGGTGACCGGCGTATTCTCAGGATCTTATGCTGAAAATCCTCTGACCGGGAAGAAAGTGCCGGTATGGATTTCTGAATATGTGCTTGCCGGATATGGCACAGGAGCGATTATGGCAGTGCCGGCTCACGACAGCCGCGACTATGCCTTTGCAAAGAAATTCGACCTTCCTATAATTCCTATCATAGAAGGCTGTGACGTGAGTGAGCACAGTTTCGATGCCAAGGAGGGAAGAATGTGCAATTCCGGATTCCTTGACGGAATGGATGTGAAGGAGGCGATACCTGCGGCTATGGATTATGTTGAAGCCCACGGCTTGGGACACAGAAAAGTTAATTATAGACTTCGTGACGCCATATTCTCACGTCAGCGTTATTGGGGAGAGCCGTTCCCGATTTATTACAAAGACGGCATTGCAACTCCTCTTCCATACGACAAACTTCCGTTGAAGCTTCCTGAAATCGATCAGTTCAAGCCTACCGAGAACGGTGAACCGCCTCTTGCCAGAGCAAAGAACTGGACGTACAAAGGATGTCCTCTCGAGACAAGCACAATGCCTGGTTTCGCGGGTTCAAGTGCATATTATCTCAGATATATGGATTCCAAGAATTCGGAAGACCTTGTCAGCAGCGAAGCGGACAAGTATTGGAGAGACGTGGATCTTTACATCGGAGGTACTGAGCACGCTACAGGTCACCTTATCTATTCCCGTTTCTGGGACAAGTTCCTGTACGATATGGGCTATGTATGTGAGGATGAGCCGTTCCGCAAACTTGTCAACCAGGGTATGATTCAGGGACGCTCCAATTTCGTCTATCGTATCGTAGGTACGAACAAGTTCGTGTCTGCAGGCCTTAAGGACCAGTATGAAACGACTGAAATTCACGTGGATATCAACATCGTCAGAAATGACAGGCTCGATATCGAAGCGTTCAGAAAATGGAGACCGGAATTCGAGAATGCCGAGTTTGTTCTCGAAAATGGTGAATATGTATGCGGCTGGGCTGTCGAGAAGATGAGCAAGTCTATGTACAACGTGGTCAATCCGGACGATATCTGCAATTCGTACGGCGCTGACACTTTGAGGCTGTATGAAATGTTCCTGGGCCCTATTGAACAGTCAAAGCCTTGGGATACAAAGGGTATCGACGGCGTGAACCGTTTCCTGAAGAAATTCTGGAGACTTTATTTCAACGGTGAGGACTTTGTTGTCAATGACGAGAAGGCGGATGCAGACGACTTGAAGATTCTTCATAAACTGATAGGCAAGGTGCAGTCTGACATAGAGACATTCTCATACAATACCTGCATAAGCGCGTTTATGATTGCGGTCAACGATTTGACTGACAAGAAATGCTCGAAGCGGGAAATCCTGGAGCCTCTGACCATCCTGCTTTCATCATTCGCACCTCATATTTGTGAGGAATTGTGGGAGAATCTGGGACATACCGAGAGTATTTCAAAAGCGTCATTCCCTGAGTATCA
Source organism: Butyricicoccaceae bacterium (assembly GCA_963617065.1). Lineage (GTDB taxonomy): Bacteria > Bacteroidota > Bacteroidia > Bacteroidales > UBA932 > Cryptobacteroides. Next base: position 21,228 of record CAVENC010000020.1, read on the forward strand.
TCCTGAATATACAGTGGAAAACACTTGTACTTATGCGGTTTCGTTCAACGGAAAGACAAGATTTACCGTGGAACTTCCTAAATCAATGGACAAAGATGCAGTGGAACAGGAAGTCAGGAATAATCCGTCCACGGAGAAATATCTTGCAGGAAAGGCAATCGTCAAAGTGATAGTCGTTCCTGGAAAAATCGTGAACATTGTAGTCAAATAACAATATGATATCTACGAAAAAAATCTTTTCTGTCATCTGGGATTATCTGATGGTGACATTGGGTACAATGATGTATTGTATTGCCTGGGACACATTCCTCATACCTAACGGAATTGCTGCCGGAGGACTTACCGGAGCCTGCACGGTGATACAGTTCGCTACGAACGGCTTCATCCCTATGGCATATACATATTTTATTCTCAATGTGGCTCTGCTCATATTAGGCATTATAGTCCTGGGCAATGCTTTCGGTGTGAAGACTGTCTATGCGGTGTTGCTGTCATCGGTTCTTTTCAAGATACTCCCTGACTATCAATGGCTTCACGCTACCGAGGGAAACTTCTTCTTTATAGACAACAAAGCTTTGTTGCCGCTCGTGGGAGGTCTCGTTGAGGCGATAGGCGTCGGCTTGATATTCAAGCACGGCGGAAGTACCGGTGGTACCGATGTGGCTGCCCTGGTTATGAACAAGTTCTGGCCTATATCTCCGGGCAAGGTATATCTTTATTCGGATATGTTCATCATCGCATCAGTCCTGTTGATTCCGGGAAAGACATTCGAGGATATGATCTACGGATATATAGCGATGGTCACGTTCTCTTTTATGCTGGACTTCGTGCTGCTGGGAAGCAAGTCAACCGTGCAGGTTTTGGTTTTCTCTCAGAAATCTGATGAAATCGCAGATTATGTGATGAAGATTATGAACAGGGGAGTGACGGCTTTAAGAGCTGTGGGCTGGTACACCAAGAAAGAGAACAATGTGCTTTTGATAGTTGCTAGAAGTTCGCAGATGCCTGATTTGTCCAAAGCGATAAAGGCTATCGACGACAAAGCTTTTGTCAGTGTGTCACCTGCCAGCAGTGTGTATGGAGAAGGTTTTGATGAGATCAAGACAGGCTTTTCCAAGAAACCAAAGGCGACCGATAAAGCAGAGAAATAACACAAAATGCTGAATAACAAATCTATCTGGGTTCTCTTGAAAGAGTACTCCATTCTTACAGTCGGGATCTTGCTGTATGTGCTCGGCTGGGTAGTATTCCTTACGCCAAACAACCTTATCGGTAATGGCGTGACCGGTATCAGTTCCATCATACAATATGCGGTCGGCATTAAGATGGGTTATACCTATTTTGTTATCAATGCGATATTGCTTTTAACCGCGTTCATTGTATTGGGAACCAATATGGGGGCCAAGACGATATATGCGATAATACTCGCGTCCATAGGTCTTAACGTGTTTCAGGGGCTTATTCCCGCAACGATAATTGACACTCTTGCCATTCAGAACGGAAAACTGATGTCCACCATAATGGGAGGCATAATGATAGGTCTGGGTATCGGTATGTCAATCTCGCAGGGAGGAAGTACCGGCGGCACTGACATTATTGCACTTATCGTAAGCAAATACAGGAATGTTTCTCCGGGCAGGATGATATTGGCTATGGATGTTGTGATAATTTTGTCTTCACTTGCAGTGCCGTCATATACGCAGTCAGGCGCATTGGTGCCGTTTGCCGAGAAGATAACAACTGTCGTCTATGGTCTTATCGTGGTTACAATCAACGGCTATGTGATTGACCTGTATCTTGCTGGCTCAAAGCAGTCTGTTCAGTTCCTGATAATGTCCAAGGAATACGAGAAGATTGCCGCAGCAATAGTCGGTTATGTCCACAGGGGAGTGACAGTAGTACCGGCTGTCGGGTGGTATACGAAGAATGAAAGTCATATGCTTATCGTCATTACGCGAAAGACGGATTTGAATTTTCTTTTGAAACTCATCAAATCGATCGATAAGGATGCTTTCCTTTCAGTGTCTTCTGTGACAGGAGTTTATGGTAAGGGATTCGACACTATCAAGAGCGGGGCGACAAAACCGGTGAGTGGTAATAACTCGTAATTGTTGACGATTCTTAAATTTAAGAATTGTATAAATATCATATAAACTGCTTCTGAGTATCTTCAGGAGCAGTTTTTTTTGTATATTTTTGCAACAGAGACCACAAACTCGATAACACCTGATATCACTAATAATGTTTAAAAATCTTAATCCCTATTCGAGAAAATCGATAAGACTGCTATCCATCATCCACCTGTTGACAATATCCATTATAAGCATAGTTGCGGAACCGCGTATGTTCGCTGTCCTGGCATCGTGCGGAGCGGGCATATCAATATCGATGATACTTATGATTCCTGACACATATAAGGATTGGAAAATGTCCGGGCGAATCGCATGGATTACTTTCCTGGTGTCTGTTTCAAGCGCAGTGACACTCAGCCTGATGAGACGTCTTTCTCTTGCCGCAGTAGTTTTCCCGTTCCTTTCAGTGGTGCCTATGACAGTATGTTTGACCATCCGGTCTTTTTGGATGATGAAGGATATATGTTACCTTTCCACGAAGGTTTCCGGTTGGGAGATACTGCTGTGCGTGATGAAAAGCTGTTTTATGCTTTTCTATATGGTAGCGCTCCTTTCAGTGTATTCTTACGCCGTGATATTGAAAAATGGTTTCGGCTGGTTCTCTCTGGTGCCTCTGGTAATGTCGTTTACTCTGTTCGTGCTTGTTTATGTCAGATGCATTACTTCCGGTCCGATAATTTCGTTTACCCCTTCAGGAACGCCTGTCGGTGAAAAGGATATAGAGTCCTGCGCATATCTTCCGGAGTCTTCCAGAAGCAATTATAAGCAGATGTACGACAAGATATGCCGTGCAATGGAGACTTCTCAGATGTTTCTGGACCCTTCCTGCTCAATGACTGACTTGGTATCTGAGGTCGCGTCCAACAAATCGTATGTATCTAAACTTGTGAATGTCTGCACCGGGTTGAACTTCAATCAGTTCATTAACAAGTACCGGGTCGATTACGCGCGTGACCAGTTTCTTAGGAATCCTGAGCTGAAGGTTAAGGACTTGGCTATGATGTCAGGATTTCGCTCTGAAGTGACATTCATAATGGCGTTCAAACTTTTCTACACCGATACTCCGGGCTTATGGTGCAAGGATATGAAAGCTCAGATGGTTGCGTCTAGATCCCTTTCCAGTCCGTCGGTACAGGTGCAGTGACATCTATGTCAATTTTGCTGACAGGGTGGATGAAACGTATGTTTCTGGCCATCAGCGATATGCCTCCGTCATTGTTGGAACGGGGTGCCCCGTATTTGAGGTCGCCTTTTATGCAGCAGCCGATTCCTGCCAACTGACATCTGATCTGGTGATGCCGTCCGGTGAAAAGTTGGACTTCAAGCAGGAAATACCGCTCTGTGCATTTCAGCAATTTATAATGCAGTCGTGCCAATTTTGCCTCTTTGTCCTTGACAGGTTGTCTGCAAATGAACGATTTGTTCATCTTTTCGTTTCTTGTGAGCCAGTTTTCAAGAGTTGCTTCTTCCGGCTCAGGACGATTGCACACAAGAGCCCAGTAGGTCTTGTGGACTTCACCGTCCCTGAACATTGCGTTCATCCGTTCAAGGGCTTTGGATGTCTTGGCAAGAACGGTTATACCTGAAACAGGACGGTCCAGGCGGTGGGGTATGCCGAGAAATACTTGTCCTGGCTTTGAATCCCGTTGCGCGATGAATGCCTTGTACTTTTCGCCGAGCGGTTCATCTCCTGTCTTGTCTCCCTGCACGATTTCGCCCACTTTCTTGTTGATGATCATAAGGTGGTTGTCTTCGTACAGAATTCTGGACTGCAGATCTGTATATTCCTGTTCTGTGAGTTGTCTGTAAAACATATATGAGTATGACCTTTGGAATCCGTGTGTCAAATATAAAACAGATTCTGATGATGGGCAAAGATAGCTATTTTATGACAATTTGGCAGAAGATTGTTGCGATTGATTCATTGGCACGGCATTGGATAAATCTTGTGTCGCTGTCGGTTCAGAAGCCTTCAGCCGAATGTCGGCGGTTGCCGCATCCGTAGATTTGATAATAAAAATAGGAGATAAATATTATGGGAAAAATTATTGGAATAGACTTGGGAACTACCAACAGCTGCGTTGCTGTGATGGAAGGTAATCAGCCTACAGTCATAATCAACAACGAAGGTCAGAGGACCACACCGTCTGTAGTTGCTTTTACCGATGGCGGCGAGAGAAAGGTCGGTAGCCCTGCAAAACGTCAGGCTATCACCAATCCGAAAAATACAGTGTTCTCCATAAAGAGATTTATGGGTGAGACATACGATCAGGTTACAAAGGAAATCGAGAGAGTCCCTTATTCAGTAGTAAGGGGTGAGAACAATACTCCAAGAGTTGATATCGAAGGACGTCAGTATTCTCCGCAGGAGATTTCTGCAATGATTCTTCAGAAAATGAAGAAGACTGCGGAAGATTATCTGAGACAGCCTGTTACGGAAGCTGTCATTACGGTTCCTGCTTACTTCTCTGACTCTCAGCGTCAGGCAACAAAAGAGGCCGGAAAGATTGCAGGTCTCGATGTCAAGAGAATTATCAACGAGCCTACTGCAGCCGCTCTTGCTTATGGTCTTGACAAGAAGAACAAGAATATGAAAGTCGCAGTGTTCGACCTTGGTGGCGGTACATTCGATATTTCTATAATGGAACTCGGTGACGGTGTGTTCGAGGTTAAGTCTACGAACGGTGATACCCACCTCGGAGGTGATGATTTCGACCAGAAAGTAATCGACTGGTTGGCTCAGGAATTCGCTTCAGAGAATGGCGGAGCTGATTTGAAGAAAGATCCTATGGCACTTCAGAGATTGAAGGATGCGGCTGAGAAAGCCAAGATTGAACTTTCAAACCAGACATCTACAGAAATCAATCTGCCTTACATTATGCCTGTTGACGGTGTTCCTAAACACCTTGTAAAGACTTTGACAAGGGCTAAATTTGAGCAGCTCTGCGATGACCTTATCCAGAGAACTATAGTTCCTTGCCGTAAAGCTCTGGAGGATGCTCATTTGAGTGCTTCTCAGATTGACGAGGTCCTTTTGGTCGGCGGTTCAAGCCGTATTCCTAAAGTACAGGAAGTCGTTAAGGAGTTCTTCGGAAAAGAGCCTAACAAGAGCGTGAACCCTGATGAGGTTGTGGCTATCGGTGCGGCAATCCAGGGCGGTGTTCTTGCAGGTGATGTCAAGGATGTGCTCCTTTTGGATGTTACTCCGCTTTCACTTGGAATTGAGACTCTCGGTGGCGTTATGACCAAACTGATTGCATCGAATACTACAATTCCTACACGCAAGTCAGAGACCTTCTCAACTGCGGCAGACAATCAGCCTTCTGTTGAGATCAGAGTGCTTCAGGGCGAGCGTCCTATGGCTAAGGACAATAAGCAGATCGGTGTGTTCCACTTGGACGGCATTGCTCCTGCACCTAGAGGAATTCCTCAGATTGAAGTTACATTCGACATCGATGCGAACGGTATCTTGAACGTATCCGCAAAGGATAAAGCTACCGGCAAAGAGCAGAATATACGTATCGAGGCATCTTCAGGATTGAGTGAAGATGAAATCCAGAGAATGCGTGACGAGGCTAAGGCTAACGAGGCTGCGGACAAGGCAGAGAAGGAGAGAGTGGACAAGATTAACGGTGCTGATGCGCTTTGCTTCCAGACCGAGAAGAATCTTAAGGATTATGGCGACAAGATTCCTGCAGACAAGAGGGATGCCATCAATTCAGCTCTTACAAGTTTGAAAGACGCTGTCAAGAACCAGAATATCGCCGACATCGAGACTTACACGAAGTCTCTTGAGGAGGCTTGGCACGCTGCTTCAGAGAGTATGAATGCCGGTGCTCAGGGTGGAGCTCAGGGCCCACAGGGCCCACAGGGTCCTCAGGCAGGTCCTCAGCAGGGTCCTGACAATCAGCCGGACGAGCAGTAAGGTTTGCTTGCAGAAAGATAAATACTATCAAAATCTGAAATAACCCTCCGCAAGGAGTGTAAAAATAAAGAGGATGTATTCTTGGGAAACTTGGAATACGTCCTCTTTTCATTTGTATTATTACACTCTGACACAGTTCAGATGACGCCCCGTATTATATAGTCGTACGCATCTTCGGTCTTTTTGCCCACATTACCCGGCATTGCATTCAACCCTTGATTCTCGCACGGTATTTCCCTGGAGTTTCGCAGAATGTGCTTTTGAATACTGTTATGAAATAAGCGGAATTGTCAAATCCGGTCTCTTCTGCTATTTCGGTTATGGACAGCTCGCTTTCCTTCAGAAGTGAGCAGGCTCGTTCCAGCCTGAGCGTCTTGATGAGTTCTACCGGAGTCTTACCTATAGCAGATTTGATTCTGAGATAGAGATTCCCCCTGGAAACGCACAAGGCAGATGCAAGAGATTCAACCGAGTAGGCTTTATTGGAAATATTCTTCTCAATATCAGACAGCGCATGGGACAGGAACTTTTCATCTTGCGGTTTCAGCGAGTGCGGATCCTCAATGAACAGCAATAATCTGTTTTTCTGCAATTTCTCTTCATATTGTTGTTTGAGGACTTCGAGTTCCTTTGCTTTCTCCGCCTCTTTTTTGGCAATCTTCTTTCCGATGAACAATATGGCGGCGTAAACCGTGCTTCCGCACAATGCGAGTATGAAAAATATTATTGACGCAGTGCTTTTGTACCATATTGGTCGCACTGTGATCTCCAGCTTGGAAGTGTGCTCGCTCAAGACACCGTCATTGTTTGCTGATTTGACGAGCAGAGTATATCTTCCCTTTGGTAATTTGGTGTAGGTAGCTTCATTTCCGCGGGCTAGGGTCCAGTCTTTGTCGAAGCCGTTAAGTTTATACATATATCTGCTACTGTTCCAGGAAATCATATCCGGGCAGGCGAAACATATTGTTATAGAATTCTGCCAATGTCTGAGAATAATGCGTTCGGTCATTTTTATGTCCTTATCAAGTATTCCCGTGCCGTCGTAAGGCTTGATATGTTCGTTATTTACAATGAGTTCTGTGAGAATTGTGCGGAATGTACTGCTGTCGGTTCGGATGTCCTTGGGCTTGAATGATTCTATTCCATAAATGCCACCGAACAGGAAGTTGCCATTGTTGTCGCTACTGTGCGCGCAGCTGTTGAAAAGCCTGCATCTTAATCCGTCGTTATTATTGTACAGCCGGCTTTTCCCTGTCGACGGATCATATTTGTAGAGTCCGTTGTCTGTGCTGACCCATAAATGTCCGTATTCATCTTCTTCAATTCCCCTGACTGTAGCGGCCGTCAGACTGGTGATAGGATTGATAGTGGATTCTCCGGTAGAGTCTTGACGGAATGACATAAGCCCATCGACATTGCCAATCCAGACAGTTCCGTCTTTTGACTGATGAATGCATTGGGTGTGGACAATGTTCCTCAAGCAATCAGGCGTGACGTTGTCAAGGGTGTAATTGTCGCCAATCTTATATACTCTTAGGCTCTCTTTTGCTCCTATCCACAGATTGTTGTCCCTATCACTGAAAAGCGTTAGGACACGAATCAACTTGCCTGAATACGGAGGCATATATATCGGCTTTGCTTCATTGCTCCCGGTATCATACAGAAATAAGCCTATCAGAGTGCCAAGCCAGAACTTTCCGTTACCGGCAGGTGTTATGGCCATTATATCTCTGATGGAGATCATACGTTCCACCTTACCGCTTTTCAAGTCAATTCTATGCAATCCGTTAACTTCTGCACCTGTGTAAACGTACTGGCGGTCATCGCTGTACTGCAATGTCCTTACATCGTCCAGATTGTAATGCTCGGCAGCGTTTGTTCTTTTAGAATAATGGAACAGACCCTCATATCTGGTGCCGACCCACAAGGAGCCGTCATCATTTGTTTTCAAATATGTGATTATAGATTTGTTTGCAGAGAAACGTGCATCCGGGATGTGGAATTGCTTGAATTTGTCCCTGCCTACGTTCCAGTAACTTGCTCCCCCGTAGTTTGTGCCTACCCACATTCCGTTGCTTGAGTCCTTATACAAAGCCCTTACGATTTTGTCTTCCAATTCGTCTTCCTTGAAATGATATATGACTTTGTCTCCGTGTAAAATGTATAGTCCATCGCCTGTTCCGACCCATAGGTTTCCGTTGTCGTCATATTCGACGGCAAAAACTTCCAGCCATTCCTTATCTGTGAGCGGGGTGCTTCTGCATTCGCCGTTTTTTACGTTTATGTGCAGCAGGCCGGCTCCTTTTGTTCCGATCCAATAAGAATCGCGGTTGAAAATGTCAGGTATAGGTACAATTCCGAATTTAGGTATCGCTATGGGTTGCACCCGTCTGACCAATGAATCATTGTCCAGGTTTAAGATTTCCACAGTCCTGGCCTTGGAACAGATTATTATGTCTTTGCCGTTGCGGCAGGAAGAATAGAAAACGAATGGCTTTCCATCCAACTTTATCTCTGACACGGTGCCGTCACAATCATTGTACAGATATGAGGCGTTTCGTGTGGCTACTAGAAATTTTCCGTTTCCCAGTACTTGGAGATTCTCTACGGCAATGGCTCCCGGTATGTCAATCCGTTGAAAATTGTCAGATAAGGCATTGTATCTTGAGAGCCCGTTGGAGGAACAAATCCATATATTGTTTTCTGCGTCTTTCCTGATTTTGTGTACGCTGTTGCTCTGGATAGAATTTTTATCGCCGCGGATATGGCGATAGGTGCTGATGCTGTTTCCGTCAAATCTGTTGAGGCCGTCAGCAGTGGCGAACCAGACAGTGCCAAGTGTGTCTTGAGAAATATCACATACGAAATTATGTGACAACCCGTCATTGATGCTGAGATTGGAGAATCTCATTCCTCTCTGAAGGTCGGTTGAAAGTGCGTTGAAACTTATAGCCGCAAGTGCTGTGCATATCAGAATTCTGCTTGGTTTCATAGTTTTTCGGGGGGGGTAGTGTCAGTGGTCATTACTGATACAAAATTATAATTTTCTTAGCAATCTTATAACAAAATTGAAATTGTGCAGAAATTATTATTGTGTTAATTTGTAACGTTTAATAAAACTAAAACTAGTCATTATGAGATTTAAGTTTTTGCCAGCAATCCCGATATTTCTGTCGGTCTTCTGCATGGCCATTTCTTGCAACACGGACGCGAAGTCGGGAAATGATACTGACACTTCCGAGATAGCTGTAGGTGACCCTATCAAGGTGGTTGCCGGAAAAGTGCGTTTCTTTGTTGGTGTCAGTGACGATGCCCCGAGGGTGCTTGCCGGAGTCGGAAAATTATCGATTCTAGACAATATCGATGCGTTCTATGTTAATGGTATGGCTTACGACATTTCCAAAGATGACAAAGGCAACTTGTATGCTGATGTCTTGGAGAACTCTACCGGAACATATAATGCGGCGTTGTCATTGAAAAGTGAATACAAGTGGTTTAGTTCCAATCCAGGTGACGGGCTGACAATTCCTTGCGGGCAATTCTATGGGCCTTCAAGAGAAGGATCTGCTATGACGCAATTCCCTATGTTCGGCAAATACTCCGAATCAACCGGCAACAGGATTCTTTTTACTGATATTGTAGGTATGCTGAGGATACATATAGGCGGCAGCGGATCGGTCGTTTCCGTCAAACTGCAGTCTGACGGCGATAAACTGGCGGGAGTGTTCCTTCGTGACGGAGAAAAACTGGTCTCCTCTGACAAATCGATGGATTTCATCTCGTTGAACTGTACTGAAGACGGCAAGAATGTGAAAATGGGAAGCGATTTCGATATGTTCCTGGCTCCCGGCGATTATGACAATGCTGAACTTGTCATCTGCGATGCTCAGCATAAGGTGATGCGGACTTCATTGGGCTTTTCTGTCAAGTCGGGGGAAATGGTTACGAAAGAAATTACATTCTCGGCGGATAAGGATGTGCTCTGGTATGACGGTTATGATTTGTGTGTATGGGGCGGTAATATAATGGGTGGCTCATCCGTCTGTGGATTTTCACCAGCTTCAGGCAGTATAACCGCATCGTCCGGGATAGATTTGACCGGAAAGGAATTTGCATTGGCCGAAGTGGCTTACAATACTCCGGGTTCCGGCTATATTCAGCCTGACAACTGGAGCGCGGTGAGCGGAAAGTCTGTAGGCGTTTCACATCAGATGTCGGAAAGTTATGTGCTCAGCAGGAATCTTTCGGATTACGAATTGCTTTTCAGAGCGCAGGAATTCCAGGGGATGATGGCGGTTTCTTATGCCAATATCAACTCCAGAGGCATTCTCAAGACACCTCAGTTCAAGACTATCGAAGGTGTACGTAACGTGAAAGTGTCAATGCGTTTCTGTCCGCTTGCCGAATATGCGGATGATTTTCTTGCGCAGATTGCAGACGGTGGTATGATAAAGAGCGCAACCCTGAATGGGAAACCGCTGGAACTCAAAAGCTTGGGATATAAGGCGAATGGAAGTCTTGCAGTGGTTGACGTGAATTCGGTTGAGGTCCCTGCTGATATGGTGACGCCTAATGAATGGCAGACACTGGAACTTGAGGTCGAGAACGCTACGGAGTCAACCAGACTTCACGTGTGCGGAAATACAACCAATGCCGTTAGCCATTGTTTCTTGGTAGATGCTATTGAGGTGACTGATCTGGGGCAAACTATGACAAGAGGCACATTGAGAGTGCTGTACTGGAATATCCAGAACGGAATGTGGTCCGATCAGGCTAACAATTATGACAACTTTGTGGAATGGGTTAAACGCTATGACCCGGATGTGTGCGTATGGTGTGAATCCGCTTCTATATATAAGGATAACACCAGCACTTCAGCTCCTGAAACCGAAAGGTTCCTGCCGGAAGGTTGGCCTAGTGTTGCCAAAAGGTATGGACATAATTATTCGGCATTGGGCGGATGGCGTGATAATTATCCTCAGGAAATTACCTCGAAATATCCGATAACGACTCTTTTGAAGATAACGGATTCTGATGTTGCGGATAAACCTGTTTCACACGGCGCCGCAATTCAGCAGGTTGACATAAACGGCAGGAAACTTAATGTTGTCACGTTGCATATGTGGCCGCAGTCTTATGGCTATGGAGTAAAAACTGCTGACAGGGAAGCTAGCACCGCCAAGAATGAAGGCGATTACTACAGGGAATTCGAGATGAAATATATTCTGGAGCACACAGTCAATTCTTCGGAATATGCTTCGCAGACTGATTGGCTTATGATGGGCGACTTCAACTCCAAGAATTACTCGGATGAGTGGGCTTACAAACTTGGAGAAGCTTCTACTGCATATTTATGTCAGAATGCTATAAAGAATAACAGCGATATGATGGACATAATAGGAAACTGGTATCCCGGTTATCTTGTCTCATCAACAGCCGGAAACAGCAGAATAGATTATATGTATGCTTCTCCTTCGATGTATGCTAAAATCAAGAATGCGATTACCGTAATTGACACTTATACAGTACCGGTAACGGACAGTAAATATGGAACATCGTTCTACGTGCCGTCCGATCATAGGCCGATATTGGTGGATTTTGAATACTGATAACCAACCATTGATATAATATGTTCAAAAGCGTATTGAAATTTTTCTTCACCCTCTCAGGAATTGCAATGCTTGCCTGGAGTTGTGAGAATGATGGAGGCGGCGTCTTGCGGAAAGAGCAGATATCCGTTTATCTGTCCAAGGATGCCGAAGAGCCTGTCACTCAACTGTCCGTGCCAAGTGTCGGCGGTGAGATTGATTTGTATGTGAAGTCAAATGTGGAGTTTTCCGCATATTGGCAGGACAGCAAGACGAGCCCTTGGATTTCCATCGAGGACATCGTTTCAGATGATGCGGATTGGAAAACAATCCGTCTTAAAGTGGATGCCATATCTTCTACTTGCTATTACACAAGACGTTCAGGCGTACTTGCTCTGAATGTGCCTGACAGATATCTTGGAACCTTCATTACAATTGATCAAGGATTGACAGCGCGTTTGTCCAGCGACTTCAGCTGGTTGAAATACGGAAATTCCAATCCTTTGTCCACAACAGGCGAGACTCATATCTCCAAATGGACAGGGACGTCTCAAGTATGGACTTCAACTGAATATGATGAGAATGTCCAGACGGCCTGCTATGGTAAATACGGTTGGCTGTATATCGGAGATACTGAAGGTACTAAGGCTGACCTGGTTACTCCGTACGCCAATGATATTCAGAAAGATTCGCTGTTGATGATTTCTTTCAGAGCGATAGGTTATACTTCGGAAGACGGAACACCTGATGTTGCAAAACTCAGGGTTGAGGTGTTGGATGGTGGAGTGATTCAGGATTATGCTGAAGAGGGGCGGACATATATCGACTTTGATCTGGATAACTTCAGCGTCGAGGAACCGGACAGTGTTTCTGTGAGAATGTGGGATGTGAAATCTTGTGCTTATAACGTGTTCGTCATTTCGACAAAAGATAAACCGCTGAGCAGCGACACCAGGATTCGATTCCTGACCCCGGACGGAAACGGTCATCCGAACAGGGTGGCGCTGGACAATATCTATATCCGCAGATATGCTATCAACAAGGATGTCCAGGATGAGGATATGTATGCGGCAAACGGCGGTAGCGGACGCGATAGGATTATCGCAGTGAATAATAACAGTAAAACAGACGTTCTATGATTGCGAAAATATGCAGGTCTAAAATGGTTGGCGTTGCAGTGTCGATAGCGCTGCTCCTCCTGTCGGCTTTGTTTCCGGCATCGGCCCAAACTGCCAAGAACAAAATTACAGGAACGGTCACTGATGATAACGGCGAACCGCTCCCCGGGGTTGGCGTGCTTATAAAGGGTACAAAAACCGGTGTCTTTACGGATGTGGACGGTAAATATGCGATTACTGCCGGCAGTAACGATGTATTGGAGTTCTCATCTTTGGGATTCATTTCTGAGAGTGTGAAGGTCTCAGGCAAGACAAATATATCTTTAAGGCTGAAGTCTGACGCCACCGTCTTGAATGATGTCGTCGTCATAGGTTACGGTTCGGTTAAAAAACAGGACCTTACAGGATCTGTCACGAATGTGCAGATGGGAGACATCAAGGCGGCACCGGCGCAGTCAGTCGATAATGCGCTGCAAGGGCGTATAGCCGGAGCCGACATTATGTCCACTTCCGGTGAACCTGGAGCTACCACCACAATCCGAATCAGAGGCTCACGTTCCATTACAGCCTCAAACGAACCTCTCATCGTCGTAGACGGAATTATGGACGCGATACACGACCTCAATGATATAAATCCGGAGGATATAGCATCGCTTTCAGTGCTGAAAGATGCTTCATCAACAGCGATTTACGGTTCTAGAGGTTCAAACGGCGTAATCATTATCACGACCAAGGCGGGGACGGGTAACAGCGGTAAGCCAAGTATCAGTTTCAAGGCTGATGTTGGTTTCTCTCAGCTTCCAAGCAAACTGGACATAATGAATGCTTCAGAGTTCGCAATCTACAGAGATGACCTTGCCGCTTTCGGTGCGGATTCTTATCATCCCGGAATATCATCTTCCACTCCGCTTAAGGACAATGTTTATCCGGACCCGCTTTCAAAGACAGGAACTGATTGGATTGATGTGGTTACAAGAACCGCCATATATCAGAACTATTCGTTGTCATTGACAGGAAGATCTGATGCGGGAAGTTATTATGGCTCCTTCTCTTACAATGACAGTGAAGGTATCATTAAAGACAGCGGTCAAAAGCGTTTCACAGGAAGAATTAAACTCGATAGGCAGCTTTTCAAATGGATGCGTGTAGGGTATAATGGTTCATATACCTGGCGTCACAATGACGAAGCCAAGACTTCCATAGGCGGTACATCCTGGTACAGCGCAGCACAGTATTTGAGCCCGATGATAAAGACTACCGATTCCGAGAACAATCTTTATTACGGCGGACAGAAATTCAACGGCCCTTCGGCAGTGCTGGACCTTAATACTCATTATCTTGAACGTCATTCCACCACCCACGCTTTCACGGCGGAGGTTAACCCTGTGGAGAACTTGTCGATAAAGAGTATTCTGTCGTACTATGTCTATCAGAGGCATACCTATAGATATTATAGCGGGAAGTTGCCGGCAAAAGCTGAAAATCAGGGCGGAGACGCCTACCGGTCAGAATATGATGAGAATTCTCTATCAAACGAGACGACAGTGTCCTACAAATGGAAATCGAAGAGCGGACACAGTCTGACCCCGATGCTAGGCTTCTCGGCGTACAGGTATGCTTCGCACGATTTGTCACTTTCGGGCTCAGGATATATGGATGACGCTGTGCTTTGGAACAATATGACAGCTGTTCAGGACAAGGAGACATATTCAGCCAGCACTTCTTATTCGAAGAAGACCAAGATGTCGTCATTCGCAAGAATTGACTACAATTACAAGTCACGCTATTATGTCACAGCTACAGGTCGTTACGATGGTGCTTCCAACTTCGCCGCCAACAATAAATGGGCATTTTTCCCGTCAGCGGCATTGAGATGGAACGTGGCCAATGAACAATTTATGAAGAATGTTTCGTGGATTGATGACTTGGCGCTCAGAACAAGTTACGGTATTACCGGTAATGACGCTATCAGCGCATATCGTTCGTTGGCGGCCATCAGCACTACCACAAGCGGATATCTATTCAATGATTCGCAGCCTGTGGCGGCATACAGAAGCCGTCTCGCTTCACCGGATCTGACGTGGGAGAAAACAGCCCTTGCAAATATCGCCGTTGACCTCTCGATGTTCAAGGGAAGACTCAATTTGACTGCGGAAATATATTCGTCCAAGACCTCAGACTTGCTGCTTTCTGTGCAAGAGCCGACGCAAACCGGATATTCTTCCAGACTCACCAATATCGGAAAGACATCCAACAAGGGAGTGGAGCTCTCGATAGAGTCTGTCAATATCAGCAAAAAGAATTTCCAGTGGTCGACGAACTTTACTATATCACACAACTCGCAGATGGTCAATGATATCGGAGCGGAGAACTTCGTTGCGGCATACTCATCTCCGGGAAATAACTCGTATATGATGTACGGTTATGTCAAAGGCTATCCGCTGAACTCTCTCTGGGGTTTCAAGTACGGCGGAACGTGGAAAAGTCAGGACGAGATCACCCGCAACAAGGTGACAAAAACGTATGTGAATACAAGCAATGTCTTGGGCGGTGCCAGATATATGGACATTGACCATAACGGAACGCTTGACCAGAATGACCTTGTATATCAGGGAAATGCGGATCCTTATCTCTATGGAGGTCTCCAGAATACTTTTTATTGGAAAGGTCTGAAGCTGGGAGTTTATTTTGCATATTCTCTCGGAGGCAAGATCTACAATTACAGCGAGTTCTATATGGCAGGTTCAACCTTTACAAACCAGTATCGCTATATGCTGAACGCCTGGCATCCGGTACGAAATCCGAATTCCAATATTCCTCGTGCAGGAGCCAAAACGGATGCCGCCCTGCCTAGCGACTTTATGATTCACGATGCGTCGTATGTTCGTCTCAAGAATGTCAGTCTGAGCTATACGCTTGATTGTCATAAGTATAGATTCCCTATTAAAGACGTTACATTCACAGTCAGCGGAGAAAACTTGTATCTCTGGAAGAATTATAACGGCTTTGACCCGGATGTCTCTTCTTCCGGAACATCGTCAACCCTGAGACGACTGGATATCGGTGCCTATCCGAAAGCACGTACTGTAATATTCAGTATTCAGGTAAGATACTAAGTCGAAGTGACATCATTTAATGAAATAATGAATATGAGATACAATAGATTCAAAAACATATTGGCGGCCGTTTCCATCGCGTGCGTTGTCGGAGCCTGCTCTCTAGAGGAGGATACTTCATCGCTTTATACGCCTGAGAATTATTTTGCGAGCAAGGCTGAATGTCAGTCTGCTGTAAACGCCTGCTATATTCCGATCAAGTCAATATATACCTACACGTATTTTCTGGCAACTGAATGCTGCACAGATGTAATATATTGTGCATCCGGTACTTTGGATGCCTGCGTGGACATTTCTCCTGCCGTGCCGCGTTTTGCGCAGACGGTCTGGACCCAGGGCTATCTCGGCATTCAGCGCTGCAATTTTGCCATAGCCGGCATAGAGGAAAGCACTGCGATATCCGATGTTGACAAGACGGAACTCATCTGCGAGGCGAAAACTCTCCGCGGATTCTTCTATCTGACTCTGACCAGTTTCTTCGGAAATTGTCCGTTCTACTTCGATAATGTGGAAAATAATGCTGTTCTGAAGAAAATAGCGGCTCTCCCGAGAATGGACGCATCTGCGACTAGGGATTCAATTATTGTCGATCTGCAGAAGATCGCTCCGTTGGCGTCTCAAACCAGAACCAGCGACAACGACGGCCATAGATTGGGCGCGGCCTGTGCATATATGATAATCGCGAAATGTGCAATGTGGAATCATAAATGGGAAACTGCATTGGATGCGCTTAAGAAGATAGAAGACATCTACGGCGATTTTTCCGGGTATGACCTGGAGGAAAACGTGCTTTTCCGCAACAAGAATACGCCGGAGTCAATAATGGAAGTCCAGCATACTTATACTCAGGGAGGACTTGTCTATACCTCCAATCTTGCTGCGGTCTGTACACCGTCCAGGAAGACCAGCAATGGCGTGACTACTTTTGACGGTGTCGCTATTCCGGAACTCGGCAACCAGTGTACGACTTGGGCGGCGGCCAGACCTAATGTGTTCTTCTGCCAGGGATTGCAGACAAGAATGGGCAAGGATAATCGCAAGGCATACAATATGGCTTGGGAATATGACGGAAAACAGTTTAATAGTGTAAATACCCGTCCTTGGTTGGGACCTAAATTCTGGTGTCCTGATATGCAGGCGACTTCTGACGGAAACAATTATAAGGTATTCCGTTATGCTGACGCCATCTTGATGATGGCCGAATGTTACAACGAACTGGGAGAGGATGTGAAAGCGGTCGAATATCTCGACAAAACGCGTACTCGCGCAGGTCTGGACAGTTATACCTACCGTACGAGCGCACGTCTTCAGGATGAGATAAGAAACGAGCGTGCAAGAGAACTGTTCGGTGAATTCCAGCGTAAATACGATCTGGTGCGTTGGGGAATATGGTATCAGTCTGTATATGATTATACTGACTATGCGAAATTGAAAGAAAATCTCGTTCCTTGCCGCGAATACTATCCTATACCGGACAAGGAGGTCGTATATTCCGGATATGCGCTTGACAACAACGAGTATAACAAATATGGACTATAACGGGAGAATGTTATGAGCAGAATATCAATAAAAACTATACTTGTTTCATTTCTGTCGGTGGCATTGGCGGTTGCCAGTTGCAACAAACCGTTCGAGCTGGATTTGCCTTTGGCTGTCAATAGCAGGGAGATAGACTTGGATAACCTCACAGGTTCCACTCATATTCTCGTCTATGCTGACGGCGCTTGGGATGTGAAATTTTCTGAAGCTGTAGAGTGGGCTTCAATTGACAGGCTTTCAGGTGACGGCAATTCGGAAATTGTACTTTCCTATGCGGCGAACTTCGGATTGCCGAGAAGATTGGCGATAGCTTTCTCACGAAACGAGCACGTTGACACAGTAGTAGTAAATCAGGCGGGCGCGTTCTCTGAACCTTCACTTTCCTGGCCTTGCGACAGCATAGTGCTGAGCAAAGATGCCGGTAAGGTTGAATTCGAGATAGCATCCAACCTGTATTATTCACTGCAGAATGTGGACTGCGAGGTTAACTATGGGGCAGGACAGTCCGATTGGATTTCTGACGTCCTGTTCGACGGGCGGAAACTTTCGATTTCTGTGGCGGGGAATTCTGCAGATGCAGCCCGCAGGGCGTCTATGGACTTCTCGGTTTTCATACCGGGCGACAGCAGTACGGAAGACAGAACAGAAGTCTTTTCTTTGAATGTCAGGCAGGAGGAGACGGATGCTTATCTGTCACTCGCCCCATTGGATATGCTGAACGGCATCAACTCTTCTGTCAGTGTTGAAGCCTCGAATAATATCTGGGCTTATGATGACAAAGTCTCGTTCTCGGTAGATTATGGCTCGGATGCTTCCGCCGAAGAATGGATTTCCGACCTGTCTCTCTCTGAAAAGAGTCTGGATTTTATAATCTCGGACAATATGTCCGGTGATATCAGGAATGCTACCGTAAAGGTCTTATATGACGAGCAGATTGTTGCTGAGTTACCTGTAGTTCAAGATGTTTATCCTGTGGTTATTCCTTTCAGCCAACTTCGTGGTTACCCGGTTGGAACTATTGCGGCCAGAGAATACATCGAGGGATATGTAGTAAGCGAAAATGGTAGCGAAAATATCTGCCAAAACATTCAGACAGCGCAGTTTATGTATGACTTCACCACAAATGCGAAGTCTGCGGTAATAGAATCGTTGGATGGAAAGTATGGCTTTATGCTCAAATTCGATTCAGCGGAAGATAATACCCTTCAGCGTTATTCTAAGGTAAGAATCAATCTGAGCGGACTGACTCTGAGCAAGCAGAACGAACCGGAATGTTATGAAATATCAGGATTGAAAGCCGAAAATATAGTTTCAGCTGACGAACCTTCAGTTGACGCAGTTCCAGTCAAACTTGTAAGTGTCGCGGAGTTGACAGACGCTGATATTTATACTCTAGTGACTCTCAAGAATATGGAGATAGTTTATAAGGACGGATGTTACACCAACTGCACGGACGGCTATAGCGTCAAGACAGACTTCAATATCGCCGGTTCTTCAACCGCGCCAAGGTGGGATGTCGCTCCGCTCCTTCTTACTGACAATGAAGGAAATACAATGTCAATGCTCACCAATGCAAAGGTAAATTGGAGACGTGATGGTACTGGAGTGGCGCAAGGCTCCGGTTTGTTTACTGGAATTGTGGTTGCTGAAGAGCTTATACGTTACGGTGACGTCGGACGTTACCAGATAAGACCTATGGTGGAGAGTGATATTGCGCTGAATGATGCTGCATTCTCCAAGACACTTGTAGAATGGAACTGGAACGATGCCGTAAATGACCTCAAACCGGAAATAGGAGAGGGCTCAATATTAGGTGTGACATCTTCTTTGGCTCAAGATTACAATGCTTGGATTCCTAACAACGTCACGACCAGCAGGACGCAGGCTGTTGCATCTGGAACAGGAGGTAAAGGTGCTGTGAATAATCAGGCGGCATATTTTACGGCAACTTGGCAAGTCGGAACGACCTTCGATGTCTCATTCTCTACTGAAGGAATCAACGGCACCAATCTCCAGTTCGGATTCGTATGGGGACACGGAAAACAAAACAACACAACTCTGAATACTCCTTCCCATTGGAAATTGTCTTACTCAATTGACGGAGGTTCTACATTCAAGGAATTTGTGCCAATGGTAAAGAACCGTTCACTTGTGTGGTGGACTACCACGTCTCCTGACAGCGCACCTGGATATACGGAGCATATCTTCAATATGCCTGGTGAATGTTTCGGACAATCTTCTGTAATAGTGCGTTTCGAAGTTGCAGACAATGTTTGCGACATTGATCCGAAAGCGACATCGTCCACTTGGAAAACTGCAAGGGGAATAGAGAAAGGAACGTTTACTTCTACTACTAATCCATTGAGATTCGGAACTATAACAGTCCGTTACAATTAAGCCTTATTAAAAGATATCATTATGAGATACAATATTAAATACTCATTGATTGCACTTGCGGCCTGCTCGGTTTTTCAGGCGTGCGATATTGATGATGCCACGGAGGTGCCGAAAGTTGAATTGGGCGTGCCGACGAAGGAATATGTGGTTGAGGCCGCTGAAAATACGTTTACGGTTCCGGTTTATTCGAACGGGAAATACACGATAGAAGTTCTTGGCGATGCGGAAAGCTGGCTTCATATAACAGGCGAGCCTGCTGTTGTTGACAGTACGGTCACCATATATTGCGATGCGAATGCCGAATTCAAGAGAAAAGGATGTATCGCATTGTGCAGTACGGTGGATTCCCGTTGCGATACCATTGTGGTGAAGCAGAAAGGTTGGCAGACGGCCTATCTCAGTATGGAAAATGCTTCGATCGTTGCGGACGGTGCCGCCGGTGTCGTGAATTCTGCGGTAAAGACCAATATACCTTACAGTTATATGACCGTGAAAACTGAATATGCAAATGAAGGTGATTCCTGGATTGAGAACGTTGATATCGTAGAATCCGAGAACGGTTCCTGCAATCTGAAAGTTTCACTTACAGCGAACCCTGATGTGGTCGCGCCTAGAACTGCAAGCTTAAGCTTCTCTTTTACAGACGGTTGGGGTGACGAGGTCTCATTATTGGTGAATCTTCTTCAGAAAAGTGCGAACAACACTCTCGGCGAAGTGCTTCCGTTCTCGACATTCATAGACAAGTATTCGACAGGTAAGACAATTCAGGACTATGTGATACTTGAAGGCTATGTTGTAAGCAATACGGAAAGCGGAAATGCCGGAGCGAATGAGCAGAAGACAACGTCTGCAGTTGATTATTCCATCTCAAACAGGACGGTGTATCTTGAGTCTACAGACGGGACAAGGGGCGTTTCAATACTCTTGAATTCAGCTGACGACAATGTCTTTGCTCAGTATGACAAGGTGCAGATTCTTATGCACGGAACTGTGGCGAAGTTGAAGGAGGAGCCTCTGCGTTGCGAGATTACTGGTGTCACCAAGACAATGGTGACGTCCAGAATATCCGGCACAAAGTCATCCATCCCGGTGAAAGAACTGTATATCAAGGATCTTACAGATAATGATGTATTTACTTACGTCACCCTCAAAGACGTGGAGATTCCGGTACGAAAGGGCGCTCTTGCTCCTGTGAATGAGGGTTACACGGCAGCTACCAATTCTCACCGCTTCACAGAATATCCTCGTCTTGTCAGGGATATTAACGGTAATGATATCTATATGATTACCAATACGGTCTGTACTTACAGAAATGACGGCTCCAGACTGCCTTATGGCTCAGGTAAGATTTCGGGTGTGATTGTGCACGATACTTTTCCGCGTATGGAATGGCGTAACGGAGCCGATCCGGCGGAAATTGATGATGACCCTGCATTGGGAAATATTGGAAGGTATCAGATCCGTCACCAGAATAAATCGGATGTATGGGAGCAGATGTCTGACAATTTTGAGGATGGATTCTCGAAGTTGCTTACGGAATACCGTTATTGGGTGCCGAATGTGGCGGATTCCACGATGCGCCCGTCTTATGGCACCAACGGTTGGATGGATCATACATATGGCCGGAGATATACTCATTCGGAAGCTTCTGAATATGTTCAGGCGACGTATTTCCAACATATGTATGCGTGTCAGAC
This sequence comes from Butyricicoccaceae bacterium, assembly GCA_963617065.1. Classification (GTDB taxonomy): domain Bacteria; phylum Bacteroidota; class Bacteroidia; order Bacteroidales; family UBA932; genus Cryptobacteroides. Next base: position 42,740 of record CAVENC010000020.1, read on the forward strand.
ATTCTGTTATCTCGGACCTGTGGGTAATGGCACGAATTCCATCTTCCCGGCAGTCGACAAGAATAACACCAATATCAACGGCTGCGGAATAATGATGGATTTGACGGAAGGAAGAGACCAGATCCCTTCACAGCAGGCTTTGGCGGAAATTGTCAGTTACAATCCGGACGGAACGGTTGAATGGGCTGGTCCGAATGCCAAAAGTTCAAAGGTGAAAAATGTAAATGGTACGGGCTCCAATTCCGGCAAATCTTGGGTTAACGGTGATGTGTTTACCGGTTTTGCCAATCAATATTGGTGGAATTATGAAGACGAACGTCCTTATGGCTGGATTTTCAATTTCTCTACAGCCGGAATATCCACAGGACAGATTTCTATGCAGATTTCTGTGATGAATATGGATCAGAGCTATTATTCTCCACGATACTGGAAGGCCGAATGGGCTCTCACTTCTGACCAGTCGGCAAAATCTGACAGTCAATGGCACCTGATAGGGAATTATACTGTGCCGGACGTTTCTACCTGGTCGAATACTCTTTATTCTTCTACAGTTGGCTTCAAACAGATTAACTTTGCGTTGCCGCAGGAGATATTAAACCACGAAAATGTGTATATTCGCTTGTGTCCTGTGAATGACCTTTGCAGCAGTGGAGCGGATTATGCCGATGCGACTATGAAGGAAAAGGAATCGGGGCTGTCTGTCAGCGCAATTGATTACTTTGCGATCAGATACAATAAGTAATCTTTTCCGTTGAATGTAATTGGCTGGAAAGGCTTTTTAAGAAAAGAGAGGAATTATTTCAGAAGAACTTAATAAAAGAATTATGAAGATTTATAAATTCATTGCAAGCCTGTTGGCGCTGACACTTGCCTGTGGCTGCGCAACAGCTAGAAAAGAGTTGAAGCTCGTTTATTGGAATATACAGAACGGTATGTGGAGCGGGCAGGGCGACAATTACGATTCGTTCGTCAAGTGGGTGAATGAACAGAATCCCGATATCTGCGTGTGGTGCGAAGGGCAGTCTATATGGATAACGGATTCGAACAAGAGAATGCCGGAGGAGGACAGGTATCTGGTGTCCCATTGGGGCGAGCTGGCGGCGCGCTATGGTCATAAATATTGGGCCATAAGCGGTTACAGGGACAATTTTCCGCAAATCATAACGTCGAAATATCCGATAGAGACTGTTTCGACAATAGTGGGCGAGGAGCCTGACAGTGTGGTGGCGCACGGAGCTGGATGGTACAGGATCAAAGCTTTAGGTAAGACTTTCAACATTGTCTCGCTTCACACTTGGCCACAGGCTTATGCATTCCGTGCTGAGAATCGCGACAGCAGCAAGGCGGAGCACGGAGGCGACAAGTATCGCCGTATGGAGGTGGAGTATATCTGCCATCACACTATCGATACCGATCCGAATGCCAAGAATGAACTCTGGATGATGCTGGGCGACCACAATGCAAAATCTCGTGTGGACAACTATAAGTATCAATATCCGGAAGACGACACCCGATTCCTGGTACACGACTATATTCTTAATAACACTCCTTATATAGACGTAGTGGCTTCAAAGCACCCCGGAGAGTTTATCACATCTACCGGAGGCCAGTCGAGAATAGATTTCCTCTATTGCACCAAGCCTCTGTATGATATGGTGCAGTCGTCCGAGATAGTTTCCGATGAATACACGAAACCTGTCAGAGACCCGAAGAATCTTTCCAACTTCTGGCATCCGTCTGACCATCTCCCGATAGTCACGGTGTTCAAAGTGAAATAACGTTGTTGTACTGGTTATCACATTTTTGACACTTCAGATTGATATATCAAGTCCCCAGGCCGCTGTACTAGCGATTTGGGGACTTTTTGATTTTTCAAGAATGTAATGTAACAGCGGATTTTGTTTGCGGTACTGCGTTTTTAGCCACAACCTGAATATTCAGATAATCAACAATGCTCAAGAGTGCAGAATCGACTACATCTTTCGTGCAGATGTCAGTAGTGCGTAGCCAACTTGCCTGAGCGAGTTGTTGTACACATAATTCTCAGCTGACGATGAAATCTGGATAGTGACATTCTTAGCGAATTATATAATTTTATATAATCGTTTTTTGCTGTTTTGCGTCGAGTATATGACTAACGTAAAATACGTTTACTCCGTGTCGGTGAATTTTATTTTTAATCGAAGTGCAAGATTTAAAAATTTATGTATTTATAATGAACGTGATAGAGTACAATCCGGATTGTGCGGGCTTAGTACACGACTTTTTGTCACTGTAGAAAATAAATTTTGTAATTTGTTGAACTTTCACTAACTTTGCAAGAATTTAACGTACCTCTAATATTCTTTATGAAGAGTAACGGCTTATACATAGGTATCACCTTTTGTGAAAACCGAACATCTTGTCTTGTAATGGAATACATCTGTTCAGGATGGCTCTTCCCGTTTTTGGAGGTTTTCTCTTCTTTACGGATTTTACGATCAGAAATTTCAAGAAAATACGCTAATTGTTTGGAAGTGTGGAAAAATTGTGTAAACACACACACACACACACACACACACACACACACA
>CAVENC010000021.1:0-45297 GCA_963617065.1 Butyricicoccaceae bacterium
TATGGGAGGTGAGGACAGCGCGGAGAGCGTGTTCAGCATCCGTTATGCCAACAATACGACAGCACAGCTTGGAAACAACTTCAATGTGTGGTTCGCTCCGTCTCCTGAAGGAGGGTACTATTTCAATGCTCCTACACAGTCTTACGTGGATTGCTTCGACGAGAAGACGGCTGAAGGTGAAACTGATCCCCGTCTGGATGCTTCAATCGGACGTGACGGAATGCCTTGGTTCGGAACCGTGTTCTCTTCAAGTTGGTCAGAGGCGACTGGCTATCTCGTGAAGAAATACCACGAGGCTTTGCCTGAAGGTGAGGCAATATCACAAAGCACAATCCCTCAGCACGTTATCCGTTATGCCGATGTCCTCCTGATGAAGGCCGAGGCTCTCAACGAGACATCTGCTTCCGGCGTGGAGATTCCATTGAACACAGTACGTGAGCGTGCGGGACTTTCCGCAGTCAGCGGACTTTCACAGGATGCTTTCCGTACTCTTATCCGCAAGGAGCGCCGCAGAGAGCTCGGATTTGAGTTCCAGAGATTCTTCGATGTTATGCGCTACGGCAAACAGTACGCGACATCCGTACTTCCAAGTCTTCCGTGGGACAGCGACAGATACTATTATCCGCTCCCACAGTCTGAGACTGACATCAATACAGCAATAAAGTAATATTACAATAACACTTAAATCAAAAAAATCATGAAACTTTTAAAATCACTCGCAATTCTTGCAGTTGCAGCTATCTCATTCGCTGCCTGCTCGAAATCAAACGACAACAAACTTGATACTGCAAATTACGATGCAGTTATCGCAGAGGCACAGGCACTTGTAGCTTCAGCTACTACAGCTGACTGGTCAGAAGAGGCCATCGCAACTCTTGAGAACTCAATCGCTACAGCAAAAGAGGCTCGCGGACTCGTAAAGACTCAGACTGAGCTTGACAATGTGGTAGCAAATATGAATGCAGCTATCGCTACTTTCAATGATTCAAAGTTCCAGAGCGTTCCTGCTGCCAACCTTACATTCGAATGCAAGTTTGACGGAGAGGCTACAACCACAACTGGTTCAAACGCTTGGACACTTACTGCGGCTTGCGGTCCTGAGCAGGTTTTCCCTACAGCAACATATCCTACATACGTTGACGGAAAGGTAGGTAAAGCTGTCAAACTCGAGAACGGTGCTAACTTCAATGTAACAGGATTCAATCCTGCATCACTCGCCGGAAAGGAACTTTCAATTGCTGTTTGGGTTAATCCTTCAAAGGTTTATGCCAACAACTACATCATATCATTCAACCGTTGGAGCTCTTGGAAACTTCAGCTTCAGGACGCCAGCAAGCCATTCATCACAGTTAACGGTGATTCTTGCGTAGATGCTGACAACGAGACAGACAACAGCTGCCCTGCAAACGAATGGCATCACGTGGTAGTTTGCGCAAACTTCACTGCAGGTACATTGAATTTCTATGTTGACGGCAAACTTACCAAGGCTTGGACTAACAAGATTTCCGGAACAATCGCTACAGCAACAGATGGCAGCGACTATCTTACAATCGGTCAGCAGTGCTCTTGGGCAACAGCTTGCCAGGATGATTGGTTCGATCCTACTACAGCCAGCGAAAATTCTTGGTCTTGCTTCTGGGGTCTTCTTGACGAACTCAAGGTTTACAACAAGGCTCTTTCTGCAGGTCAGGTTGCTAAGATATACAACGACGAGAAGTAATATCGTCGGGCGGATAAAAAGCGAAATACGGCGTTGTTCTCCTTGCCCAAGTGTCAAAAAGAGACAGCGCCATTCGCTCAAAAACACAAGAAAAATTCGCTCTTGGCATCTGCCTCTTTTTGATTTTCTCTAGATAATGAGAAAACAACAGTTCGGAGCGTAGCGACCGAAGGGGTGTCGGGGAATCCTTTCCCCGGTAAAACTTCAACCGCACCGGAGGTGCGAAATGGTCTCTCGTGACGGCAGGCGTAGCCTGCAGGGGTTTGGAAGTCCGTATGATGGTGCGTGCACCATCCTGTCGATTTAGCGGCTAAGGGTGAATAAAATTACTCTGCGGCGGGTGAAACTGCCGCAGGGTGCCAATACCAAAACAAGATGAAGCACATAATTCCAATGCTAGCGGGCGCATTGATCTTCGCGGCCTGCACTTCTGAGTCTCACGATAAAGTGAAACCTGTCACTTCGACTGATGCCATAGCTCAGGAGCAGATAGATAAAGTCCTCTATATGCCTTTCCTTTCAGGGACTTACGAGTTGATTGACTGGTACTCGCTGGCCAGGGATTATGATGCGTTCGTCTTCAACCGCAACGCTACAGGTGATTATATGCCGCTGATATGGACGGATAAATCACACAGGAACATCGATTTCGACGGATTCGGATTATACACGACAATCGGAGATGTCCGTCAAGGACCTGACAGGCAGACTGCTCACGAAGGTATAAATACAATTGCCGCTGTTCTCGGCGCAGGCCTTGTCGGTATAGACAAAACCAATCAGGACGGATACAATTATCCGAAAATGCTTCAGCAGTATTATGCTAAAGCCAACGGTTGGAAAATTATGCTGAACACCGTAAGCGGATATGCTACAGATTGGTGGTACAATATCCTTCCGAATGTGCTTTACAGTGCAGTGTGTGACGTATTTCCTGGTGTTGAAGGTGCGGATGACATCCAGAAATCGATAGCGGATCAGTTCGTGCTTGCTGAGAATGCGCTTGGCGGTAACTATAACCATTCTGCGTTCAACTTCGGCTCGATGGCTCCAATCGAGAACAATATCCCGAAACAGCAGGATGCTGCCGGAGGACACGGATATGTACTTCTCAATTCCTGGCGCAAGTTCGGTGACGAGTCTTATCTGAATGCGGCCAAGAGTGCGATATCTGTGCTTGATTCCCAAACTGAAAGCCGTCTTTATGAGATACTTCTGCCTTACGGCGCTTATTCTGCGGCCTATCTTAACGCTACCCAGGGAACATCCTACGATGTGCTAAAGATGCTTAACTGGACTTTCGATGGATGTAAGTCAAGCAGCGGACGTTATGGCTGGGGGGTAATCAACGAAAAGTGGGGAGACTATGACGCTTATGGACTTCAGGGAAGCTGGAGTGACGGCGGCGGTTATGCCTTCCTGATGAATAGTTTTGAACTGGCGATGCCGCTTGTCCCTATGGTAAAGTATGCTCCGCAGTTTGCAAGCACGATCGGACATTGGATGTATCACGCGGCCAGCGCTACCCGTCTCTTCTATCCTTATCATATTGACGATGCGCATCAGTATGCGCCTGAACTGAAGGAATATACAGGTGGCGTAATCGGATATGAGGGCTTGAAGAAACGTGACAGATACAACAAATATGATTCTTCCGTATGCCCGATAGCTGAAGGCGACGGTCCGACCTGGACATCCGCAAACGGCACGATTACAATGTATTCTCTATACAGCAGTTCGCCGGTCGGAATCTTCGGTGCACTTATAAGCCCTACCAATGTTACCGGCATAATACGCTTGGACTGCAACGTGACTGATTTCTATGCCGAGCGCAAATACCCTGAGAATCTGTATTACAATCCGTACAGCAACAGTTCTGACGTTGTTTATTCAACCTCTCACCTCACTTACGGAAATATGAGTTACCAGAGCGGTTCGTATGATTTGTATGACATCGTCTCAGGAAAGTATGTTCAGACCGGGGTCTCCGGTGACTGCACCATAACCATTCCGGGACACACAGCGATGGTGCTAGTGGAACTCCCTGCGGGTACAGTCCTTCACAAGAAAAACGGCAATCTCGTCGACAAGGACGGCTACGTCATCATCTACCGCCTCGCAAAGAAGTAGGGAGCGGAGAGTCTTCAAGTTTATTAAATCACGGCATCTGATATTCGCAGTGAATTTTTTCTGAGCGGAGGATACAGATGCCGTGATTGTCTTATAGTCGATAAAAGTTGCCTATAAGGATAATTATGCTCATCTTTGCACCCGAATTATCTGAGTGTTACAAAATATGATATCTACGGAAGCATTGTTCCTGGTCGGCTTTGTGATATTTATCGCGGCCATACTTGTGTTGGATATGCTGGTCATTGACCGGAAGGCGCATATCGTATCTATTAAAGAATCTTGCACGTGGACCTGCGTATGGATAGTTCTTGCATTCGCTTTCGCCGGATTCTTGTATTTCCACGGCGATATGGTACACGGAATCCATAACTATGAAGATCTGGTTGCAGTTGCTTCACGCTATGCTTCTCATCTTACACTCAATCCGGATGATTTCGAAGCGAGCCTTCAGCAGTATCGTCAGTATATGACGATATCATATATCTCCGGTTACCTCATCGAAAAGACTCTGTCTGTGGACAATCTTTTCGTGATGATGATGATATTCGCCTCGTTCGGAATTGACAAGAAAGATTATCAGCACGCTCTCAACTGGGGCATTTTGGGCGCAATTGTGCTGCGTTTTTTGTTTATATTCGCCGGGGCGGCACTTATCAGGCGTTTTGACTGGATACTTCTGATATTCGGTGCGTTCCTGCTGTATAGCGGTGTCAAGATGTTTCTGGACCGCAACAAGGAAGAGTCGATGGATACGCTGGACCATCCCGTGGTCAAGTTCCTTAACAAGTATTTTCGTCTGAGTCCATTGGTTATAACTGTTGTATTCATCGAATTCTGTGACCTGATATTCGCGTTTGACAGTATTCCGGCAGTTTTCTCTGTGACTCTCGACCCTTACGTCGTATTCTTCTCGAATATATTTGCGATACTCGGATTGCGGGCGTTGTTCTTCCTTCTGTCCGCAATAGCTGACAAATTCCGTTATCTTAAAATCGGGGTCAGCGTTCTGCTTGTATTCATTGGAGTTAAGATGCTTATCCACGAGTTTTTCCCGATAGACGCGGTCGCTTCTCTCATATTCATCCTCGCAGTCCTCCTCGTCAGCATCTGCGCCTCCATCTTCATCCCCGAGAGAAAATAGGCGGATTCACCTCATTATTTGCGCATTGAACGGGTACGGTATCTCTGTATAAGTTGTCTAACCAGCTCGACATCCGGTCGCTGTTGATAATGGTAGGTATTGGAGGTAAAATCATAGGAGAAGTATTGTTAGAATCTGAAAGTATCGGTATTTTTGCAAAAATTACCGAGTGAATTATACTCACAATGAAAGTATAATATGGTTGTAAGTACTATAAGAGAAAGAGTTAGCTCTGCAAAGAACGGGACATTGTTTTTTAATAATAGTTTTCCCGAGTATGATGACGAGTATGTCGGGAAAATCCTTTCCGACCTCGTGAAATCCGGGGAACTTTACCACCTTTCAAGGGGCGTATATCTCAAAACTGAACAGACTAGATTCGGACTGGTATATCCTCCGGTTTCAGACATCGCATCAGCCATCGCGGAAAGGGACAAGTCTCAGATTCTTCCGACCGGGGCCACAGCGATGAATCTTTTGGGACTTTCAACGCAGATGCCTATGAATCCTGTGTTCCTGACATCCGGCTCAGCGAGGATAATCACAATTGGCGGACGGACAATAACATTCAAAAGAGCTGTTCCCAAGAATTTCGCCGTCAAAGGGAAGAAACGCAGCCTGATTGTGCAGGCATTGAAGTACATCGGAGAGAACAACATCACGGAGGAAGACAGACTTACCATTAGCAATCTGATTCGTCGCGACACTGACACCGTAAATCTTTCGGAGGATTTACAGATGATGCCGAGCTGGATAAGAAAGTTCTATATAAATGCCCTTAAATCGAATGAAAATGAGTAACTTATGGCAGAGTTTGTCGACAGCTGAGCAGATGGCTTCGGTTCAGGCCGTCGCGAAAGACAGAAGAATCGAAGACCGGGCTGTTGAAAAGGACTGGTGGGTGACAATCATTCTGAAAGCACTGTTCAACACGGAGTGCGGTCAATTCCTCCTATTCAAAGGAAGAACCTCGCTGAGTAAGGGATGGGGACTGATTCAGCGTTTCAGCGAAGATATTGACATCGCGATAGACCGCAAATTCTACCATGACGTTCTTGGCTATAGCTTTGCTGTGGGAGAGAACAATTCGCAGTTAATGCGGCTTCGGAAAGCGTCGCGGGACTATATTCACGGAGTGCTGTCTCCGGAACTTGAGACTAAACTGAAAGAATATGGTGTTCAAGGCTTCACTGTGGAGAATGTCACGGAAGCCATAACCGAAACCGGGACTAAACCGGTAGACCACGACAGCGACCCCACCGTCATAAATGTGTTCTACTCCAGCCTGTTCCCCGAGTACTCAAGCGACATTAATCCTTGCGTGAAGATCGAGATAAGCTGCTTGTCTATGGACGAGCCGTTTGAGAAAAGGATGATAGACTCTCTCATCAATCAGAAATTTGATGACACCGACACAGATTCCAGAGCTGTCATACGCACAGTAAAACCGTCACGGACATTTCTGGAAAAGTGCTTTCTTCTGAACGAGGAGTTCCAAAAACAGAATCCACGTTCCCGCAGGATGAGCCGACATCTGTATGACATAGAGAAAATTATGGACACAGATTATGGCAGAGAGGCCTTGGCAGATGCTTCTTTATACAAGTCCATAGTTGAACACCGCCGCAGATTCTATCATCTGGGCTATGTGAACTACGATGCGGACTATCCGTCTGTGATTGACTTCATTCCGAAAGGTGAAGTTCTTGAAGCGTTCAGAAAAGACTACAATGACAATATGGTCAATGGATATATCTATGGCGAAGCAGTCGATTTCGACAGCATCATCCGGAGAATGAATGATCTAAAGTCGCGTTTCCGTAAAATGAAAATGTAAGAATGCGGCGGTCAAGATCAGTAGCGCCTTCCTCATTGTCGGTCATAAACACAAGAATATCGACCAATTTCTCTGCCAACGACGGTTTTATCGATCATTTCCTTTACGAAGGACTTTTTATCGACCATTTTCTTGTCTGAAGCGTGGTTATCGACCATTTCCTCAGTTGTTAAGTTGAGGTATTGGTCGATATCAGATTTCAGATGGCGACAATGCAACTCCGTCATACAGTCAATGAAAATGTCAATGTTTTTTGCACTCATTTAGCCACCTTTGTCGTTCACCCCTTGTTCACCCCTCGTTCACCCCTGTCATTCACCTTTCTTAATACAAAAAAGAGGGCGACCGTTTGGCCACCCTCTTTTTTGTTTGTCGAAATTATTCGAGCGAAATTACCTCAATGCAACGTCTTATTTCTCAAGACGGGCCTTGATGGCTTTGGTCTGCTCTTCGTAACCAGGTTTTTCGAGAAGCGCGAACATATTCTTCTTGTATGCTTCTACACCCGGCTGGTTGAACGGATTTACTCCGAGAACGTATGCGCTGATTCCGCAGGCGAATTCAAAGAAGTAGAACAGTGAACCGAGAGTCTTCTCGTTGATGTTCTCGATTGAAACCTCAAGCTGAGGTACGCCACCGTCGATGTGAGCGAGTTTGGTTCCGAGCTGAGCCATTGCATTGCAGTGCTCCACGTGCTGGCCTGCGAGGTAGTTGAGCTGGTCGAGATTCTGCTCGTCGCTGCCGATTACCACGCTCCTGTTGCTCTTCTCAACTGTAACTACGGTCTCGAACATTACTCTTGAACCATCCTGAACGAACTGGCCGAGAGAGTGAAGGTCTGTAGTGTAAACCACTGAAGCAGGGAAAATACCTTTGAGATCCTTTCCTTCAGACTCGCCGTAGAGCTGCTTCCACCATTCTCCGAGATACTGGAACTTAGGAGTGAATGATACCAGAACTTCCACAGCCTTTCCATATACAGAATGGAGGCAGTTACGCATTGCGGCATATTCGACAGCGGCATTGTCTGCTGATTTGACTGCGAGTTTCTTCTCCTCTTCGATGGCGCCGGCAAGCAATGCTCGGATATCGAAGCCAGCGAGTACGATAGGAAGAAGTCCTACCGGAGTGAGAACTGAGAAACGTCCGCCGACATTGTCAGGAACTACGAATGTCCTGTAGCCTTCCTGTGTGGAAAGAGTCTTGAGCGCGCCCTTGTGTGCGTCAGTGACTGCCACGATACGTGTAGCGGCTTCCTCGCGTCCGTAAGTCTCTTCTATGTGCTGTTTTACGATTCTGAATGCGACTGCAGGCTCTGTTGTGGTGCCTGATTTGGAAATGACAACGCAAGCTACATTCTTGACTTTCATAAGGTCAACGAGCTCGGCTACATATTCTTCTGAAAGATTGTTTCCTGCAAATACTACTTCAGGAGCGCCTTTCTTGCCAAGTTCTTTTGAGAAACTGTGTGACAGTGACTCTATTGCGCATTTTGCTCCGAGATAAGAACCTCCGATACCAATTACGACAACGAGATCCACATTCTTTGCTTTCCAATCATCGCGTACATCTTCGCAGGCCTTGATCAGAGATTCAGGTGTCTGTGAAGGAAGATGCTTCCAGCCGAGGAAGTCATTTCCGGCACCATTTTCAGCTTCGAGCACATCGAAAGCGCTGAGGGCCTTCTCTACATAAGCCTTATACTCTGATTCTTTAACAAAGGAGGAACAACCTCCAACATTAACTTTTACCATTGTTTTGTTATTTAAGTTCATTTCTATAATTCATTCCTATGGCCGCAGGCCCGTTTGTGCTGGCGACCGGGACTCCGAATCCATTGAGCAGCCCAATGTCTATGTGGACGTTGACGCTCCTTCTGAGAACTCGCAAATATAATGTATTTTGTCGAATTACTGCCTTATGAAATTTTGATTTTGCGGGTGGTATTGTTTAACTTTGCGCTGAATGAAACTATATCTCTTTCGCTTTGAAAGTAAACGTGATGATATGAAAGCGAACGCGATGATATGGCGGAAGCGACTACATAAAAGAATTATTTTAAAACTGATACTAAAAGCAAAACAAAGTATGAAATGTAATCTACTCGGCATTGTGCTGTCTGCAGTCTGTGCGGCACTGCCGCTGATATGTTCGGCTCAGGATAACGGAACTGTCCGCATTGCGGCTCACCGCGGATTCTGGAAATGCGATGAAGCCCAGTCGACTGAAAATTCCATCGCATCGTTGAGAGTAGCCCAAGAGAATGATTTGTGGGGCAGCGAATTCGATGTACATATCACGGCCGACGATGAGATTGTCGTACATCATGACCGGCATATCGAAGGCAATGACATTCAGACAAATACTCTCGAGTTTCTCAGGCAATTCAAACTGGCAAACGGAGAATCGATGCCGACTCTGGATGAATATCTGGCTCAGGCGTCAAAATGCTCCACAACCATACTGGTGCTTGAATTTAAGAGCCAGTACGATGCTGAACGCGAGAACAAGATGGTAGATCTGTCTTTCAAAAAGCTGAAAGAACACGGTCTATATGATCCGTCAAAGGTTATGTTCATATCCTTCAGTCTCAATGTCTGCAGAAAAATCGCCAAGGAAGCACCGGAATTTACGAACCAGTATCTGAGCGGCAACATCGCTCCGTCTGAATTGTTCAAGGACGGCATCAATGGTATTGACTATCAGTATAATGTCCTCAAGGAACATCCGGAATGGGTGAAGGAGTCGCACGCCCTCGGAATGAGCGTAAATGCCTGGACCGTCAACAAGGAGAAGGACATCAAAACAATGATGGATCTTGGCGTTGACTGCATAACTACCAACGAGCCTCTTCTTGTCCGCAATATTTTGGGAATTAAGGAGTTGAGGCTTGGGCAGGCGGACGAAACCAATCCTAAAGCGAACCCTAAAGCTGAAGTCGTGTTCGGCAAGGCAAGATTTACCGTTCTAGGCAGCCGTCTTGTGCGAATGGAATGGGCAGAGGACGGCAAATTCGAGGATAGGGCTACTCTTGGCGTTGTGAACAGAAATCTTCCGGTTCCGACTTTTACTGCGAAGCGCTCGGGTAAGAAATTGACCATCAAGACGTCAGATATCACTCTTACTTACACAGGCGATGAGAAATTCAATGAGAATAATCTTCAGGTGACATTCCTGATGGCAGACAAGTCTTCAAAGAACGGCAAGAAGAAAGTCGTATGGCATCCTGGTATGGACGACAGCGGAAATCTCCTGGGCACGACAAGGACTCTTGACGGGTGTGACGGTGTCAAGACAAAAGAACCGTACGATAAAGGCGTAGTCTCAACAGACGGTTGGGCTATAGTCGATGAGTCTGACCGACAGGTTTTTGTCCCGGAAGATACCGATTGGAAGAATTGGGTGGCGAACAGGGACTCGTCAGACAGACAGGACCTGTATATGTTCGCATACGGCCACGATTACAAGTCAGCAGTGTCTGATTTTGTGAAAATCGGCGGCAGGATTCCTTTGCCTCCGAAGTATGCTTTCGGCTACTGGTGGTGCCGTTTCTGGCAATACTCTGATTTTGAATTCGTAGGGCTCGGAAAACAGATACGTTCTTTGAGTATTCCTATAGATGTTATGGTGCTGGATATGGACTGGCACGAGACCTGGACTCTCCGCAAGAAGAATGCGCCAAAGGACGAGTTCGGTCAGCGGATCGGTTGGACAGGCTATACCTGGCAGAAAAAACTTTTCCCTAATCCGGCAAACTGCCTTCAGGATTTGCATAACCTTGGGCTCAAGACAACATTGAATCTGCATCCGGCATCGGGCATACAGCCGTACGAAGAACCTTATGACAGATTTGTAAAAGATTACTTGTCAAGAACTTCTGACTACGACGGACCGAAGGGATATATCAATGTGGACGGAAGCAAAGCGCCGGTGCCGTTTCGTATCGATGACGAGAACTGGGCTAACGCTTATTTCAATTCTGTGATACATCCTTTTGAAAAACAGGGCGTTGACTTCTGGTGGCTTGACTGGCAGCAATGGAAATACAGCAAATACACAAAGGACCTGAACAATACTTTCTGGCTAAACTATACATTCTTCAACGATATGGCGCGCCAGGCGGAGAACCAGGGAATGTATGCGCGTCGTCCTATGATTTATCACAGATGGGGCGGGCTGGGCAGTCATAGATATCAGATAGGATTTTCAGGTGACACCTATGCGTCTTGGCAACTTCTCGGCTACTTGCCATATTTCACTTCGACCGCATCTAACGTCGGCTACGGCTATTGGGGACACGATATCGGAGGCCATCAGCAGCCGAAAGGGATTACCGAAACTGACCCTGAACTATATACAAGGTGGCTTCAATCAGGTGTGTTCACGCCGATATACAAGACACATTCCACAAAGGATCAGACAATGGAGAAGCGTTTCTGGGTGTTCCCGGATTATTTCGATGCAATGCGTGACGCAGTCAGGCTCAGATATGACCTTTCTCCATATATCTACAATGCTGCAAGACAAACGTATGATACCGGCATATCTATGTGTCGTCCAATGTATTATGATTATGCGGAAGATGCACAGGCTTACGAATACAAGGAGCAGTATATGTTCGGTGACGACATCCTTGCTACTACAATCAGTTCGCCTGCTGACAAGGCTACAGGGCTTGCGCGTCGCGGAATGTGGTTCCCTGAAGGCAATGACTGGTATGACGTTGCAACCGGTACATTGATTAAAGGCGGTCAGACGGACACTCTTTCATATACGGTCAATGAGAATCCTTATTATATAAAAGCGGGTGCTGTCATTCCTATGGCGTCAAGCCGCATAAATTCACTTCAGGAAAAGAGTAATGTGCTCAAACTCTTCGTTGTTCCAGGTGACGGGGACTCAGAGGTTTCGGTATATGAAGATGACGGCGAGACTCAGGCGTACAAGTCTGAATACGCGACCACGTCCGTGAAGAAGGTGGCGGATGCCAATCACGTCAAGGTTACCGTAGGCGCAAGGCAGGGGAGTTATGCCGGAATGGATGAGAATAGGACATTGGAGTTCGCGTTCGCCGGAGTGTTCGCGCCGGAGAAGGTGTATGTGAACGGAGTTGAGGTTCCTTACTCAAGATTTGCCGCACACGATGCCGAGAGCAAGATTGCTGAAGCAGAGTGGGGATATGTAGGAGCTGACCTGACCGCAATGGTTTATCTTCCGGAAAGTTCTGCAGGCGAAGAAGTTGTCGTGGAATGTGTGTTCAATGATTATGCTGCCGCCCACAGAGAATTGCTGAACGGAAAGAAAGCGCTGATGCACAGAATGATGGACCTGACTCCGGAGACAAAGTTGGTTTTCGGTAAATATGTGGACGCTTACAAGATGCTTCCTGATTCGTTCCTCGCGCTGGCTCAGTGCTCAAGTTTTATCAATGAAGATCCGCAGAATACAGGAAAATATCTCGAGAACATTGATGTCAAGTCGATGATAGATGAATTTGACGCTATGCCTGAGATTCCTGCTGAGTTCAAGACCAAACTGAAGGCTTTGGCTGAGAGCAGGTAGTGCTTGAGTCGGTTTTTTCGAGACTCCTTTTAATCAGATAAAATTCAAACAGTTTCTTCTTGTCAATCGTTTGGAAAGTCGGAAATTATCCCTATCTTTGCACCCGCTTTAGAAAGCGCGTTATCGCACAGTGCGGTATCGGGATTGATTTATTAACAAAATTTTTTGCGAAATGGCTGAGTATTTAGAAGCTGAAAAGAAGCAGGAGATTTTCGCGAAGTACGGAAAGTCTAATACAGACACCGGCTCTCCAGAGAGTCAAGTTGCTCTATTTTCCTACCGTATCAATCACCTTACAGAGCACGTGAAGAAGAATAAGAAAGATGTGGTTACCCGTCGTTCTCTTCTCCGTCTCGTAGGTAAAAGACGTCAGTTGCTGGATTACCTCCAGAGAGTTGACATCGAGAGATACAGAAGCATCATCAAGGAGCTTGGTCTCCGTCGATAACCGATAGGAAATGAAAAGACCGGTGCCAATGTTGTGGTTCCGGTCTTTTTAAGTGCTTTGCTATTAAAACGAATATAGCATTCCCAGACTGCAAAATAACGTGACCTGCGGCAGAATGGGAGACGATATATGAAATTGAAAAAGAAACTTACTTCCATAGGGGAAGGCAGGTCATTGTAACGCTAATGAATATCATCAACAAGAAAATCGAATTATCCGATGGCAGGGTAATCGAGATCGAGACCGGCAAGCTGGCAAAACAGGCAGACGGTTCAGCAGTTGTCAAGATGGGAGGCACTATGCTTCTCGCAACTGTAACTTGCGCAAAAGAAGTCAAGGAAGGCACAGACTTTATGCCTTTGCAGGTTGACTACAAAGAAAAATTCTATTCTGCAGGAAGATTCCCTGGCGGATTTATGAAGCGTGAAGGAAAGGCTTCAGACTATGAGATTCTTATCTCACGTCTCGTTGACCGCGCTCTCAGACCGCTTTTCCCTGAAGATTTCCACCTTGAGGTTTTCGTCAATGTAAACCTTATTTCAGCAGATGCCGACACTCAGCCGGATGCTCTCGCAGGTCTTGCGGCTTCCGCTGCGCTCGCTTGCAGTGATATTCCGTTCGAAGGTCCTATTTCAGAGGTTCGTGTAGCCAGGATCAACGGTGAATTCCGTATCAATCCTGCTTTCAGCGAAATGAAAGACAGCGATCTCGAACTTATGGTCGCAGCTACCTACGACAACATTATGATGGTCGAGGGTGAGATGAACGAGGTAAGCGAGACAGATATGCTCGAGGCTATCAAGTTCGCTCACGAGGCAATCAAGAAGCAGTGCCTTGTACAGGTTGAACTGAACAAGGAGCTCGGAAAGGACGTGAAGAGAGATTACCCTCACGATGAGGAAGATGAAGATCTCAAGAAGGCTGTTCACGAGTTCTGCTACGACAAGTGCTATGCTTTGGCAAAATCTGCAAAACCTAAGCAGGAAAGGGCTGACGGTTTCGATCAGATCAAGGCTGATTTTCTCGCTACATTGTCAGAGGAAGACCAGGAGGCTAAAGCCGCAATGGTTGCAAGATATTACAACAACGAGGAGAAGGCCGCAATGAGAAATATGATTCTCGACGAGGGAATCCGTCTTGACGGTCGTAAGACAGCTGAGGTTCGTCCAATTTGGTGCGAAGTAGGCTATCTTCCTTGCGCTCACGGTTCCGCTATCTTCACACGTGGTGAGACACAGTCTCTTGCAAGCGTTACACTCGGAACCAAACTCGATATGAAGGAAATGGACGAGGTGCTTGTTCGCGAAACTCAGCAGTTCGTTCTCCACTATAACTTCCCTCCGTTCGCTACCGGCGAGGCTAAGGCACAGAGAGGTGTTGGCCGTCGTGAGATCGGACACGGAAACCTTGCAATGCGCGCATTGAAGGCTGTAGTTCCGCTAGCTCCTGAGAATCCTTACGCAGTTCGCGTGGTTTCAGATATTCTTGAGTCAAACGGCTCATCATCAATGGCTTCTGTCTGCGGAGGTTGCCTCGCGCTTATGGATGCAGGTGTCAAGATCAAGAAACCTGTAGCGGGTGTTGCAATGGGTCTTATCACAGATAAGGACAGACCTAACGAGAGATATGCCATCCTTACCGATATTCTCGGTGATGAGGACCACCTCGGAGATATGGACTTCAAGGTAACTGGTACAAAAGACGGTATCACAGCTACTCAGATGGATATCAAGGTTGATGGACTTTCTTATGAGGTGCTTGCAAAAGCATTGGAGCAGGCTCGTCAGGGACGTCTCCACATTATGGGCGAGATGATGAAGTGCATCAGCGAGCCTCGTGCTGACTACAAGCCGTTTGTTCCTAGAATCAAGCAGATTATCATTGACGCTGACTTTATCGGTGCTGTTATCGGCAAGGGCGGTGAGACAATCCAGAAGATTCAGAAAGAAACCGGTACTACAATTACCATTACAGAAGATTCTGAGAACCACAAGGGCGTAGTTGATATCTTCAGCTCAGACAAGGATTCTCTCGAGAAAGCTCTCAAATGGATTGAAGGCATCTGCGCTGTACCTGAGGTTGGCGCTACATATCACGGAAAAGTTGTTTCCATCCTTGATTTCGGTGCGTTCGTAGAGATTCTTCCTGGCAAGGAAGGTTTGCTCCACGTGTCTGAGATTGCTTGGACGAAGACCGAGAATGTCGCTGACGTGCTCAAGGTAGGTGATGAGGTTGACGTCAAACTTCTTGAAGTTGACGAGAAGACCGGCAAGATGAGACTCTCTATGCGTGCTCTTACAGAGAAGCCTGAAGGTTATGTAGAGCCTGAGCGCAGACCTAGAGGTCCTCGTGATGACCGCAGAGGTGACCGCCGTGACGATCGCAGAGGTCCTCGTGACGACAGAAGAGGTCCACGCGATGACCGCAGAGGTCCTCGTGATGATAGAAGGGGATTCCGCGATGACCACAGAGGTCCAAGAAAGCCATTTGGTCAGAAATTCTCTGACGAGAACGCCGAAGGAGCAGAGAACTTCAACAGCAATGAGAACTATGACGCTCCAGACTTCACTTCAGAAAACAACAACGAAGAGATCTTCTAGTTAATTCTCTGAAAATAAATAATGTGGCTACGGGTTGAAAAACTCGTAGCCACAGTTGTTTTATGAGGGGGGCACTGGATGATGCTAACATCTGCTTTTCGCACCTCCAGTGCAATAGAAGTGGGAATTCTTACTTATCGAATTCAGCGAGTATTGAGGCGTCGTTCGGAATAGAAATCAATGCTGTGGTCGAACTTCCGAAAGGATTGAGCGTCAGGTCGCTGTAGGACTTTGAACCGACACTCTGTCTCAAGTAGGTGGACCCTGTTGCCTTCTCTGAACTGAAAAGCAGGAATTGATAGATATTCACTGCTGCTGATGAATTCGAACCCGGAGTCATGTGAATTGCGCCGTCAATGAATCCTAGCGAAATGCTGTTGGCACCCCAGTATATTGACAATCCATCTGAAAATCCGAGAGTTACATAATTCTCTTTGTATTTGCCGAGTTGCTGCGGCTCGATTATTATCGAGTGGCTGTCTTGGTCGAAGTATCCCTTCACTTCAGGCGTGAAATCGCTCGTGTTGGAAAGTCCGGAAATCAGCACGTCATTGCCGCCTAGGCTGTAAATGTCTACACGGAAAGATTCAGTGGATGACGTTGATGACTTGGTTACTGTAGCTGTAGCCTTGAACGCGCCGATGAAGTCTTCCAATGTTTTGCCGCTGTCGAAATCTGCAGAACTATATCCTTTGGTAGAGGCTGTCTTTTTCACGACAGTTGTGTCTCCGAACTCATTGACTATGCACGCGCATAGCGTGTAGGACGTACCTTGCTTCAAAGTGTTGAAAGCAGTGGAGAAGCCGTCTTCTGACACAAGTTTCTGAACATATTCGTCATTGACCTGATTGCCTCTTTCCCAGACAAGTTCTTCTGCGCTCTGTTTCAGATTCTTTTCCATGTATTCCAGATAGTCGGTCCTCATACAGAGATACTTCAGTGCTACCGCATTGTCTGCCTGCATTGACCAGAACAAAGTCGTGTATGGAGAATACATAATGTTCAACTCGTCCCTTTTCCATTCGAAGACATTGACTCTCGGTGTGTATTGACCGTTAGGGTCGCAAGTGAAACGTTGCATATAAAGCGTCGAAGCATTTGATTCCAAGTCGTATGCGAGTGCTACTGCTGTGCAGTTTCCCGCTCCGACATTCCACAGTTCAGAACTGTCATCGTAGAGTGTAAGTACTGGCGCGCTTCCCGGTTTTATGTCATCAGCGAGCTTTTTCTTGATTTCCTCCTGGCGTGATGCGTCTCCGGTGATGTCCCCGCTTACGATTGTAGCCTTGTAGAATTTGGTGTAGTCATTCTTGTAGAACGAAACTTTAGGAGCCTTGAATCCTGTCTCTGTGGTTTCAATTCCGTCATAACTTATCTCGATGACCGGCGTCATATCTTCAGCCCCGTCGAATGTGAGAGTCTCGGTACCCTGTGCGAAATAACCGGCGGAAACATAGTAAATCAGGTAGAAAGAGAATGTGCTCTCACCGTCGTAAGTGCAAGGATATGAACTGTATGCGGATTTGTTTCCTGTATATACAGCCATATCGGCCACTTTGACATATTCGTTGTAAGTGGAGTTGTAATATCCGATTGACTGCGCAGGAACCGTGCAAGTGTTGTCATCGTTGATGATGAACTTGAACGACACTCCGCTGGCCCAGTCGTTGAGCCTGAATATATTTGCGCCGACCGCTTTTTCAACTTCCAATCCGGAACTGCGTCCTGTGTAGAAAGCATTGTAGCGGTATGTTGCTGTCTGAGGTACTTTCAGACCACTTTCGTCTGCCCTGTAATAAGTCTCCCATTCCAAAGAGAACGAGACGCTGACGGCAATTTTGTCGGAGAATCCGGTTATATATGCCCCTCCGGACGTCTCTTCCTGGCGGTCATAGATGAGAATACTGGCATTCAGAGCAGAGCCTGCAAGAAGGTTGCCTAAATCCACTGTCACAGGAACTTTGGTGGAGAAACTTCCGTCAGGGATTGTGACTGTCTCCTGAACGGAGAATGCTTCAGCGTCGTCTCCGTCAACCTTCAGTTCCACTGAAAGTTCACCCTTGTCGCTCGGCCTTGCCAGTTCAATCTCTATTGTGCCCGATTCGGTTCCCTGAGGGAACTCCTTTGTCAGCGATGACTGAAGAAAATGAATCTCTTTTGCGTCATCGGCCTCAGGACTGAAGATTGTTCCTTTCTGTTCCTTGTCGCAACTGACGGCAAGAAGAAGCGATGTCGCCAAGTACGATATTATTCTTGAGTATTTCATTGTTGTCAAACTTGTCATAGTGTTCTTGTGCATCACGGATTCTGATCCTCTTCATTGATATTTGGATTGGCGTCCAATTCGCTTTTCGGTATCGTAAGAACCCAGTCGTATGTGTCTGCGTTGCTGAGGTCTATGCCGTTTCTCTTCATCGCCGATATGCACTCGGTTGAAAATCCGTCATCTGTCCTGCGGTCGATTCCCTGGCCGGTGCGGCGCACGTCAAAGATGCGTCCGTATTCGCCCCACAGTTCCACGCGTCTTTGGATGAGGATGTTTTCCAGCAGGGAACCTGTCCAGGTCGTAGTGGTCGCACCCAGATATGTGCCGGAATAATTCGCGGCATCGTATCGTGAATTCCTCTTGGCCATCACGGTATTCATCAGCTCACGTGCTTCGTCCTCATTCCCGAGTCGGAGCGCAGCCTCTGCAGCCGTGAAATACATCTCCTCGATTCGCATATAAATATAATCTCCCAGCCAGGACTGGACATTGGAGAATGCGAACTTCTTGGATATGTAAGGGGACTCCTTGTCAGTCGGATCCCACCATTTTAGGCGGATGTCTCCGGAACCTATATGGTTGTAAAGCTGCTTGTTGATGAGCTTCGGAGCAGACTTGGCGTAGGTGCCGTCCGTGTTGTCCATATGCGTGAAGAATCCCGCGTATGCTCCGGACTGCTCAGATGTCTCGATACCAGCGCCCCACATCACGTTGCCGCAGTCGATGTCGTTCATTCCGCCCATCAGTTCGCTCTCGCCTCCGATTTCGTAGCTACCCTCCTCGATAACCTTCAAGGCTGACTCGTAAGCTCCTTCCCAGTCTCCTGTGGCAAGGCAAACCCTGGATTTGATTCCGAGTGCGACATATTCGTTTATATGCGATTTGTTGCCAGTATTGAGGGACGATTTTAAACCTTTGGTGAGCCTGACTATCGCGGAATCAATATCAGACTCAATCTGTTTGTAAACGGTCTCGAGGTTCTCTCTCGGTTTGCCCTCAGTCTTTATCGATGTCGGTTCAGTATAGATAGGTACGCCCGGATCGCTCCAGCGGTATTTTCCGGTCATCGGATTGTATGGCGCGCGTGCGAACCAAGTGGCAAGATTGAGGTATCCGAATGCCCTGATTGCGTATGCCTGACCGACAACGTATGATACGTCTGCCGTGCTGCCTCCCATCGTGCTCTTGGACTCTATTACATTGTTGGCATTGGAAATCCATTTGTAGTTCGCGTACCAGACATCATAGGATCTGAAAGCCGACGAGGTATATTGGTTCTTCACGTTGTAGATATGGTCGTACCAGAACCATCCGTTGCCCATAGACTGCATTATGAGGTCGTCTCCCATCATATCGAGTGCGAGATTGTAGGCGGATACGCCGAAACACTGGTGCGTATTTCCTGAAGTGGACCAGCCCGCAGTCCACATTGAACGGTAAATTCCGTTGATGGAAGTGATGGCAGTTGATGCCTTCTTCATCAGTTCCTCTCCCGAGCCGGAATTTGTCGGATTGAAATCCAGCATAGAACTGTCGCAGGAAACTGTCGTGAGGGCTATTGCTGCAAAAATGTATATTTTCTTTCTCATTGAATGTCCTCCTTTAGAATTGAATGTCTAGACCTGCAACTACGGCCCTGGACGGTGCGTATGAATATGACACGCTTCCGGTGAAGTTGTACTGAGGGTCCATTCCGTCAAGATGGTTGAACATTGCTATATTGTCGGCTGTGAGGAAAATTCTCAATGAATTGATTTTTATTTTTGAAATCCAATTCTTCGGGAATGTGTATCCGAGCGTTATGTTCTTGATTGCGAAATAGGAAGCATTTATAAGTGACGAATTGTTCGCAGGTGCCGAGCCACCGATTTCCACCATAGGCACATCGGTCATGTCTCCAGGCTTCTGCCATCTTCGGAGCACGTTCTTGTGCCAGTTGTTTCCTGCGTATTGGACGTTCATCGTCCCGGAATAAAGCCCATCGTAAACCTTTCCTCCGATTGACCAAGTAGTCAGGAAAGAGAGGTCTATGTTCTTGAATATTACGAAACTGGAGCCTAAACTTCCGGATACTGCCGGCTCTCGGCTTCCCATATAATATTTGCTCAGTGATGCGAGTGAAACGTTATCTGTAACATATTCGTCGCACCTTACGTTGCTGATGGCTCCTGTTTCATCCACGCCTCTCTTCCAGTAGGCATAGTAGAGACGTTTTCCGGTTGCCGGATCGACTCCGGCTGTCTTGGAAAGGTAGAAAGTATAGATAGGTTTTCCAACCTCGATGACAGAAGTTCCCGCGCTGATGAAGTCTTGTGATGCCGTGAGGCTTGTGACTTTGTTGCGGTTGAGGGAAGCCATCACATTTACGTCCCATCTGAAATTATTCCTGTCAATGGCATTGAAGCGTCCTGCGAACTCGAAACCCTGATTCCTCATAGAGCCTACGTTCGCATCATATCCGGTAAAACCTGTTGAGATTGCCAGAGGGCTCTCAAGCAGCATATCGCGGGTGTGACGGTTGTAGTATTCTGCAGTGAATGAGAGTTTTCCTCCGAAGAGGGTTGCCTCGATTCCGGTGTTGAGATTACCGTTTTTCTCCCAGGTGACAGCCTTGTTCTCAAGCTTGGAAGCGAATGCGCCTGCCTCGCTGCCGTTTGCCCAAGTGTAGTCGTAGAGCCCCTGCCAGGCGTAGTAAGTTCCCAAGTTGTCATTGCCCTGTACACCATAGGATACCTTCACTGTGAGATTGCCCAGCCAAGACGAGAACTGTTCCATAAACTTCTCCTGCGACATTCTCCAAGATGCTCCGACTGACCAGAAATTACCCCAACGATCTGTTTTGTAGAATCTTGAAGAGCCGTCAGTACGCCAGCTGGCATCGAAATAGTATCTGTCTTTGAAGCCGTAGTTCACTCTGGTGAACCAGGATTCGATACCATAGTTGTGCGAGTAGCTGGAGTTGTCTGAAGTGGTGACCGCCGGATCGAGCTCATCAATTCCGTCTATGATTCCGGTCTTTTCTCCCATCGCGTAGTTGTATTTGTAGCGGTAATACTCGTGGCCGAGAAGGAACTTCACATCGTGCTCAGAGAATGTCCTGTCATAGTTCAGTATCTGGTTGAAAGTGTAGCTGAGAGTCCTTGTATTGGTCTTGCTCAGGCGGCCTCCCTGGCTAGCAGCATTGCCGTGGTACTTGTCGTTGGTTATAGTACGCTGATAGTCATTGAAATCAGTTCCAAGATTCACGGTGAGTTTAAGTCCGTAAAGCTTGGCGTCCTTGTTAGTCGTTCCGAGCGTCATATAGGACCTTGCTGACAGTGAGTTACGGTAGTAATATGCCCTGTTGTTATAGAGTTCTGCCTTCGAGTTGAAACCCTGAGCAGTAGGACGGTTGGCATATCCGTTGTCATCTTCGTCACCATATTCGTATTGGCGGTTTCCGGATTCGTCAAGAATGTTGTTTCCATCCATATCCTTGAGATACAGAGGATAAACCGGTGCCATGAACTGTGCTGTATACCAGACGTTTGAAGTTGAGGAACCGGAGAAGTTCTGATAGTCCGCGCTCGTATGTGAGTAGCTTGCGCTCATTCCGATCTTCATCCAGGAGTTTGCCTGAGAATCCACATTCACCCTTCCGGTATAACGCTCGAAATCAGTGTTTCTCAGAATACCGTTCTCCTTGTAGTATCCCATGGACACGAGATAATTGACTTTTTCGCTCGCTCCGTTGACGGAAAATATGTGCTCCGTACGCAGTGCGGCATTGTTGCTGATCTCGTCCATCCAGTTCTCATTCCAGGCTGCGACTGCATCGCTCTTGACTTTTCCCGTGGTCTGGTCGATTACGGTATCCCAAGTGTAGTTCTTATATGGATTATAATATTCGGAATTTTTAAGTCCTCCGATTGTCTGCCCGAGATTTGCCGCAGCGTATGCGCTTGCACCCTCGAAATCCATTCCTGTACTGTATTGGGCGCTGTTTCTCAGGGATTCATAAGTGAGTTCCACGAATTCGTCCATATTGACGAGGTTATATCTCTTCAATGAACGTGAAGCAATGCCTGCGCTGCCCTTATAGCTGATTGTGGCTCTGTCTCCGCTTCCTTTTTTCGTGGTGATGACTATGACTCCGTTGGCACCTCTTGCTCCATACAGGGCTCCGGCTGACGCGTCCTTGAGAACTGTCAGGGACTCGATGTCGGCGGGGTTTATGGCGCTTATTGAGCCGTCATAAGGAATTCCGTCCACGACGTACAGTGGAGTGGATACTGCATTGATGGAGCCGATTCCTCGAATCATGATTGACGCCCCTTCGCCGGGCTGTCCGCCTCCAGACGTAACCTGAACTCCTGCTACGGTTCCTTCGATTGATTTGGTGACATTGCCTGTGACTCTCTTCTGCAGGTCGTCGCCTTTCACGACTGATGCCGAACCTGTGAAACTGCTCTTCTTAGCCGTGCCGTATGCCACGACCATCACTTCTCCGATTTCATCGGCTATTGCTTCTTCCTGAAGAATGACGTCGATGACGGTCCTTCCGTTTACGCTGACCTCCTGAGTGCCGTATCCGATGCTTGAGAATGTAAGCACGGCGTTCGACGGGATTCCGTTGAGCGACCATTTTCCGTCTGTGTCAGTGACGGTTCCGGTCGATGTCCCATTGATAAATACGCCGACTCCGATAAGCGGGACGTTTCCGTTGTCCGTGACAGTTCCTTTTACCGTGAGGTCCTGACCTTTAGCTGTCAGGACGAAAAGGATAGTCATCAGAGCAGCGGCGATTGTTCTCTTTATGTTATTTTTCATTTGATGTTCCTAAAATGTGCATATTATGGATGATAGTCCAGAGATCTTCTTCTCCGGCCTTATTTCCGGGAACCGGTATCGCTTCCATTCCGTCGAGTCTGAGTCCGACAGGGGAGGCCACTGCGTTTGCAGCGAGATTCTCGAAACTGTCTGCAGATTTAGTCTTGACGGATGACGTGGTTGTCTCTTCAGTAGCGGCAGTTGTGGTCACTGAAGCGTACTTGGTTAGTTTGTCTCCTGCCCTGTTCTCGACTGTAGCCAGAACTGTGTAAGATGTTTCCGGCTCGACTGTCATAAGCAATGCCAGTCCGTTCCCGTTGATAGGCTCGAAATAGGACTCCTTCATATCGACACCTTTGTCTGCGACTATAGCGGGGTAAGAAGATTCCGGAATTCCGGACAGGGACGATGTCTTGACCAGAACCAGTTTTCCTGAGGTCACGGCGGCACCTCTCATTACGCATGCTATCGTGGTGGATGTCGGTCCGTATTTTTCATTGACCAAAGCCGACAGAGTGAACCACGTGCGCGCTTCGCTTGAAGTTTTGGTCGTGATGGAATTGACTGTGAGCTCTTCCTCGCCTGAGGTTGAGGTCGCCAATGCGGACATCGTGTATGAGGTTCCTGAATTGCACGGAGTCAGCGAATTGTATCCGTTCACGGAGTTAACTAGTGCCAGATATTCGTCTTTGACGGTATAGCTGTAAGACGGATCTTTGAGGAATGTCTTGATGGCCTCCTCGTCATAAGGGTCGCTGAAAGCCTTGTTGAACGTGCTTGTCGGGAGAAGACGGTAACGTATGCTCTGCACATCGCTTCCTTTCCAAGTCATCCATACTGAATTGGTCCATCCATATCCTGACAAGGCGGCATATTCGTTTGATAGATAGAATCTCTGGGTGAACCAGTCTGTTCCTCCATAGTTCGGACCTGAGGACCAGCCGGTAGCAGTTGTCGTTATCCGCTTTGTCTGAAGCCCGGTCGTGAGATTGCCGTCATAATCCATTCCGAAGGCGATGATATCATAACTCATCTCTGAGGTGAGACTTGATATGCTGAAACTGTTGGTTCCGAGTTTAAGGACGGACGCCATCGCCAGCCTGATGCTTATGCCCTTGCTTTTGGCATATTCGATAATAGCATCGCGGTATTTCTCCATTATGGTCGCGTCGTCATACAGCATCAATGAAGAAGATGACACGACGTCGTAGTAATATGTCTCATCCGGAGTTGCATAGATATCGAATACTACGGCATCTGCAAGCACGGATTCAGGAACGATAAGCAGTGCCGGCACGTCATCTGAGGATGTCTTAAAGCTGACAGTGGCAGACTCCGAAGCTGTGTGGTCACTTCCTGACGGAATTGCCTTGACAGAAAACGTGTAGTCTGTGCCTTTTGTGAGGTTTGGAATAGTCACCCTGTTTTTCGTGGTGGTTCCGCTGATGTCACCGACATTGTATTCATAGCTTCCTGCACTAGGAATGACGCTCCAACTGATGATGGTTTTGGAGGCGTATGTGCTTCCCAGAGTGATTTCCGGCTTGTCAAGTTGAGTGACTTCTGATGTACGCACGTGGATGTACACTGGCTCTGAGGATGTCTTGGAACTGTTCTCTGCCGGTATAGCTTGCAGTTTTATCTCATATTCAGTCGCAGCTTCAAGCCCGCTGAATGTAATCGACAAATCTGTCGTGGATTCCGTGTCAGACCCGTCCAGTGTGTAAATGTAGCTTTCTGCACCGTAAACCTTGCTCCAGTCAATGCGAAACCCTGATACGGTCACTTCGCTTACTTTGGCTTCGGGAGTCTTGAGTATCTCGTCTGATGTCTCTTTTACATTTTCGGAACTGCACCCGAAGAGAAGGAAAAGCGCTGATATGGTAGCCGCAACGATGTCGGCCTTCATTATTTTAGAAATGACAGTCATCATACTTCTCCTTATTTTACGGTTACGTTGACGGTTCTTACCGACTGGTTCCCGTCTGTTATTTTTATTGCGGTCTTGCCTTTCGACAACCCTTTGATAGTCATAACTCCTTCTTTCAGACTGACTTCCGCTATGCTTGGATTGCTTACGGAATATGTCAATATATCTGTCTTGTAGAAGTAGTCAGCGAGATTTATTGTGGTAGTCGCGCCTATATTTACAGTGACGTCAGGAATTATTGCGACCTTCTTGACTGCTAGCAACAACTGATAAGTATCCAGAGAACCGGCGCCCATATTTCCGAAATATGGAGCTTCGCAGAACGGATCAACCGGTGTGACGCTTGAAAGCAATGCTTCCTTGAGCATATCGCAGGTAAGCCCTTTCTTCTTCTCGGTTCCATAGTACCAGCTGACGGCGAGAGCGCAGGCTCCTGAAACGTGCGGGCACGCCATCGATGTGCCGTTGATTCCTTCGTATGCGGATTCGCCATTCTCTCCTATGCTGGTGCTGTAAACTCCTCCGTATGTAGAGTTGAGGGTGAGGTCACCGCCAGGGGCTGAAAGGCTTACCCATTTGCCATAATTAGTGTAGTAAGATGGAGTCCCGAGCCAGGATGTAGCGGCGACACTGACTACAGCTTCGTCTGAAGCCGGGTAGCATAATTCGCCCGAGGAGTCATTTCCTGCGGCGAAGATTACTATTCCTCCGGCCATAGGACCTTCTTGCTCGCCGTTTTCATCAAGCCCTGCGTATTTGACAAAGTATCTGATGGCATCCGCAAGTGCAGAGTAGTTTCCCTTGGTCCAGTCGGTCCTGGACAGCGCTCCCGAAGTGTAACCCCAGCTGTTCTGGCAGATTACGGCTCCGTTGTCTGCAGCGTATTTGATGGCGCGTACCTGTGCTCCAAGTCCGCCGCCTGAGTTTCCTGATTCGGATGCTCCCAGGGTCTCGCAGGACATAATCCTTACACCGTCATTCTTTCCTGAGCCTCCCGCAATTCCGTTGACTCCTATGCCGTTGTTGTTTACGGCGGCAATGGTACCGGCAACGTGTGTGCCGTGCATATTGTCTGCGGAGAATGTCAGTTGCCCCTTGTTGTCGGTAAAGTTGAATCCATATACGTCATCTATATATCCGTTTCCGTCATCGTCTATGCCGTTCCCAGGAATCTCGCCTTTGTTTACCCACATATTTGCGGCGAGGTCTTCGTGGTCGTATTTCACGCCTTGGTCAATGACCGCCACGATTACGTCAGGATTGCCGGTGCACAATTGCCACGCTGCGTAAACATCGGCATCGGCTCCGGCAACTGTGGAATTCGCATATACATTGCCGGGGTTGTTGTAGTGCCACTGCATCCTCTGAGAACGTACGCTCTCGTTGAACGGGAACGGGATGTTTCTTGCAGACTGGGAAGATTTGGTCTCTGCAACCTCATTTTCAGTCTCAGGCAAAGATGCCTTTGAATAGGATGACGCCTCTGTCGGAATGGAATATTCGATGACTTCCACGCCATCACATCCCGAGAGCATCTCTGCAACGTCAGCTACAGGAACGGTTTCATCGTATTTTGCGATGAACCATCTGTCCATTCCTTCTTTCTTTGTTCTTTCCTCGAAACGTCCGCATTGCGGGAACAGCCGTTCGAAACTGACTGAGCCTACACTCATCAGTATTCTGTCAACTTCGGCATTGCCGGAAACTGTCTCTCCGGATTTCGTGACAGGGGAGTCTGACGGTTTCATCTTCACGATGATTTCCCCTTGTAAAGCAGCATCTGGCGAGAACACGACAATAGGGCCGTTGTCTTCCGACCCGGACCCACCATTGTCATTTTCGCCGATTCTTCCACATCCCGCTGTTGCTGCCAGCATAGCGGCGATTACCAAGAATCTGTTTTTCATTATCAATTTTTAAGAGATTATTCTTTTACGCATCTCACCTGGCCGGTGTAAACCTGAGCTCTGCGCTCGTAATAAGCCCAGTATCCGTTGAATGCGGCCACAAAGTGAGTGCAATTCTGGTTTGACTTGTCAGAATCGTACAATCCTTCCTGGCTGGTCAGATAGAATGTCTGGCCGCTGGCGTAATTATACGGAGTCTTATTTACCGTATATGATGAAGGATAGATGTTTCCGACCATCGGATAGAAATCGCCGGTAGTTCTCCAGATACGTCCGCAATCCTTCTCCACGTTCCAGGAATATTTCTCGTTGACTCCGTTTTCGTCATATTCGTTGTGCTTTCCTCCTGTTGTCGTGCTGTTGTTGCCGACCGCGGTGCCCCACATATTCTTTCCTGGCACTTTGTATCCCGGAGGACAAGGATCGAAAATTGTCTTTTCTTCTGCCCAAAGTCCAGGACATACGCTGTCCTCATTGCTGGTGTTGATGTACCAGTCGGCACCGCTGGAGTAGTAGCTGACAAGGAATCTCATAGGGTTTGCAGTAGCGTACGGGATATTGCCAGGAGCTGAGAACGAAGCCTGAGCCTTGAATTTGGAATCAATCTCCCAAGTTCCGGTACCGTCACCGATTTCGAAATTCTGTTTGTTCCATTCCGGGTCATTGTTGCAGTATTCGGCTGTCTGTTTGGCATCCTCATAGTCTGTGATGCCACTGTAGTCCTTGTATGGTGAACGTGACGGCATGAACGGATCTTTTCTGCCCATCTGGTATATCATACCTCTGTTGTTGATGTCCATCGGAGTATTGTTGAGCGCTCCGAGGTTGCGGTCCATGATTTGGGCGATGACGTTGCCTTCCTGTCCTATATGATCGTGGACGGTCACTTCGTTGTCTGTTACCCATATATGCCAACTCCACAGAACCCTGCCTTTGGAATTCTTGATGGCAATGAGGGCGTTGCCTTCGCTCCTTCCTGTCGAGAATGTTATATATCCGCTTCCGTATGTCGGTGTGCCGTCGATGATTTCATAAGACATTGTGCGGTCTCCGTCATTTCTGGCCTCCCAAAGCAACTCGGCGTATGCGGCATCATTGATTTCAAGACCTTCGGTTTCGATATATTTTGTCTTGCCGTCCTTGCCTCCATTACCTTTGATGTCACAGCGGAACTTGTAGGTTCCGTTTGTGCTTGCGATGTAGCAGTTTGCTGTTCCTGCTTCGCTCAGATTTACTGCGTCGTCAGCTCTTTGAGTGATTTCCAGCTGAACTTTTGAAGTCTCTTCGCCTTTTTCTGCAGTTATTGTGACGGCGTCTGTCTTTACCGCTCCGTTGTTCAGTTTGGCTATCACGACAAGACAACTGTCTTCATCTGTGCTGACGCTGAACCAGTCGCCTGATGCAACTTCGTAATCCCATCTCTCGGCGTTTGTAGCTACGGTGACGAGGGCCTTTCCGCCGTCTTTGTCGAATACTATTTTAGAGTCAGAAGCCTGCAGAAAGAGGGGCGCCTGATATGGGTCTGGAACCATTTTAGAGGTCTCGGTACATCCGGCAGCGATTCCTGCGGCCAGAATTATAGGTATTATGTATCTTGATTTCATATTCCTGTGCATTTTTGAAAATTATTCCTTGCATACACTTGGGATGTCCGCATAGTCTGTGAGCTTGGTGCATCCCTTGAACGTTGATTTGAGATTCGTCAATGCGGCGAATCCGGTGACGCTGGCATTTTCAGCCGTTCTGTCGTAGAGGTGGTATTTCACTCCGTTCACTGTGGTATATGGAGATTCACAGCTCAAAGATGTGCAACCGTCAAATGCGAAGTTGGCGCTTGAGATTGCCTTGAAGTTGTCGAAAATTCCCGCAGGAATGCCCTCCAATGCGGAGCAGTTTTGGAATATGTTGATGATGATTTTTACTTTTTCAGGATTTACGAAAACATTTTCGCCGACTTCCTTGAGTGCAGTGCAACCGCTGAACAAGTAGGAGAGGTTAGCTGCTCCGTATGCGCAGTTGAATACTTCAGAACCGACTTTTTCAAGACTGGTACAGCCGCTGAATGCATAAGTGTAAACGCTGATTTTGGCGTTGTTCTTGAAAAGGCCTGAAGGAACTTCGGTGAGCGAGGTGCAGTTCTGGAATATCTTGGTGACAGTTCCTGTTGCAGCATTGATTCCGCTGAATGCGTCCGCAGCAATAGTCTTCAATGATGAACATCCGGCAAACATCGATGTGAGTGTTTTCATTGTAGTAGTAGTTCCGAACAGCCCGGCAGGCACGCTCTTAAGTGCGGTGCAGCCCTGGAAACAGCTTTCCGCTGTGGTTGCCTTGACATTCTTGGCGAACAATTTTTCAGGAATAGTCGCAAGGGAGGTGCAACCATAGAATGTCTTCTTGAATGAAGAAGCTGCAGTCAAGCCGTCAAGAAGTCCCGAAGCAAGGCTCTCAAGGGCGGTGCAACCCTCGAATGTTGATTCAAGAGAGGCGCTGGCCGTGCTGGTTCCGAAGATGCCTCCGACCGAGGTCAGAGCTGTGCAGCCATTGAAGGTAGTCTTATATGTAGTAACCTTGTTATTGTTCGAGAAAAGTCCGTCAGGCAGGCTCTTCAGTGCAGTGCAACCTTTGAATGCGCTTTCGAATGAGGTTATCTTTGTGCTTGCTGAAAACAGGGATGACGGAACTGATTCGACTCCTGATGATGCGAAAGTTTCCTTGGCTGTTGTTACGGAAGTCAGAGATGCGAAGATGCCGCCTGGAACTGTTTTCAGACTTGTACATCCGTTGAACAGTGTGGAAATGTTGGTTACGGCTGTCATTGATGAGAACAGTCCTTCCGGAACGGTCTCAAGGCTTGTGCATCCGCTGAACAGTCCTGATATGTTGGAAACTTTAACGGCTCCGGAGAAGGCGCTTTCAGAAACAGTGTTCAGGCTTGTACAACCTTTGAAAAGGTTGGATATGTTGGTGCAGGCATTGCATCCTGAAAGAAGGTTGGCTCCCACTTCCGTGATTCCGGTGCAGCCGGAGAATACTCCTGAGAGTGATGTGACAGCAGAAAGTCCGGAGAATACGCCTTCCGGTACTGATTCAAGAGAGGTGCAGTCCTGAAATACGCTGGAGAATGTCGTCACTGCGCTGAAATCTTTGAACAGTCCAGAAGGAATCTTCTTCAGGGAAGTGCATCCGTTGAAAACGCTTGAGAACTGATTTATTGTAGAGAAACCGTCAAACAGCCCCTCGGGCACTTCCGTGAGGGAGGTGCATTTCTGGAACAGCATATTCATACCATTCTTCACAACTGTGCTCTGTGCTCCAGAATTCTTGAACAAATCGGCAGGGATACTTTCCAGTTCGGTACATTCGCTGAAACAGGTCATAAATGATGTGACCTTTGAACATCCTTTGAATACGTCTTCCGGAATGGTCTTGATTTTTGTTTTGTTGAATGTCAGCTGGAATGTAGTGCACTTGGTGTTGTTCTCAAACAGTCCGGCAGGAATTTCGGTGATTCCGGATGCAGTAAAAGCCATTCGGAATGACTCGCATTCTGTCTGTTTTCTGAATATTCCGGCAGGAATCGATGTGAGCGCACTGTCTGAGCTGAATATGGCGTTGAAGGTGGTGATTTTCGGATTGTTCACAAACATATCTTCGTCAATAGACTGCAGTTTGTACATTCTTGAGAATGTCGAAGAGCAGATTTCAAGCTCCGGATTGTGTGCGAACAGGTTCTTGTCAATGCTTGTCACAAGTTTGCAACCGTCGAAAGCGCTGGTGGCATCCTTGAGCTTAGGGCAATTGGCCAGAAGGTTTGCCGGAATTTCCGTGATGGAATATCCGTAGATGAAGATTGAGTTGATGTCAGTACATTCCACAGCCTTGCTTAAGAGTCCTTCAGGGATAGCCTGGAGTTTCTGACAGTTATAAAATGCATTTTTGAAAGTAGTCGTTTTTGCGAAAGAACCTACAGCGTCCGCAGGAATGCTGACAAGTTCGTCACAGTTGTACAATGCGCTTGCCATTGACGTTACGCCCAAGTCGCCCCAGCTGAATACTTCGGTAATCTGCGCCCTTTGTTCTATAGATAGCGATGAAGAGTTGATTGCGTTTGCGCTTCCTTTGAATGAAGCGACATAATAGCCAGGGTCTGAGTATGTGTGGGATGGATTGTCGGATGTTACCGTCTCGGTATTACCGTCTCCCCAGTCAACTGTGGAACCTTCACCGATTCCGCTTACAGGGATGATTGAAGGCTTTGAAGTCGAAGTTACATTGAGCCCGATAATGAACGCGTGAGTGTCGATACCGGTTTGGGAAACGGTGATTTCCTTGGTGTCAATGTTTTCCTTGCCGTCACCGGTCGTGACGGTGATTTTGACTGTTCTGGATTCTTCGCCCGGGTTCGGAACAGCAGTGAATTTGAAGCCGTTCTCGGTTCTTTCGATTGTTAGCCAGTCTCCTTCGTTGCCGGTGACTGAATACGTCCAGTCGAAGTTTGCATTGACCTCAATTTCCTTAGCCTCGTCGTTGAACGGATTTACAGGCAGGGTGAGAACTGATGGCTGGATGAGTGCGGCCCTGTCCTGAAGCACGTCAATCGTTTCGGTGACAAGTTTGTCTCCTGAGCCGGCGGTGAGAATGAATTTGACTTCTCTGTCCGTAGTCTCCTCATTCTGATATGCGCTGATATTTACGGTGTTGCCGTCTCTGCTGACAAGCATCCATTCACATCCTGCAGTCTCGAATGTCCAGTCGGGATCTGTGGAGGTTACCTCGAATGATGCTGTGAGCTCTCCTTTTGCGGCGAGGTGCAGATTGTTTTCGGAAGCCACAATCTCAGCGGTGCCGTATGCGTTCTGGGTAACATCAATTGTTGCAGTCTTGTTTCCGGCCTTGACGGTCACCGTGGCGGAAAGTGCTTTCTCCACTTTGTTGCCGTCGCAGGAAAGTGTGAGCTGATTGGTTTCGTCATTGATGTCACCGGTGAGGAATGATGCGTCTTCTCCGGTAACATCGAAGGTCCAGTCTGCGTTAGTGTTTATATCAAGGACAACTTTTCCTCCAAGGCTTTTGAAAGCGATGCTTCCGTTTGTAGCATCCTTTGATGTGAACAGTGTGTTTCTGGAAGTTATCTCCAGCGAAGCGTTTGCTTCAGTTCCGTTTTGTCCCGGAACAGGATTCTGATACTTGATGGTTTCCTTAGTGCACGCGCAGAGGAAAACAGTCAGAAGTGTCGCGAATATTATCTTTTTCATATTACTGTCGTCTTGAAATCATTATTCCTGAGCGCTTTCATCCGCTCTGACAAAATACATCTTGCCGTCGGCGTAGAATACGTCGGAGAGCATAGCGTTATAATTGTCCGGCATAACTCTCACAGTCAGTCCGAGAGTGCCGTATGCTTCGTCAAATCCGCTCAACAGAATTGCATCGCAATCCTTTGTGCCGTCTGTACCTGTGCCCATTGTGCCATAAAGGATTCCTGATTCGAATTTCTTTTCAGGAATGTTCTGCTGAACCATATAATAGTAATAGTATTTCTGAGATAGGGTTTCTTCTTTAGTCAGACACAGGGACCCGAGAGTTATCATCATCTGCTTTGTATCCTTGTCGTAAGAAGCCTCATACTCAGTACCTGTTATAAACAAATCTTTGATGGTAAAGGTTTTGCCGTACTCTTTCTG
Source organism: Butyricicoccaceae bacterium (assembly GCA_963617065.1). Taxonomy (GTDB): domain Bacteria; phylum Bacteroidota; class Bacteroidia; order Bacteroidales; family UBA932; genus Cryptobacteroides. The sequence continues at coordinate 32,041 of CAVENC010000021.1, forward strand.
CTCAATTTTGCAATAAGAACCGATGCCTGGCTCGTTAATGGCGTTGCCGGCGAGATACCAGCGTTCGGCATAAAGTCCGAATCTTCCGAGCATTTTGAAATAAACGTTCTCGGCTTTGGAAATCTGTGATACCTTTATCTCTTTGCTCTCTTCCTTGCCATTTGCGGAAGCGGTGACGGTTATTGTCGCGTCACGGTGGTCTCCGCTGTTGGCGGCCGCATTCACTCTGACAAGATTGCCGGAGGCTTCAGTATCTATCCATTCTGCATCCGATTTTACAGTCCATTCGTCTGTCGTTTCAACTGTGAATACGAAACTGTCACCTTCGGAGTCTAGTTCAAGATTTTCAGGAGCGTTGATTTCCAATGATAGAACAGAGCCTGACCAAGATTGCGAAACTTTGATCACTGTTTTTCCGGAGGTGGACTCCAGTGATACATAAGCCTTTCTGGCGTCTCCGGTCTCGTTCGCAGTGACAGTAATTGTCACGTTGTCTTCATTGTCGGAGGCTGAAACCCACGATTTGTCTGATACGGCCGAGTGCCATTCCGAAGGGCACGCTACTGAAATTGTGGCTGAGCCTCCCTCTTTCGGGAATGCCACGTTGTCTTGAGATATGATGAGGACATCAGCTATCTCATTTTTCGTAACCTCGCTGCACGCCGAAGCGATTAGCAATGGGATTGCGAACATTGCAAGCAATCTTCTCATAGTGAATCTATTTTGATTTTAATATAATCGTTGAACAGTATGGTCGAAAGCATCAAAAACCTTGGTCGGTAATTCTTGATGCCGTTGAGACATAATAACTTTTATATCATATTTCTCAAATATACGCAAAATTCCTATGAATTCCCGACATTACCCGTCAAATGTTAACGGAATTGGAGAATGCGCATCATAAAAGGCGCGTTTTCCAAAAGTTGCGGAATAAAACTCTCAAAAGTTGCGGAACGTTTATTCAAATTTGTTCAAATGGAGGCGGGTGTGAAATGCACGAGAAAATATGAATAACTTGCAGAAAGAAGTTGACTGCCGGTCACGCAGCCATATTTTTTACAAATTATTCTGTTTATGGACGTAGTTGAGAAGAATTCAAGATACAGAAATGCATCTGTCGTTATGGTGGGGGTCGCCTGCCTGATTTTGTTTTGCCGTTTTACTATCAATATCTTAGAGGCGTTTCAAGTGCTTTCTTATCAAGAAGTTTACGCCCTGTTCAGATGGTTTGGACCTGTTTCTTCTCTGGTGACGCCGATATTTTTCGGTTGGATCGCGATACTCCTCAGGAAACGGTTCCCGACGCCTGGCGTGTGGGTGAAGACAGTATTGATAGCCCTGATTCCGGCAATATATCTTTTCTGGACATTTATGCATCTGAACGGCTTTCGTTTATTTGCGGACGGGGCCAGATGCCTTTGGCTGTTTACCGGCATCTTGTGTTACCTGATTCCTGTTGAACGGTTAGAAAAGTGCAAGGATGAAAACGGGTTAATTGAACTGCTGCTTTTTCTGGCTTCGGCCTTCTGTTTCGTGGGAGTCGAGAGGGTAGAAAATCATTTCTCTGTATCGAATTTCCAGATGCTGACAGGTCAGGGCACAATGTTGTTCTGCCGTGCAATGTCCTTTATCCCGTTGGCTATGAGCGTGTTCTTCTTGGCTGAATTTGCATTCTCCAAAGCGGGACAAAAGATTGGGAGTATCAAGACAATCGGCTGGACAGTTCAGGCAATATCTGTGATATATTTTCTGACGACATTGCTTACTTCACATTTTTATTACCGTACAGGTCTTTTCTATTGGTATAGGTTCTTGACGCAGCCTGTCAGTGTCTATCTTTTGGTTGTCTTTGTGCGTTTCCTGAAAAAGATGAGGAAACAAGGCTGTCCGTTGCCGAAAGACATCTTCTAAGGATCTGCTTTGATGCGACTTCCGAATTTTATTACGAGAGATTTTCGAGTCAGTCCCAGCTTTGAAAGATAGAGTGTGTTGGATGTGCTCGACAGATGATAACGATGAAAATGGCCGGAACGGTCAAGACTTATGCGCAAATACGAAAAAATATTTCTTACGGTTGCAGGAGTGCTTATTGTGATTCTGGCTATTAATACGCCGTATCTTTATAGACTCAAGGTTCGTGTGGAAAATGAAGCCGCTGCCAGGATTGCAGAAGCTAAGGCAAAGGCGAGGGAAGATTCGATTGCAGTAGTAAAAGCAAAAGCTGTCGCTGACTCAATTGAGAATGACAACAAGAAGCGTGCAGCGTTAGAAGATTCGTTAAGGCATAAGAGGCTCGCTGAAGAACCCAATCCTTTTTATTTTGACTTTGAGGAAAGATTCGGAATCATAGAACCGTTTGCACGCGATGAGAAAACGCTCAGGGAAGAAATCCCGCATATCAAGAACCTGTCTTATCATAGTTGCATGTGGTATTGCCCCAAAGATACATGTAGAGCGTATCGGGTGGTTGTGGCATTAAGATGCCCGGATAACAGTGCGCTGTTGAGTTGGATGACAAGAGAATGTTCCGAATATGTAAAGAATAAACTTTACCTGCCGAAGCCGAAATTTCCCGGAGTTGAATTCTGCGATGCGGATGCGCTATGCTCTGATATTATAGATTATGTGTTAGAGTGTTATACCAAGACTAAATGTGTGAATTTGCCGGAAGTACACGGTAATATGAATGAGCAGAACGGACTTCTTATTACTGATATTTTTCAGACCGATGCGTTCTGCACATTCTTCAAGTCAACCTGGTATGATATGATGAGCTGCGGATGTCCGGATGTTCACTACTGGTATAGCGTGGACAAGAATACAGGAAAAGCGCTGAAAATCTCTGATATCGTGAACACCAAAGATTATCCTGAACTATATGCTCTGGTACTCAAGCATTTGCATAATTGGAAAGACTACTATATCGCTCTTCGACATAGAGAGGATGACTCAGAAGTGCCGGACTTTCTCGTGGATTCTATGTCCGGCTGCGCATTGCTTCAGGAAGGCTTGATTGTCTATTATGCCCCTTATTCGATAGGTGTCGGTGCTGAAAGCGAGTTTTATGCTGTCATACCTTACAAGGAACTTAAAACGCTACCTCACGGACTGAAAGTTTCTTGTGATAATCCGCAGAGATGTTTCTGACGGAAATGAGGGATGTTGTTTCTGACTGACAAGCAGGAGATTCCTGACCGAAAAATGTCTATCGTCTTGCTTCTCTTATGCTTGAGGAAGTGGAAACTCTGCCGGTGTTGGATTCGTGACGTGAAGTCTTGACTTTCAGAATCTTTGCAGGTGATATTGATGCAGGTGAAACTGAAGAACCGGCCTCGGCTCTGGTCATCGTCAGCGGGAATACCGGAATGGAACTGTGCTTGGTATATAACCCGTCGTCAGTTGAATCCAATGGCAAATCGAAATACTGCATTGAAATCAACTTCGTATTGTAGATTTTATTGTCGTGGTTAAAGTTGAAATTCAGACCGTCCACAGTAGCCTTGTTCCCGTCATCCGAAAGTTTGCTGCTCTCAGCGATGATGATATTGTCAGTCACTGTATATTGAGCATCTTTCTGCAGATCTGTGTATCCCATTGAACCATCGTAGATGAAATTGCCGTAGAAACAAAGGTCATAATCCTTGTTGCCCAGAGTTTCGGTAAGCAGATACAATGATTTGAACAGCAATGTCTTGGTGAATCTGTCATACTGCACTTCAAGTATGTAGTCAGACATATCCGTGTCGTCAGGATCAGACTTTCCGGCTTCCCATCCGGACACGTTGACAAGATAGTTGTTGTCCGATGAGGTGATATGAAGGTTGTAAGAGATGTCTTTGCCGGCTTCTTTGCTGTTTGCGCCGGTTATTGTCCAGTCTCCCAACCATTTAGTGAAATCTGGCTCGGCTTCGTCTTCAGTAATCGTGAATTTGAGATAGGCATAATCTCCGGTGAGATCCCCGTTTGCAGTTACGCCAATTGCTACTGCCACCCATTTCCCTGACCTCATTCTGTCGAATTCGATATTGGTCGAGCCTCTGTATGAGTCACTGGAGTAATAATTCGGTTCGTCCTTAATGTACTCGATTATATTTCCGCTGTACCATTCCTCTAGATTGCTCTCCGTTATAACGTCCAGCCAATAGTATTCCTGGTCAAGGCTTGCGACGTGGATGATGTCTATGTCTGCCTGGAATCCGTAATCATCTGTTACGACAGTCTGGCTGTGAGAAATCGTCCAATCCGGGTTGACTTGGAATGAGAAAGTGTCATCCGGCTTATCCGGATTGTTGTCCGGACGTCTGTATCCTGAATCTCCGCTGCAACCTGTAAGTAAGAATGTCAAGGCTACTGCCGCTACGTATAATGCTGATTTCATAATGTTTTTCATATTGTTGCTTTTTATCTCTCAGTCAATTTCTTGACGAGGATGATTTTTACCATTCTTCGGGCTTTTTCGTCGTGAATTTCCGGATGTCAAAATCGACTCGTTTTTCAAGCCCCGACGTAATAGATGCAAAATTAACCAATTATGTTGTCTCAGCAAAGAACAGCGTTCGATTACGAAGTCTTCTTGTAGCTCAGGACTGCGAGGGAACTCAAGCCTATCGCGAATCCGCTTAGCACCATAAGTTGAGGAATAAGATCCTTGAATGTGCTGCCTTTAAGATATACGAGGCGCATTACCTGGATGAAATACGTGAGCGGATTGGACTTCGCTATATATTGAGCCCAGTTTGGCATACTGGCGATAGGCGTGAAAAGTCCGCTCATCAGCATAAGTATCATAACGAAGAAGAACATTACGAACATCGCCTGCTGCAGTGTGTTCGAGAAATTGGATACGAGCAGTCCCAGTCCGGAAACCACCAGGATATAGATCCCGGCAAATGCGAAAATTATCCATACGCTTCCGACAGGAGTGAGCCCGTAAATGAGTTTTGCCATAAATAGACAGAATCCCAGAATTATGAGGCCTATTGCCCACAGAGGAATCATTTTGGCGAGGATGAACTGTATCTTGCCGACCGGAGTTACGTTGATCTGTTCGATTGTACCCTGCTCCTTCTCGTTGACGATATTCAGCGACGGAAGGAATCCGCAGATGAGCGTGATGACCATCACGATGAGCGCGGGAATCATAAAGACCTTGTAATTCAGCGTCGGATTGAACTTATACACCGGATTTATGGAAAATGACGCGGCGACAGGATTCGAGATGCTCCCTCCGGCGACTCCGCTTGCCCCCGAGTACGAGCTCGTTGATGTGCCCGAAAATGCACTCGAAGAAGCACTCGTGGATGCCCCTGAAGAAGCCCTGCCCGAGGCTTCTGAGCCCTGCATCCTTCCAGTGCGCTGCAAGCCGCCTGCTGATTGAGCCGCCCCAGTGGATGCGCTTGCAGACTGCTCTGCGGCAAAGCCCATACTTGTGGCCTTCATTCCGGCGCCTTTGACCGCAACTTCCTTAAGGATAGGGGATTCCGATATGAGTGTCAGCATATAAGATGAGCCGAGAGCCCCCTTTATTCCGTTTACTGAGTTTGCCGCAATCATCATCGAACTGCCTTCCCCGCGCATAAGATTCTTCTCGAAATCTGTAGGAAGTTCCAATATCATATCAGTTTTGTCGGACTCCACTTGTTCCAATGCTTCCGGATATGTGGACGATGTTCCTGTAAGGTTGAAATAATCCGAAGCGCTGATCTCGTTTATGATCTTGTGCGTCAATGAACTATGGTCATTGTCCACCACGTTGACCCTTACGTTTCGTATCTCCTGGTTAGTTGTCCACGGATATACGAATGTCGTCATCAGAGGCAGCATTATGAGCATCCTCGGAATGATAGGATCCCTGAATATCTGTTTGATTTCCTTTTCTATTAAAAATAGCAGCATAGTCTTGGTTTTAATCTTTACGCAAGTCTCGTTTTAAAATTCTTCAACGTCAACGCAAGCAGGACGAGCGTCATCAGTGCCAAAATCCTTATCTCAGGCATCGCGTAATGCACCGCTGAGCCCTGAATCATAATCATTCTCACGGATTGGATATACCACCTTGCCGGGACGAAATTGGATACGACCTGCAGGATTTTCGGCATACTCTCGATCGGATATATGAGCCCGGACAGCAACATCGTAGGCATCATCTGCCCTATTCCCGAAGCGATCATCGCAGACATCTGGGTCTTTACCAGAGTGGAAATCAACAGCCCCAGACTGAGCGTACAGGTGAGGAATAGGAATGAAACTCCGCAAAGTCCAAGGAAACTGCCGGCGATAGGGACATCCAGAATGTTCACGGCGCAGAGCAGAATTATTGCCACGTCTATGATAGAAAGTACGAGGTAAGGAATCGCCTTGGCGATAATTATATATATAGGATGGATAGGGGAGGCTAGCAGTACTTCCATTGACCCCATCTCCTTCTCTCTTACAATCGCGATGGAAGTCATTATCGTGCAGATGAGCATAAGGATAAGTCCCATCACTCCCGGAACAAAGTTGTAGGAACTCTTGTTCTGCGGGTTGTAAAGCATCTTGACTGTCGGTACTATAGTGGTTGATACTGAGCCGTTTGCGGCCGCAAATTCATTCCTGCAGTCACTGAGAATGCTGGTCGCGTATGCGTTGATAAGTGACGCCTGGTTCGGATCCGTGCCGTCCATTATCAGCTGCACTCCGGCTTCTGCAGCCCCTCCGCTTATCGCGTCTTCCGAGAAATTGTCCGAGAAAGCCATCACAAGGCTGATCTTACCTTCACGGAAAATGTCGTTTATACGGTCCAGACTCGTGATTCGTTCGCGGATGCTAAAATATTTGCTGGCATCGAACCGTTGGATGATTTTGGTCGTAAGCTCATCATTGGACGGGTCGAACACAGCCACATTGACATTCCTGACCTCTGTGGAAACGGCAAATCCGAATAGCAACAGCTGGGTGATAGGCATTCCGATGACAATCAGAAGCGTTCTCCTGTCCCTCAGAATGTGTGTGAATTCCTTTTTTATGAATGATAATAACTTGTTCATTGTGAGAAAATTAATCGCTGCTCCTTTCCGCCTCTCTTGCGAGTCTTCTGAATACTTTGTCCATATTGTCCACTCCGAATTCCTTTTTGAGGTTCTTTGGCGAATCCAATGCTCTAATCTTGCCGTCAACCATAATGGAAACTCTGTCGCAGTATTCCGCTTCGTCCATATAATGCGTTGTAACAAAGACTGTTATGCCGAAATCGGAGGCTTTGTATATGAGCTCCCAAAACTGTCGTCTTGCAACCGGGTCCACTCCGCCGGTAGGCTCGTCAAGGAAAACAATCTGCGGATTGTGGAAAATGGATACGGAGAACGAAAGTTTCTGTTTCCATCCCAACGGCAGTTCGCTTACCATTGTATTCTTTTCGTTCGTAAATGATAATTCAGACAGGAGAATGTCGGTTTTCCGCGCGATTTCAGAACGCTTCATTCCATATATTCCTCCGAACAGCACAAGATTCTCCTTGACTGTAAGATTTTCATACAGAGAGAATTTCTGGCTCATATAGCCGATATTTTTCTTTACCAGTTCAGGATGCTGGGATATGTCGAACCCTGCGACTGTACCTATGCCTGAAGTGGGCTTGCTGAGTCCGCACAACATTCGCATAGCTGTTGTCTTTCCAGCTCCGTTCGCGCCGAGGAATCCGAAGATTTCGCCCGAATGCACGTCAAACGAAATCTGGTCAACAGCGGTGAAGTCACCGAACTTTTTTGTGAGCCTGTCAGTGTGTATTACGTTTTCCATAAATTTCTATAAACTCCTAGAGGACATAATATCCTGTCATTTCAATACTGCTTCGTAATGCTCGTGAACTCATCCTATGCGGAAGCGCCTTTCTCCAACATCGCCATAAAGCAGTCTTCCACAGACGGTTCGGTCTGGCGGATAGAAATGTTTCCGTGTCCCTTGTCCGAGAGAAATGTCCTTACTTCGTCTTCGTTCACCTCATTGTTTACCGATAGATGTATCGATTCGCCGAACGAGAATGCCCTCAATGTCTTGTCCCAGCACCTCAGGTCAGTGAGCAGCGAGTGCATCTTGTCGGATTCCACAGACAGAAGTTTGTCCGGGAAACTGTCTATGATGTTCTGCGGAGTGTCGATTGTGAGGAATTTGCCGTCTTTTGCCAATGCAATCCTGTCACATCTCCTGGCTTCATCCATATACGGAGTGGATACGACGATGGAAATTCCGTCTTCGTGCAGCCTGCCCAGCATATCCCAGAACTCTTTTCTTGAGACAGGATCCACGCCTGTGGTCGGCTCGTCCAAAAACAATACTTTTGGCTTGTGTATCAATGCACAGGATAATGCCAACTTCTGTTTCATTCCTCCGGAGAGTTTGCCGGCCAACCTGTCCTTGAACGGCTCGATTTGGCAATAAATATCCTTGATCAGATGGTAATTCTCTTCTATTGTGGTGTCGAACAGAGTTGCAAAAAACTTGAGGTTCTCCTCCACAGTGAGGTCTTTATACAAGGAAAACTTGCCCGGCATATATCCGATGATATTTCTTACCGCCATATATTCCTTGTCAGTGTCGAATCCTTCAACAGAAGCGCGTCCGGAATCCGGCAGAATCAGAGACGTGAGTATGCGGAACAGAGTGCTTTTTCCGGCGCCGTCTGGGCCTATAATTCCGAATGTCTCGCCACGGCGGACATTGAAAGTGATTCCGTCAACGGCTTTTACTGATTTGAAATGCTTTACCAGGTTTTCCGCCTGCACGGCATATTCGGCATCGCGCTCAGAATTTGACTTCACCATACATTCCGAGTTTAATCAGACCGTCATTCTTTACTCCTATCTTGACAGCATAGACCAGATTTGCCCTTTCATCGCGGGTCTGGATTGTCTTCGGGGTGAACTCTGCCTGGTCGGAAATCCATATCAGTTTGCCTGCGTATTCCTTACGGCCTTTTTTGCCGAGGTCTGCATAAACCTTCATTTCCTGTCCAAGTTTCAATTCAGTTAGCTGATCCGCAGTTACGTACGCGCGGATTTTGATGTTTTCCGTATCGGCTACCTTGAACAATGCTCTGCCTTGTCCTGCGAGTTCGCCTGCTTCCGCATATTTGGAAAGGATTATTCCGTTCAACGGGCTGGTGATGACGCATTTGCGGATGCGGTCTTCAATCATCAGTATCTGTGCTTCCAATGCGGTGGTCTGTCCGGAAATGCCGCTGTTGGCATTCTGGAGTATCTCTTCCTGAGCCACAATCTGCTTTTCCAGAACGGAAATTTGAGCCTCGATATCATCCACAGTCTTCTGTCCGGATGCTCCGGCGGCTGCAAGTTTAGTGAATCTTTCAAGTTCGCGGTTCTGCTTGGCCATCTGCTGCTTGAGGGATGCAATCTGCTTGGTGACATCATATTTTCCGCTTCCGACCGCTTTCATATTTGATTCAAGCTGGACTTTGGTAAGATGCAGTTGCGTAGTGTCGATGCAGCCGAGTGTGTCGCCGGCGTTGACCTTGTCGCCTTCCTCTATCTTGAACCACTCGATTTTTCCGTTGCCTTCAGCCGATACCGTTACCTCGGTCGTTTCGAAAACGCCGGATGCGTCATAAGTGTTTTTCCCTCCGTTGCAGGCTGCCAGCGCAGGTATCAATGCGATAATTGTAAATGCTTTTGTATTCATACTTTATAGATTTTCTTGTTGAGGTGTGTTTCCGCAGTCGTTTATTTGCCCCTGACGTATGCCAGATTGTACATTGACAGAAGCATCTGAATTTCGTGCTGGGCTTTATTCTGCTCGGCAATCAGCGAGTCGTTGAGGTAGCCCACGTAATCTGTTCCGGAGATGGTTCCATCATACATTTTCTCCTCGTTGGCCTTGAGTACGGATTTTCTCAGTTCGATAATCTCGTCGTCGTATTGCAATTGGCTGCGCAGAGTCTCTATTTCGGTGTCTCTTCGGCTTTCGTCAATGCTTGTGTTGAGCAGGAATGTTGATTTCTGGGCCTCAATGCTGGCCATCTTCAACTGAAGCATCTGCCTGTTGTTCTTGAGGTTATAGAAGTTGCCGATATTCCATACCATTTTCACTCCGGCGATGACATACGGTTTGAATGTGTTGCTGAGCATATTGAGTCCGGGTCTGCCGTAGCCTCCGGAGACATATAATCCGAATTTCGGTGTCACTCCGGCATTCAGCATCCTGTTCTGTGAATCTATCTGCTTGAGCTGTGCGTTGAACATAGCCAGCTCCGGTCTTGTGATTTCTCCGCCAGGGACGGAAATTTCCTCAGGTAAAACAAGTTCGGTTTCTTCGTTCAGATTCAGTCCGCACAGCAGTGAAAGCATCTGAGTATAAGCTTTTTTGCTGTTTTTGAGATTCAATGCTTCCTGCTTTGTCTTCAATATCTGGATGCGGATAGCGTCGAGGTCTGCCTGGCCGATGACTCCGTTCTCTTTGTAGGCCTTCAGCTTGTCATAATTCGCATTCAGCGTGCCTAGCATAAGGTCGCTCAACTCGATGTTATGTTGCAGAAGCATTATCCCGAAATACAGTTCGTTGATTCTCTCTCTGAGTCCGTAAAGGCTTGCGTCAATGCTCTTCGTATTTGCTTCGGCTTCACTCTCCGCAACTTCTTTCTGGGCTTTCAGTGCGCCTCCGTCCCAGATTGTCTGGGTAACGTCCAGAGATGCCGAGTACTGATCTTTCTTGAGCTTAGGCATCAGGGCCTCTATTCCGTCGGGGTCTATCAGACTTCCAATCTCAGTCTTTGCCAGTTCTTCCCTGTCAAGTCTGAATTTGGTGACATCGGACTGCCAACTAGCTTTTGCCGAGAATGTTACCTGAGGAAGGTAAGCTCTGGCGGCATTGGAAACAGTGTAGTCTTTTGATTTGCTGATAAGTCCGTATTGCTTTGCCAAAGGATAATTTTTCTCCGCTGATTTCCAGCACTCTTCCAGAGTGACGGTTGCGGATGCTGAATTCCCGGAGTTGCCGGTGTCGCCTGGATTATTGTTTGCGAAGATTTCTGCAGGTATCAGAAATGCGGCGATTAAGAATGTTATACCTGATTTAGTCATTATGAAATTATTAAGAAGCTTGTTGTTTGCTTTTATTATGGATGTCTCTTGAATGTGGCGTCTGCTGTTATGGTCTCAGAGACGCCAAGAGGAACTCTACGTTGCTTTTCTTTCTGGATTCCAGGAATTTGTCGATGTCGATCTCCGGAGATAGTTCCCGGAGTACCGGTATTGCGATGAAAGAACTGGCGTTGATTGATATGACGTCAAGCATAAGATCCAGAATGTTGATTTTCCTGATTTTGCCCTCGTCGGACTCCTTGTCAAGTATTGACTGGAGGTGCTCAATGTGCTCGGGAATCTGGTCTTCTGCCAATGCTACAACTTTTTTCAGATTCTCAGGTACCGGTATTATGTCTCTTACCATAAACAGCAGAAACCCGGGGTTCTTGCGGCATTCGTCAAATTGCCTTTCTGCGAATTTCCGGACTAATGTCAGGAAGCTTTCATTTTCGTCATAGAGTCCGTAGAGGATTGAAGAAATCAATTCGACTTTTGAGTTGAACACCTTCTGGAAGAGTTCTTCTTTTGACCGGTAATAGTAATGCAGCATTGAATGACTTACTCCGGCTCTTGCGGCGATTGACATCATTCTAGCGTTGCCGTATCCCTTTTCGGTGAATTCATCTACAGCAGCATTGAGAATCTTGTCTGGAGTGCTTATATTTTCCTCATTCATAGTTGTTTATCTGCGTTAAAACGTTTAGACAAAACTGTTAGACATTATTGTTCGACAAAATTGTCGACGCGAAATTATATAAAAATTTCACTAGGCCAAAATTTTTTTGCGCTTTCCTGCATTAGGAGTATTTTTGTAGCCCAAAATTTTCGGTTGAGATGTTTACGGAGACGAAATATGAAGAGATGATCGAATCTATTTTCACTAGATTCCCATCTGTTCAAAATGCAACATTCGGTGATGCCTATAAACCTGGCTTACAGCATATTGAGAACTTTTGTGCCAGGCTGGGAAATCCGGAAAGAGCATATCGCACGATTCACGTCGCGGGGACTAACGGCAAAGGTTCTGTCGCAAATATGCTTGCGTCCGTGCTTGCGGGCGCGGGATTAAAAGTCGGTCTCTATACGTCTCCTCATATTCTTGATTTCCGGGAGCGTATGCGAGTCGTTGACGGGCGTCAGGCGGAACTGGTCTCCAAGGAATATGTGTATGACTTCATTTCTGAATACTCGCAGGCATTTGATGAACTGGACCTCTCTTTCTTTGAGATTACTACCGGCCTGGCTTTCAAATGGTTTGCGGATCAGAATGTGGATATTGCTGTTATCGAGGTCGGACTCGGCGGGCGTCTGGACAGTACGAATGTAATAGTGCCGGACTTAAGCATCGTCACAAGCATAGGACTGGACCATTGTGACCTGCTTGGTGACACTCTGGAGAAGATAGCGTTCGAGAAAGCAGGCATTTTCAAGCGCGGAGTTTCTGCCGTGATAGGGGAGACTCGTCCTGAAACTGCACCTGTATTCAAGAAACATTTCGCGGAAATCAACGAAGGCTTGTCGTCGGCTTCTCTTGTCTTTGCAGAAGACTGTGAACCGTCAAAATGGTATCTCAGCCCTGATATTCTGAAGAATATGGACCTGCGTGGGGCTTACCAGAAGAAGAATCTTCGCACGGTGCTGGCTGCGTTGGATGTGCTTCATTCCCTCTGGAAGCAGGGGACTGATTTGTTGCTGGACAATGATATGTTGACGGATTCATTGATTCATACCGCTTCCAGGATGGACTTTCACGGCAGGTGGGAGAGACTGTCCACGAATCCCGAGGTTCTGTGCGACATAGGACATAATGCCCCTGCGTTGGCGTATAACTTCGCGCAACTCAATGGCTATATTGATTCAGATGAATTTACTTCTCTGATAGTCGTTTACGGTGTGATGGCCGACAAGAATTTTGATGCCATAATGCCACTCTTTCCGGAAAATGCGACTTGGATATTTACAACGCCTAAGACCAAGCGTGCAGAGCCAGCATCTAGAATACTCGAGAGGTATTCCGCTTATTGCAAGAAGGTGGGGCGTTCAGTATCACGTCTTTATGTGCAGGACTCAGTACGCGATGCGGTAGCCTTGGCACTCAAGACCGCCTCGTCATACGGCGGCCGCCCTCTGATCTATATCGGCGGCTCCACCTTCGTCGTCTCCGAAGCCACAAAGTGCTTCT
>CAVENC010000022.1:0-41413 GCA_963617065.1 Butyricicoccaceae bacterium
GCGAAGATTGAAAATCTCCGTGTCTATGTGAATATTCAGAACCTGTACACGTTTACCAAGTACTCCGGATATGATCCTGAAGTCGGTGCAAGTACGCAGGATTCTTCAGGTTTGACCTACGGTATCGACAACGGCCGTTATCCGTCTCCTGCAATGTATTCATTCGGATTGAACATTACATTCTAAGATTTTGGATATGAAACTTATAAATATACTTAAAGGCTTGTCAGCAGCTGCGGTTGCCCTGTCTCTCGTTTCCTGCGAGGATTTCTTGAACCGTCCGGCCGAAGACAGTTATAACGTGGATAATTTCTACAAGGATGATTCACAGTGCGAACAGGGCGTGAATTATCTGTACAACTCACCGTGGTATGATTTCCAGCGCGGATTCATAAAGGTCGGTGAGGTTATGTCCGGCAATATGTACTGGGGTTCAAGCCCTTATCTGGATTTCACGACCAACGGTACAGATACTGATCTCGTGAATATGTCATACTCTTTGTGGGCTGTTAACGGCCACGCAAATACGGTTATCGACAATATTCTCAATTCAGACGGCCCTACTCAGGCTTGCAAGAACAAGTGCATCGGTGAGGCTCTGACCTGGAAGGCGTTCGCTTACTTCTTTATGGTCCGCACATTCGGTGAAGTTCCTATTGTACACAACAATACCGAACTTATCGCAAGCGGTCAGGTCAACAAAGTGAAGAAAGTCGTTCGCGCCGATGTCTATGAATATATCATAATGACCTTGGAGAAAGCGATGAGCCTTCTTCCTAAGACTACAAGCGGATTCGCTGATTATGAGCGTATTGACTATTATGCTGCTGAGGCGCTTCTCGCCAAGGTTTATCTTACCAAAGCTGGCCTTGAGGGTTCTCTCAACGCTGAAGATCTGGCATCTGCAGCAAAATATGCGAAGGATGTCATCGACAATTCAGGCAGAACTTTGACTCCTAATTATGAGGATGTGTTCCGTCTTAAAGGCTTCAATGCGACAGGCGAGTGCCTTATTTCCTGGCTCTGGAAATGCGGCCGTGATCCTTGGACACAGCAGAATACACTTCAGAGCGACCTTGCGATGGTTGGTTTCGATGAGAACGGAGACTGCTGGGGCGGTTATTGCGGACCTTCAGTTGACCTTCAGGAAGCGTTCGGGTGCAAGGCTACAGACAATCCTACAATGCGTGACAACTCGGATATCCGCAGACACGCGACAATGATGTTGCCTGGCGATGTTTATGATTATTTCTGGACAGACAAGACTTATTCCGGAAGCAAGAAAGGCTTTGACTATCTGCGCTTTATCTACGATAAGGACGGTTACGGAAAAGGCGGTCCTGGCGGAACTCTCCAGTGCAACACCGGTTCCAACAACGTGAAGAACCTCTTCGGCGACAATCAGGACCACATCTCTGCACTCGGTATCACACCTCAGAATATGGCTAACCAGTTGCCTACTCACATTCTCCGTCTGTCAGATGTATATCTCATTTATGCTGAAGCTGTGGTAAATACCGACAATGCTGCGGCTAAAGAGTATGTGAACAAGGTGCGTGAGCGTGCAGGTGCAGCACCGTTGACAACCGTAACTTGGAATGACATCTGGAAAGAGCGCCGTCTTGAGCTTGCTGGCGAAGGTGACCGTTGGTACGACTACGTCCGCCGTTCATACTATGACGTTTCAGGATGTATCTCCGAACTCAAGGCTCAGAAGAGGTCTTATTGGAATGGTCTTGACGATGTCTGGAAGACTTGGATAGGCGAGGACTTCGACTATTCCGGAACTTGGGACGCAAGCAAGGTTACCTACAACACAAAAGATGACAATCCTAATGTCACAGCGTCAAGCTTCACACTGCCATTCCCTACAGAAGATGTTGTCTTCAACGGAAATATGGCATCCGATGCGGAAGCTGTTCACGTTGACGTGCGTTCAGAATATCACTATAACTTCTAGTCGATACCGAATATGAAAAACATAAATAAATTTTTGAATATAATGGCGTTTTCAGCTGTTGCTGCGGTAAGCATTGCTTCCTGCGACAGAATTGATTATCCGGATCGTTACAGGGTCTCGGACGGTACGCCTAAAGTATATTCCGTCAGATATGCGGACAGGGATCTCAACATCACCGGCGCATATATGGATGAAGTCGTATGCCTCCTCGGAGATAATCTCCGCAGTATCAAAGAATTGTGGTTCAATGACCAGAAGGCTACGCTGAATACAAGTTACATTACGGACCATACTCTCATCGTGTCTGTCCCTAAGGTGCTTCCTACAGTTCAGACAGACAAGATCTATATGATCAACAATGCGAAGGATACTGTGACATTTGACTTCAAAGTGCTTCCTCCGGTACCTGTCGTAGATGCTATGTCATTCGAATATGCAGAGCCGGGCGAGACCGTGACTGTGACAGGAAACTATTTCTACGAGCCTATGACAGTGGAATTCACCGGTGCTGAGGCCACAACAATCAAGAACATCACGTTCTCATCATTTGACGTTGTGATTCCTGACGGCGCATTGCCAGGCAAGATTAAGGTGACAACTGAATCCGGTACAGGTCAGTCTGCATTTATGTATCAGGACGACAGAGGTATGCTCTTTACCTTCGACGATGCTCGTGGCAATCACGGTTGGCACGCTCAGACCATTCAGTCTGATGAAAACTCATTCAGCGGAAATTATCTCCAGCTCTACAAAGACGGTGTCGTTCTCAAAGCTGACGGTACTGACTGGGCTGATGACGGCTACCACTTCGAGTACTGGCCTGGCAACTGGAATACCCCTGAGACTTATGATGATCCTGACGGAATCGCTCTTACCCATGTGGTGGACTTCAGCGACTTCTCAAATATGACAATCAAGTTCGAGTTGCGTATTCCTTCAGAGTATCCTTGGACAGGTTGCCCTCTGCAGATTATCTTCGCTTCCATCTCCAATGTGTCATTGGGCAACGCAAACAACTCTTATTTCCACGATGATGCTCTGTCGATTCCTCGTGCGCTTTATATGCCTTGGAAATCTACAGGTTCATTTGATACAGGCGGAAAATGGGTGACAGTATCTCTTCCTATCGCTACCGACTTCGTATGGTATTGGACTGGCGAGAAGGCTTCAGGTTCACTCAATGCTGATTCATTTGCCGGTATGGAACTCTTTATGGCTGCGGGTGCAGCAGGCGGTTCATCTTGCACGCCTATGCTTCAGATTGACAATATCAGGGCTGTCCCTAACAAATAATCAGAGGAAACATTATGAAAAATATATTTAGAATATCAATCCTGTTTGCCGCATTGACCTGTATGGTCGCTTGCGGAAATGAGGAACTGGATACTGCCCAGTACTCCAGTTCTCAGGTGAAGCTGGTCTCTTATGGACCTAATCCTGTGATGCGTGGCGGTGCCTTGACATTCATCGGAAGCAATCTTGACAAGATTGTGGAGGTGGACGTTCCCGGAGTTGACCCTATTTCTTCAATTGAGGTGGTGAAATCCGGAGTGCAGAGCGAGATTCGCGTTGTTCTTCCTGCAGAAGGACCGGAAGTCGGCAAGATTGTGCTGAAGGCATCCAATGGCAAGACATTTACAACACAGACCTCTCTGGAATATACAGAACCTATCGTGCTTGACAGCTTCTCGACAGAGAATACACCGGCTTACCCTGGAGACAAGGTGACTCTTAAGGGTGACTATATGAATCTCGTGCAGAGCGTCACTTTCGAAGGCGGTGAGTCTGTAGCGGTGAAGAATATTGACAGACATAATGCCAGCGTGATCATTCCTGCTACTGCCATTACAGGCAAGATTATTCTCTCAGACGAGGGCGAAATAGCCAATCTCATTTACTCTGAGAAAGATCTGCAGATAGGTGATCCTACTGTTTCTTCAGCGAAAGCAAGTGCCTGGAAACCTAACGGAACTGTGACGGTATCCGGCAAGTATCTGAATATGATAAAGGAAATCAATCTTGAGGAAGGCATTACCATTGAGACAGAATCACTTTCCGTGTCTGAAGATTTCAAGTCGCTTACATTCTCTATTCCGAGCGAGATGAAGTCCGGTAATGTGACGGCTGTCAGCTATGCCGGCAAGGAATTCGTGGCAGGCAAAGCCGCGATGGTTGTTCCTTCAGAACTTGTAGTGTCTCCTAGCATCATCAAAGCGGGCGGAATCCTCGTGATCTCCGGTAAAGATCTAGACGTCGTCGCTTCAGTGAAATTCCCTAACGCGTCTTCAATCACTGATTTCTCTTACGAAAACGGAAAAATCAGCGTGACCGTGCCTCTTGAAGCAAGAGATGGCGAAGTTACCCTTGAGATGGCTAACGGCTCGGAAGTAAGCACGAAATACAATCTGCAGGAACCTGTAATTGCATCTGTGTCTCCTCTTGAGCTCAAGGCCGGCGAAAATATAATCGTGAGAGGCTCTTGCCTGGATCTGGTGAAGAGCGCAACATTGGGCGGAAAGGATGTTGAGGTCGTCTCAAACGAAGAAGGTAATGAACTGACTATCACTACGACCAATACATCAGTTTCCGGTAAGATTGTCCTTACTCTCTACAATGGCGAGACAATTGACCTTGATGACGAGATTACCCTGAGCTATGACTCTCTGATTATCGTGAACGAGATGCCGTCAGCTGAACATATAGGGGCTACGGTTACTCTGAAGGGTGAGAACTTTATGCTCATCGAGAATATCTATATCGGAGAAGCCAAAGTGGTTGCTTATACTTCTAGAACCGACACGGAGATTTCATTCATTATGCCTTGGAACTCAATCGGTACATATTCAATGTATTTCGACCTTCTTAACGGTGACCGCGAGACTTGTCCTCAGCAGATCGAGGTGCTTCTTGAGCAGAGCTTTATTGTGGCTTGGGAAGGTAATGTGGATATTACCTGGGGCGACGGCGGACGTGTCATCATTCCAG
The DNA here is from genome assembly GCA_963617065.1 of Butyricicoccaceae bacterium. Taxonomy (GTDB): domain Bacteria; phylum Bacteroidota; class Bacteroidia; order Bacteroidales; family UBA932; genus Cryptobacteroides. The sequence goes on from CAVENC010000022.1 coordinate 4,946, forward strand.
CATCCAAGTTCCTCGATGTCAGTGACGGAGCTAAAATGAGATTCTATTATACTTATGATGACAATACCTGGTGTCAGGCGCAGATTAACTATGGTGACTGGTCAGGCCTTGTATTCTCAGAAATAGGCTCCAACACTTTGATCCCTACGTGCAGCTATTCAGGAAAAGGTAAAATAGAATGGTGCACCGAGGTGACATTGACAAGTGAGATTCTTTCGAATATTGAGACTCTGAAAGGTGATTGTGAGGATGTGAAAGCTGCAGGTATAATAATCCAGGGCTCAGACATAACATTCACAAAAGTTGAGATCGTTCAGGAAATCTCACAGGAAGTGACAATCTGGAAGGGCAGCGCTTATACGGGCGCAAACTATGAAAATAACTTGGAACTTGGAACAGAAGATGATTGGACTAATGCCGGCATTAAAGTGGGCAGTACGATTAAAATCTATTTCACGGCAGAAAGCGATACTGATTGGCAGATCCAACTGTTCGACGGTCACTGGAGCGGAATGAATATGTTGTTCCCGGACCAGGATGCGAAGAACCAGTTTAATGCAACAAATTCGCCTACAGCCATAAGTGACGGTTTTATCTCGTTCAAGGTTACGGACGAAGTTTACTCGGTACTTACATCCAAGCAGAATTGGGGCTATGCTCTTATCTGTCAAGGTAAGGGTATAACATTCACAAAGTTTGCACTTCTATAACATTATTCCGGCAGCGGCTGACCCTGCTGCCGGGATCCAATTTCGGGACTTGTTTTGATACGGTTCCCCATTTGTCCCCGGTTTGCTTGCGAGTGAATTTCGAAGACTGGTGGACGGCGCGAAAATAGAATATGAGGTTAAAATGAAACGAATTGAATTTTTATTGATTGTTCTGGCCGGTGTCGTGTCAGCGTCCTGCAGCGGGAATAAAAAATCAGAGCCGGATACTCCGGAGGCGGAAGCTCCTGCTATACAGAGTATTACTCCGGATGACGGCGCGGAGGTGACTTCGGATGACTTGACGGTGAAATTTACATTCGACCAGAATGTGAAGATGCCGGACGCAAGTAAGGTGAAAGTGGACAATGATGCCGTGATTTCCAGTGCAGTTGCCTACAACAAGGATGTAACAGTGAAGGTCTCCGGTTTGGAAAAAGGCGTTTCATATACCTTGACGATATCTGACGGTGCGATCAGTGGCTTCAGGCAGAACCCTGCCGGTGCAATCACATACAGATTCTCAAGAAAAGCTGACGAAGCAGACTATGACAGAAATCCTGCATCATCTCTCACCAATTCAAACGCTTCATCATCAGCGAAGAAGTTGTATTCATTCCTGCTTGACAATTATGGTAAGAAGTCTTTGAGCGGCGCTATGGGTGGAACAGCCTGGGAGACTACATATTCTGATCTGATAAATTCATCTGCAGGGAAATACCCGGCTGTGGTCGGTTTTGACTACATATTCCTCAACTGGCCTGCTAAGGCGTGGAGCGAATGTCCTGATTACGGTGATATCACTCCGGTTAAGAATGCTTGGGCTGCCGGTAGTATAATACAGATTGGCTGGCATTGGTCTGTCCCTTCAGTATCGGGCGAGACTGACCTGAACAATTATGGATTTTATGCTTCAGGTAAGGGTGGCGGAAGCGGTGAGACTACTTTTGACATCAACGAGGCATTGAAGGAAGGTACTTGGCAGAGAACGGTGATAGACAGCCAGATTGAAAAATTGGCGGGCTATATGAAACTGCTCAAAGATGCCGGTATTCCGGTGCTGTTCAGACCTTTGCACGAGGCTGCCGGAGATTACACCTGGGGCGCCTGGTTCTGGTGGGGCAACGGAGGTGCTGATGCTTGCGTTAAATTGTGGAAATATCTCCGTGACAAACTGGAGAATACATACGGCCTGGATAATCTGATTTGGGTATGGACTGTGCAGACCAGTAATGCTGGTAAATTGTGCACAGACCTCGAGACGGCTCGTGCCTGGTATCCGGGTGACGAGTATGTGGATATGGTCGGAGCTGACTTGTATGTATCCAAAGGAACCACGCAGTCTGCCGCATTCAAGTTTGTAAACAATTCCGTTAAAGGAAAGAAGATGGTTGTGTTGAGTGAGTTCGGCAACCTGCTGGATATAGACGGTTATTTCTCCGAAGATGCACCTTGGGGCTATTTTATGAACTGGTGCAATTATGAGAACGGTACTCCTGTGCTTTACTGCAAGAACAGCGATGGCTCATACAGTTGGAACAATACTGCAGCGGACTGGAAATCAGCATTGTCCAATTCCAAGGTCATAAATCGCGACGGTGTGAAATACTAACCGGAAGACGGAAATCTGGTTGAAATTATCCTCAATTTGAATTTTGTTGATAGTATGAAACTTATAAAACATAAGATGCTGATATTCGCTATGCTGCTTGCGAGCGTTTCAGCGTGTGGCAAAGACAGCGGATCTGAGAACCCTTCCAAGAAAGTTGACTTGACTGTAACTCCGTCTGAATTGACATTCAGTTCGGAAGCCGGCAGCGCTGAGGTTAAAGTGACCGCTGCATCCAAACCTAATCTCGTGTCAAGCGCTTCGGATTGGTGCAAGGTGTCAGCCGGAACATTTTCAGAAAACGTATGCACTGCAACTGTGACGGTAGCGGCCAATACTTCGTCAGATGAACGTACTGCTTATATATCAGTGGTGTGCGGAAATGATAAGGTTAAAGTGTCAATATCTCAGGAAGGAAAAGCTGTTGAACCTGAAGAAGATTTTCTGGCGGAGATTACTCCGGGAACAAGCCTGGCGTGGACAATGGCCAAAAAACTTGGTTTGGGCTGGAATCTTGGAAACCAGATGGATTCACAGAATAACGGTGTCGCCGACGAGACCGGATGGGGCAACGAAAAGGCTACGCAGGCTACATTCAACGGACTGAAATCCAAGGGAATTACTTCTGTCAGAATTCCGGTCACCTGGATGGGACATATAGGCGAGGCTCCTGATTACAAGATTGAAGATGCCTGGATGTCACGTGTGGCGGAAATCGTAGGCTATGCGGAAAAGGCTGGACTCAATGCCATCATCAATATCCACCACGACGGTGCAGACAGCAAGTATTGGCTGAATATCAAGAATGCGGCATCGTCAGCGGCGGAATATGAATCAATAACAGCTGAATATAAGGCAGTTTGGAAGCAGATTGCCGAGCAATTCAAGGATAAGGGCGACTTCCTTATTTTTGAGGCGTTCAATGAAATTCACGACGGCGGCTGGGGCTGGGGCAGCAATCGGACTGACAACGGCGCGCAGTATTCTGTAATCAATAAATGGGTTCAGGAATTTGTCAATGTCGTGAGGTCAACCGGAGGAAACAATGCTTCAAGGTATCTTGGAATACCGGGTTATTGCAGCAATCCTGACCTGACTATGGAAAACCTTGTTCTCCCGACGGATTCTGCAAAGGACAAACTTTTAGTTGCGGTACATTGCTATGACCCAAGTGATTATACGCTTGAAGCGAAATATGACGAGTGGGGACATACCGCAAAGAATAATCCAGCTCCTACCGGAGAAAAAGAAGTTGTGGCTGTAATGGCGAAACTCAAAGCCAAATATATTGACAACGGAATCCCTGTTTATTTCGGAGAAACAGGTTGCGTGAACCGCTCGACGTCAAGACAGACAGCATTCCAGAAGTACTATCTCGAATTTTTCTATCGTGCCTGCCGGAATTACGGCATTGCACCATTCCTGTGGGATAACGGTTCCAGAGACACTGGACGCGAGACCAGCGGTTTCATAGACCACGCGAGCGGAGATTACATCGCGAACGGAAGCAGTATTATTCCGGCTCTCAAAGATGCGATATTCTCGGAAAAATCGTCTTATACGCTGCGGTATGTGTATGAAAACGCTCCGCAGACAGCGGTACTGTGAATTTTGCGGCATTGGGCCGTGTGATTGAATACGTAAAATTGATTGGAATAAGAAATTGTGACAATATGAAAAACTTGCTTAAATCGGCAATGCTTATGACGACTTTCGCTTTGGTCGGATGCTCCGGCGGAAATCAATCGAACCCTGCATTGGACAAAGGTGCAAATGAACTCGTCAAGAAGCTTTCAGACGCGGCGGCGTCAGGGCAGTTCTACTATGCGCATCAGGATGCTCTCGTTTATGGACATTCCTGGAAAGTTGAGGACCTGTCAGGAGATTCGCTTTCAAGGTCTGACGTAAAGTATGTGACCGGCAGTCATCCGGGAATGGTCGGATTTGACCTTGGTGGAATTGAACTGGGCAATGCGGCAAATCTTGACGGCGTGGATTTCAACCTTATGCGCAAGGCGGCAGTAAAACACAGCGAGGAAGGCGGTATCGTGACATTCTCGTGGCACGCGCGCAATCCTGTCACCGGAGGCGATTCCTGGGATATCAGCACGGACAAGGCTGTGGAATCGGTGCTCGAGGGGGGCGACAATTATCAGACATTCAGAATGTGGCTTTCAAAGGCTGCGGATTTTATCGGCTCTCTAAAGGATGCTGATGGAAATGTGATACCGGTAGTATTCAGGCCTTGGCACGAGAATATCGGAAGCTGGTTCTGGTGGGGCGGAAATCTCTGCTCGGCAGATCAGTATAAGGCACTGTATGCTATGACAAGGGATTATATGGCAGGCGAAAGAGGCCTCAAGAACATTGTCTGGGCATATTCTCCAAATTCGGAAATCGACAGTACGCAGTATTTCAGCCGCTATCCGGGAGACGATTATGTGGAAATCATCGGAGTTGACCATTATGAATATGTTGACAGAAGCGACGAGATTAAGACTGAGGCTGAATGCCTTGAAGCTGCAAATAAACATTATATCGAAAGACTTGCAGAGGACCTGAAATATATGGAGGCTTTTGCCAAGGTACACGGAAAACTTATCGCGGTATCCGAGACTGGATTTGAAGGCATACCATATTCACGTTGGTGGACGGATGTACTGCTGCCGGCAATCGGTGATGCGCCTGTTTCATACGTACTGACTTGGAGAAATGCCTGGGATAAGCCGGGGCATTATTTCGCACCTCACTCGGATTCGGATGACGCGGAAAACTTCAAGGAATTTTCCAAACATTCTAAAGTTTTGATGCTCAGAAAGTAAGATATGTATTTAAGTGCTTGATGCGGAATCTGATTGAAGTATCAGGGCAAGCTGAAAAATAAGAATTGAATAAATTAAATAGTTGTAAGATTATGACTTTTGAAGAAAGACTCAATTGGCTGAAGACCAATCACGATAACTTGATTTCACTCAAGAATGAACCTGTATATGTAAACGGCGTTTATGAAAGGTATAAGAATCCGGTACTTACCGGTGCACACGCTCCGCTGTTCTGGAGATATGACCTGAATCCGAAGACCAATCCTTATCTGGAAGAGAGATTCGGTGTTCACGCTGCATTCAATGCAGGCGCAATCAAGTGGAACGGCAAATACGTTATGGTAGCAAGGGTGGAAGGTGCGGACAGAAAATCCTTCTTTGCTGTTGCGGAAAGCCCTAACGGAGTCGATAATTTCAAATTCTGGGATTATCCTGTGACTTTGCCTGAATATGGAGAACCTGCTGTCAATGTGTATGATATGAGGCTTACTGCTCACGAGGACGGTTGGATATACGGAATCTTCTGCGTTGAGCGTAAAGACCCGAATGCGCCGGAAGGAGATTTGTCATCGGCTGTCGCTTGTGCCGGAATAGTAAGGACAAAGGACCTTGTGAATTGGGAACGTCTGCCTGACTTGAAGTCGAAGTCACAGCAGCGCAATGTTGTGTTGCATCCGGAATTCGTGAATGGGAAATATGCCTTGTACACACGTCCGCAGGATGGCTTCATTGATGCCGGCAAAGGTGGCGGAATCGGCTGGGCTCTCATCGATGATATGACGAATGCCGAGGTGAAGGAAGAGAAGATTATCAACTTCCGTCATTATCATACGATTAAGGAACTGAAAAATGGCGAAGGTCCAGCTCCTATAAAGACAGACAGAGGCTGGCTGCATCTTTCCCACGGAGTCCGCGGATGTGCATCAGGACTCAGGTATGTGCTGTATATGTATATGACATCTTTGGAAGACCCTAGCAAAGTGATTGCGGAGCCTGCGGGCTTCTTTATGGTGCCTGAAGATGAAGAGTATGTGGGAGACGTGATGAATGTGTTGTTCACAAACGGCTGGATCGCTGATCCGGACGGAAAGGTTTACATTTATTATGCGTCTTGTGACACCAGAATGCACGTGGCTACAAGCACGGTTGACCGTCTTGTCGACTACTGTCTGCATACGGAGCCTGACGGATTCTACACCGGTAAAACTGTCGAGAGACTTAAAGCTTTGATTGAGAGTAATAAGCAGTATTTGTAGATTACCCTTTATAACCCCTCAAATGGGAAATTAGTCGTTTCCCTGTCATCAAAAAGAGGTAGCGGCCTTCACTCAGAAACACAGAGAGAATTCGCTCCGGCCATCTACCTCTTTTTGAAGCGCAAAAATGAAACACAATCTGGATGTCATAGGTTGGATTGACAGGCGGACTGGTCAGTGAATACAAATGAATTGAAAAATGAAAGAGTACGGATATTTCGACGATAATGCCAGAGAATTTGTGATAACAGATCCGGCGACCCCCTGGCCTTGGATCAATTACCTTGGAACAGAGGATTTCTTTTCGCTGATATCCGGAACTGCAGGCGGTTACTGTTTCTGTAAAGACGCAAAATTCCGGCGTATCACGCGTTACAGGTACAACGGCGTGCCGATGGATAACGGCGGAAGGTATTTCTATATCAATGACAGCGGGACTGTCTGGAGTCCGGGATGGAAGCCGTGTAAGACACCTCTGGATTTCTACGAATGTCGTCACGGAATGGGATATACCCGAATAACCGGAGAAAAGAATGGGCTGAAAGCAAGTTGCCTGTTCTTTGTACCGACGGGTTATCGCTGTGAGATTCAGAAACTTTCATTGACAAATAACGGAACGGAGAAGAAGAATTTCAAACTGTTCTCGTTCGTGGAGTGGTGTCTCTGGAATGCGGAGACGGATATGGAAAACTTTCAGCGCAATTTCTCTACCGGAGAAGTTGAAGTGCAGGGGAGTGTGATATATCACAAGACGGAGTATCGTGAACGCCGAGATCATTATGCCTTTTATGGGGTGAATGTTCCTGTCGATGGATACGATACTGACAGAGAATCCTTTGTAGGCCTGTATAACGGCTTTGAGATGCCTCAGAATGTCGAAGCAGGCAAATGTGCGTGCTCTATCGCCCACGGATGGAGTCCGGTGGCTTCCCATTGCATAAGCGTTGAGCTGAAGCCCGGTGAGACGAAAGACATTGTATTCGTGCTCGGTTATATCGAGAACCCGGAGGATAAGAAGTTTGAAAATCAATTGAATGAGGAGGAACTGTCGGAAGGACGGAATCTTGTGGAAGGAAAGACTTTCTCAGGACAGACCATTACATCCTGCTCTGATTTCATAAACAAGCTCCCTGCGTATAAAGTCTTGGATGCGTTTGGAACTGTAGAACAGGTGGACCGTGCGTTCGAGTCTCTCGGCCGTTATTGGGATGATCTGCTTGGACGTTTTTCTGTGAAATCTGACGTCCCGGAGCTGGACAGAATGGTAAACATCTGGAATCAGTACCAGTGTATGGTTACATTCAATATGAGCCGTAGCGCCAGCTTCTTCGAAAGCGGAATCGGAAGGGGAATGGGATTCCGTGACTCGAATCAGGATTTGGTCGGATTTGTTCACCAGATTCCGGAGCGTGCACGGACCAGGATTATAGACATCGCTTCCACCCAATTCCCGGACGGCGGCTGTTACCATCAGTATCAACCGCTTACAAAACGTGGTAACAATGGAATCGGCGGCGGTTTCAACGATGACCCTCTCTGGCTGCTTTTCGGTACTGTTTCCTATTTGAAAGAGACCGGTGATTTCTCGATTCTTGATGAGCAGGTGCCTTTTGACAATGTTCCCGGCAGCGAGAAATCATTGTTGGAACATTTATTCATAAGTTTTGAGCACGTGAACAAGCATCTTGGACCTCACGGCTTGCCACTTATAGGCAGGGCTGACTGGAACGACTGTCTTAATCTCAACTGTTTCTCCGACAATCCGGACGAATCATTCCAGACTACTGAAAACAAGACGCAAGGCAGCAAGGCTGAGTCGCTGATGATTGCCGGCCTGTATGTCTTTGTGGGAAAGGAGTTTGTGAAACTGCTTGAACATCTGGAGCATAACAAAGGCGTGTGCGTTTCATTTGACACTTCAACACAGAGCGGACGGACCTCTGAAAATGTGTCCAAATGGGTTGATTATATGTCTTCAACTGTAGAAAAATACGGTTGGGACGGAAAATGGTTCCTTCGCGCGTATGATTTCTTCGGCGGTAAGATCGGTTCATCTGAAAATGCGGAAGGCAAGATATTTATAGAGAGTCAGGGCTGGTGCACAATGGCACGCATCGGTGCGGATAAGGGAATGTGCAACAAGGCTTTGGATTCTGCAAAAGAATATCTGGACTGCGAACATGGAATGGTGCTTCTCAATCCTGCATATACGAAATATTACAAGGAATATGGCGAGATTTCATCATATCCTCAGGGATACAAGGAAAACGCCGGAATTTTCTGTCACAACAACCCGTGGGTGATTATCGGAGAGGTGTTGGCAGGTCGTGCGGAAGATGCCTGGGAACATTACTGTAAGATTTCCCCGGCATTTGCAAAAGACCAGTCGCTGCACAAGGTTGAGCCTTATGTTTATTGCCAGATGGTGGCCGGTAAAGATGCAGCAAAGCCTGGCGAAGGCAAGAACAGTTGGCTTACGGGTACGGCAGCGTGGAACTGGCTGACGGTTTCAGAATATCTGCTGGGAATTTTCCCTGAATATGACGGCATTACCGTTTGCCCTAGCTTGCCTGCTTCCATAAAGACGTATCATATCCACCGGCGTTTCCGTGATGCGGAATATGATATCACGGTGCACAATTCAGCGTCCGGGAAGTCGTTTTTTGTGAAATATGAGCCGGGACATCATAGTCTTGAGTTGGATCTATAAGAGATAGAGGGAAATGGCCGGAAAGGCCTTGTAAGAAAAGAGAGGAATTATTTTAAAACAGCTTCTAAAACTATGTCCGTATTTTTGAACTCTTTGCTTGCGATATGCCTGGCTATGAATCTGTTGTCAGTCAGTGACTCGGATAACTACTCCGCAAAGTCGAATTGTCAGCCTTGTTCTGAACTTCTCAATAATGACTGGACATTTTCATTGGGCAATGCTGCTTCTATGGAAGATGACTTTACGCACGGTACGGAGTATTTTACATATCTGTGCAAGGTGAAGTCTTCCGGACATAGCCATTCTCCGATTATGCCTGACTTTGATGATGCTCGGTGGCAGAAAGTCAGCCTTCCTCACGACTGGGTGGTGGATTTACCTTACAACGGGGAGGCGAGTCATTCGCACGGTTACAAATGCATAGGTTGGAAATATCCGGAGAATTCGGTCGGCTGGTATCGCAAGCATCTGGAAATACCGGCTGAAGACAAGGGAAAGCAGATATTCATTGAGTTTGAAGGCGTGTTCAGGAACAGCGAGGTGTTCTGTAATGGATTTTATCTTGGACACGAGGTGAGCGGATATGTATCAAAGTATTATAACTTGACTCCATATCTGAACTATGGTGGGGATAATGTCCTGACTGTGCGTTGTGACGCTTCGATAGAAGAAGGGTGGTATTACGAGGGGGCCGGCATATACCGGAATGTCTATCTGCATAAAGCCGGACCGGTGATGATGAAACCTTATTCGTTGCGCATAAATCAGTTGGAGTCTGATGGAAAGAAATGGTCTGTGGCTGACGGGACTCAAGAAATTTATGTGGACAGGAGTTCTGTAGAGATGGAGTATGTTCTGGCCGATGCCTCAGTTGAAAGCGGCAAGATTTCTCAAGAGATAGAGATTTGCGATGCTGACGGCAATGAGGTTGACAGAGCCACTCATAAATGGTCTTTGGAAGATCCTTACCTTTATACCTTGACAGTCAAGCTCTTTTATGACGGGAAACTTTCAGATACTGTAGTGCGCCGTTTCGGACTCAGAACGCTTGAATTCAATCCTGAGAAAGGTCTGCTGCTGAATGGCGAACCTGTGAAACTCAAGGGCTGCAATGTGCATCTTGATCACGCGGGGGTCGGGACAGCGGTGCCTGACGCGCTCTGGCGTTACAGGATTGCGCGGCTTAAGGAGTTCGGTTTCAATGCGATAAGAAGTTCTCACAACTGTGCATCTCCGTCTATGCTTGATTTATGCGACGAGATGGGAATGTTGGTCATAGACGAGAATCGTCAATTCGGAATAAATGACGAACAGCTCGGTCAGCTTCGCAATATGATTGACAGGGACAGAAACCATCCTTCGGTCATTCTCTGGAGTGTTGGAAATGAAGAGTGGGGCGTAGAGCACGACAAGGCCGGTACTGAAATAGCCTTGAGGATGAGCGAATATGTGCATACGCTGGATAATACGCGTCTGTCCACTTACGGAAACTCCGGCGGTCCGGAACTCGTAAAAGGCGTTGATGTATTCGGGTATAACTATATCGTGCAGAATCCTGTGGAGGATTATCACAGGCTCTTCCCGAAAAAGTGTGCGGTAGGCACGGAGGAGACTTCTGGCGCCGGAACAAGGGGAGTGTATTCGACAGTGCCGGAAAAAGGCTGGATGGTGCCTCTTAACCGTGTCGATACGTTGGGAAGAATCAATGTGATAGAACACGGTTGGAAGTTCTATAAGGCGCGTCCGTGGGGACTTGGATTGTTCTATTGGACGGGATTTGATTATCGCGGTGAGCCTAATCCGATGAAATGGCCTGCAACCGGGTCTCAGTTCGGCATTTTGGATTATTGTGGTTTTCCTAAGGATGAGGCGTTCTATCTCAAGGCGGCTTGGAAATCAGAACCGCTTGTGCATATCTGTGGCCCGTATAACGGGGAAGTATGGGTTTACTCGAATTGTGAGAAGGTGCGCCTTTATGCAGGAAACAAGAGTCTTGGGACTAAATCGATGCCTGAGGACGGACATCTTGTGTGGGATGTTGCAGGTAGAGAGAACTCTTGTTTTAAGGCTGTCGGATATCGGAGCGGAAAACAGGTTGCTGAAGACAAATATCCCGCAGTATATCCGGAGACAACGGCAGTGCCTTCTAAATCTGCATTAAAATCTGATGGTCAAGATGTTATCGTGATTGATATTTATACGTCAGAGCCGGAACTCAATGTGTCTGTCAAGAATGCTTGCCTTCTCGGTTGGGGAAATGGCGATCCTGGTTTCAAAGAAGTGGAGCGTCCGCAACCGGTTTCAGGTTTTCAGGCAGAACGGACCTCGCAGGTCCAGCGTGTCGATTCTATGACAATAAAACCGTTCAGCGGATGCGCTCAGGTGCTGCTCCGCTCGGTAAAAGGCGCCTCCGGTGACATCTCAGTCTCAATCGGAGACAATACCCTCACATTCTCCTATTGTTTATAATAAGAATCTGTTTTGAAACACCCGACAACTTCAGATTTGTGCCAAGTTTGACACTTTTCCGAACTTGTCAGGTGGGAAGTCAATTGAGGTTTTGACGATTGGGCGGAAAAGCGTAAATTTGTCATTTGGCGTGTTTGCGCCTATGGCCTGACGGCTGATTGTCAAAACTGGAACAATGATAAGTATCGATCAGATAAAAAGTCTTCACGAAAGAGTCAATGCGTTGGACAAATGCCTTGATATTCAAGCTAAACGCAGTAAGGTTGCAGAACTTCAGAAGCAGACGGAGTCTCCGGATTTCTGGAATGACCCCAAATCCGCGGAAGCGTTTATGAAGAATATGAACGGAGTGAAGTCCTGGGTGACATCTTTTGATGAAGCGACTACGTTGACTGATGACCTTGACGTGCTGTATGAATTCGCCAAGGATTCGATGGATATTACGGCTGAGGATGCGGTGGAGTCCGACGAAATGAAGGAGCTCGATGAGGCGTACGTGAAAGCGGAGAAAGCCGTGGAGGACTTGGAACTCAAGAATATGCTTGGTGAAGAGGGGGACAGTCTCGGAGCGATATTGACAATCAATTCAGGAGCCGGCGGAACGGAGGCAAATGACTGGTCTGCGATGCTTATGCGAATGTACACCCGTTGGGCGGAACGCAATGGTTACAAGATGACAGTGACGGATCTCCTTGAAGGCGATGAAGTCGGTATCAAGTCAGCAACCATACAGGTTGAGGGCGACTATGCCTTCGGCTATCTGAAAGCCGAGAACGGTGTTCACAGGCTTGTGCGAATCTCGCCGTTCAATGCGCAGGGAAAACGTCAGACCACATTCTCGTCTGTTTTTGTCTATCCGCTAGTGGATGACACAATCAACATCGAAATCAATCCTTCAGATCTGGAATGGGATACCTTCCGTTCGGGCGGCCACGGCGGTCAGAATGTGAACAAGGTTGAGACAGGCGTGCGCGTAAGGCATCTCCCTACAGGTATAATGGTCGAAAATACAGAAACACGTTCCCAGCAGGACAACCGTCAGAATGCCTTGAGAATCTTGAAATCAAGGCTGTATGATATGGAGTTGAAGAAACGTCAGGAGAAGCAGGCTGAACTTGAGGGAAGCAAGAAACGTATAGAGTGGGGCTCGCAGATCCGCTCTTATGTGTTGCATCCATACAAGATGGTGAAAGACCTCAGAACCGGTCTGTCCACTGCCGATACACAGGGCGTACTTGACGGAGATCTGGACGGATTTATGAAGGCTTATCTTATGCAGCAGGGAGGCGGTGTGGAAGCTGCGGATGTTGAAGACATCGATTAAGGTATGTCACATTTGAAAATTGAGTATAACAATCAAAAAACTAAGATATGGTAGAGTTTAAATACGCTCCAATGTTTCAACTCGGTGAGGATACCACCGAATACTATCGCTTGACTGACAAATATGTCTCTCTGGGCAATTTCGAAGGTCACGATATCCTGAAAGTAGAGCCTGAGGCACTTACAATGCTTGCCAATGCGGCTTTCCGTGATGTGAATTTCCTTCTCCGTCCGGCTCACAACGAGCAGGTGGCCAAGATTCTCAATGATCCGGAGGCTTCCTCAAATGACAAATACGTGGCACTGAGATTTTTGCGCAATGCTGAGGTTGCGGCTAAAGGTCAGCTTCCGTTCTGTCAGGATACTGGAACCGCAATTATCCACGGTGAGAAAGGACAGCAGGTCTGGACCGGATTCGATGACGCTGAAGCGTTGTCAAAAGGAGTTTTCAAGACATATACAGAGGAAAATCTCCGTTACAGCCAGAATGCTCCTCTTACGATGTATAAAGAGGTTAATACCAAGTGCAACCTTCCGGCACAGATTGATATTGAAGCTGAGGAAGGTATGGAATATAAGTTCCTTTGCGTGGTGAAAGGCGGTGGCTCTGCCAACAAGACCTATCTCTATCAGATGACAAAGGCTGTGCTCAATCCTGCCACTCTTGTACCTTTCCTTGTGGAGAAGATGAAGACTCTCGGTACGGCAGCCTGCCCTCCATATCACATTGCATTCGTTATCGGAGGAACATCTGCAGAAAAGAACCTTCTTACAGTTAAGCTTGCATCTACGCATTACTATGACTCTCTGCCTACTACGGGTGATGAGACCGGACGTGCTTTCAGAGATGTAGAGCTTGAGAAACAGGTTCTTGAAGAGGCTTACAAGATTGGACTCGGAGCTCAGTTCGGCGGAAAATATTTCGCACACGATATCCGCATTATCCGTCTGCCTCGTCACGGAGCAAGTTGCCCTATCGGACTCGGCGTAAGCTGTTCTGCCGACCGCAATATCAAGGCTAAAATCAACAAGGACGGTGTCTGGATTGAGAAGCTTGATGACAACCCGGCTCGTCTGATTCCGGAGGAGTTGCGTAAAGCCGGAGAGGGTGACGCTGTCAAGATTAATCTTGATCTTCCTATGTCAGAGGTTCTTGCGGAACTTAAGAAATATCCTGTATCTACACGTTTGAGCCTTAACGGAACTATCATTGTTGCCCGCGATATCGCTCACGCCCGTTTGAAAGAGCGTGTTGACAACGGTGAAGACCTGCCGCAGTATTTCAAGGATCACCCTGTATTCTATGCCGGTCCCGCAAAGACTCCGGAAGGACTTCCTTGCGGTTCAATGGGACCTACAACGGCGAACAGAATGGATCCTTATGTGGATTTGTTCCAGTCTCACGGCGGAAGTATGGTTATGATTGCAAAAGGTAACCGTACTCAGCAGGTTACAGATGCCTGCAAGAAACACGGCGGATTCTATCTCGGCTCTATCGGTGGCCCTGCCGCAGTGCTTTCTTATGAGAGCATCAAGTCTATCGAGTGCGTTGAATATCCTGACCTCGGTATGGAGGCAATCTGGAAAATCCGCGTAGAAAACTTCCCGGCATTCATCCTGGTTGATGATAAGGGAAATGACTTCTTCAAGCAGTACGGAATATAATAGTCCCTAGCTCGAGAACAAAAAAGAGACCAGCCCATTTGGGTTGGTCTCTTTTTTTATGTGGTGCGACTGCTACTATTGCTGCTTCTCTCGCAATTCTTTCTTGATTAGTTCGGCCTTGGCGTAGCCGTCTGCAGGAGCGTTCCACATAAGTCCGATCACTACAGCACCGATTGTACCGATGATGATGGCCACGAGGAATGCTGAATCCCAGCCGAAATGGTCGGCGAGATAACCGAACGTTACACCGGAAATGGCTGTGCTGGCATATCCGAAGATACCAAGAATACCGTTGGCGGTAGCACAAGCGTGTTTGGTAGCTTGTTGTGATGCGGCAGCGCCAAGCAGAGCCTGAGGGCCGTATATGAAGAAACTTGATATGCAGATGAATGTCGCTGAAAGCCACGGCATATTGTCCGGAGTCTGCCAGAACAACAGGAATGACAGCGTTGCGCCTACCGTGAAGATAAGACAGGTTCTGTGTGCTTTGCTGTGCATAAATTTGTCGGTGAACCAGCCTGCTATAAGCATACCGGCAATGCCGCCCAAGAGTTCGGACAATGCGACGATGCTGCCTGCCGTCGAGATTTCAAATCCCTTATACTGTGTCAGGAATGTTGTGCCCCAGTCCAGAATGGTGAATCTGACTACGTAAATGCAGAAGTTGCATACCGCGAGAATCCAGATCAGCGGGTTCGCGAATACCATCTTGTGGATGTATGCTTTGAATGCCTCGCCGGTAAGTGCTTTATCTTCAGCGTTCTGTGATTCTTCTTTCTTAGTAGTCTCTTCATCTTTGTCCATATCTTCGATTTCCGGAAGACCTACTGATGAAGGAGTATCCTTGAGAGTAAAGAACAATGCTACTGAACCTACGATGGCGATTGCTGCAGGCACTGCAAAACAGAGTTGCCAAGCGCTGTATCCGTAATGCTTCAGCAGAAATCCGCAGATTACGCTGATGAGTCCGGCGCCGATTGAATGAGAAGCGTTCCAGATAGATTGTTTTGTCGCAAGTTCAGAAGGCTTGATCCAGTGACTCATAAGGCTCATACACGGAGGAACTCCCATACCTTGGAAATATCCGTTGAGTACCCAGAGAGAACCGATAATATATACGAGAGTCATTGTCGCCTTCCCGTCGGTATCCAGCACATTTATGAACGAATTCATAGAAGGGCTGAAGCAGATGAGCAGGTTGGTCAAAGCGGAAAGCAAAAGTCCGATGCTCATCAGTTTTCTTCTGTTGAAACGGTCTGCGACGAACCCGTTGACAAATCTTGAAAATCCATATATGATTCCGTTCAGCGTAAGGAAAAGTCCGAGTTTGACCTTAGAAATTCCCAGTTCGGCTTCAAGTGCCGGCATTACTACGCTGAAGTGCTTTCTGACAAAATAATACAGCGCGTATCCGATCATCAACGTGATGAGGGTGCGCCACTGCCAATAATTGTATTTCTTCTCTGTCTGTTTGTCCATTTTATATTTCCTGTTTAGAGTCGGCTATGATTACCTGTGTGCCCAAGTCTTCGATTTTATTCTTGAGCGATTCCTGAATGCCGGAGTCGGTGATGATAATGTCTATGTCTTCGATATTGCATATTTTGCCGAATCCACGTCTTCCGAATTTGGATGAGTCGGCAAGGATGACTGTCTGTGCGGCGACCTTCATCATCGCATTGGTGAGCCTGGCTTCTTCTATGTTGGAACAGGTGATTCCGGTGAGCAGGTCTATTCCGTCGCATCCGATATAAAGTTTTGAACAGCTTACATTTGTCAATCCGGCTTCAGCATATCCGCCTCGAACTGAAAGCGAATTTTTGTACATATTGCCGCCCAGCATAAATACGTTTACATTTTCCTTGCTGTTCATCAGTACCGCAATTCCGATGGCTGGAGTGACCAAGTTGATAGTGTTGAGCGGATGCAGAACTTCGGCAAATGCGGTGATTGTGGAGCCGGAGGCCAGCAGTATTGAGTCGTCTTCTGTTATCAGGCTTTGCGCGGCAAGAGCGATGGATTGTTTCTCGGAACTGTGCTGCAGGCTTTTCTCGTCAACACTCATATCCATAACGCGCGGCAGGACCGGGGTTGCGCTTCCGTGTGCACGGTAAAGGACTCCCTGGCTCTCAAGAACCCTCAGGTCCTTTCGGATAGTCGCTCCGGTCACGCCCAATTGTTCCGACACGTCCTGTACGCGGATGAAACCATTTTTTGAAAGTTGTTCTTTGATGTATTTGTATCTTTCGGCAATGCTTAACATACGTTAGCGTGTTTTTTTATGGGTTATACTTTGCAAAGGTAGCAATAAAATCGGTATTGATTCCTATAATGAATTTTGATTTTTTCATTTTCTTTCAATGTTTGTATAATAGGAAGAAATATTGCTATTTTTGTATATGTTTTGCTTCGGTCAAAGCAGAATATGAAATTTTATGAAAATTTTTATGTCAGTTTTGAGCATTTATCTAGTGTTTGCCGTTGGATGCCGGATTTAAGGTGGGTGAAATTTTTATATGATTTCCTAAGTAATTGATAACATTATAAATATAATACGCAATGAAGAGATTTTTGCTGATTCTGGCGCTTGCCGTAATGTCTTTGGGAGCGAATGCTCAAGTTAAAGTGGAAGGAGGTCCTTATCTTCAGAATGTTACAGAGAACAGTTTTACTGTGGTGTGGACAACTACCGGGCCAGCAGTGGGTTGGATTGAGCTGGCGCCGAATGATGGAACAAACTTCTATAATATAGAACGGCCGAAATATTATGATCAGAGGTGTATGGGACGTAAACCGATCGGCACGCTTCACAAGGTGACTGTCAGCGGTCTGCAGCCTGGGACGACATACCGTTACCGCGTTATGTGCAGGGGAGTGATAAGTCAGAACAACAGGACTAGCATTATTTATGATTCCGGTTATGGCATTGATCTCAAGAAGAGGCCTACTCAAGTTACTACCAAGGCTTTGGATTATAAGGAAGTGAAGTTTGCGGTCTGCAACGATATGCACGAGCACGATTCTGTTCTGCAGGTCCTTTTCAAGGATGCCAAACATAAATATGATTTCGTCTGCTTCAACGGCGATATGACATCGTCTGTGGATAGTATTCCTGTAGTGATGAGCCAGTATATGAAAAGTGCGTCCAAGCTGTTCGCTTCTGATACTCCGCTTTATCTTTGTCGCGGTAATCACGAATACAGGGGCAATGATGCGGTGAAATATCTGGACTATTATTGCACCTCGACTGGAAAGACTTACTATACTGCGTCTTATGGAAAATATTTCTTCCTTTTCCTAGATTCTGGTGAGGATAAGGCGGACAGCGATATCCGCAATCTGGACATAATGTGTACTGAAAGTTATGTCAAGGAGGAGGCCGAGTGGCTCAAGGGGGTTGTTGCGAGCGATGAATACAAGAATGCTGAGATGAAGATTGCGTTCTGCCATATACCTCCTTCAGCAAAGGGGTGGCACGGCAATATGATGGTCAGCAAATACTTTGTTCCGCTCCTTAACGGTACGGGGCTTGACCTGATGCTTTGCGCTCATATTCATAGATATAGATTCGATAAACCTGACACAATCGGCGCGGATTTCCCTGTGCTTTGCAATCCTAATCAGGTCCGTCTTGACGGCGTTGTCAACAGTGACGGTATCAAAGTGGATATTTACGACGTTACCGGCGCTAAAATCCATAGCCTCAAGTTTGACAAGAAGTAGTTGACTGCTCATTGCTCGTCAAAAAGAGGTAGCGACCTCCGCTCAAAAACGCGGGAAAAATGAGGGAATATATTTAATCAAGATGAAAGATTTGAAACTTGTAGTCTGCGATGCGGATGACACGCTCTGGAGCAATGAGCCCCTGTTTCGCAATGCTGAACGGGAATTGGCGGAGACTCTGAAAGCGTATGGCTCTGAAGATGAGGTAAATGCTGAGCTGTTCAAGACTGAAATGAGCAATATGTCGGAACTCGGCTATGGCGCCAAAGCGTTTATTTTATCCGCGATAGAGACGGCTGTAAGGGTGAGCGGAGGCAGAGTCAGTGCGGATGAACTGTATCATATTGAACAGGCTGGGCGCAAGATCTTGAGGAATCCGGCATTGCCTCTTCCGGGAGTGGAGGAAACGTTGTCAAAAATCCGGCAGTCCGGCAAGTACAAGCTTGCTATTTTGACTAAAGGTGAGCTGCTTGACCAGAATAATAAAATTGACCGTTCTGGGTTGAGGAATTACTTCGATTATATTGAAGTCCTTAGGGATAAGACGCCTGACGTTTATTATAGAGTCTGCAATATCTTCGGCGTGAAAACGTCTGAAATGCTTATGGTTGGCAATTCGTTCCGCTCGGATATAGACCCGGTCCTGAAGGTGGGCGGCTATGGAGTTTATATTCCGTCGGACTGCACTTGGCAGCACGAGATAATCGAGGAATACGACCATTCGCATCTTTTCCGCGCCACGAAATTTAATGAGTTGATAAGCCTTCTTGGTCTGTAATAAAGCAAAGTGAGACTGGCTAAAAACGGTCTGTTGAGTGTTCTCCTTGTTCAAATAACAAAAAGCGGTAGCGACCTTCGCTCAAAAACGCAGGAAGAATTCGCTCCGGTCATCTACCTCTTTTTGATGTAAAGAAGTGATGTGCGGCGCATCAAACGAAAAAAAAGCCCGGCGTATGCCGAGCTTTTTTTTGTTTATCTATTTTCAAGATTACTTCTTGATGGAAGCTACAGGACGAATTGAGTTTCCGTTGTAGCGGTCCATTCCGCCGCCGATACCTTTATATTCTTCATTGCCCTGGAAGTATGTTGCGAGATCATAGTCCATAGGAACTGATACGGTCATACTTGCTGTCCAATAGTCACCCTGAGGTTTTGTGTCAGTGTATTTGGTTGCAGGAAGGAAGATTGAGTTGCTGTTTGACTTGCTCTTGAATTCGTAACCTACTACGTTGTTCTTTGTGGTCCAAGATACTTCTGTGTTATTCAAAAGTTCTTTGAACTCTGTGTCAAGAGGCATACGGCAAGGCTTCTTCCAAGCTGCTACAGCTGCATCGTCAGATGACTCGAGGGTCTGTTTTCCGTCCTTTGAGCTGTATTTGGTATAAGAGCTCTCGTCTTTACCGAATTTGTAGTTGTCTTTTGTGAACTCTGTCTTTGAAGCGGTTTCGCCCCAAGCGTAGTAGTTGCCTGCTGCGGTAGCCTCAGATGCACCGAGGTTTGTCTCAGCCCAAAGAAGACCGCTAGGAAGTCCGAGGTCAACGAATCTGTATCCGTTTACTTTGTAGATTCCGTTTCCGAGATCTTCAATTGTTGACTTCTCTTTGTGATTGTCTTTTTTGCAAGAGGTGGCTGCCATAGAGAAGCACAATGCGATAGCTGCCAGATAGAAAATTTTCTTCATTGTTTTCTGCCCTTATGTGTGTCGGGCACAACCTTTATTAATGAATAATGTAATCCTCTGATTTTGGCGTGCAAAGTTAGAAAGATTTTTCAATTATCAACAATTCTTTTGTGTTTATTTATTTGATTTTTATAAAGATAGTGATTTTGGCTTGTCTTGGCGTGTTTGCGATGTTGCAGGTAATTGAGTCGAGAAGGTTTATGTTTTTCCTTGCGCTCGTGTAGAATCGGTTTAATTGTGGACGTTGTTTTTGGCTGCAAGTCGGGTGTTGGTATATTTTGTATTGAATCAAGGAGGTGCGCGAATAGTGGCTTATTGTGTGGAGTCGCGAAAAACTGCCGGTGGCGGAGGTGGCTGTTTTCTTGCTGAGGTTGAGCTGAAGGAGCCGGTGCACTATGAAATTCAAATGTGAAAAAATATGAGCATTTTAGTATTGCGAATTGTATAAGAAATGAAAAAATCATAAATTTGTGAAGAAAGTTACTTTTCGATATGAAAAGATTTGAAATAATTTGAAAAATTGAGATATGAATGAGATTAAAGAAGCCCTGGAACGGGCAAGAGACACTAAGGCACTTGAGTTCGGTGCAGGTGCTATGAAAAAGGTGCCGGAGATGTTTCGTCAGCTTTTTCCGGGAAAAACGGCTGTAGTGGTCGCGGATACAAACACTTACAGAGTAGCTGGTGAGACTGTTTACGGCTATCTGAAGGACTCCGGTGTGGAGACGATTGAGCCTTTTATTTTCTCTGATCCTGATCTTTTTGCGGAATGGTCTTATGTCGAGCAGCTTGAGGCTTTTCTGAAGGACAAAGATGTGATTGCCGTTGCGGTTGGCTCGGGCGTTATAAATGACCTGACGAAGCTTGTATCTAGCCATCTTGGTCGCAGATATATTATTGTTGGCACTGCCGCATCAATGGACGGTTATACGGCGTACGGAGCTTCCATTACGTTTGAAGGAAATAAGCAGACTTTTGATTGTCCGGCTCCTCTCGGGATGGTGATGGATCCGGCAATCGCAGCAAAGGCTCCGGAGGGAATGTCTGCATCGGGCTATGCTGACCTTATGGCGAAAGTGCCTGCGGGAGCTGACTGGATAATCGCAGATGTTGCTGGCAGCGAGGCTGTCGAGCCGTTTGCATTTTCTCTGGTGCAGAAGAATCTTCGTGATGCACTTTCCTGCCCGGATGCGGTTGCGGCTGGTGATGTCGAAGCAACCGGCAAGTTGGCAGATGGATTGATAATGAGCGGTTTCGCTATGCAGGCGATTTCGTCAAGCCGTCCTGCGTCCGGCACTGATCATCAGTTCAGTCATTTCTGGGATATGGAAGGTCTCTGCTATAATGGCAAGCACGTTTCACACGGATTCAAGGTGGCAATCGGTACACTTGTTTCCACTGCCTGTCTAGAGTATCTTCTGACAAAGGATTTGTCTGCATTGGATGTTGACAAGTGTGTGGCTGCTTGGCCGACTTGGGATGAGATGGAGAAATATATCAGGGTGATTTTTGCTGGTAAGCCTGGGCATCTTGCAAGGGCGCTGACCGAGAGCAAAGGCAAATATATTGACGG
Source organism: Butyricicoccaceae bacterium (assembly GCA_963617065.1). GTDB lineage: Bacteria > Bacteroidota > Bacteroidia > Bacteroidales > UBA932 > Cryptobacteroides. The sequence continues at coordinate 26,484 of CAVENC010000022.1, forward strand.
AGAAGGGATTCGCAAGCAGTTGGAGGCTGTCAAGAGCAATTGGCAGGAACTTCGCGAGCGCATACAAAAACAGATAATGTCCTACGATGAGGTTTACGACAGTCTCAAGCGTGTACGCGCCCCTTATGAGCCTGAAATGATAGGCGTAAGCCGTGAAAAACTCAGAAGTACGTTCAGATGTATTCCGTTTATGAGAAACAGATTCACAGGAATAGATCTTATCTATCGCGCCGGGCTTCTTGATGAAGTCGAGAACGTTCTCTTCGGCAAGGGCGGTAAATGGGAATGCTAAGGCTGATGTGCTCTTTTGATGCAGCCCTCCTCAACTTCTTTTGTTTACACTATGGAAGTTCGTTGTTGCCATCGGAAGTCTCTAATAGAGCGTGGCCGGCCGCGGCCTCGTGAGCGGCTCCCGAAGGAACGAAGTTCCGAAGGGTGGATGGAGCGAAGCGGAACTCTGGTAGAGACTTCCGATGACTTTACGACACCATACATAATGAAATAGACCAACCCTTTTGCGTGAGTTGAAAATAAAATCGGGAGGCTGAAATTCTCAGTCTCCCGATTTCTATGTTATATTCAAAGATTCTACTCTCCGAATGCAGTTACAAACACGTGCTTTGTAGCGTCGTATTTCGTGCTTCCGTGCAGATATTCAGTGTAGTTAGATTCGGTCAATGTTGTACCGTTAATCGAGCCTGAAACTTTGATTGGAGCTGAGTCGGTTCCCATCTTGATTGCAGATGCGCCATTGAATAAGCCTATAATCATTCCGGAATTCGCTGCGGTTCCGCCAGTAATAGTGCAGTTGACTATGCAACCATCGCCTGTGGTATGTGCTGCGTTATTGATATTTCCGATAAGACCACCCAATCCGCCTACGGTGCTCTTTGCGGTTACTGAGCCGAGTGCCTTGCAGTTGATTATCTTCATGCCTGCTGCGTGGAATCCGCAGAGACTGCCAATAATGCTACCTGAGTTTGCTCCGGATTCTATGGTGACTGCGCCTTCGTTAGTGCAATTCTCCATATTACCGGCTCCGCCCTGAACTCCACCGACTCTGCATTTTCCCTTACCGGTGAAGGTTACTGAGCCCTTGTTTACGCAATCCTTCGTGTAAATTGTCTGAGCTGGACTTTCAACTCCAGGCCATGCGACGATACCGCCTAGTGCGCTGTTTGCTTTGGCTGAGTCGTTGTGGAGACTGATATCGCCCTCGTTTGTGCAGCCTACAATGTTTGTGGCGTTTTGTCCAGTGGCGTAGAAATCACCTCCAGCAATGCCTCCAACAAGAAGCAGGTTACCGACTGGCGCTTCTACGCTTGTACTTGTGGCACATTTGGCTGTAACCTTGCCGTAGTTATTGGTATTGGTGATATTTCCATCAGGAGCTCCTGCAATACCTCCGATACAGAAACGCTCCATATTGGATGGCGTGCTTTCTATATTGTCTATCACGAAGGTTACTGAACCATAGTTCTTGCCGTTTTCAATCTTGAACCCGGTAGCGCCAAGTCCAGCAATACCTCCTACACAAGGGAGAACTGTGGCTTTGCTTCCGATAGCTGATTTCGCGGCAATATATTTTCCGCTCAGGTTGACGGAGCCGTTATTGGTACAATCCGTGATCTCACCTGAAGCATATCCAACAATACCTCCGACAGCGGAACCTTTCATGGAACCTGCAGACGTGAGGCGGATGTCGCCGTTATTCGTACAGTTCTTTATTGAGCCTGATGACTGGGCTGCTATGCCTGCCATACATACGGATGATGCGAACTCGGATGCTGAATAAGTAACTGCTGCATAGTTTTCAATCAGTTCCAATGTTCCTGCGTTGTTCAATGTTACAGGTGCAAAGGTTCCAACTTCCGGAGTGAATGTGCAGGTTGCATCTATCTTGAGGTTCTTGACGGTTCCGTTCATCTTGTCGAAGAGAGCGTGGTTTGAAGTCCAGTTCTTGATGGACTTGCCGTTACCGTTGAAGATACCGTTGAACTCTGAAACTGCAGGGACATTCACATCCTTGAGGTCAAGATCGATTGCAAGCGTGATCTCATCGGTTGCGGAAGTTCCGTCGGCGCCGGCCTGCATCCATTCGACAAAGTCCTCGACATTGGATATCGTCATAGGGTAGGTGTAGTTCACGCTCTCCGTCTTGAATTCCTCGTAGAAAGGAGTCTCGGATTCGTACTCTCCTGCCAATGCGGTTACCTTAATTATGTATTGAGTTCCGCTGGTCAGACCTGTAAGGTTGAATTCCGGAGTATCGGACTCCATATAAGTGTAAGTCGCATCTCCGTTTTTCTTATAGCCGAGCCTATAGCTCTGAGCCTGGCTCTGCGCCTCGAATACGAATGAGGCCTTGGTCTTGCCGATTTCCTGACTCTTGAGCACAGGAGTTGTGAGCTTAGGAATGCCATAAGAAACGACTTTCACTACAACTTCTCTCAAAAGGAAGCGTTGGTTGCCGGTCTTTCCGTCCGGACGGATTGCTCCGATTCCGATACGAGTGCCAGGGGCAACGTTGTTGATGTTGATGCTTCTGGTCTCCCAAGTAGGAGTCTTGACTGTCGTTGACGGACGGTCAAGTATGCCTACATTCTTGACGGTGGCGCCGGTCATAGTAGCGTATGAAGTGTTCTTGCCGGTGCCTACTGTGCCGCCTGTTGCGGTATAAACTCCCAACTGAGTGAAATCTGTTGCAGTAGCTTCTTTGATTACGCCTTTTTCCCACATTGAGGATACCGTGTAAGTTACATTTACGGTAGCCAGTCCCTGCAGGTTGTTCAATTCTGGAGTGAACACGATAGGCATACTTGAAGATGCTCCGACCTGAAGCATACCTGTGCGGATACAGAGGTCTCCGAGAGTAGCGGCTACTTCGTGAGTTACCGCCCAGTCTTTGAATCTGGAGGTCTGAACACCGCCGGCGCTTCCTATAGTGTTGAAGAATCCGTGGTTGAATGTGTCTGCGGCGAGAGTTGCGCTGTCCCATTTTCCAGGAGTAGGATATACATATCCGCTGCTGCTGTTCTTAGCGGAAGGCGTTACTTCAATGCTGTTGCTTCCGAAGTAGAGCTGTCCGAAGTCCTCGGCGAGAACAGTCTTGCCGGCTGCTACTTTTTCGCTTCCTACCATCACGATATCGAATGCGGATGTCTCTGCCTCAAGAGGGTCTGAAACTAGTCCGGTGTTCATATCCTGACAGGTGAACCAATATTTGGTGCCTGGAGTCAGGTTAGCGAACGACATTGATGGCTGCATGCTGAGGTAAATGTTGCTTGTGATAGTCCATCCATATACCAGATTCTTGCATTCAGCATCGCTGTAAAGCGCAATCTTGACAGGGATATTGATGTCTTTGCCGACATTAGCGAATCCATATTCTGACCATTGGAATACGAGCATTCCTGAGTATTTGGCCTTGAGCCTGGTTGTCGGAGGTATTCCGTTCACGATGACGAAACCTTTTCCGCTCTGGATGATATTTGACTTGACTGTTTCTTCGTCTTCATTCTTTACGTCACCCTCTGCGTATGTCCACTCTGATACGTGAGCGGCCTCGCCGTCTGTGGAGTCATACTCCGCAAGCATCTTCACCTGGTAGAGCTTGCCGGATCTCAAGTCTGTATAGGTGTTCTCGAATGTGCTTGTTTTTGATGGATCTACGGTGATTGTGCTTACTGCTGTCTGGCTCGTATAGTCCATAAGTATTACAAGAACTCTGGATGCTGAAGCGACAGCTGAAAGGTCTGCTTTGATTGAGAATTCTGTTCCTGATTCAGGAATGCTTGTGAGCGAGATGCTCTCGACTGCCGGTTTTGCGGTGTCCTTGATACCGTGTCCGGTGACGAACAGGGCTGGATTGCCTTCTGAATCTTTGGCGAATGTCCAAGCGGAGAACACTGCGCCGTAGTTGACGCGGATTCTTACATATTTCTCAGTGTATTCGCTGATTCCGTTTGTGAATACGGCTCTTCCGACAAGGTCGTCCTTTGATATCTGGGATACTTTGATGGTCTGTATTTCATCATCGTATGTGTTGACCGCATCGTTTGGCGAGTCGCATACTTCAATGCCGTAAGATGTTGCTCCGGCATTTATTGTATTCGTTGCGTTCCAGCAGAATGCAAGTGTATCAGCCTTGCTGTTCTGGACATCGTAACGAAGGTCTGTTGCTACCGGTTTTGAGCTGTCTTCTCCTGACTTGAATTCTTCCTGGCATCCGGTGAGGAAGAATGCTGAGCCTGCGAAAATACCGGCAAGTAGCTTTATTGATTTCATTTTGTGTGTGTTTTCTTTTTGATCTGTTGAACTGAAGAATCAAACAGGGAATTTGCATCACTACTATATTTATATGTATTGAGCACGATGCAATAAAAGACATATAGAGACTGTTAACCATAACATTCCCTATCTTGCATCAAATATTTCCGGATGATCTTGGCGATCTATCTCTGCAAATCCGTCACAAATGTAGTAAAACTTTTTAAGTGTGCAATCCTTTTCATAACTTTTTTATTTCGCCAACATATTCTCCTCTGATTCTTTTTCTTTTGGATTGAAATATTACGTATATGTGACGAAAATGTTAAGAAATGAAAATAAAAACGTTGTAGTACAAAAAAATCGCGTATATTTGCAAAAATTGGTAAACGATATTTTGAGTTTAATATATAAAACGTTTGATACCTATGTATTATAATACCTGATAATTATGATTTAAAACTAGTACCTGCAGCATCATTATTCCAAAGAGATTGGTCTTGAGTGATATCTTTGAGCAAATCCACAATAAGTAATCCTCAATCAAATTTTTTGAGAGAAGCTAAACTTTTTGGAAATATTATGAATCAATTATTTAAAAGAATATTGTTCGTTGTGGTCGCTATCCAGCTGGCTCTCTGCGCTTCAATCAATGTCTTCGCGCAGAAGGTGTCGGTTTCTGGTGTCGTGAAGGACGCGGTTACAAACGAACCTCTTATCGGGGCTACCGTGATGGTCAAAGGAACTACGAACGGAGTCTCGACGGATGTCAATGGCGCGTACTCTATTCAGGCTGCCTCTACTGACGTCCTCGTTTGCCAGATTATCGGCTACAAGAACCAGGAATCTACGGTCGGAACCCGCTCAAAGATTGATTTCGTTATGGCGGAGGACAATCAGATGCTCGAGGCTACGGTCGTTGTCGGTTACGGTACATTGAAGAAGACGCAGCTTGTAGGTTCAGTTGAGAACCTCGACGGAGATGCTATCCTCGACCGTCCTAATGCGAACGTCACACGTTCATTGCAGGGCCAGGTAGCAGGTTTGAACATTGTCCAGACTGACGGTAAGGCAACCCACTCCGGTAGCGTATATATCCGCGGTAACGGAACTTCCTACAATACAAGAAAGAACTTCAGCGGAAGTGCAGCCGGCTCAACACACTCAATAGGAAATGAGGGTTCCGCTCTCGTCCTCATCGACGGTGTCGAGGGTAGCCTTTCTCAGGTCAATCCTTCAGATATCGAGACTGTCGCAGTCCTCAAGGATGCTTCTTCTGCCGCAATTTACGGTGCGCGAGCAGCATACGGTGTGATTCTCGTTACAACAAAAAATGCTGATACTGATAAAATTACAGTTTCGTACAATGGTTCATTCTCTTTGAATAGCCGTATTGTGAAATGGGAAGACAATATTGTTACCGACGGTGTTGAGTGGACGGACGCTTTCTATGAGTTCTATCAGAACGATGCCAGAGTCCCTGGCTCTTCCGGAAAAATTCCTACCACAATCAATACAAACAACGTGGCAATGTCAGGTACAACGTATCTGGAGACTCTAAAAGCCTTGAAGAAAGCTGGTTGGACATCACCTTACGGAGGTGTGGGCTCATCAGGTCAGTATCTGTATTTCGGCAATTACAACTGGCTGGATCACGTTTACAAGGATTATACAACTTCCACGACTCACGACATAAGCGTGAGAGGTGCTACAAAAAAGCTTACTTACAATCTGACCGGACGCTACTTCCATCAGGGCGGTATCTACAAGATTGGAGATGAGAATTACAATACCTTCAATATCAGAGCTAAAGCTAAATTGCAGATTAACAAATGGCTTTCTGTTGACAACAATACTTCCGTATTCAGAAGCAAGTCAACTCAGCCGATGTTCTCAAACAGTTCTGCAATCGGTCACCAGATCGACCAGCACGGCCAGCCGGTTTTCGTTCCTAGAAACGAGGACGGAACTTGGACACTTTCCGGTATCAAGACCGGTTATGCGTCATTCTTCGAGGGCAACACCGGTCAGGATGATTCTAATCTCGTAGTCAATTCTACTCTCGGTCTTACGATCGACATCGTTCCGGAAGTATTGAAAATCCGTGGAGATTTCTCATATAAGGCAACCAGAAGATGGAGAGAGCGCTACCGTGCACCTCTTTCATTCTATTCAAAGCCTGATGTTGCGACTGAATATGTGAACCAGGCTGGTTCTTACAAGAGCCGCTGGACTTACGATACAGACTATATCGTGGCTAATGCCGTCCTCACCTGGACTCCGAAACTCGGCAAGAATCACGACCTTAACGTTGTCGGCGGTTGGAACCTTGAGAATTATCAGTACAACAGATTCTATTTCCAAAGAGCAGGAATGCTTTTCCCTGAGAAATATCAGTCTTTCGAACTTTTTGACGGTGAAATGAAAACCGAGCAGAACGACAGCAGTTACGGTATCGTAGGTTTCTTCGGAAGAGCTAACTACACATTGCTCAGACGATATATCTTCGAGGCTTCTGCGCGTTATGACGGTTCTTCAAAATTCCCTACAAATTCTCAGTGGGGACTCTTCCCTTCATTCTCTCTCGGATGGCGTCTTTCAGAGGAGCCTTGGATGGAATGGTCGAAGAGTTGGCTCAATAACTTCAAGATTCGCGGTAACTACGGTTCTCTCGGTAATGGTACAATTTCTCCGTACTCCTATCTGGAGACAATGGGCATTGACAAATCTTCTGTAATATTCGACGGCGGTTATGTGAATTATACCACCAACCCTTCTGTAGTGCCTTCTTCACTTACTTGGGAGACTGTTACTACTTATGACGTCGGACTTGACTTCGATATGCTCAAGAGCAGACTTTCGTTCTCCGGAGACTACTACGTGAGAAATACTACTGACCTTATCACCAACGGATATGAACTTCCTCAGGTTTACGGAGCAAGCGCACCTAAAGGTAACTACGGTGCCCTCCAGACGAAGGGATGGGAACTTACGCTTTCTTGGCGTGACTCGTTCAAGGTTGCCGGAAAGGACTTCAACTACAGCATAAGGGGAAGTGTCTGGGATACCAGGACTTGGGTAACAGAGTATACTTCAAATTCAGGAGATATTCTTGATTACTATAAGGGCAAGGAGCTTGGTGAGATCTGGGGTTTCCGTACGGCAGGTATCTTTAAGGATAACGCTGAGGCAAATGCTTGGGCTACAGATTCTTACCACAAAAACGGAAGTAACTTCCGCGCTTATGCCGGTGACCTCAAGTTCCTTGATCTCAACGGAGACGGCAAGATTGACTACGGTAAGGCTACTTTGGAAGATTGGGGCGACCTTGACAGAATCGGAAATACAACTCCACGTTATCAGTATGGTGTGAACCTCGATTTCAAGTGGAATGGAATCGGTCTCTCGATGTTCTTCCAGGGCGTAGGAAAGCGTGATTGGTATCCAATGGTCGAGACTGCATATTTCTGGGGCCAGTACAACAGACCTTACTCCGCATATCTTATGAAGACTCAGACTGGAAATAATTACGCTCAGATTGATTACAGCACGGAGAACTGGACTGTGATTAACTATGACAAGAACCCTTACTGGTCAAGACGTGTGGGATATTCTGCCAACAGAAACGTGGGTCCTCTTACTGTAGAGAATGACCATTATCTGCAGAATGCGGCTTACATCCGTCTTAAAAACCTTACGGTAGATTATTCTCTTCCTAAGAAGATTGTCGAGAAGATAGGAATGCAGGGCGCGAGAGTTTACTGCTCGATGGAAAACCTCTGGACTTGGTCTCCGATGTTCAAGCATACCGATATGTTTGACCCTGAAGGAATCGGCGTGGGTGACTCAGACTTCGACAGTACATCAAGCATAGGTCTTAGCGGTATCGGTGACGGTATGTCATATCCTATGCTTAGAACTTTCACATTCGGTATTAATTTAACATTCTAAGGTTCTGTCAATGATGAAAAAAGTTATATATATATTAGCCGGTTCACTGATGTTGTCAGGCTTGACTTCCTGCACGGACTTTCTGTCCAGGGAGCCTATCAACAAGTTCAGTGCGGAAACATATTTTAAGAGCGAATCAGAGCTGGAGATGTATGCTAACGGTATGATCCAGTCCTGGTTGCCGAATTACTCGACACCTGCGGGCGGTGATGCATACAACGATCTTATTGCAACAAAGACCGGCAGTGATTTCTATCGTCCCAGCGCAAACTGGGATTCTTCCAAGCAGACAGGCTGGTCAACCAGCGACTGGTCTTTCTTGAGAAGGGTGAACTATATGCTGAACAATATGGGTAAGGCTAAGTCCAATGTAAGTTCGGATATCTACAATCATTATGAAGGTGTAGCAAGATTCTGGAGAGCAATGAAATATGTCTCCAAGGTCCGCACATTCTCAAATGTTCCTTGGATCGAGGAGTATCTTCAGCCGACTGATACGGCTGTACTTTACGGCCCTAGGCAGGACAGAGAGTATGTATTCCACAAGATTAGGGAAGATCTTGAGTTTGCATGCGCCAATTGTATGGCAGGGAAATTCCATACTGACGGACGTGTGCGCGTAGACAAATATGTTGTCAATGCGTTGGCGTCAAGGTATTTCCTCTATGAGGCTACGTTCAGAATGAATGTCAAGAACAATCCTGCTACAGGCAAGCCTTGGACGAATGACTACGACACAGTGGAGGAGCTGCTTGAACTTGCTGCTAACTGCGCAAAGACAGTTATGGATGAAGGGGGCTTCACTTTGGTCAGCGACTATTCTTCATTGTTTACAAGCAGTACTCTTCAGAAGAACGAAATCATTTGGGCGCGTTCATATTCCGGTGAGTTGGATGTACGTCACAGTTTGACAAGATATTTCCACTCTTCAACTTTGGGACAGCAGTATTCAGGTACCAAGGAGCTTGTGGATATGTTCCTCAAGACTGACGGTACTCCTATCGATGTCAAGTCCGGTGAAGACCAGAAGTCTATCAATGAGGAATTTGAAGGACGTGACCCGCGTCTTGCTGCTACGGTTCTCGGTCCTGGACACGCGATTATCAACGCCTCGAATCCTAACGAGAGGATTGACTTCACTTTCTGCAAGACAGGTTATATGATCTGCAAATGGAGTGTTCCTGATGAGACTCATTTCCAGAACAGCCTTGATGAAAACCCTCTTTCAATTATCCGCTACGGTGAGGTTCTTCTGAACTATGCAGAAGCTATGAACGAGCTTGGCAAGATGACTGAGGAGGTTTGGAATTCTACAGTCGGAGCATTGCGCAAGCGTGCAGGTGTGCAGAATATCTATCCTGAAGGGACCGGATACTCACGTGATGAATGGCTGTATGAATATTACAACAAGGGGCTGAACCACGGAATGTACACCAAAGGAAATGTTGACGTGGCTCTTGAAATTCGCCGCGAGAGAGTGGCTGAGCTTACATTTGAAGGTGCTCTCCGTCAGGCAGACGTGTACAGATACGGTCAGGGAGACCTTATCGCACGCAGATATGACAACAGCGGCTGGAGAGGTATTTATGTCGGTGACGGTTCAGATATGGACTTTGAGGAGCAGACATATACGTTCAACAGTTCCAAGGTATCAACTAACAGCACGACCAATTATCCTATCTCGGACAAGGATTCAGCCAAGGATACTGACTGGTATATCGAGGATGGCTTCCTGGTTTACAAATATGAGCTTAAGTGGGAGGATAAGATGTATGTTAATCCGATCCCTACGACAGCGATTACTCTTAATTCCAAGATAGGTCAGAACTACGGTTGGAATTGATAAGGTTCCAAGTAATACTTGAAAAATTAGTTTCGATATAAAAATGAAAAGAATCACTTATATTTTTTGTTCCGCTTTGCTCGTGGCTGGTTTGTGCGGCTGCGAGAAGAGCGAGAGCGTTCCTGAAGGCGGAAAATCTTCGATACCTGTTCTGACGGAATTGAACGTCAGTGAAATCAACGGTACCAAACTCGGGTTCGGTGTTGATTTGGCAGGTCTTGTGTCTGATGCCAATACGGGCAAGGGTATTGAAGGTGTTGCTGTTACTGATGGATATCAGTTTGTGAAGACAGATGCCAACGGTGTTTATCAGATGAAGAGGAATTCGTTGTCACGCAAGGTTTATTATACCTTGCCTGCCGATTATCAGGTAGTGCTTGACAATGTATATCACCTCCCGATGTTCTATTCACCGGGCATTATGTCCAAGAATACATCATATAGATGCGACTTCAAGTTGAAGAAACTCAGCGCTCCTGAGACTGACTTCACTATGCTTATGATAGGTGACCCTCAGTGCCAGACTATAGACGAGGTTGCAAGGTTTATGGGTGAGACGATTCCTGACATCAAGAAGACATTGGAGAGCGGCGATTATTCGCAGAATGTGTATGCGCTCACTCTCGGTGACGTTACATTTGACTCATACTACACGTTCAGCCCGATGGTTCAGGCTATGAAGAATGTTGTCGTAGGCAATAGATATCTGCCTATCTTCAATAGCTCAGGTAACCACGACCACAACTCTCTTGTTTCGGCAACAGGTGACATTGAAGCTGACGACTACAATTCGCTCGAGGCTTACGTGAAGTATTTCGGCCCAACCGACTACTCGTTCGACCGCGGTAATGTGCATATCGTTGTTATGGACAATGTGCTGGTTTCCACACTTTCTACCAATTCATCACCGAATGCTCGTACTTGGAACTATACTAATGAGTTGACTGATACGCAGATGGAATGGCTTAGACAGGATATCGCCAATGTGGCAAACCCTGAATCCAAGATGATATTCTTCTGTACCCACCAGCCTATAAGGGCGAATGATACGAAGGGTAACTATGCTGAGGTTATGAAACTTATCAGCCAGTTCAGTGAGGCTCATATTATGGTTGGTCATACTCACTACACTCAGAACTATATCCACGACTACTCCGGCAAGGAAATCTATGAGCATATCCACGGAGCTGCCTGCGGTGCCTGGTGGGCTTGTAACAGTAATGTGACCGGTGCCCCTAACGGATATAATATCTTTACCGTGAAAGGCAATAAGGTTCAGGACTGGATTCTGAAGCCTACTGACAGAGATGCTGACTATCAGTTGAGGGTGTATGACGGAAATCAGGAGTTCGGTTCAGAAACTGATCCTGCCGCTACAAAATATACCGTTACTTGGTCTAATCCTAGTTTAAAGATCGGTACATTGACTCTCAAAGGTAGTGCTAATTTCAAGGACAGTTTTGTTGCGGAAGTATTCGATGATGACGCCAAATACTGGACTTTGGAGATGTGGCAGAACGGTCAGAAGGTCGGTGAATTCACCAGAGCGGCAGACAGCGGAATCTGCAATATGGCATTGTGCGCATATTGGTTTAATGACAAGGGTAAAGCTACGGATACTTGGAATAGTACCACTGCAAGCCACTATTGGTATTTTACTCCTGAGTCAAAGAATCCTGCAGAGGAGACCAACTGGGAAGTACGTGCAATTCACAAGTTCCCTAACGGTGCAAGCAAGACATTTGTATGTAACAAGCTTACCGTTGACTACTCTGAGTTCTAGAATAACATTTTCTAATATTTTGTTGGGCTTGAATGCCTGATATTGGTTTGTATCGTTCGGCAGGCTTTCATATATTCAGAAGGCTTGCCGAATATTTTTTAAAAGTGTAATAATTCGGAGCGTTTTGCGACGCAATTGGTCCGTGGAATAACTTCAAATTGCTCTAAAAGAGCGCGGAAAATATGGGGCTTCTTTGAAGGGTATAGGTTTTATATTCGATTATTGAGCATTGATTATGAGAATCTTAAAATCGCTATTTGCAGCATTGCTGCTGTCTTCTGCTATCGGAATGTTCGCACAGGAACAGACTGTGCAGTTTTTTGCACATCGTGCCAGCCGTTTTGAGTTTGACGAGAATACTCTCCCTGCGTTCAAGGCTTGCTACAAAGCTGGTTTGCGGGGATATGAAACGGATATCCGTATGAGTCAGGATGGCGTGCTTGTCGTGAACCACGATGAGACTTTTGCCAGACTCACTGGGTGCGACGGCAAGGTGGAGTCTATGACTTCTTCGGATATACGTAAACTTACGACGTATCAGGGCAACAAGGTTCTGTTCCTTGATGAATTGATGAAATTCCTCAATGGCAAGGGCGGACTCTATGTGGAGTTTGAGATGAAGACGACACCATCCTCAAGTTATCCAGAGGAAAGACTCAAGGAATATTGCGACAAACTCTATAAGGCAGTGATGTCAAACAAGCCTGCCAATTCCACGTATCTATTCACTTCCAGCAACAAAGATGCGCTGAATATGATGCGTAACCTGCATCCTAATGCGGACTTGCTGATAATTTTCAATAAGCCTGTCAGTGACGAGACTATCGCGGCGGCAGAGGCTATGAGTATCAAGCGCATCGGCTGCAATATGAATGGGACTACGCGAGCGGCTGTGAAAAAGGCAAAGGAAGCCGGTCTGTATGTTTCTCTATGGCCGTCAAGGTCTCAGGAGGACTTTATGCTCGGTGTTTATCTTGGTGCCGAATACTTGTGTTGCGACCGTGCTGTCGAGGTTAAGAAATTCCTCGACGAGAAAGCTACCTGGGTTAAATATAAATAAAGCGATTTCGTCCTCGAGTTTTTTATTTCTACCTCCAAACGTCATAAGATGAAACGGATATGCGCAGAAAATGAAAGGTTTCTGCGTTTATTCCTGTTCGTTTGATTGTAAAATGAAACAATTGTAAGTATCTTTGTGGGATAAAATAGTTAATAACGCATTTTAGAATGACATCTGAACAGAAGAAACGTTTTCAGTATTGGCAGTGGCGTACCATTATCGGTACGATGATAGGTTATTCGATTTTCTACCTTGTGCGCAAAAATTTCTCTTTCGCGATACCGGGACTGACTGTCGAATATGGAATCACAAAGGCTACATTCGGTGCAATCATCGCGATAGCAAGTTTTATTTACGGAGTATCAAAACTTGTTAACGGATTCCTCGCTGACCGTCTTGATGGCCGTTGGCATATGGTTACAGGCTTGTCTGTCAGTGCGTTCGTGAACGTTCTGTTCGGTGCTGGTGCTATGATTTGCGCATATTTTGTGGGAACAGACCACGGGCCTGTATTTGTGCATTATCTTGTTGTGTTGTTTGCTATACTTTATGTCGTAAACAATGCTTTTCAGGGTTGCGGATTTCCTCCGTGCAACCGTCTGATTACCCACTGGGTTCCGCCACACGAGCTCGCTACCAAGATGTCGATATGGAATACATCACATTCTGTGGGCGCATTCATAGCGGCTATTCTGTGCGGATATATTATGGGACACACAGGTACGGATATGAGCGCGAATGCGGAAATGCGTGCCAGAGTCGTGGAGAATACTGCAAACATCACGTCCTCAATGGATCCGGCGGCTGCCCAGTCTTATGTGGACAACGCATTGCTGAACATAGGTTCTTGGCAATGGGCGTTCTGGATTCCTGCGATAATCGCCATCTTGGGCGTGGTTTTCATAATTGTCACTCTGCGTGATACACCGAAATCCGTCGGACTTCCGGAACTTGAAGGAACCAAGTCAACGAAGGTACAGTCTCCTGAGGAGAAGAAAGAATTCAATAAATTCATATTGAATAAGGTGATATTGAATCCTGTCGTATGGATTCTCGCTCTTGCCATATTCTTTGTCTATATCGTGCGTCTGGCTGTCCTGGACTGGGGCCCGTCGTTCCTCCAGGAGAGCAGGGGATTGTCGCCTGAACTTTCCGCGTGGACTGTCGCCATATTCGAGGCTTTCGGTGTCGTCGGAATGATTGTCGCCGGAGTCGTGTCGGACAAATTGTTCAACGGAAGGTCTCAGCGCACTTGCGTCTTCTGTATGGTAGGCGTGATCATATTCCTTTGCCTGTTCTGTCTTCTTCCGAAGTCAACCAGCCCTGTAATCCTGATGCTTGTCTTGGCCTGCATAGGTTTCTTCCTCTATGGCCCTCAGGCACTTATCGGGGTTATAGCATCAAATCAGGTGACACGTCGAGGTGCTTCATCAGCAACCGGAATCATAGGATTTGTAGCATATCTCAGCCCTATCATCTCAGGATTCGTGTTCGGCCATATAGCAGATAATCCGAAATTCGGCTGGGAGGGCGTATTCCGGATTATGATTGTAGTCGCTGTGCTGGGTTTGGTGACGTTGCTGACTCTTTGGAATAAGAAGACTGACGGCTACGAGAGTGTTGACTAAAAAGCGGTCTACTGCGTTATACGGCTTGCCCAAATCCTCACAACCGCAAGGTTGCTCCGGTATTGGTCTTCGCCGCATGCCTTGCATCCCATCTTTTTATTCAACATCTCACTGCGGACCTGCGTCGCTTAATAATAGAGTGCTATCGTGGGCTTTACAGGAGTTCCGCTTCGCTCCATCCACCCTTCGGAACTTTGTTCCTCCGGGAGCCGCTCACGAGGCCGCGGCCGGCCACGCTCCTGCAGAGCCCACGACAACATAATAAAGACTAAAAAAACTTTAGATTGAATCGGAGCGTAGCGACCGAAGGGGTCTCGGGGAATCCATTCCCCGTGCTCCTGGGAGCTGTCACGAAGTGACTGAGGGTAAGACGCAAACTTGCGCGAAGCGCGTAGC
>CAVENC010000023.1:0-37697 GCA_963617065.1 Butyricicoccaceae bacterium
GAGCAGTTGCGCTCTCTGGATTCTCTTCTCGGCGAAATACAATCAATTGACAGTCTTTATATTGTCTCCAGTGCATCTCCGGAAGGAAATATCTGGTATAATGCCAAATTGTCCAAATTGAGAGGTGAGGCACTACACAAACAGCTTTCCGTATTGCTGAAAGGTGCTGATCTGGGGAATGTGAGCGTGATTCCGCTCGGGTCCAATTTCGACGAATTTATTCAGAGGTTGAAGTCCTCAACCAAACTTCCATACAAGTCGGAGGTTATCGCAGAGTTAGAAAATCATCCTAAAGACAATCCTGACGACATATACAAGCGGATAATGGTTCTGCGAGGCGGTGTGCCTTATGCCTATATCAAGCGCAATATCCTCAAGGAGATGCGTTATGCGGAGGTTGTTATCTTCTCACGTGGAGAGGAAATTATCCCTGAAGAAGAAAAGTCGGTAGAGCCTGAAGTGACTGTGCCGAAAGACAGCGTTGTTACTCCTGTCACTGTTGTGCCAGTTGAACCGGAAAAGAAGGAAGAGCCTGCGCCTCAGGAGGTTACAGAACCGGTAGATACGACTGCAAAAGATATTGCTGAAGAGCCGATTTCGCAGCCTAGCGATTCAGCTAGTGACAGTTCCAAGAAACGTGTTCATTGGTATCCTGCAATAAAGACAAACTTGCTTTATGATGCCGTTACTGCGGCGAATGTGGAAGTAGAGTTTCCTATTGGCAAGAAATTCTCCATTGCCGTAGAAGATGTGTTCCCTTGGTGGAACTGGGGAACCAATGGCAAGAAGTATTGCTTCCAGGTGTGGGAAATGGGCGTTGAACCGCGCTGGTGGTTCAAGAGAACTGACAAGAGGGATTATCTCAGCGGTCATTTTGCTGGCGTTTACGGTATGTCAGGTAAATATGACTTGCAGTGGGATACAAAGAGCTGCTATCAGGGTGAACTTTGGTCGGCAGGTTTGACATACGGATATGCGTTGCCGATATGCAGATGGCTGAATATGGAGTTCTCAATATCAGCTGGTTATCTCCACAGCGATTACAGGCATTATCAGCCTGACCCGGCATACGAACATCTTTATAGGGATAAATATAAAGTTGGAAAGATATCGTGGTTCGGTCCGACAAAGGCGAAGATTTCGCTCGTAGTTCCGATCGGGCGTGACAGCCACAACGAAAGGAGAAAGCGGTAACGGAGTAAGTGGCAAGGGCCTGTTAAGCGTTGCAGGAGATGGCGTAACAGTGAGGGCGGAAGGTTTGATAAAGAAATAGGGGCGGTTTAGGCAAGAGATAGATATTGCATTGATAGGATATAGGTAGATTGTTGATGGAAAGAAAATGATGAAGAACAGAAACATATTGGCAAGATTGAGCGGCGTGATGAGCGTGGCTTTGGCGTCCGTGTGTGCTCTGCTCGTCGTTTCAGGTTGCCATCGCCGTCCGTTGGAAGATCCGGCCGAGTTCACCAGAGTGAAGGTCAAGGTGAACGTTGAGGGAATCCAGAACGTCACCTGCGACATTTATAATGACAAGATTTCCCATCCGGTAATTGAACCTACCGCAATGCACGTGCTGTTCTTTACTGAAAAGAGTGGGGAAGTGGCTGCTGAAACATTCATTACTAACGTTAGTACGGATGATGATGGCACCAGGTATGTCAGCGGAGATGTTGCAATCGCTCCTGGAGACTACAAGATGCTCGTATACGACTTCGGTACTGAGGCGACGATTGTAAGCAACTATCACGATTTTTATGGAGCTTCGGCGACAACAGAACCTGTATCATCATCGTTGAGAAGCCGTTTTGCAGCCAAAGCTGATGCCGGCAATTATGAGATTTATAATGAGCCTGACCATCTTGTGGTGGCAAGTTCAGAAGACGAGAATGTGCCTTGGCACGATGATATTTACACAATCTATGCTGATGCAAAATCCGTAGTGGAGAGTTGGTATCTGCAGATCAAGGTTGACGGCGCCCAATATATTTCAGGTGCGCAGGCGATACTCTCCGGGATGGTAAGCTCGAACCGTATAGCGACAAACACTCGAGTTACAGACCCGCAGGCGGCTGTGTGGTTCCAGTTGCAGAAGAGTGAAGACAATGGCGAACCTGTTATATGCGCCATATTCAATACGTTCGGGCGTATCAATGATTCTACCAACAGTCTCGCTATTACTTTTGACATCAAGACTGTGGACGGTAAGTCGTTGCAGAAGACGTTTGACATTTCAAATGTGTTCCTTACGGAAAATGCCGTGAAGCATCATTGGCTTCTCCTCGAGGATAAGATTAAGATTGACCCTCCATCTGACAAGGGCGGCGGATTTGACCCCGCGGTAGATGATTGGGATAATGAAAATACGGATATTGACATTTAGTCGGCTGAATATCAGATGATTCCTTTGAAATGAGAGCGAAACGTAGTATGTGTTGAGGAGCGTTTGATAAGTCAGTCAAAAGATAAGTGGAAAAATAAAAAAATAGTATACAGTTATTATGAGAAAAGTTATTGTATTCGCAACTACGGCCGTGGCACTCGTGGCTTGTGCGAAAAATGAAGTCCTTCCTGTCGGGACATCAACGAAGGACGAGATTACGTTCAACGTAGCGCCTAAAACTAAAGCTGTTACGGATTTTGATCACAGTCTTAAGTTCAAGTCCTACGCATATTATAATGAGACTGGTAAAGAAGCCCAGCTCTACATCAACGATGAAGAAATCAGTTACGTTGAGGATGATGAAGCTTGGAAGGCTGGCACGCCGTACTATTGGCCGAAGAAAGAGGGCAGTTCCCTTACTTTCTATGCTTGGACTAGCCTTAAAGAATCAAATGCCGGCACAACTGCCGTGAAATATACTTATGATGCTATAACAGGTAATCGCGGAACAGTGTCTTGCTCTGCTACAGGCGGTATAGAAGTGAAAGATTTCGACATAACAAAGAATAAGAATATCGATGTCCTTGTTGCTGATTCCTCTGCTGTTCAGACCAAGAACAAACATAAGTACAATCATAACGGCGTGCCTACACTTTTCAAGCATAAGCTCTCTTATGTTGTATTTACTGTCAAGACAGACAAATCCTACCGTGTACTTGATGGAAATCTCAGTGATCCGGGAGACAAAATTTTCACCCTTCAGTCCATTACTTTCAAGGGACTTCAGTATAAGGGAACTTACAATCAGTTCACGGATGAAAAATGGACAATATCAGAAGAAACTGGAACACCTGATCAGGTATATTTCAATCAGACAACTGTCGGTAAGACTATTTCTGATACACAAGATGCTCTTACAAGTGATTTGACTTTGAACTATTACCTCCCACAGGAATTCAATGCAGGTCAGTATTTCGAAATAGTTTATACAATCAAGACACAAGTTACTACAACGAGTTCTGTTACCGAGACAGTTACGCGTAAAGTATATCTGAACCCTGCTTCATCAGAAGCGGTAAAACCATTCGCAGATGCAAAATGGGAAATCGGTAAGAAATATACAGTTAACCTGACATTCTCTCTCGACGAGATTACTTGGGACCCTGCTGTTGAGGACTGGACTCCTGCAGATGCAAGCGATATTACTGTAAAATAATGTTTGAAAACAAGAATAGTATATAAAAATGAGAAAAGTATTTGTACTCGCGGCAACTGTTGCCGCACTCGCGTCCTGCGCGAAGAATGAGGTCGTGTTGACTCCTTCCTCTGAGAAAGCTGAAATCTCCTACAATGTTGCGCCTAAGACAAAATCATTGAGTACCACTCAGTCAGATTTTAATCATTCTAATGTATTTGCATCTTGGGCCTACTATCTTCCTAAAGGTAAAAATTGGGCAGATAACAGTGCAGACGCAAAGGATTACATCGTTAATTCAACAATTTCATATCAGACTGCAGGTAACTGGAAAGAGACTGGAAAGTCATACTATTGGCCAAAGGATGGCGGTTCGCTTACATTCTTCGCTTATTCGTTGAATAAATCAGATCTTACTCTTAGTGGCAATAATTCTATCTTTACTTGTTATAAATCAACAGGAGTAGCAGGCGCAATTGATCTGGATGATAATAAGAATACAGACTTCCTTGTTGCCGATATAGCAAAAGATAAGACAGCCAATGAGCAAAAATATACTTATAACGGAGTACCTACGCTCTTCAGACACAGGCTTTCAAGAGTTGCCTGCACTGTTGTGAAGGCAGAGGAATACCAGAATAAGAAATTTGAACTTACGGCTATAAACTTTGTTAACGTAAGTCATTATGGAAATTATACTCAGACTGGCACCCCGTCGACTGGCAGTATTCAGGATGCAACTTATAAAGATTTCTGGTTGCCTAGCGGTACTAAGGTTTCAGAAGTATATACTCCTGCAACAACGGGTGCAACACAGGTAATCACTACAACTAAATCTGATGTTGCAAGTGAGAATGTTGTGATTTATATGCCTCAGTCATTTGCAGATAATGCCGACGCCAAGATTCATGTTAAATATACCATTACTACTACTGTAGGTGATGGCGAGGTTGTCGAGAATTGCGAATTCACAGCTCCGCTGAAGACTGTATTCCCAAACAATTGGGAAATGGGCAAGAAGTACACAGTTAACCTGACATTCTCTCTCGACGAGATTACTTGGGATCCTGCTGTTGAGGATTGGGATAATACCAATTCAAGTGCGATTACTGTTTCGTAGTCAATTATCCGCCATTGATTAGGCGACAAAAATTATAAATCTCCGTGGAGGGTGATACCTCCCGGAGGTTCCAGGAGTGAAAGTTCTTAACTTTCACGAGGCACAAAGCGGTCAACTCTGAGGGTTCGAGCCAGAGGTGCGATAGAGAAAATGAGTGGAAGTTGACAGCGGACGCAAATGAAAATAATAGTTAAAAATGGGAAGAAACGGCATAATATCAAGACGCGACGTGAGTCTGAAAGCGGTGAGCTCTGCTATGACCAAGGCAATGTCAGCCTTTGTGATGGCGGCGGGTATTTTGTGTTCTTCCTGCGTGAAAAATGAACTGTCGCAGGGTGCTGACAAGCAGAATACTCAGCTTAAGTTCTGTCTGATTCCGGTAAAGACTCAGACTAAGTCAGTCACAGTGTCAAAATTCCCGGAAGATGAGACGTTCGGCACTTGTGCCTGGTATCTGCCTTCAGGCAAGAGTTGGTCTGCAGATGCTTCTTCAGCTGTCTCTTATATTGGCGAGGAAGAAATCTCCTGTCAAAGTTCGGTCTGGAAAGCCTGGGCAAGCGGTCAGATTTATTGGTGGCCACAGGTCGGGACTCTGACATTTTATTCCTGGTCACCGTTCAATCTCAAGGGTAAGGGACTTTCTGTGAGCAACACTTCCGGCTTCAGCATTAGCAGTTGGACTATGCAGAATACTGTGGGTTACGGTTGTGGCAGTACTGATGATGGTTGTGTGGACATATTGCTTGCACAGACCACTGATTGCGCGAAAACAGTTGCCGGGGCGCCTGTCAATTTCGGCCATAAACTCTGCAAAGTAAGAGTGATAGCTACTTTGGCGAAAGAGCAGACCGAGTCTGAATCTACCTGGAAAATTAAGTCGGTTACGATTTCAAATGTGTATACAGAAGGCAGTTTCTTGACTGATAAATGGGCAACTCATTCAGAAGCTAAGGATTACACATATACCCCGGATACGGAAGTTGAAGTCGTTTATGGAAGCAATGCGGTGATTTTCCCGGAGACAATGATGCTTCCGCAGTATATGACCGAGGACGGCAGGACAAGCAGGCCGATAATCTCGATTACCTGCACTGATGCCAACGGTGAGGAGAAGACTTTGGCCGCCCAGTTGTACAATGACACGGCTTCCGGCATTTCGGCGTGGAATGTAGGAAAGTATATCACTTATCTCATAACTATCGGAGAGGAGGACAGTTACATTGAGTTTGACGCCAATGCTGGTGATTGGAATTACGATAGTGGTGAGGATATAAATATAGGTATTGTTTCATAGATGAGTACAGTTCCGGTGAATGCCGGGCAATAGATAAATCTTAAGGAAGAGTGAAAAGGATATTATCATATATGACAGTATTTGTCGCAGTTGCAGTGGCTGTGACCGCGGTTTCGTGTATTGATAAGGTCCAGAACTACGATGCTGAGAGAGTTATTACATTCAAGGCTCTGAGAGCGGAAAGCACCAAGTCCGGCGCTCGTGGAATCGCGGATTCGGTCTCTTTCAAGGTTTGGGGCTATACTTTGCCGGAAAAGAAAAACTGGAACGATGATTTCGGAAAGGCTTCTGCAGTTTTTGAAGGAGAGACGTTCTCTTGTTCCGGTGGTTACTGGAAAAGTGCGTCCGACTATATGTGGTGCGACAAGAATTCTAGAATGAGTTTCTTTGCCGTAGCTCCGGCTGATGCGAATGTCACTTTCAGCAGAGACAATGGCATTACGATATCAGGATTCAAGGCTGAAAACCCTCTCGAATCGTCTCAGCCGACAGTCGAGTTCGCTACACTTTGCGATGTGCGCAAGCCGGTCGCTGATGTCGCTACAGGTATCGCATTCAGCAATGCGCTGTGTGAAGTCGAGTTTTGGGCAAAATCGGTAGCTTCAGATGATATTAAACTGACTGTGACAAAACTCACTTTGAGCGATGTCGGTACGGAAGGTGATTTTCATTCGCTGCCTGAGCCTGAATGGACAATAACCGGTGACAGGAAAGATGTCACTGTTTTTGATGGAAATGTAGTGCTTGGTGAAGATGCAAAGCCTCTTGGTACTGTTTTGACAATGATTCCGCAGAAACTGAAGCCGACGATTACGCTTCAGTACAGTTTCGATTCCGGTACCGGCGGAGAGATTAAGGATGTTGACGTTGAGATAGACAGGACAATGAAATGGGCTGTCGGAAAGAAGCGCATTTATACTTTCAAGGTGTCTCAGAATCTGGCACTTACGATTGACTCTTGTGTAACAGAAAATTCGTTATGATAGTCTGCAGAAATATAGATAGATTGTTTCACGATGCTTTACTGGCGGCAGTTCTAGTGCCGGCGGTGATGGTGTCTTTGTCCGGATGCAATAAGTCGGAGACTTCGCCTGTGGACGAAAGTGAATATATCTCATTTAGCGGTAGTGCTTCCAAGACAAGCACTTCTTCGGATGTTTCTTACTCTCCGCAGACCAAGGTGGGGACAGAAAGTCTTGTCAATACTAATGAGGAGCTTCAGGCTGAGCCATTCGGAATCTTCGGTTATAAGTCAATGGACGATAACTCCAATTTTGCTTCAGTATTCGAAAGTTCAGGAATGCAGAAGGTGGAATGGTCAGACGACAACTGGACATATAGCCCTAAACAGAAGTGGCAGAGAGCGATGCATTACAGATTCCGTGCGGTATGGCCTTATTCTTCGGAAGTCAAGGCGCAGTCAAACGCCAATCTGATTTCAGTGGATTATTCCATCGTGAATCACACTGAAGACCTCTTGGGCGCTTATTCGACAAGGTATCCGGTTTCTGAAGGCATCGGAAGAGTTACAATGAACTTCAAGCATCTGCTTGCAGGATTACGTTTCAGGCTCAAGTTCAAGGATGCAATGGCTAATCCGGAGACTGTTTCGGATGCCGTCACCCATTTCTATATTACAGGTATATATCCTTCCGGACAGCTGTTCTACGGTCTTACGACGACTGCTACTGACCCTGACAATATCAGTTGGGTAACTAGCGAGAATACATTCGAGAGTTCCATTCCTATGCACGAATGGACCGGCAGCAAGGAATTCGGAGTCGAAGGATACAAAGGTGTGGCGCCGATATATTTCACCCAGACAACTGACGCTTCCGGTAATGTCTCAACTGACGGAGCTGCGCTGATTGTGCCGCAGACCATTTCTTCCGAAGTGGGTGACACTTATGTGAATTTCTACACTGTAAGCGGTGGCTCTGCGTTGCATAAGGTCAAACTTCCGCAGCGGACTCTTGAACCGGGAAAGATATACACATATACTCTCATTCTTCACGGTACGCAGGTGCTTGTGACTGTGGATATTGCGGATTGGGATGAGATTCAGTCAAATATTGACATAGTGCTTTAGTGAGATGAGTAACAGAAAATTCATACATATATTGATTTGCCTTGCTGCTTTTCTTGCAGTCTCCTGCAACAAGGAAAAGCAGTCTTCAGGCTCTGACCCGTTGCGTGGAATGGGCAATCTGCATATTGCGGTAGACAATCCCAAGACTAAGGTGTCGGCGAGTGAAGGTGATGTTATGAAAACCCTCAGCCTGTGGTTGGTAAGCCAAAGCGACGCTTCTGTTATGGCATTCAAATCAGTCAGCTTTACTGAGGTGTCTTCAAGTCACGAGGTGCTTATAGAGAATATCCAGAGAGGTGACTATAGGCTTTATGTTCTTGCCAACTGCACTGATTTGGATGCGGACTATACTGAGGGCAAGATAATAGACAATAACTTTACGCAGAAGCTACTTCCTGAAATCAGTTCCGGAACGGCTCCGTCGTTCAGCGATGAGACTGGAATGCCTTGCTCTATTGCGCAGGATGTTTCTATTACTGCCGGCGAGAATTATGTTTCGGCTCATCTGCTTCGTTGTGTGGGAAAGTTGTCATTCCAGTTCCGTAATAACATATCAGACCGCACTGTGGCGATTGCCAATGTTGGACTGTCCAAGATGAATCCTACCGTGGGATATCTTTTTGATCCGGCTGACCACTCGATTCCGTCTTCTGCAGACACAGTGGCGTTCAAGGATATCGCTGATAATGACAATATTATTGTAATTGATCCTAACAAAGCCTCGGAAGTATATACAACTTATCTTTACGAGACTCCCGAATCGAACTCGACTAACGGAATGTCATTTCAACTTTTCGGTGCTTTGTATGACCTGTCTGCGATATATGACGATATAAAAGTCGCTTACAAGAACCAATATGATATTTCAGACAATATAACTGCTGCCGGAGATGCTTCAGGTCTGTTCCTGATCCGTTCTGCTGCTTCGGACACTTATTATGTCGGTGTTGACAATGCTGATGACAAACTCACTGTACATTCATTCACTTCAGATGATGAATTGCTGAAACACAGTGATTTCGAGTATTACTTGTGGGAAATCTCAGATGCAAGCAGTGCAACTCTGAGGAATCACGTGACAGGTGAATATATTACTTTGAATGGCGCGACTGCAAGTTTGTCTGAGAAAGAAACTGACGCAACGGTCTTCACGATTTCCAGTTCTTCGGACAAGTTCTCATTCAAGAATTCGGAAGGATATTCCCTTACTTATGAGAATGTTACCGGTGTCATCGGCACGACCGGTAAGGAGAGCGATGATGTGACAAAATGGAACATAAGGCGTAGTAGTAGTAGTAGTGTGGCTTATTTCGTGAATTCCGATTACGATATTCCGCTTGTGAAGCGTCCTATAACCTATATCGACCGATACGGTAATTCCCAGAAATTGACCAGAATCAGCAGAAATGAGCACGTTACTGTAACGGTCAACATCTTCTATAACCGTGAACTTGCGCAGTTTGATTTCGAGGTGGAGGGCTGGAGCTCGAAGGAAAGTGAGACGACATTTGATTGATTTCGAATATGAAAAGGATATTACATATACTGACATATATAGTGCTGGTTTTGGCCTCTGTCTCTTGCGTTAAGGAGGAGTTGTCGGAGAGAAAGTCAGGCGGAGCGACTGGAGAAGGGCTGCTTCAGTTGAATTTCGGGCCAAAGGAGAATGATGTGGTCATTACCAAGGCTACATTGAGCGAGAAGAATGAGAGCCAGATATTCAACTTCTACGTCTTTGTGTTCGATTCAAACGGAAACAAGGCGGCCGGTGTATATTTCGATTCGTCGAATCAGATGACTACAAAAGATGCAGTCACAGCTGCGACTGACAACTGCTGGTGGGTGAGCAATGCCACAGCAGACGGTGAAACGACTGCCGGAAGCGTGTTGGTAAAGACATCTGCGGGAGACAATATGAAGGTATATATGGTCGCAAACCTTGATGCCGATATGGTCAGGGTGTCTTCAGACCTGTTGTCCGCATCTATCCACAATGAAGATGATTTGAAGAACTTCAATGTGTATCTGAACCAGAGAATTGTCAACAGAAACGGTTATTTCCCAATGACCGGCAAACTGTCCGGTGTCAGCATCGCGAACAGTGGCACGAATAATTCCACTGACGTCACAAAGACGGTCATTACCGACAAGATGATGCTCAAGCGAATTGATTCGAAGATACGTTTCATCTTCAAAACCGGAACTCGTCCGGATGAGAAGGGACAGGTGATCAAGTCATTCGAAGCAAAGCAGTGGAAGGTGGTCAACGTGCCTAGGACTGCATATCTTTTCAGTTATGCCGCACGAGGAATCACGGAAGAGAGGGGACACGATTATGTCTCTGTTCCTCCAACCACATCTTCCTCTGATTATTCCACATACGCCAAGGATTTCTTTGACACGGATTTCGTGAATTTCGAAGATTTTCCATCTACGGGCAGGTCTGAATTTTCATTCTATATGCTTGAGAACCGTCAGGTTCCTAAGAAGACCTTGACTGCATATCAGGACCGTAGCCGTCAGCTGAAGACTTCCGCTGGATTGAATCAAAGCTGTGATGTCTCATATTCACTTGACGGAGTAGAATACAGCAGAGATATGCGTTTGTTCGAGTATGCCAATGACTTTTCGACTTATGTCGTGGTGACCGGATATGTAGAGATGGATCTCAAGAATGATTCAGCCGGTCAGGTGCTTGGCGGTGATGTCCAGTATATCATTCATTTGGGTAACTGGAGCGCTTCAATCGACAATTCCGATGACAATCAGGGAGATGGTAATGATACTTACAGCGGATTCGACAATTTCAATACTGAAAGGAATACTTCATATACCTACACGGTGACTGTGAACTCCGTGAACAGCATTCGTGTGGAGGTTGAGTCCAGCAAAGGGGAAGCGTCTGAAGTTGTGGAAAAACAGCCTGGCGCAAGCGGACAGATTTCAATCGCCAAGGAAACCATTGCTCTTTGTGACTGCCACTATGTGTCCAAAGTGATCAATTTCCATCTTTCCAATTTTTTCCAGAATGGAAACGTGACAAGCGACAACTGTATCGTGGATGAGTTGACTTGGGCTGTAAAGACCCCTTTCGGTGAGGGTGAGCCGAAGAATGAGGGCGGTATTGACATTACTGAAGGCCTTGATTACAAGTGGGTTCGTTTCAGACTGAATAAACAGGATTCGGACGGTAATTATTATACGAAAAAGCGCAGAAAATATACTCCGCGTGGGTTCAAGACTTATGATACCAAAAGGACAGCGTCTGAGAATGCTGAGGATGACGGCACGGAGGGACTGGCAGGTTATCACAATGACGGTTCTATGGATATCAAGGACTTGGTGGCATATATGAAGAATCAGGTGCACAAGTTCATAGAGAACAGGGAAACGAGTGATTTCGACCACAAGAGTTCTACCGATATGACGGAGCCGAATATCTGCTTCACAGTGTTTGTGGACGAATATTACTATACGGAGAATCCTCTCACGCAGCAGAAATCTTCTGATTTGTGGAAGAAGTTCGTGAACCAGGAGGACAGGAAACTCCATATCCTCTGTAATTCGGAGAAGAGCAAGGATTTGGAATCAAGCAGCACTGGCTCGGTAACTACTATTCAGCAGCACTCCATACAGTGCGTGTACAACACGGATCCGTCATATACGGATTTGCAGACTGCCTGGGGCGTGGAGAGGACTGATGAGTATGACGGAAACTGGTCGTATTGGAGTACCACCTCTGGCACTTATGAGAATAGAGGTAATACCAGCAATATCAACGGCTTGTTCAATACTTGCAAGGAATGGGGATTGAGTCCGAAAAGCGCATCTGACAATACCTTTACTACTGGGGTCGAATGGAGTACGTTTATGGATTATGAGGTTGGCAATGATACTCCGCAACTGAAGAGTGATTACCAGTATATGCGTTACTCTTGTATGACCCGAAACCGTGACAATAACGGTAACGGCAAAATTGATCGAGACGAGGTTCGGTGGTATCTGGCATCAGTGAATCAGCTTATCGGTATGTTCGTCGGAGACGGACTTCTGGATTCAAATACAAAACTCTACAACAAATCTCCTGAGAAGAAGGCTTCGTCGACGAACTCTGATTGGCAGCAGCACGTTGTGTCTTCGACAAGTATTTTTGCTGATGACTCCAGGTCTGATGGCACTTGGAGTGGCGGTGCTCGAATCAGAAATAGTAATGACCCTACTATGGTCTGGGCAGAAGAGGGAATCTCGACGAGCCGTACGTACCATACTTGGGGAGATCTTCAGGGTACTACAGTCCGTTGCGTCCGCAATCTTGGATTTATTGATGGAAATTCAGACGAGACTTATGACATTGACAAGGTCTTCGACGACTATATTCAGACTGAGACCAGGACCGATTCGGACAACAACACTTATTATGTGTTTACTGCTACCCATCTGAATGCACAGGCTCTACGTTACTATACATCCAAGGAACTTATTTTCTCTGACGAGCGTTCTCTTGAGAACAGACTTTACAAGAAATTCCAGACATATCCTGGAAGTCCCCAGTCTGTATCAGGGCTTTTTGAAGCTTATAATACAGCAGTGACGGCAGGCGTGGCTGCTGGTACAGGAAATCCGTATTGTCCTGAAGGTTATCGTACTCCGAGCCAGATAGAGGCGGCTGTGATGAAGTATTATCTGCCGGCTTCGGAATCGAAAAACACTATGTCCCGAACCTATTGGTCGTTCGGTCCATACGGAACAACAGTCCACGATACCTATAAGAAAGGATTTGTTGTCAACGGCGGAAATGTAACAGTCGGTGGTGGAGAGGCGCCGGGCTACGTACGTTGCGTCCGCGATATCCGTGTCAATTAACGGCTCCTATTACAGATACTCTAATCCCTCGTATCTCCTCCCGCAGTGATACGAGGGATTTTTGCATATTGACTAAAAATGAATGAACTGCGGAGAGGGTCGTGAGTGATGATAAGATGAGTAATGGCGTCGGAAGGGGCGCTAAAAAGGGCTCTAAATCGTTAAACGACTTATCTTTATTATTTTAAGCCGACAATATTGATTATTCGGAAAATAGTGCTATTTTCGCGCTCGAATTTTTGAGAAGCGTATAATTATACCGCTTCCTTGAGTCGGAAGTCCTCTAATAAAGGTGATAAGGCTATATGGTAGTTGTTAATGTTGGTAAACCCAAGATTGGGGTTTTGTATATAATCCCGATTATTGTTCTTTTATTTTGCGCATCACATTCTCTCAATGCACAGAACGTCGCATTGAAGACCAATCTCCTTTATGATGCTACAGCCACAGTCAATGCAGGTGTAGAAGTTGCTCTCGCGCCGAAGTGGACACTCGACATTTCTGGCAATCTGAACGCGTGGAATTTCTCAGACAACAGGAAGTGGAAGCATTGGCTCGTTCAGCCGGAGGTTCGCTGGTGGTTCTGCAACAAGTTTATGCGCAGTTTCCTTGCATTTCACGTTCTCGGTGCACAATACAATGTGGGCAATCTCCCGACAGATTTCAAATTCAAATACGATTTCTCCAAGCTGAAAAAATACCGTTACGAGGGCTGGGCAGTTGGAGCCGGTGTCGCTTATGGTTATGACTGGGCGCTTGCAAAGCATTTCAATATCGAGTTTGAACTCGGAATGGGCGTGATTTATACGGAGTTCGATAAATTTGACTGTCCTGTATGCGGAAGCAAAGTGGGGGAGAATGAGAAATTCAAGGTTGCGCCGACAAAGGCAGCCATCAGTCTGGTGTTTCCTTTCTAATGACAAGCGATATGATGAAAAAGATTATTTTGGTTTTTGTTGCGTCTGTCATTTCGATGATGCCGATGTTTGCACAGACTTTGGCTGACGGTCAGGTGGAAGCGCAGAATGTGCATTTTCAGAAAAACACTGATGGGGTAAGCGTGGATTTCGATCTGGATATGACCAATCTTACGCTGTCCGGCAATAAAGGATTGGTATTCATTCCTAAAATAGTGTCCGCAACGGATACGCTTTCACTTCCTGCCATCGAAATTTACGGAAGACTCCGCGACCTCTATTGGCAGAGAAATGAAAAAACAGCGACTGACAGCCCTGCTTTGGTGTGTCGCCGCCATAACGGAACAGAGCAGATTGAGCATTATTCTTATTCCTGTGATTTCCAGCCTTGGATGAAAAACTCCTGGCTCGAAATCGTAAAGCAGGATTGCGGTTGTGCCCAGAAACTTTCTCCTGAGGATGGCGATGCAGTCAAATCCGAAGGCATAGACAATGGCGCTGAACCTCAGGTTGAGCCGGAACCGGAGCCTGAGACAAACATTGCCGACCTGCCTTGGAAATTCGCTTATGCCAAGCCGGCACCCGAGGAAGTCAAGCAGCGCGCTGAGTCAGGTTCTGCGCGATTGAATTTCGAAGTTGACAAATATTATATCAGACCGGATTTCGGTAACAACTCCGCTGAACTCGAGAAAATCCGTCAGACAATCGATCTTGTCCGCAATGACGAGGACGTAAAGCTCACTGGAATCTCTCTCCACGGATATGCTTCACCGGACGGCCCGTTTTCCCACAATGCAGACTTGGCGAAGAACCGTACTCTAGCTTTGGAAAAATATCTTGAGTCGTATTACAGAGCATTGGACAAGAGCATTTTCTCGTCTGATTCCACTCCTGAGGACTGGGACGGATTCCGTGAATATATGGATACCTGCGACTGTGGGGCGCGCTCTGCTATTCTCAAGATTATTGACGATGAGAATATGACGCCTGACGAGAAGGACTGGACGATAATGATGAGATACACAACATTCTACCGTAAAGTCGTGATACCTGTCATATATCCGTCACTCCGCCGTACTGACTATTCGGTTACATACGACGTCCGCAATTTCAATCTCGAGGAGGCAAAAAGAATTCTCCGCGAACGTCCGCAGAAACTCTCTCTCAATGAGATGTATGCGGTTGCAGACACCTATCAGGAGGGTAGTGAAGAGTATAATGAGGTATTCGAGACTGCTGTGAGAATGTTCCCGGAGAGTGAACCTGCGAATGTGAACGCCGCCTGCATTGCTCTCGAGAAGAACGATATGAAGTTGGCATCCAAGTATCTTGCGAATGCTGGAGACAGCGATGAAGCGAAGAACGCGAGAGGAGTATATGCCGCGAAGAACGGGGACAAGGATGCTGCGGTGGAACTTTTCCGCGAAGCCTCTCATCTTCAGGCCGCTCAGGAAAATCTGGAAATGTTGCTGAAGTAATAGGTTGATATAAAGGCAGACAAAAAATTAACAAATCAATTATACTATGAATTCAAACAAATTGTTCATTGCAGGTCTTGCGCTCGCTGCGCTCGTTTCCTGCAACAAGGAGACAGTCAACGAGACACCTGCTCCGGCAAGCAAGGACGAGGCATATCTTGCTGTGTCTGTGGTTTGCGCAGACTCTGAGACTCCTTCTACTAAGGCTACGGCCGGTGACCATTTCTACTATGGTACAGCCGATGAGAATGCTGTGAAGAGTGCTGATTTCTTCTTCTACAAAGAGGATGGTGTCTTCTTCTCTCACGTAAGCCAGAGTATTGAAGGTACTGGCAAGGATCACGGCACTGCAGATGATAATGTCGAGTGGGTTGGAAAAGGAGTTGTTATCCTCAAAGGACTTACAGCAAAGAGTTCACCGACTTATATGAGCGTAATTCTTAACGGCAATTCATTCGCATCTTCATTGGACGGTTTGACACTTGCCCAGGCTCAGGCTAAGGTTGTTACTGATCTCGCAACTCCAGGAAACGGACTTGACTGGACCAATTTCGTGATGACCAGTTCAACATACAGCAATGGTGACAAGCTCTCCGGATATTTCTGCACGAAACTCAATGATTCTATGTTTATGGATACAGAGGCTGAGGCTCAGGCTGCTACAGGCAGTTCTTGTGCTGTGGCTTACGTTGAGCGTCTTGCTGCAAAGGTTAAACTCGGTTTGGCTTCTTCCCTTGATGCTGACAAAATCAAAATTGGTGAGTTTAAGGTGAACGGTGAAGATAAAACACTTTACACCAAGATTTCCGCGTGGGGCCTGAACGCTACTCAGAAAGAATCTTATATCTACAAGAACATAAATCCTTCTTGGACGCTCGGTTCATTCACTTGGAATGATGTAGCTAACCACAGAAGCTATTGGGCTGCGTCTCCGAACTACGGTGGCGGTGTATATCCTGACAGTTTTCTTAATTCTGAAGAAGATAAGAATTACGATCCAAGTAAGGCAACTCTCGATTACATCAAGTACGATGACTGCAAGGTCGCTTTGGATAAGAACGCTTATTGCCGTGAAAATACCAATACCGAAGGAATCCTCAGCGGTAATGTTTCTTCTATCGTAACGAGCATTCTGGTGAAGGCCACCGTTATTGACGAAGACGCTAAGCCGGTTCAGCTCGTCAACTACGAGAACAATCTCTGGACGCTTGAAGGTTACAAGACCCGTGTTCTCGCAAAATATGAGCTTTTGGATGCTGCCAAATATATTCCTTGGCTTTCCAATAACGCAGGCGAGACTACTGTAGAATATGCAAAGGCAACAACAGATAATATAGATGTCAAGAATGCAGGAGACGGTATCGTTTACGTACAGTTCACAGAAGCACCAGAAGGATACAAATATTATCTCAAGAGCGCCGGTGGAGAATATACCGAAGTATCTCTTGAGGCATTGAACGCCGCTTGGGAAAGGTCTCTTACCGAATGCTCTTATTATAAGGACGGTATGATGTACTACAACATCCCTGTCGAGCACCTTCGCAACGAAGGCAATCTTGCTGACCGCTCATTCAAAGAGGCTGATTATGGTGTAGTTCGTAACCACTGGTACAATGTCACCATCAACAGCATCAAGAACCTCGGTGTGGCTGTGTTTGACCCGGCAGAGGAGATTGTTCCTAACGACAACACTACCAAGAAGTTCTATGTGGGTGCTCAGGTCAACATCCTCTCTTGGAAGGTTGTTAACCAGAACGTGGATCTCTAGGATTTACAGATTATATGGTTGCCGGAGGCTGATTACTTCCGGCAGTCGCAAGAAAAACTAAAAAGTGTTCAGGACTATGTGGTCACGAATGAGAAAAATATTGGTCGTATTTATCTCTGCAGCATTTGCTTGTGGGATGGTAACGTCGTGCCGAGGATTCATATATGACAATGACGAATGCGTTTCGCAGTATCGCGTGAAATTCCGTTATGATATGAATATGCTTCACGCAGATGCTTTTGCCCACGAAGTGAAGGCGGTGACCCTGTATGTCATTGACCACAACAGCGGTAAGGTCGTTTTGACAAAGTCCGAAAAGGGAGAAAAACTGGCGGAGGAGGGATATTATATGGAAGTCGATGCGGCTCCGGGTAAATATGACCTTCTTGCCTGGTGTGACGCTGACGAATACAAGTCGTTCTCGATTGCTGATTCCGATGTGAAAAACGGACTGACCTGCACGCTGAACAGGAAGAAAGACAATGACGGCAAATCTTATGTAGACAGCCGTCTTGATGACCTGTATTACGGCTATAAGGAGAATGTTGAGTTTCGTTCCGCTCAGAAGGCTCAGGAGGTTACTGTATCGCTGATGAAAGACACTAAGGATATCAAGGTGTTCCTTCAGCATACTTCCGGAGAACCGCTCAAGAAGGACAAGTTCGATTTCTATGTCACCGATGACAACGGAAAAATGAATTGGGACAACAGTCTGATGCATGATGACAAGATAAACTATCACGCCTGGTCAGTGACTTACGGCAAGGCTACGGTTGATGTAAACACTACGTCGGTATCGTTTGCCGGAGGAATGTCAGTTGGGAATGCGGAAACGAAAACCGAAATCGAAACGGATGTCCTCTGCGCCGAACTTAATGTCGGACGTCTTCTGCTTGACCATAGAAAGGGAGCTAGGCTCAACGTGAGCGAGAGAATAGGTGGCAAGATTGTGTTGTCAGTCCCTCTGATTGATTACGCTTTGCTGTTCAAAGGACAGAAACACAGCAATATGGATGACCAGGACTTCCTTGACAGACAGGGGGAGTATGATATGATATTCTTCCTCGATGATGACGACAGCTGGATCAGCCAGTACGTGTACATTAATTCCTGGAAGCTAGTGCTCCAGAACGAGGATTTGTAGAAAAAGTTGAAGTGAACAAGATTTGGTGTCATATTTTAGTTTTGATGGCTGTCATTTCGGCGGCGTCTTCCTGCTCGCGTAAATCTGCTGGCGTGGAGGTTTGTCCGGATGGAGTGCCGTCATTGCTGACTCTGCGGATTTCCACTAACGGGAGTGCCGCGACCAAGTCTATTGTCGAAACTGACGAGGAAGGGATTGGCTATGAGAATTATATAGATGTTGCTGACCACTTGTCAGTGCTCTTCTTTGACACCTCGGATAAATTTATGTTCCAGTTCACTCCTAGCGAGGTGATTCCTGCTGGCTCGGGCAAATATCCGCAGGAATGGATTCTCCGTGGCCCTGTGAATGATCCTCCGACAAACGGATTCAAGGTAGTGATACTTGCAAACTGGCCAGGCAGCCCTAGCGGTCTCGAAGCCGGCAAGACGACTATAGAGGATGTTTGCAAGTCTGACTGGGCGATGTACAGCTACACCGGAACTTCGGATTCGCCGTTCGTGCCTTCTAGCACCTCTCTGATACCGATGTATGGTGTCAAGACATTTGCGAATGCTCTGACTTTCCGCGAGAATATCGCCACGGATCTCGGTCAGATAGATCTTCTGCGTGCGATGTCCAAGGTTGTAGTCAAAGTCAACTCGGCAGTGAAGGAGACATTGACATCAGTCAAGCTCAAGAAATACAATCCTAACGGAGCCTGCGCTCCTCTCGATATGTATGAGAGCACTAACAATTGGACATTTGACCATTCTGTGCATCTTTACGGAGGTGCTTCCGACAACGATTCCGCAGATGATGATCTGACGTTCACGTCAAGCGCAGACGGCAAGACTTGGACGATTTACGTGCCGGAATATAGGAATAAGGACGATGAGGGTGAAAAGCGAAGTGATTGTTCAAGCATAGAACTGAAGTTTGACGGTATTGACAAGACATATACTCTGGATTTCCGCGATTATTCGCTTGGAACTGACAACGGAAAGCGGTTCAATCTGCTCCGTAATCACATATACAGCTACACGATTAACAGTATCGGGTCCTATGAACTTTCACTCAATCTTGTAGCCCAGCCGTGGGATGTCAGTGTGTTTGACTATGATTACAAGAAAACAGTCAGCGTATCCCAGCCGATCGTCTGGACTGACGAAAACCATACTTTGGTGGACAAGAGGGTAATCGCCAGAACTGCCGGAGACCTTACTTGTACGTTTACTATTGATACTCCGCTTGGCGCTACCTGGTATGCGATCTATGAGGAGAAGAAAGGTGACTTGAACCACTTCAAGTTCCAGTGGGCGGACGGTACGAAACACGATTATGCTACCGGTTCTGTTGACGGTAATGCCGTTACTCTCAACATAGTACAGGACCCGACCACAACGGGCTCGGCGAAAATGGTGATTTACGCTTCTTACGGAAATGTGAATCTGTCCACTTCGGATGTGCTCGGAGGTCCGTATGTGCTTGTAAAAGACTGATGAATGTTTGGCTGACAGTATGATGGAAGAAATGAGAAAGAGTTGGTTGAAAATACTTCTTGCGGTATCTCTGATGTCCGGTCTTTGCGCTTGTGTGAATGAAAATGCGGATGACTGGTCTGGGGAGGATGCACGTGTATCCCTGGTGCTTTCTCCTGGTACTGTCGGAGTTTCGACTAAAGCAACGGAATATGGCAGCGATGCTTGGAATGAGAATGTCATCAGCAATTTCAGACTGTATTTCTATAACTCAGCAAGTTCCGGCGATGATGTTGCGGCAGTTTATGTATGGCCGGAATCAGGTTGGGCGTCAATGAGTAATACTGGTGCAGTTACAGGCGGTACAAACGGACTGACCGAAGATCCTGCTACCGGCAAAGTATCAGTGAACTTCACTGTAAGCAGAAGCCTGGTCGGCAAATTGTTCACATCCTTGAAAAGTTGTCGTGTGTATGCAGTCGCCAATGTTGACGGCGTAGGCGAGATTCCTTATGAATATCCGACCGTGAATCAGATCAAATCGGTTGCGGTGACAGCCGAGTTCGGGCCGACATTGACTGAAGATCCTTATGCAAAGGCTCAGGACTCTTTCGTGATGGCAGGCGAGGGCACTTTGGCAAGGTACGATGACAGCCGCACGATTTCCGGTGATGATATAAAACTTTACAGGTCAGCATCCAAAGCGACATTCTATGTGACAAAGGTTGACAATGAGGATGTCGAGGACAAGAACTGGGCTCCTGATACTGAAAATATGCACGTCGCTTTCATCGGTGGCTTCAACAAAGGCTATATTGACGGGCTGATGCCGCTTGATGAGCGTGCTTCTGACAGTTACAAGTATTCCGGCAAACTGCGTAAGCTTACCGCATATTCTGAAGGCGGGATTTCTCAAGGCTGGACACACGAAATGCCGTTCTGGTCTTATCCGTGCGACTGGTCTTCGGCCGACGGCGACACCGCCCCTTACTTTCTGCTTTCTGTTCCGTGGAGGCATGGCAACTCGGAAGGTACTGGCTATGACCGCTATTTCACTTGCTATTATGCTGTGCCGTTCAATTCCATCGACAAGAAGTTGCAGAGAAATGCGTGGTATAAGGTGAAACTTTCCGTCAGCATCTTGGGAAGCGGTGATCCGGACAATCCGACTGTCATAACGCCGTCGTATATGATTCTCCCGTGGGGAAATGAAGATGTGAAGACCAACGCCGATCTTCTGCGTTACCGTTACCTTATGGTCGATCAGAACGAATACGTGATGAATAACGTCAGCACACTCAGTGTGCCGTTTTATACATCGCATCCAGTCAAGGTCGTAAGCAGTTCGTTGACTTATACGCGTTTGAAACCAAACAGCGGATATCAGCCTGTCGAGGCGTCAGTATCGTCTTCGTCTTATACACTTAAGATAAACGAAGATAATACTGCCGTTGTTTTCACACATAATCTTGTAAATGATTATTCTCAGGATTACGATGTGTCTCCTTATACGCTTACATTCACGATTCAGCATACCGATAACGCAAGTTTTTATGAGACGATAACTGTTGTACAGAATCCTGCCCTCTATGTGCAGGCTGAATTGAATTCGGACTGTAATACAAGTCATATTGATGACGGATGTAGTGGTTCTGCAGGAGGACGGTGGCCAAGTTGGACAAATTATGATAATCACGGTTACGTGTTCGTAAATGGTAATTATAGTTCTAATTATTCATCTACGTGGTATAACGTGTCTCATAATGGAGGTAATAAAGACCCTTACCGATATTTGGTTACAGTAAGTGCGCTTCCGTCCAATACACCGTTTACAATAGGGGACCCTCGCTCCGAAACTGTTTCAAATCCGTCTTTTAGTGGCTGGGGATCAGGCGGGCGGGTTAGCGCACCTTCTATAGATGGAACAGGGAATAGATATTTGAGTTATTATTATCCGACGTTGAAAACAGCAAGTCAGGCAAATATGATTGCCCCTGCATTCCGTATTGCATCTTCGTATGGCGTTACTTATGCTATCTCATTTAATGATGCTGTCAAGCGTTGTGCGACCTATCAGGAGGATGGCTATCCTGCCGGACGTTGGCGTGTGCCTACTCAGGCTGAGATTTGGTATATGGTTAAACTTGCTTCAGATGAGAAAATCCCTGAGTTGCTTTCAACATCGTCATATTATTGGGGCGGTGATGAAAGAGCATATAGACCATCTGTAAATTACGATTCTCCAATAACGACCACTTCCAGCTCCTATGTCCGTTGTGTGTACGACGAATGGTATTGGAATGACAAGTGCGACAAATCCACGTTTACTTGGGGAGACAGGCAGAGATAGCGACGAGCGTTTGGGTTTAATTAGATACAATTTCTAAGACGAATGAACAGAAAGATTGTCATATTGATAGTTGCTTTGCTTGCGGTTGTCGGCTGCAATGACAGTTTGCGCGTTGAACATCCGGCAAAGGTATCCGATGGGTTGCAGTTCTCTGTAAGTGTTCCTGAGGCTAACCAAATGCTGACCCGTTCATTCTCTTCAGAAGCCATCAATTCACTTTGGGTTCTTGTATTCGACGACCAGGGCTTTTTTATTGAGTCTCAGCAGGCTGAGCCGCTAGAACCCGGAACGTTCTCTACAGATCAGAATACGGAATATAAATTCAGCGTGAAACTTCAGTCTTCTCCTGCAAGACGAATCCTGCATTTGGTCGCGAATTACGACTTCGATGCCAATCCTGTTTCCTATGGATCCGAATACTATGTTTTGCGCAGCCTTACTGTGTCAGACGGTCAGGATGCTTATTGGCAGAGAATTGTGCTGGACCACGGTATTCCTGATGACATTTCATCTATGCCTGAGTCTGATCTTGCGAAAATCAAGAAGATTCCTCTTGTCCGGAATTTTGCCAAGATTCACGTAGAGGTGGCGGAGAATTCCAACTTCACGATGACAGGATATGCCCTGTGGAATGTCCCTGACAGGGGTTGTGTTGCACCTTGCGTGATGTCGCAGAACTCCTTTGCAGTTTACGAGACATCTGATACCGAATCTGATGCATACGCGTTGAATCCTTGGGTGAGCCGTACTTATGCCGAACTGACCAAATCTTTCGACGGGACTTCCACCTCCGGTTTCACGGGATATCTTCCAGCATCAGTGAATATAGTCCAAACGGACGCTTCCGCCCTTACCTTTGGAACGGATGACCAGTATATGTACGAACGCCCTTTCTCTGAGGATAATACAAATACTGCCATCATTGTGAAAGGCCATTATTCCGGCAGTTCTGCCGACACGTACTACAAGATAGATTTCGTGGAGTCAGCGGCGGCAGGTCTTATGACCTATTACAATATCATCAGAAATTTCGTTTATTCGGCAACTATCGTTTCCTGCTCAAGTGACGGCTATGCTACTCCGGAAGAGGCTGCGGAAGCTCCTGCCGCCAACAACTTCATATCCTCTGTCGTAACGCAGGACCTTATCAACATCTCGGACGGTACCAGCCGTCTGGAAATCAGTTATACCGATACTACGGTGGTATCTACCGACGTGTTTACGTTCCGTTTCCGGTATATGCCTGATTACAAGAATAATCCGACTTCAATTGACAATACGAGGATATATACTTATGACCGCGCTACAGGCCAGCAAGTTGATTCTGACGGAGCCGTAATAAAGTCTTATTCTTCTGACAGGACTACCGCAGACTGGTGCTATGCCTATATTACTCCTCAGGAACCGTCTGATGAGGAGAAGGTGCAGACTATAGTTTTCTATGAGCCTAATGAGTCCGGTGCCAATGTCAAGATTGCGCGTACGGTGAACTTCCATCTCCGCAATCCTTACAAAATGATTCTGGAATGCAGTCCGTCAACGGTGTCTTCGGGAATAGGCAATGCTGTCACTGTAAATATAAAGGTTCCTACCGGACTTGCGTCGCATTTGTTCCCGCTCGAATTCAAGATGGAAGCTGCAGCGAATTCGCTTACACCGGACGTGTCCAAGTCTGACGATACCTACGCAAGCGGTTATATGTCAACTTGGTATGGCACTTCGATGATAAATACTTCGAAGCGTTCCTATGGATTTACCAAGACTGTGACTTACACAGAATATATGAATATGGCATCCACTGCCGACAATTCCTATAAGATTATTCCGTGCGCTTTCAAGACAGTCAAATCGTCTTCCGCTACATCCGTTTGGGTGTATAACAAGTATTTCGCGTTCGGTGACGGTGTTTCCACCGTATCTTTCAGCAACTAGATTTTTGCATTTTCAAGAAAAATCATAACTTTGGAGCGGTTATGATGACGTTCAGATTATTGGAGTTCCTCACCTATTTGTGTTGTGGGCTCGTGTGTCTTATACTCGGAATAGTACTTCTAGGTGTTAGAAATAATTATTCCGGAAAGGGCAGTGCTTTCCTGAATGTGAAACGCAATGTGGCGTATGCTACATTTCTTGATGTTTTCAATTGCGGTGTAGTAATTTTTCTTCAATATTGGAAAGCCGACTATCTTCTTGTAAATTATTTTCAGGCTCCTTTGCTGTTCTTTTTCCAGATGTATATGGCCACTTTGGCCGCTTTGGAACTCTTCAGATGCCCTGAACTTAAGAAAAGTACGGTTTATTCGCTGCTTTTGCCCGCCTGCATTCTAGGATTGTTACATTACATCTCATTCTATGTCAAGTATGGACTGATTTTCGACGTGAATGCATACTATGAATATGTCCATACATCATATGCCAGAGTACTTCAGTATATGTTGTATGCTGTCATTCTGGTTGAAATAACATCTCTGGGCGGACTTCTCACCAGATCTGTCGTACAATATAACAAGAAACTTGAGAGCTACTTCACCGGCAATACCCTTATGTCCGGCAAAAGGTTGACTTCGTGGCTTTGGGGGTACTTTCTATATGCCATATTGTCGATAATTCAGCTTGTTTGCTTTAATGAGCATTTGCTGATTCCTCTTATGATTGTCTGCAACATCCTGTATGTGCCTTTTGTTATTGCTTTGATCAATTTGTATCGTCTGTTCGAGAATCTGTCACCTGCGTTTACATATTTGGACTCTACTGATTTTCACAAGGTTGTGCCTTATGGAAGAGTTTCAGCTATTCCAGTGTCAGAAACGGAGGAAGCTGATGCGGCAGATGGATACAAACCGGAATCTTTGCCGGAAAAAACAGATACTGAACGGCAGATATCAATTGATTCCATTGTAACGGACTGGAAAAATCGTTCTGAAAAGCAGTACCTGAAAGAAGGTATTACCATAGCGGATGTAGCTAAATCGATGGGGGTGAGCCCGCGTCTATTGTCTGATTTCCTGAACAATGTTTATGATATGAATTTCAATTCGTGGATTAACTCATTGCGTATTAGTGAGGTACAGGTTAAGATGCTTGCTGAGCCGAAGTTGACTCTTGCGGAGCTGGCTGACTATTCCGGATTTACCGATGCGTCAGCGCTCTCAAAGGCATTCAAAAAAGTGACGGGACTTACGCCTTCAGCCTACCGTCAGAAAAATTCTTGATGTTGTTATTTTTGCTTGTCTGATTTAGACGACTGACAACTCCGGGCAGATTCTATCGTTAAATTTTGGCTGAACTGTCAATTTTGCGATTTTAGCAGTCATTTTCAGCGGCCAGAATTCTTCTCCAAATCTTAAAATTCTCTCTTTTTTTCGGCAGTTTTTCTTGTAAATTCTTTGAAAATTACTGAAAAAGATGTTTTTTTTTGGGGGGGGCAAGTGGTTGATAACTAAATAATTACAGGTGATTTTGTAAATTTGTGCCGAGAAATTTACCTGCAATTTTCGACAAGGCGTCTTGAGTCTGTAAATTCTTGTCGACTTTCTACAACGAGAGTCTCACTTTTCGGTTGTTACTTTGCATCAGTTCCGAGAGGAAGCGTCATAATAACTGTACGTGTGAATTAAAAAGGCTTGAAATAAGCCGGCTCTATTAAAAACTGATATTTTGCGGGCGAGGCTGCTGAAATGCAGTGGCCCATTATAAACATGGAAATGGGGAAGGTTGAATCACTGTTCAACTTTCCCCAATTTATTGCTTGTCGTATCAACGAATCTAGATGTCCAGATAGGTTTCGATGCCCTTCACGGCAAGTTTTGCAGACTGCACTGATTCCACTACTGTGGAAGGACCGAGAATATAATCTCCTGCCACAAATATATCCGGTTCAGATGTCTGGTTTAATTCGCTTACGGAAGGATATCTGCCGTCAAACTCCACAGCGATTTCGCGGAGCAGACTGTAGTCAACATTAGCGCTGATTGCCACCAGCATTGAGTCGAACTCGACTTCTTTTCCGCTGTCTTCGATTATTCTTGTAGTGATTCTTCCGTCAGGAAGAACTATGTTTTCGCATTTGGATACAATCGCCTTCTGGCCTCGAATCTCCGTAGGGACTGAGAACAGCTCGAATTTGATGCCTTCTGCGATTGCTTCTTTTACTTCATCGGTGTTTGCCGGCATATTTTCAAGCCCTTTCCGGTAGCAAACTTGAGTTTCGTGGCCTTTTCTGTTGGCAGTCCTGCAGGCATCCATAGTGACATTTCCGCCTCCGACCACTATAACTCTTTTTCCGAGATTGAAATTGTCCGGATTTTTCAGATAGTCGAGCGCATATACGATGTTCGGATTGTCTTCGCCTGGAATATCCAGCTTTCTCGGTGCTATGGCGCCTGCCGTCACAAGTACAGCATCGCATTCTTCTCTAAGAATCTTGCAGGAGGTGACTGTTGTATCGCCGTAGAACTCCACTCCTGCTTCGTCAAGAAGTCTGTCATACTCTTCTATAAATCTGCGGTCAAGCCTGAATTCCGGTATTCCGTATCGCAATATACCGCCCGGAAACTCGTTGCTGTCGTATAACTTCACTCTGCAGCCTTTTTTGCGCAATTCCAGTGCCGCTGTTATTCCTGCCGGTCCGGCACCTATTATGGCAACACATTTTCCATTGTCATCTCCGACTTCAGGATGAACCCGGAAAATATGCTCGCTGGACAATTCGTACTCGATTTCGTGCCAGCGAACCGGCGATTTCCTTGCATTCAGCACGCAATGACCAAGGCAGTTCTTGTGCCAGTCGCACACAATGCTTGTTATTACAGAAAATGGATTGTTCTTGAATAGAATAGCTGCTGCTTCGTCTTTATGCCCTTCTCGGTATAATTTCATCACGCCGGGCACATCCGTTTTTACGGCGCACGCCGAAGAACACTTCGGCACTTTGCACAGAAGACACTTTTCCGCTTCTGGATTAATCATATTTGAATAGTTTCGGAGTCTCCAAAGATTATTACTAATTTCTCCGCGACGACAAATGTAACATTTTTGAAATATATCTGCAAAGATGTCGTGCAATGGCGTCTCTCGATGCCTGTGCCGGATTCCGGGTTGCCTATTCGGGATAGAATGATTATTTTTGTCGGCGTATTACTCTAAATTATGTAATTATCTTATGAAACGAACAAGGAACTGCCGTGTGGCAGCTGTCCTATTTTTGATGTCATTTATTGTAAAGCCTGCGGTTGCTGCGGATGACATCGATTCTCGGAAAAATTTATCCTATTCGCTTGATTCAGTATCTGTTACCGGAAGTAGAGTCCCGATTTCCCTGGGCAAGAGCGCGCGTATCGTGACACTGCTTGACAGTTCAATAGTAGCGTCTCTGCCTGTAGAAAGTGTGAACGACATTCTCAAATATGTGGCAGGAGTCGATGTTCGCCAGAGAGGCGATATGGGAGCGCAGACCGACATTTCTATGCGCGGAGGAACAAGTGACCAGATTGCAGTTTTTCTCAACGGAATAAATATATGTGATCCGCAGACCGGTCACAACACGGTGGATTTTCCTGTGGATATCAATGATATAGATCATATAGAAGTGCTTTCAGGCCCTGCCGGCGTTACTTATGGTTCATCTTCATTGGTCGGTGCCATAAATATCGTAACCAAGAAATCAAAAGGTAATGAGGTCTCAGCACACGTAGAAGGCGGCTCTTACGGCTTTTTCAATGGCGGTGCGAGGGCCGGCTTCTCTCATAAGAATTTCTCTTCGCAGTTGTCAGCCGGTTATCTGCGTTCCGACGGATACAGCAGAAATTCGGAAGGTGGGCTCAACAGCGATTACGAGACTGTAAAGGCTTTCTGGCAAGGCACATATACCTCCAGTGTCGCGGACATAAGTTGGCACGCCGGAGTCAGTTCAAGAGATTTCGGTTCAAATACATTCTACAGTGCCAAGTTTGACGATCAGTTCGAGCATACGCTAAAAACATTTGCTGAAGTGCAGGCTCAGACTCACGGCTTTATAAAATTTCGTCCGGCTGTCTATTGGAACCGTGGCGAAGACAGATTTGAACTAGTGCGCGGAAAACCGGACAAAGTTGCTTATAATCATCATCGTACAAGCGTTTGGGGTGTCAATCTCAACAGCTGGATTGAGACTGTCATAGGCAAGACGGCATTCGGCGCTGAGATGCGCAATGAGGATATCATAAGCACAAATCTTGGCGAGGCTCTTTCAAATCCGAAGAATATTCACGGAAAAAATTCCGGAGAATATGTAAAGGGCCTTAACCGCACCAATATCAGCATTTTCCTGGAACATTCAGTTGACATAAAGAATCTGTCGGCGAATGTCGGCGTTGCTGCAGTGAAGAATACAGGAAATGAGGATGATTTCAAATTATATCCAGGCGCGAATGTGAGTTATAGATTTCTGGGTGACTGGAAAGTATATGCTTCATATAATTC
The DNA here is from genome assembly GCA_963617065.1 of Butyricicoccaceae bacterium. Classification (GTDB taxonomy): domain Bacteria; phylum Bacteroidota; class Bacteroidia; order Bacteroidales; family UBA932; genus Cryptobacteroides. The sequence continues at coordinate 28,518 of CAVENC010000023.1, forward strand.
TTCTCTCAGAATGCCCACATTTACAGAACTTTACTACTCTGTGGGCGGACATTCTGCGGACAAAAATCTGAAAGCGGAGCGGATGCAGTCAGTCGAAGGCGGATTGAAATTTTCACGTCCGTGGATCAATGCCGTAGCTACTGTTTACTACAATATGGGAAGCGATATGATTGACTGGACAAAGGACCTTTCTGAAGGCGAAGATGCTCAATGGAAATCCTGCAATTATGCAAAGATCAATACTTTCGGGCAGGAGTTTTCGGTGCGTTTGGATTTTCCTTCTATGCTTGTCAGGGATGACTTCTTCTTGAGAACATTGGATGCTTCATACAGCCATATTTCCCAAGACAAGAAGACTGAGCCGGGAATTCAGTCAAAATATGCTCTCGAGTACCTGAAGCATAAGGTTGTGGTGAAGGCGGATTTCCATATTTGGAAAGGGCTTTGCGCGAATGCTTCGTGGCGTTGGCAGGAGAGAGTAGGCAACTACGAGAAGTTCGAGAATAAGGTTTCTTTGGGAACGGTCGCGTATCGTCCGTATTCTCTGGTGGATGCCAGACTTTCCTGGACAGACAAGTTCAGATCGACCCGAAAAACAGCATTGTCGTATAGTGTGTATGCAGAGGTGAACAATATCCTTAATCATACGTATTATGACTATGGCAATGTCCCGCAGCCGGGTATAACCGCAAAGGCCGGTCTGATAGTTAATGTTGGACTTAATCACTGATATGCAACCTGTTGAGATACAAGAAACTGAATTGACGATACCGTCTCCGGCAGGCGATATTTATGCGGTTTTCAATTATGGAATGACCGTTGGTTCGGGAGACTCGGACTTGAATGGGAATTACGCGGCGTCTAGTGAGATGGCCGGAGATTCCAGCCAGGTTGCGCCTGTTGATTCCAACGAAGTGTGTACGGCAGTTCAGGCAGGTGTGCCCCAGAAGCCTTTGGTGGTGCTTTGCCACGGGCTTATGATGAATTGCGGTCAGAATCCGATTATGGGGGTGGCTAAGATTTTCAATGAGGCCGGTTACGATACACTCAGATTTGATTTCAGAGGAAGCGGAAAAAGTAGCGGGCTCATAACCGAGATGACTCCTCTTACGGAGGTAAATGATTTGCTTTCAGTTGTTTCGTATGTGCGGGCGATGGGCCGCAGAGTCATCTTGTGCGGCCATTCTCTTGGCGGACTGGTGTCACTGATAACTGCCTCACGCCTGGCAGATTCGACTTCGCGAGATGATTCCGGGTTATCATCTGAGAACTTGAACGGGACGTGTGGCGTTGATTCGGATTGCCAAAATGTAGTAGAAGGTTTGGTCTTGTTGGCGCCGGCGGTCAATATTGAAATGGATTCAAAGGCAGGGCGAGTCGCTGACGTGCATTTTGACCCAGTCAATATCCCTGATGAAGTAGAGGTGTGGGGCTCATGGCTCTCAAGACGGTATTTTGTTACAGCGCAGAATCTGAATACTTTCGAAGTTATCTCCCACTACAAAGGTCCTGTCTGCATTATGATGGGCGACAGAGACCGGATTGTGGAGCTCAACCTCTCGGAGCGTATCCTTGCCGCACTGCCTCAGGCAGAATTGCACACTCTGGAGCACGGAGACCATCTTTTCTCGAGAGGTGTGCGTATCCGTGCGGGTGCGATTGCCGTCGACTTCTGTGAGCGGCTGAATAAAACGCGGTAGATCGCCATTATTCAATCCTCTCTATTGCCAATACTCGTAGAACAAAGCAATCGACTCAATCCCGGCAAAAAACTGACGCAGCAGGTAACTCTCGTTAGGGGAGTGGATTGTGTCGCGTTCGAGTCCGAAACCCATCAGCAGAGGATCTGCGCCGAGGATATTCCGCATATCTGCAAGAACGCAGATGCTTCCGCCCCCTCGGCTAGGCACAGGCTCTATGCCATAGACTTCCGCCATCGCCTTCGATGCAGCCTTGTATGCGGATGAAGTTATAGGAATAAGGAATCCGTTGCCGGCTTCCATCTTGTCCACGGTTACGTGAACATAAGGCGGAGCGATTGAAAGAATATGTTTAGCCGCCAAGTCTATGATTTTGTCGGCATCCTGATTCGGCACAATTCTCATTGAAACCTTGGCGTGAGCCTCAGACGGCAGCACTGTCTTGCTCCCGACTCCGGTGTAACCGCCCCAAATTCCGCATACATCAAGGCAAGGACGAATTGCAGTTCTCTCCAGAGTTGTGAATCCCTTCTCGCCCTTGACTTCATCGATGCTTAGGCTTTGTTTGTATTCATCCATATCGAATGGAGCCTTTGCCAGCTCGGCCCTGTCTTCGGCGGATAATTCCACCACATCATCATAAAAACCAGGTATTGTAATCCTGCCATCCTCGTCAATCAGTGAAGATATCATATCGCAAAGCGTATTGATAGGATTTGCCACAGCTCCGCCGTAGTGACCCGAGTGCAAGTCCTTGTCAGGACCCTTCACGTTGACCTGCAAATATGTGACTCCGCGCATTCCGCAGTTGATTGACGGAACTTTGTCAGAAATCATTGTCGTGTCGGATACTAAGATGACATCGCATTTGAGCAGTTCTTTGTTTTCTTCAACCCAGGCTGGCAGACTTGCACTGCCGATTTCCTCTTCACCTTCGAATATGAATTTGACATTGTGTCGCAACAGCCCCTTTCTAACGAGATACTCGAATGCCTTTACGTGCATAAAGGTTTGTCCTTTGTCATCGTTGGCTCCTCGTCCCCAGATTGCTCCGTCGTGGATTTCCGGCTCGAACGGATCAGAATTCCATTTTTCAAGTGGCTCTGCGGGCTGTACATCATAATGCCCATAAACGAGTACAGTCTTGTATTCAGGATTTATGATTTTCTGCCCGAATACGACCGGATTGCCCTTGGTCTTGTACACGCCGGCCTCATCTGCTCCAGCTTCTCTGAGAAGTTCCGCATATCTCTCGGCACATCTCTGCATATCGGGCTTGTTTTCTGGTTTTGCGCTCACTGAAGGAATGCGCATAAGGGAAAATAACTCGCTGAAGAACCGCTCTTTGTGTTCTTCGATATATTGCTTGATGTCGTTTCTGTTGTCCATATCAATGAATTTTTATGTTCTGTCTGTTTGTATCTATGCGCTTCTCGCTTGCGTTAGTGTTTGTGCAACGTGCTTGCGTCCTATATTTGCGTTCAGAGTTGGCACTCTATTCTGCAGGCTGCCCTGAGGGATTCCGAGTACGTTAGCGCCTGTTCTCGTTGAATGAGTGCAAACATCTAAAGTTAGGAATTTTTGACGGCTTCAGCAAAGTGGGCCTGAGAAGGTGTCTCGAAAATGATGTTTCGAAGATCGTAATCCAATTCGGGAATCTTTGCAAAATAGATTCCGAATCCGAAAAAATATTTCTCCGCAGTTTCGGTGCGAAAGTTGTTATCTTTTGATGTGAAATAATAATTATTCGATAAATCATTTTATTTTCTAAATATGTCCGATAGTTCGCTAAAGATGTTCTTTCGTTTGAAAGGTAGTGAAACCATTGTATAATAGGCTTGAATTTTGTACTTTTGCTAAAGTTTGGAATAAAAACGATTAAACAATATATGGAGAACAAACTACAGGAATTGACAGATAAACTTTACAACGAAGGACTGTCAAAAGGTAAGACTGAAGGGGAAGCTCTTCTTGCAAAAGCGCGCGAAGAGGCCGCAGCTATAGTTGCAGCTGCCGAGAAAGAAGCCGCTGACATAAAGTCGAAGGCTGAAAAAGAGGCTGCCGACTATAAGACAAAGGTTTCAGGTGACCTTAAAATGGCTGCAGGACAAAGCGTTCAGGCTACGAGAAAAGATATAGAGAATCTCATAGTATTCAAGGCTTCGGATTCCGCTGTAGATAATGCTCTTTCTGATGAGGCTTTTGTGAAAGAGATTATCAAGTCTGTAGCGGAGAAATTCAGTGCTGACGAGGCTGTGGATCTTAATCTTGTATTGCCTGAGTCACTCAAGTCTGCATTGGAACCGTTCGTTAAAAATGAATTGACGTCTATTCTTAAAGGCGGAGTCAATGCTGAATTCTCCAAGAAGATATCTGGCGGTTTCAAAATAGGACCGAAAGACGGAAGCTATTTCATCAGCTTTACCGACGAGACATTCAAAGAACTGATCAGCGAATATCTCCGTCCTGCCACAAGGAAACTGCTCTTCGGTGAATAGGTCTCCCTATGAACAATTACGAATACATAATAGCTGGCCTTCCGGATATCGGTCCTGACTGGAAAGGAGCCGACAATGAAACAGTCGACTCTATCCTTTGCGATATCAGAGAACAGTGCAGCACTATGGATAATAAACTGATAGACATTCTTTTGGATGGATTTCAGGATGACCAGTTGAATCAGGATTTCTATCAGAATGTGTTTAAACTCAGGAACAGGTTTCTTCGCAGATATTTCCGTTTTGATCTTCAGGTCCGCAATGCTAAAGTCCGCTATCTGAACAAGGCGCTGGGACGTCCTGCTGATACTGACATTTTTATGGATTTGCAGGAAGATTTCGATGAGTCTCAGAAACTTGACACGATATTGAATACCAATGACATTCTTGAGCGGGAACGCGGGCTAGACGGTCTGATGTGGATTAAGGTGGACGAACTGACTACTTTCCATAATTTTGATATTGACGTGATATTGGGCTTCATCGCCAAACTTCATATCGTGTCAAGGTGGCTCAATCTTGATCCTAAGTCTGGTAAGGAAATGTTCGCGCGTCTGGTGAATGAGGTGAGAGGCTCTTATACCGGAATACGGGAAGCTGCGGACAAGGCAGTCAGTTGATGCCTGGTGCGTTGGTGACGTATTTTGACAATAACGACAATTGGTTGAATATTAAAAAATTACTATAGATGAAAACAAAAGGAAAGGTAACGGGCATAGTCTCAAACCTTGTCACGGTTGAGGTTGACGGACCTGTGGCGGAGAATGAGCTTTGCTATATTACCCTAGGCGAAACAAAGTTGCTTGCCGAAGTCATCAAAGTCAAAGGCAAGAATGTTTCCGTTCAGGTTTTCGAAAGTACACGAGGCCTGAAAAATGGAGATTCTGTTGAATTCGAAGGCCGAATGCTGGAGATTTCTCTGGGACCGGGACTGCTTTCGAGTGTTTATGACGGTCTTCAGAATAACCTCGCCACAATGGAAAGCGTATTCCTGAAGCGTGGAGAATATACTGAGCCGCTGGACCACGAGAAATTTTGGGACTTCACTCCATTGGCAAGGCCGGGTGATAAGGTTGTGGCTGCTGACTGGCTTGGAGAAGTCAAGGAAGGATGGTTGCCTCACAAAATTATGGTACCGTTTGCGTTCAAAGGCGCATTTACGGTAAAGAGTATCGAGACTGCAGGACAATATAACATCGACCACACCATAGCTGTGCTTACGGGTGAAGATGGAGAAGATGTAAGCGTCACCATGGTTCAGAAATGGCCTGTGAAAGTGGCTGTCAAGGCGTATAAGGAGAAACCGCGTCCGGACAAGATTATGGAAACCGGAGTCAGGGTGATTGATACCTTGAATCCTATTGCGGAAGGCGGTACAGGCTTCATTCCGGGGCCTTTCGGTTGCGGTAAGACAGTGTTGCAGCACGCGATTGCCAAGCAGGGTGATGCTGACGTGATAGTTATGGCGGCTTGCGGTGAGCGTGCCAACGAGGTTGTGGAAATCTTTACGGAATTCCCTGAATTGATAGACCCGCATACCGGGCGCCACCTTATGGAGCGTACCACCATTATATGCAATACCTCAAATATGCCTGTCGCTGCCCGTGAGGCTTCAGTTTATACAGCGATGACCATTTGCGAGTATTACCGTGCAATGGGCCTCAAGTGTCTGCTTCTTGCCGATTCAACATCGCGTTGGGCTCAGGCTTTGAGGGAAATGAGTAACCGTATGGAGGAACTTCCAGGTGCCGATGCATTCCCGGTTGACCTTTCTGCGATTATTTCCAACTTCTACGCGCGTGCCGGAATGGTTGTTCTGAACAATGGTAAAACCGGCGCTGTTACTTTCCTTGGAACAGTATCTCCTGCGGGCGGTAACCTCAAGGAACCTGTGACCGAGTCAACAAAGAAGGCAGCAAGATGTTTCTACGCATTGGAACAGAGCCGTGCAGACCAGAAGCGGTATCCGTCAGTTAATCCGATTGATTCGTATTCAAAGTATCTGGAATATCCTGAAATCCGCGAATTCCTTGACACAAAGATGGAAAAAGGCTGGGCGGATAAGGTAGCCAAGGCCAAGAATATCATCCGTCAGGGACGTGACGCATCAGAGCAGATAAACATTCTCGGAGATGACGGCGTGCCGATGAGTTATCACGAGACATTCTGGAAATCAGAGCTTTTGGACTTCGTATTCCTGCAGCAGGATGCATTTGACGCAGTCGATGCGCTCTGTCCTCTTGAACGCCAGAAATATATGTTGAATCTCATCCTTGACATTTGCGACAGGAAATTCAAATTCGATGATTTCGAACAGTGCCGCAATTTCTTCAAGGAAATGATCAATGTCTTGAGGCAGATGAACTACTCTGAGTTCAACAGCGAGGCTTTCGAGAATTATAAGGCAAAACTTTCAAAACTTCTGGAAGAAAATGGCAAATAAAGTTTTTCAAAGAACATATACACAGCTGGATTCAATCACCAAGGCGACTGTTTCGCTTAAGGCGTCAGGCGTCGCAAATGATGAATTGGCTACGGTCGGCGGACGGCTGGCCCAGGTCGTAAAAACCAAGGGAGACGCTGTTACGCTGCAGGTTTTCTCCGGTACTGAAGGCATTCCTACCAATGCGGAGGTGTCATTTCTCGGAGCTCCTCCTACATTGAAGGTGAGCGACCAGCTTTCGGGACGTTTCTTCAATGCATACGGAAAGCCTATTGACGGAGGTCCGGAAGTCGAAGGCGAGGAACGTGAGATTGGCGGACCATCGGTAAACCCATATAAAAGACGTCAGCCGTCAGAGTTGATTCCTACAGGTATTGCAGGCATCGACCTTAACAATACTATCGTGTCAGGTCAGAAAATTCCGTTCTTTGCGGATTCAGACCAGCCTTACAACCAGGTTATGGCGGATGTTGCGCTCCGTGCTGATGTGGACAAGATTATCCTTGGCGGAATGGGTCTGACCAATGACGACTATCTTTTCTTCAAGCACGCATTCGAGTCGGCAGGTGCCTTGGATAAAATCATCTGCTTCGTGAATACTACAGAGGAACCGCCTGTTGAGCGACTTCTGATTCCGGATATGACATTGGCTGCTGCCGAGTATTTTGCGGTTGACAAAAATGAGAAAGTGCTTGTGCTGCTGACAGATATGACACTGTATGCGGATGCGCTAAGTATAGTGTCCAACCGTATGGACCAGATTCCTTCAAAGGACTCTATGCCAGGTTCTCTCTATTCGGATCTCGCAAAGATTTATGAGAAGGCGGTGCAGCTTCCGGAAGGAGGTTCCATCACTATCATCGCAGTGACTACTTTGAATGACGGCGACATTACACACGCAATCCCTGATAATACCGGTTACATCACTGAAGGTCAGCTGTATCTTCGTGCTGATGCAGATTCAGGAAAGGTCATCATTGACCCGTTCCGTTCACTTTCACGTCTGAAACAGCTCGTGCAGGGCAAGAAGACCCGTGAGGACCACAGCCAGGTTATGAATGCCGGAGTACGTCTGTATGCGGATGCGCAGAATGCCAAGACAAAGCTTGAGAACGGATTTGATTTGAGCGATTACGATCACCGTTGCCTTGAATATGCCAAAGAATATGCTACAAGACTGCTTTCAATCGATGTCAATATCTCCATTACTGAGATGCTTGACACTGCCTGGGAGTTGTTCAGTAAGTATTTCACAAAGGCTGAAACCGGTATCAAGCAGGCTTTGATTGACAAATATTGGAAATCGTAAGCCTTACCATTATATAACGTAAACTGAATATGGCAATTAAATTCCAATACAATAAGACATCTCTGAACAATCTCGGCAAGCAGCTGAAGATGCGTCAGAAAGCACTCCCTACGTTGCAGAACAAGGAGTCAGCTCTGCGCCTCGAGGTTCGCAAGGCCAAGGAGCGTTCGGTGAAGCTTATTGAGGAACTGAATGCCTCTATGGAGAAATACGACTATCTGGCTGGGTTGTGGAATGAGTTTGAGCCAAATCTTATTTCCATAACCGATGTGGATTTGGTGACAGTCAAGCTGGCCGGAGTGAAAACGCCTGAGTTGAAGGAGATCCATTATGAAATCCATCCTTTCAATGCGTTCGTGAAACCGGCTTGGTATGCTGACGGAGTCGCCATCCTTAAGGAGATGACACGTCTTGGAATTGAGTCGGAAGTCTATCAGGAGAAGAGTCGTATATTGGATTGGCAGAGGAAGAAGACTACTCAGAAGGTCAATCTTTATGAGAAAGTCCAAATCCCTGGCTATCAGGAGGCTATCAGAAAGATAAAAAGATATATGGAGGATGACGAGAACCTGACAAAGGCGTCGTCCAAGATAGTTAAGAGCCGCCACGAAGAGGAAGAAGCTATGGAGGAGCTGCATAATGATTAGTCCGATGACCAAATACTCCTTTATCCTGCTTTCAGGAGATCAGGAGAAGTTCCTTGAAGACGTCCGTCAGCTCGGAGTCGTTGACATAACGAGATCTGTCAAGCCTGTCGATGAGAAATCTTCTTCGATGCTGGAGAAAATATCCGAGACCCGGAAAATCTTGAATGTAGTCGAGAATGTCGATTACAGTGATGACAAGGATTATTCTGAGATTGAAGCGGCTGCGTCTGCACTGATTTTTGAATCCGGTTGTGATGCAAAGAACAAAGCGGTGGAGAAGGCTGCCGATTCCATAGAATCTCTCAAGGCTGAGTTGAGGACGGCTGTCAAAGAAAAAGAGACCAGACTCCATTGGGGAACGTTCGATGCAAAGCGTATTGAAGAACTGGAATCTGCCGGTTTCAAATTGCATTTCTATACTGTTCCTGAAAAGAAATTTGAAAAGTCTTGGGCTGAAAAGTATGCTCTGCAGGTTATCAATACGGTGGATGGCAATGTGTTGTTCGTCATAATTTCACAGGATTCGGAAGAGTATTCTTTCCCGTTCTCTGAAATCCAGAGGCCGCAGGGAGATTGGCAGGAC
>CAVENC010000024.1:0-34673 GCA_963617065.1 Butyricicoccaceae bacterium
AAGCTGTAGCTGATAGCAAAGCCAAACATAAAATAGTGGTCACCCACCATGTGCCATCATTCAAGATGCTTTGTCCCAAGCACATTGGCAGCAAAATTAATGGTGCGTTCACCGTAGAGCTGGAGGATTACATCAAGACAAGTGGCATCGATTTCTGGATATACGGTCATTCTCACTACAATGTTGATGTCGAGATTGGCAATACAAAGTGTGTTTCCAATCAGTTGGGTTATGTGTTTCACGATGAATACAAATCCTTTGACCGCAAAAAGCACCTCGACATTGCAGACAGTTTACCCGTATAAATGAAATAAAAGTCGTATTTTTGAACCGATTAAAGTCAATACAGCCGTTTTCGCACTATACGATATTCTTCCTAAAGTAGAAACAAACAATGAATAACTATATCAGCGGAGTCATATAGATTGGGAGAAATATAACGCCGTTTTCTTCTTTATAGTCCGCAGTATGAATAACATACGGGATATACAGCTGCTCGGAAAATTTGGTTCGGAATTTCTGAAGGGAGGAGAAAGTATAATTCTTTCCGGATTTCACCTCAACAGGACTGATATTGTGGGCCGCCGTAAGTGTCGGTTTCTCTACAAGAAAGTCAATTTCCATCCTGTCAGCAGACTCATCCGAATTTTTGCTATAAAAATACAGAGAATGCCCGCTCGCCACGAACATCTGCGCCACCACATTCTCTATCAGCATTCCTTCATTGATTTCAAGCTTTCCAAGCAGCAATTTCTGATACAGTTCCTCACCTTGAATCAGTTTCTCATCGAAAGAATGTGAAATCAGAAGCCCCGTGTCTGCCATATAACACTTGAACACAGTATCGTCTCTTTTAAGCCTCATTCCTACCTGTGGCTCAGTCACGTTATAGCAGACATTTACAAACCTGGCATCTTTCAGCCACAAAAATGAGGATTCATAGCTTCTATATCTCGCTTTCTCATCTATTTCTGAAAGTCGGAAGCGCTTTTCGTGCCGCTGGAGCTGCCCTGGAATCTGCTCCCAAACGGCTTTAACTTTTTCAGTATAGCCTTTCACGTGCTTGTCGATGCTTTTTCGATAGAGAGATAGAATGTCACGCTTCACAGTATCGACCTTCTGAAAATTACCAGTCTCTATAAACTTTGCAACCGCTTGAGGCATTCCTCCAACGATGAGATACTGCCGGAATAGGGTCATCGCCTTTCTATGCATCGGTCCGAGAGCTCTTTTGTTTTCGAAACAGTCTTTGATGAACGGCCAAGTCATTTTATCACCCAAAGCCCATAGAAACTCCTCAAAATCCATCGGATACATCTGAAGCGGACGCTCTTCTGACGGCAAGAGAATATCCTCAGTATTCTCGTTCAGACTTACAAGCGAACCAGTTTCTATATAATCATATCTGCCGTCTGCCACCAGATGCTTGATCGCCTGCCTTGCCATAGGATATTTCTGGACCTCATCAAAGATAATAAGTGATTCTCTTTCATAGAGTTCCACCCCGGCAATATTCTGAAGATACATCAAAAAGAGTGATGTCTCATTGAGGTACTCATCGAATACTGCCTTCATCGCATTGCCTATATGCGCAAAATCCACTAGAATGTAAGACTTATATTCATTCCGTGCGAATTCCTCGACGATATAACTTTTTCCGATGCGTCTGGCGCCCTCTATCAGAAGAGCAACTCGTCCCTTCTCTTCCCTTTTCCACTGCAAGAGATCATTATATATCTTTCGTTCCATAAATCAATGACTTAACGGATGCAAATATAATAAAAATGCACGAAACCGAGATTTTTTGAAGCACCAAAATGCACGAAACCGAGATTTTTTGAAGCACCAAAATGCACGAAACCGAGATTTTTTGAAGCACCAAAATGCACGAAACCGAGATTTTTTGAAGCACCAAAATGCACGAAACCGAGATTTTTTGAAGCACCAAAATGCACGAAACCGAGATTTTTATATCAGTTTCGCGAATTCGGAGATGCCGGCGGTGGCTTTGGCACGGATGTGAGTGATGCGGCTATCGCGGACATTCACATCGTTGGGGTCAATGATATAAATGGGAGTCTCGTACGGCGCATACCTGTATAGGCCGGCGGCTGGATACACACTCAACGAAGTGCCGACAATCAGCAGAATATCCGCCTTCGACACTATGTCAATCGCACGCTCAATCTTCGGCACAGGCTCTCCGAACCAAACGATATGCGGACGGAGCTGATGACCGTTGGGTGCTTTGTCTCCAAGATGAACCTCGTCATAACCGATGTCAAACACGGTCATCTCAGAGAACCCATCCTCCTCATTGCAGCAATTCTCCGGACGCACCTTGGTCAGTTCTCCGTGCAAATGCAACACATTTGAGCTGCCCGCACGCTCGTGAAGATTATCCACGTTCTGCGTGATCACGTTGACATTGAATTTGTCCTGGAACGCCGCAATAGCCCTATGAGCCTCGTTGGGAGCGACATTTTTAAGCTCAGCACGCCTGATGTTATAGAAATCCAGCAGAAGCCCGGGATTGGCATACCATCCGTCAATCGAAGCGACCACCTGCGGGTCATACTTATCCCACAATCCCCCATTGTCCCGGAACGTAGCAATTCCGCTCTCGGCGCTGACACCTGCACCCGTCAAAACTACAAGATTCTTCATTTTTCAGTCTTGAAATATTCCTTCCGCAGCCAATACTCAAACAGCGGATCCATTATCTCCGGCTCATCTTTCTCGTTGAACCGAACAACCTCCTTCTTCATCAGAGCATCGCGGAGACGCTTGACATTAGCGGAAGAGTTAAGTCTGTATTTTGCAATAACTTCCGCCGTGCTGAACTTCACATTTCCATCCAATATAGCCTTGAGAAATCTCTCCTGGAATGCCGTCAGATCACTCATAATGCTGAAAAATTTCGGTGTGTGAACTGACAGCATACAAGCCAAAGCATCATTAAGAGTAATCTCGCTGATATATCCCTTGGACAAGGCGTCGCAGATGAAGAAGAAGTGGTTGATATACCATATATTGTTCCTGAACAGATGTATGACGCCCTGCAGTAACTCCCTGTCGAGCACCTTACCACCGGCCATAAAGCCTTTGAGCACGTGCTCGGAAATCTCGTTGTCAGATATGGTAGTCAGCGAATATCTTTCTACAATGCGCCAGAAGAACTTCCTGTGCGAAAATATGTCTTCCATCGCGTTGACCCTGGAGCCGGTGAAGATGAATGAACAAGAGCGGTTGCCTTGCTGATGATTCTCCGAGATTGCCTTTTCCATCGATTTGAAGAAGTACTCTCCCCTATCCGAGTAGATATTCTCGAACTCTCTGAAAAGGACGATGAGGGAGATACCCTTGTCACGCGACAACGCAAACGGCAGATCTGCAATCACATCCATACTCTCACGGCTGAACTCACATTCCGTGCTGAAGATGTTTCCCGTATCGGAATATGTGACAGGATTGAAGTCCAGTCCTGTTCCGGCAAGATATTTCTCCGTAATTTCGCGATATTCCTCAGGAGACGGAGTCACCGCAGACAAAACCTCTCCGGCAAACCTCCTCAGGAACACGTCTATATCCCTGATATTCAGCAAATCAATATCACAAAGCACGAACTGCTTGCCTGACGTCTTCATATTTATGAATGTCTGCTGGAGCGCGGACATCTTGCCTGTCTTGGGAGGGCCCCACAATGCGATGCATTCTCCTGCATTCAACAAATTGGAAAGCACGTTACAGTCATTGTGTCGGCCGATGAAATGCTTGCCTGTAACGCAAGAAGAATATTGAAACGGTGTATCCATAGAAGTTGTTCAAATTGTTTCAAGGAAACTAATCTGTTACAAATTTAGCATTTTCCTCAAAAAATATCGCATTTTGGTTTGCAATCCGGATAATTATTGTAACTTTGCACTCGCTGAATCCGGGAAACGTATAGTAACTCGCTTATATTCAGCAGATTCCATAACAAAAGGAGGTGATTCAGATATGATTATTGTACCGCTTAAAGAAGGTGAGAACATCGAGAGAGCTCTCAAGAGATTCAAAAGAAAATTTGAAAAAACAGGTGCCATCCGTGAGCTTCGCGCCAGAAAGAATTTCGTGAAACCATCTGTAAAGAGAAGAGAACAGATTCAGAAGGCCATTTACGTGCAGCATCTGCAGCTTGAGGACGAACAGTAAGCCCGGCGCAAGAATATATCTGAAAAAGATATAAGGTAGGACGATATTTTTCGCCCTACCTATTTTTTATCCTAATTCACTTAATCTATATCGAAATGAGGCCGATGGTCGGAGTGAATTCTTCCTGCGTTTTTGAACGGAGGGCACGGTCTCATTTCGATATGTAGGCTATGAGAAGAATGGACGCAGACTTCTTTATATTCGATACCTTTTTTGTATCTTTGTCAGACTTTGGGCTTGTCCGCAGGATGTGCGGAAAAGACGGCCCCAAAGGAAAACGATTATGGACGGTAACATTAAGAATATGAACAAGAAAACTGCCAAGTCACGCATCATTCGCGGTCTGAAAATAGCAGCCGGCGTCATAGCCGGAATATGGGTTCTGTTCCTGGTAATAATGCAGGTCGTACTGAATTCCTCATTCCTGATGAAGACAGCCGACAAATATATTCCGCAATACATTGACGCGAACGTCCATATCGGCAACATTTCAGCTTCCGTGCTGAAGAGCTTTCCGAACCTCAACATTGAGATTTCAGATCTGGTCGTAACATATCCCCACAACCGTTTCGCACAATTCGATTCCACCGGAGCGGAAGGACTCCTCCGCCACGCAGGAAGGGCCGAGGCTGCCGACACTCTCGCTGCGATAAGAAAGACTTCCCTGTCAGTCAACTATTTGTCCGCACTGCTCGGCAAGATACATATACGCGAAGCCAGTATGGACAAACCTCACGTCTTCGCGCATTGTTTCGGAGACGGCATCGCCAACTGGGACGTTGTCAAGACATCATCTGAAGACACGGAAGACAGTCCAGAAGACACACTGTCCACACAGCCGCTTCCGCCGATAACGATAAACAAAGTCTGCCTCACCGGCAGGCCGAAGATTGTATATACCAACTGCGCAGACACGATTTACGCAGCCATTCTGCTTAAACAGATGCACTTCCACGGGAAACTCACCACCGTATCCGCATCATCCAACAGGCTTGGGCTTGAAGTTGACAGCCTTCTCGTTTCCGGAAGACTTCCTGCAGATACAATCGCTATGTCAGTTGACCATTTCAAGATAAAGGAGCGCGACAAGGTTATGGCAGTGGATGCCGAAGCCAAGGCATTCCTCGGAATGAACGAATACGGCAGAATTATCCTGCCGATGGCGTTGAAAGGCCATCTGAGTTTCCCTAAAGGAGATGTATCGACTGTTTCAGTACACGATTTCACCGCGTCCGCCGCATCAGTGACAATGACAGGAAAAGGTCTTGCACGTTTCTATGGAGACAGCACTTACGTCAAGGCAGAAGCAAGCATCAACGACTGCAGCGTCGAGGATATCATCCACGATTTCGGTAAGAATTTCCTGCCTGAGGCGTCCGACTTGAAGACAGACGCAAAGATTTCGCTGACAGCATTATGCGACGGTTATTATAATCCTAAGAGAGGCACCTTGCCTGAACTCATTGCGGAATTCGTGATGCCACGTGCGACGCTCAGCTACCCCGGAATCCCTGACGGAAACGCGGAGACTGATATAAACGCACAAACCGACAGCACAGGCAAACTGGACGTCAGTCTGGACGACTTGTGTTTGAATTTCGGAGGCATTGATTTCGATGCGACCGGAAGTGTGACTGACGTTACAGGAGAAGACCCTGTCATCGATGTGGAGGGACTTCTGTATGCTTCGCTGGACGAGATGATGGCATTCCTTCCTGACACTCTGGGATATACGGCGAACGGAGAACTCGACGGAGTGCTTACCGGCAAGATACGTATGTCGGAGCTCAACCCATACAATTTCTATAAGGCTTCACTCAACGGTTATATCCGCAGCAGCAATATCACTCTGACATCCGAGAAAGACACGCTATTCGCGTGCATCAACGGCCCAGAAATAGGGCTGTCAACTATTTCGAATAAACTTGACAACAGCATTCCTAAAGGCACAAAAGTCCTTGCACTGACCGCAAAGGTCGATTCTCTCTATACGACCTACGGAAATGACATCAAAGTCAGCGGCTCAAAATTCGGGGTTGAAGCCCAGAATGCGGCGAAAGTTGAATGTAAGGAACACGGACAGGAGCACAATCCTATTGTAGCGCAACTTTCCATCGGCAAACTCATATTCAGCGGAGCGGATTCGCTTACGGCCGGAGTGCTGGATTCCAGAAACATATTCAATTACTCGGAAAAGCACCGTGGCAAACTCACTGAGCCAAGGCTTTCACTCACCAGCACCAACAGCAGGATTTTCGCAAGCGAAAGCGTAAACCGCTATGGCTTCAAGGATGCGAAGTTCACCGCGTCCGCAGTAATGTCCACATTCGAAAACAGACAGCGTCAGAAATTCTTCCTCGACTCGCTTCAGCGCGTATATCCGGGAACACCGCGTGACTCGCTTATGAGCAGGATGATGCGCGCAAGGATGGCCGGAAAACCGGTGCCTGACTTCATAAAGGAAGTTGATTTCCGTAAGAGCGACATAGACATTTCCCTCAACGAGACAATGGCTAAATATCTCAAGGAGTGGAACATAAACGGAGGCCTCAACATCAGCAAGGGAATCGTCATAACACCGTATTTCCCTCTGAAGAATGTCCTGGACGATGTACGCGGAACTGTCAGCAACGACGCTGTACATTTGGAGAATTTCACATTCCGCCCAGGTTCATCAGACATTTCGGCGACAGGAGTTCTCAAAGGACTCAGGAGAGCGCTTTTGGGTCACGGCCCGCTGACTCTCGACCTCAAATTAACATCTGAGAAGATCGATGCGAACGAGTTGCTTACAGCTTATACCGCCGGCACAAAATTCTCTCCGGACTCGTCACAGAACAATTCCGGACTGGAGGATTCAGAATACTTGGCCAAGGTTTCCGAGGCCCACGAAGCAGCCGCGCAGGACAGTTCATACGCACTGATTGTCATTCCTGCCAACCTCATAGCCAACGTTTCGCTTCAGGCCAACAATGTGAAATATTCGGACCTTGACATAAACTGGCTGGCAGCGGATATGACTATGAAAGAGCGCTGCATACAGCTCACGAACACATTGGCAACATCCAATATGGGAGACATCTCCTTCGAAGGTTTCTATTCCACAAAATCCAAGAAGGACATCAAGGCCGGCTTCAACCTGAATCTTTCCGACATCACTGCGGACAAGGTCGTTCAGTTGTTCCCTGCCGTGGATACCATCCTCCCAATGCTGACGTCGTTCAAGGGTATGCTTGACTGCGAAATGGCCGCCACCACGGATTTGGACACGAATATGAACTTCATAACCAAGTCAATGAGCGGAATTATGAAGATCAGCGGACGCGACGTCGTACTGGAGGAGAGCCCAGAATTCAAGAAACTCGCCAAGCTTCTGATGTTCAAGAACAAGAAGAACGGAAAGGTAGCGGATATGTCAGTGAGCGGACTGATAAGCGACGACAAACTGGAAGTATTCCCATTCGTACTGAAAATCGACCGCTACACATTGGCTATGAGCGGAATGCAGAATTTCGACCAGACGTTCAAATATCACGTATCCGTGATCAAGTCGCCTGTACCGTTCCGCTTCGGCATCAATATCTTCGGTAATTTCGACAACTGGAAATACCGCCTGGGCAAAGCGCAGTACAAGAGCACAAATGTGCCTGTATTCACGTCTCAGATAGACACGCTCCAGATGAATCTGGTAAGTTCAATCCACAATATATTCAACAAGGGCGTAGAACTGGCAGTGAAGCAGAATCACGATATGAAGAACAGCATAGACTCGAGCAAGGTCGCATTGGGCTTCAATCCGGACGCTCCTATCGATTCACTTGATGCCGGCGAGATGCAGATGTTGGATTCTCTGCAGACCGCATACGACAATCCTGTTGATTCAGTGCTGAACGCCCGCATGGATTCGCTTAAGGTCATCACATCCGAATCTGAGATGGGCGAAGATTCCGGTGATTCTTCGATGCAGCAATTCATTGAGTCTCAATTCAAAGCAAAATCAAGCCGTGAAGAGCGCAAGGCCGCCAGAAAGCAGCGCCGTGAGGAAAGGAAAGCCGCACGCAAAGGCGAAGCCACAACCGCCAATGCCGAGTCCCAGGATGAAGAGTAGCGCAAAACCGCTTCTAAAGGAGCAAAACAACCGAAAGACGTTAAAATAACAATGGACAGCAGCGACTACATAGAAGTTAACGTGCATATCGAACCGTTTTCAGAAGAGAACGCGGAGATTGTGGAGGCGATGGTTTCCGACTTGCCATACGATTCATTCGAGATCGGGGATGACGGGGTGAAATGCTATATCCAGAAATCGCAGTTCAACAGAATGGCTCTCAAGGTGATACTTGCCGGACTGCCATTCAAGACGTCGTTCGAGGCGAGACCGGTGCCTTTTCAGAATTGGAATGCGCAGTGGGAAAAGACTTTTGAACCGATTGTCGTGGATAACACCGTGACTATCAAGCAGGCAGATGACAAATCCGCTCCGCGCACCAGATACAACATCAGGCTGCGCCCGGAAATGGCTTTCGGGACAGGACATCACTTTACTACCTATATGATGATGCAGTCGATGCTAGCTGAAAGCGATGCCATAAGGAATCACACAGTCCTGGATATGGGATGCGGAACAGCATTGCTCGGAATTCTCGCCGCAAAAATGGGCGCGGAGAAGGTCTATGGAATAGATATAGACGCTGTAGCGGCACAGTCCGCATTCGACAATGCAAGGCTCAACAAAGTAAGCCGTAAAGTGGAAACATATTGCGGTGACGCATCCTTGCTTCAGTTCAACAAGTACGATGTCATTCTCGCCAATATCCACAGAAACATAATAATAATGGATTTGCGCACATACGCGAGGGCATTGAAGAGCACCGGAACGTTGATGCTCAGTGGATTTTACGAATCAGACATCAAGGATATTATGGAAGAAGCCGGCAAATACGGCCTGTCGCTGACTGCCACCAGGACAAGAGAAAACTGGGCTTGCCTTACGCTGAGGCTTGACAGGGACAAGAAATTGACGGATTTGATAGGTTGACACCGCCCTGCAAACAGGCATCGCAAAATTGCTTCTCTCATTTATTGCAAATCCTTCTCACTAATCCGACAAAAAGTTTTGCGGAATATCGGAAAAGGTGTATCTTTGCACTTCGATTATAAGATAACTGACAAGCCCGTAAAGTTCGGCACTAAGATGCAGACGCTTGCAGTTCAAACTATTTAAGTTTTATACAATGTACGCAATTGTAAACATTGCAGGCCAGCAGTTTAAAGTAGAGGCTGGCGCAGAGATTTTCGTTAACCGCCTTGCTGCGAAGAAAGACGAGTCAGTGGAATTCAATCAGGTTCTTCTCATTGACAACGATGGCGAAGTTAAGCTTGGTGCTCCGTATGTAGAAGGTGCGGCTGTTAAAGCTACAGTTCTCGCGGATGATGTAAAAGCAAAGAAAGTTCTGGTATTCAAGAAGATCCGTCGTAAGGGCTTCCAGAAATGCAACGGACACCGCCAGAAACTCACCAAGATCCGTATCGATTCCATCGCTTAATTTTAACAGCTAATTTAGAGGAGATTTTGAATTATGGCACATAAAAAAGGTCAAAGTAGTTCTAAGAACGGTCGTGAGTCTCAAAGCAAACGTCTTGGACTCAAGAAATTCGGTGGTGAGGTTGTAAAAGCAGGTAACATCATCGTACGCCAGAGAGGCACTGTCCACAACGCTGACAAGAACGTCGGTATGGGCAAAGACCACACTCTCTATGCTCTTGTTGACGGCACAGTAGTTTTCACAAGAAAGAAAGAGAACAAGTCATACGTGTCGGTTGAGCCTTTTGAGAACTAAGCTCGAAGGGTCTGGAAAGACATTGGAGGATTGCACTTCGAGTTTCGGCGTGCGGTCCTCTTTTATTTTGTAAGAAACAATATAAAATTGTATAAGATATGCTGACATTGAAAATGCTTCGCGATGACCCGGAGTTTGTGGTCAAGAAGCTTGCAGTAAAGAATTTCGATGCAAAAGCCATCGTCGACAAAGTTTTGGAGCTTGACAGCCAGAGAAGGGCTCTCCAGACTGAAAGCGACGGACTTCTTGCACAGCAGAAACAGAAAGCCGGACTTATCGGCGGCCTTATGAAAGAAGGCAAGAAGGCAGAGGCTGAAGAGGCCAAGAAAGAGGTTGCAGAACTCAAGGCCAAATCATCAGAGCTTCTCGCAAAAGCTGATGAGACAAATAAAGAACTCGAATCTCAGCTCGTATTGCTCCCTAATATCCCTTGCGACCTGGTCGTACCGGGAAAAGGTGCAGAGGATAATCAGGTTGTCAAGATGGGCGGTCCTGAAATCAAACTTCCGGAGAACGCTCTTCCACATTGGGATCTCGCAAAGAAATATGATATCATTGACTTCGACCTCGGAGTAAAACTTACCGGAGCAGGCTTCCCTGTTTACAAGGGAAAAGGTGCAAAGCTTCAGAGAGCTCTCATCAGTTTCTTCCTGGACAACAACACCGCAGCAGGCTACAAGGAAATCGAGCCTCCTGTAATGGTAAATGCAGCATCCGGATTCGGCACGGGCCAGCTTCCTGACAAAGAGGCTCAGATGTACTATGTAGGTCTTGATGACTTCTATCTTGTGCCTACCGCAGAGGTCCCTGTCACAAATATCTACAGAGACGTAATCTTGGGCAACGATCAGTTCCCGCAGAAGCTCACTGCATACACTCCGTGCTTCCGTCGTGAAGCAGGTTCTTACGGCAAGGACGTACGCGGACTCAACAGACTCCATCAGTTCGACAAAGTCGAAATTGTACGTATCGAGAAACCTGAAGACTCTTATGCAGCACTCGACGAGATGATTGCACACGTTGAAGGTCTTGTAAACAAGCTCGGTCTCAAGTACAGAATCCTCAGACTCTGTGGCGGCGATATGAGCTTCACATCCGCAATCACCTACGACTTCGAATTGTGGTCAGCAGCTCAGGGCAGATGGCTTGAGATCTCTTCAGTATCCAACTTCGAGACATACCAGGCCAACCGTCTGCACCTCAGATACAAGGACGAGAACGGCAAGATTCAGCTCTGCCACACGCTCAACGGAAGTTCACTCGCACTTCCACGTGTCGTAGCCGCAATGCTTGAGGACAATCAGAAAGAAGACAGAATCGTCATCCCTGAAGTTCTCCGCCCATACACCGGGTTCGACTACATTGACTAGGCATCAGTCTGAGCTGTATTCAACAGAAATCGAAAGATTGTGAAGACTATATTAGGAATAGACCCCGGAACCAACATCCTTGGCTTCGGGGTTATTCGTACTGAAGGCAGCAAGGCCGAGTACGTGGAAATGGGAGTCATTGACCTGCGGAAGGAAAGTGACGCCTACAGCAAACTGCGCAGAATATTCTCGGAAATCGGCACAATCTGCGATACATATATGCCGGATGAGATGGCGCTTGAATCACCTTTCTACGGCAAGAACGCCCAGGTGATACTGAAGCTCGGAAGAGCGCAGGGAGCAGCTATGCTCGCCGCAGCCACGAGAAACATCCCCATCACCGAATACGCACCGAGGAAGGCAAAGGAGGCTGTCACCGGAAACGGAGCCGCTTCAAAAATGCAGGTAAACACAATTCTGCAAAGGATTCTCAAGATTAATATCGAGGAGAAATATCTCGATGCCACCGATGCGCTTGCCATTGCTCTCTGTCATCACTACCAGATGACTAACCCGCTTGCAGGGCTCAAGTCGTCTTCATCTTGGGAGAAATTCATCGCGGCCAATCCCGACAGGGTGAAATAACGAAAAGCCGGATACAATTTTTAGCATAAATTTTAAGAGACTTCTTAAACTCTGGCCGGATTTTTTCATCTAACAATCCGGTTGCCGATAGAATGGCGTGCGCCATATCATATCGGCTTTTATATTGTGTATAATAAAACGGACAATGAAGAGAATCATTGCTTTGATCTGCGGGCTGGTGTCTATGCTCGCATTTTCTTACGGAGCGGCAGCGCAGTCCAAGAATGTGACTGCAGTCCTTCAGGATTCGTCGAGCGGCGAGCCTATAGGATATGCAACCGTATCATTGACAAAGTCAGGAGCAAAGAGCGCAAGCAAGTATGCCCTCTCTGACGACAAAGGAAAAGCCGTCATCGAAAAGGTTACTGACGGCACCTACACCTTCAAAGCGGAGCTGCTTGGCTACAAGACTTTCACGAAAGAAATCACCGTGAAAGGCGGATTTGACCTGGGCGTTGTGAAGATTTCCCCGGACAAACAGGTGCTCAATGCTGCCAGCGTATCGGCGACAGGAAACCCTATTGTCATCAAGAAAGACACCATCGAATACACGGCGTCGTCCTTCAAGACAACAGACAACGATATGCTTGAGGACTTGCTCAAGAAACTGCCTGGAGTAGAAGTCGGAACAGACGGTTCCGTTACAGCCAACGGACAGACTATCAGCAAGATAACCATAGACGGAAAAACCTTCTTCCTGGATGACCCGCAATTGGCGTCAAAGAATATCCCGGCAAAAATCATCGACAAAGTCAAAGTCGTGCAGAAGAAATCTGACCAGGCTCAGTTCACCGGCATCGACGACGGTCAGGAAGAGACTGTCATCGACTTGTCCGTGCAGAAAGGTATGATGAACGGACTCTTCGGCAATGTGATGGCCGGAGGCGGACACGACTGGCCTCAGAATACATCCAACGGCAATGGTGACTGGAGATATCAGGGAGCTGCATTTGTCGGACGTTTCACTGACAAGAGCCAGCTCAGCATAATCCTCAACGGCAACAACACCAACAACCGAGGCTTCAACGACCTTGCAGGCTCTATGATGAGAGGAATGCGAGGCGGTGGCGGCGGAATGGGCCGTGGCGCCGGAGGATGGGGCAGCAACAACGGTATCACCACATCCTGGATGGGCGGTGTGAACGGTTCGTGGGACCTCTTCGACGACAAGATGGACCTCGGAGCAAACTACCTTTTCAATGGCAGCAAGATTGACGTTCAGGAGAAAAGCGAGAAGACTACTTTCCTAGACGACGGCTCCAGCCTTATCTACAAAAACAACGGATACAGCCTCAACAACAGCTATGGCCACAGATTCGGAGCTAGATTGGAGCACAAGTTCTCCGAGAACACGTCTATCTTGTTCCAGCCGCAGTTCAATTTCGGAAAGGGTGATTTCACGGAATTCTCCAATTTCCAGACTGACGGACTGGCTGCAGAAAGCACTGAAACCACACAGAAGAATGACGGTTTCAACAACAATACAGGAAACAACAAGAACTGGACTGCCAACGGATTCTTCCTGTTCAGACAGAGGCTTGGAATCCCGGGCAGAACACTCTCGTTCAACATTGACTACAGCTTCAGCAACAATGACCTAGACGGACTGAACCAGTCTTTGACAAACACATATACCGACGGTACGACATCTGAGAAAGAGATTGTCAACCAGAGATATGAGCAGAACTCCAAAGCATCGTCAATCAGCGGAAGGCTTGTATATACTGAGCCTCTCGGAGCGGGTTTCTATCTTGAGGCCAATTACGAGTACAAATGGAGCCAGAACAAGTCATACAAAGACACTTATGACTCAGCTCTGAACGGAGACGACTACAGCGCCACAAGCCATCCTTATTATAAGACAGGCACGATTACTGACGAATCAGGCAATATCGTGAACGTCAGCGAGACAAGGAACGAGCAGTACTCAAAAAATGTACTGAACCAGTACCAGACTCACCGCGCAGGCTTCAACTTTATGTATCAGAAGAACAAATTGAGGGCTCAGCTTGGTGCTTCCGTAATTCCGACCATCACCCACAACAGGACAAACGGTGAGAATTACAACAGCACAGTTATCAACTGGTCGCCTTCTGCTATGCTCTGGTACGATATAAACGACAACACCAACGTACACGCGTTCTATTTCGGAAGGTCATCACAGCCAAGCACTTCACAGCTTATGCCTGTGCCGGACAATACGAACCCGCTTAACGTGTCACTCGGTAACCCTTACCTGACTCCGTACTTCAGCCACGACATAAGGTCTAGATTCGGTTATTCCAACAAGAAGAAATTCTTCTCCGTATACGGCAATCTTGAAGGAGGTTTCGTACAGGACCCTATCGTATATGCAAGCTGGTACAACACCAACGGAACAGCATATTCACTGCCTGTAAACGGCCCTACATCAGGAAATGTAAGCGCACGCGCATTCGTGAATGCGCCTCTCGGCAAATCCAATTTCACGCTTTCATCTGTGACTTCCGGAAGCTGGTCTGACGCGACATCCTATGTAGGAAAGAGTTCGTTCGATATGTCAGCTTATGACAATGACGGAGACTTCGACTACACCAAGTTCCACGAGGATTATCCGGACCTGAGCAAGAGCGACAAGTTCAGAAAGAACAATACGCAGACTATGAATGTAAGCGAAAGGCTCAAGCTCACATACCGCAACGATTTCGTTGAGCTCACCGCTTCAGGACGTACGCGTATTGCAAAATCCTGGTACACGATTTCATCCATCAATATGAATCTGACCAGAAACAATCAGGTGGGTGCAAGTATGAACTGGACAATTCCAGGCGGCATCGGACTCGTATCTGAGTTCAACTACAACTGGTACAAGGGCTACGCAAGTCCGCAGGAGGATGAATACATATTGAATGCCGAGCTTACCAAACTGCTGTTCAAGAACAAGTTCACATTGTCGCTCAAGGCTTATGACCTTCTGAATCAGGCAAAGAACCTCTCTGTAAGCGATTCAGCGAACTACCATACAGAGACTTGGAACAATACTCTCGGCAGATACGTGATTCTGTCTCTGACCTGGAGATTCGGTAATATGAGCAAGGCTTCCAATGGCAGACGCGGTCCTGGTGGGCCTGGCGGAGGACCTGGGCCTGGTGGTCCTCCACCAATGATGTAGAGGAGGAGGCCCCCTATCATCTGAACAAAAAACAAAGAAGGAACGGATATTTTTGTTCGTTCCTTCTTTTATTAGTATGCTGCGGTTCCATTATTCTCTGAAACCCCTTCGGTCGCTACGAGCAAGTTTGCTGTCTACCATCAGTATCTTCGAGACACTCCTGCAAGCTAACGCTTGCTGTCCCGAGGGACGATTTCGCACCTCCGGTGCGGTTGAAGTTTTATCGGGGACGTATTCCCCGAACCCCCTTCGGTCGCTACGCTCCGAATAGATTCCTAAATTCTCATCTGCAACACATCAAAAAGAGGCAGATGCCCGGAGCGAATTTCTCCTGCGTTTTTGAGCGAAGGGCGCTACCTCTTTTTGATTCTTTGTGCAAGAAGACCTTCGCAGTAGGCCGCTTTTTAGTCAGCCACTTCACGGGCATTATTCACAACACTCTCCGGAATGACAGCCTTATTGAAGACTGACACCTCCGAAGGAGTGGACATCGAAGCAAGAGTAAGCGTACCTTCCGAGAAAGTCACATTGTAGTCTCCCGACCAACTCTTTCCGCTCGCATAAATCCCGCTCAGGACACCTTTGTCAAGAGTCCAAGTCCCAGTGTATTTATTATAATACAGTTGCGCGTCACTGGTCTTCTGATAGATGACGAATGTGCCGTCATTGGCGAAAGACAAAAAGACATCCACAGTCTGACTGCCGACAACGGCAGATTTGGTGGAGACTGAAGTTATATTCCAGTCCCCTACCAACTTATTCGGTTTATCTGACTTCTTACTGCACGAAAGCAACGCCAACGTAGCCGCAAGACTCACTGCGACAATTTTCAGAAAACTTCTCATTTCCTCTTGATTTCTGTTGTAGAATCCTTGATAATCTGCGGATTTGCCGACGAACTCAGGTAAATATAACCGAGTCTAGGGCAATTCTGGGCCTCCAGCACCTTGAGCGACGTAGCAGGGCTCAGGTCAAGAGACTGAAGCTTCGCGCAATTGTTGCAGGCGAATGAAACCAGTCCTGTCCATTTGTCTGTCCAAGTCACGTCGCTTTCCATCAGGACAAAGTCATTGCCGCTTACGTCAATTGATATGAGCGAGGTGAAAGTAAACGGACGAACAAACGAGTTGGTATCCTCGGTCAGATGGTTGTTGCTGACATTGAGATCCGCTATTGCGCTGCAATACTCGAGATTACAGGTCGTAAGCTCATTGTATGACAGATTTACGTTCTTGAGAGACTTGGCGTATGAGCACTGGAACGACGTCAACTTATTGTGTGAAGCATTGATGCTAACCAATGTCGAGGACAAATCCATACCCGTAAATCCGGTACAAGACTTAAGGCTATTGTATGAGATATCCATTGTCTCAAGAACCTTGACTCCGGACAGAGACAATTCAGTCAAACTGTTGTGGGACAGATCAAGTTCCTTAAGCGTGCTTGCAAATGGGCCAAGGTCGATTTCATCAAGCTCGTTATTTGACAGGTTGAGTTTCTGTATATGTCTGAAATACACAAAGTTTGAGAATGACTTAAGTCCTTTGCCGGAATAAGCAATCTCGGTCACCTTCTCAGCCTCACTTCCGGAAATCTTTCCGTCACCGTCCGTGTCATACTTGTTGACGACATAGCTACGGAGACCGCTGTCCGTAATGACAGCTGAGCAATCCTCAGGATAGTCGATGGCGACTGTGGTTATCATACTCTTGCTGATACCGTTGCATTTTGCCTGAATATCATCCCACTGTCCTTCGAACATAGTCACCTTGGCAAGCCCTGACAACATCGCTGAAATCGATTTCAGATGCAGGTTCTTGCTCACGTCAATTGATGTAATCTTCTTGCAGAAATCCATCGTCAACGTCTCGAGCAAAGGACATTTTGCAAGGTCCAGACTCGCAATTGCAGAGCTGCTTATCGACAGACTCTTGAGCAAAGGAAGCTTGGTTAAATCCAAAGAAGTGAGCTTGCTTGATTCGGATAACGAAAGACTCTCTATCACGGAATTATCTGGCAATGTAACAGACGTGAGAGCACTGCTGCCGGCATTGAAAACCTTCAACATAGGGCACATACTAACATCCAACTTCTGGATACTGCTTGAATATACCGTGAGAGTTTCAAGCTTGCTGCAATCCTTGACATCAATGCTTGTGAGTCCGCTGGCATATCCCGTAAAGGTCACAAGCGAAGTACAGCCCTCAAGATCAATAGTCTGCAATGCCTTGTCGAAAGGAACATAAATCGCCGTAAGATTCGAACAGCCCTTTACGCTCGCTGTCTCAAGATAAGTATTGCTTGACAAGTCCAGATAAGTGAGTGCAGTGTT
The DNA here is from genome assembly GCA_963617065.1 of Butyricicoccaceae bacterium. Lineage (GTDB taxonomy): Bacteria > Bacteroidota > Bacteroidia > Bacteroidales > UBA932 > Cryptobacteroides. The sequence goes on from CAVENC010000024.1 coordinate 17,473, forward strand.
TCCGCTCAAGTTGATTTCAGTAAACTCGTTGCCCTGAAGCACGATTCTTTCCAGACCGGTGAAATACTCCAGTCCTTCAAGACTCATAATCGGAAGATCAGAAGCCTCGGTCACCTTGTACTCCAATGATTTGACAGCAGCGGCCTCCGCAATGGAGATTTTACCGTCACCGTCAGCATCAGCGGCTGCAAGCAACAATGACTTAAGCGTATTGTCTTTGATGTATGCGCTTACATCTTTACCGGTCTGAGTAATGACAAGTGTCGCGGTCTTGGTGTTGCAAGTGAAAGTGAATGTCGCTTCGCGTGAGTTTGAATCATCGTTCTTCTCCACATCAAAAGTAACCTTGTCACCTGACTTACCCGCTTCCGCAGACGCCTTCACCCAACTTTCTCCTCCGGACAAAGTCCAGTCGCGGTCGCTGGTCACAATTATCTCCAGACTACTTTCCGCGCACTCAACCTCAACCGCACTCTCTGAAAGCGCTATCTCCTCCCCTGCCGCAAGCTGACGAAGTTTAACCGTAACAGTCTGAGCTCCAGGGTATGACAATTTCAATTCAGCCGAACGTTCATCACCCGAATTGGCCTCAACATTCATCGTAACGTCAGAGACATTGACCTGAATGTCAGAAATCCATTTTTCGGATGCCGTAGCGGTCAGCTTACCGTCGTCGGTCGGATTCTCCACAGAATACGAAACGGTGCACTTACCGCCTTCATTTATCACGGACAATCCCGCCTCAGGAACAGTAACCGTAATCACCGGGTCCTTAGGCGTCTTTTTCTGCTCCGGCTCGGACTTGCCACAAGCTGACAAGCCCAGAACCGCAGTCAAAAACAATGCTGAAAAAAATCTGTTGATATTCATATCATTAAAGACTTCTTCTAACTTTTCTTATTGCAGACAAACTCTTCTTCGCCTTTGCCGGCACCTTGAAGACATTGTTTGTAATATCTACCGGAGCCTTATCCACTGTCTTAGGTATGCAATATACCGAAGTTGTGGATGCGCCGGTTCCTCCGTCATAAGGATTTGACCAGAAGTCATAAGGCTCGATGGTATCTTCTTTGGTCGGAGTGAATTCCATATAATGCCATTTACCGTAGTTTCCGTCGGCGCCTTCAGCCACATAAGAGAAACTCCACTTGTGGTCATACCACGGACGGCAAGTCTGCTGATATTCATCGATACAGTTTGCAGGAGCGGTGTCGTTTCTGATCAATGCCATAAGGTGGTCGATACCCATCTCATAAGCTGAAATAGGAGCCCATACACCGCCGTACCAATGCACTGCAGAAGAGTTCGGAGTGTATTTGGTGAGCATAATGCAGGCATCTTTCAGATCCTCAGCATCCCATTTGTCAGGGAACTTGGCTGCAAGCTCATTACCGTCGAAGAAGCAGTATTCAACTGAAACCTCAGCATCGCTCTTCTCGAACGGAATTGCAGGAGACTTAACCTTTGTCTCGAAGAAATCAGTAGTGTTGGTTCCTGAGTAACCGAACACGATCATAGTGTATTCAGTATCAGACTGCCAATACTCCTGGATGGTCTGTTTGCCTCTCTTTCTCTTGTAAAGGATTTCGTCCTCGTAGTACTCCTCGATGTCTGCCATAAGCAGATTGGCGTTGTATGTACCATCCGGATTCTTATAGAGTTCCGCATCTGCGGTAGTCATCAGGAACGGAAGATAGTACTCGTCATTCTTGCTCGGAGTAAACTCGAATGTACCGAAGTTCCAGGCAGATTTCACGAGTTTGGTCTCGATGGTCATATCAGACTTCACTGCAGGCTCGGTCGTAACATCAAGTCTGTCAATGGCTGTGGTGATAGTGCCGTTGTCAACACCGAACACATAAATCTGATAATTGTGATCAGGAAGGAAGTTCCAGGACAGGTCCACATTACCCCATACCTCTTTAGTTCCGGTATAGGTCAGAGCCTCCCAGTTGTTCTTGTCTGCATCGTAGTAGCTGCCGTCCTCGATTCGGCTGTTCTCCATATTCACGATTCGCTGAGCCATCTGGCGGTCATTGTATCCCTGACACTTGCTTTCCTCAACGAATGCTACATAGTACCTTGTGTCATCCTTTGTAGGCACGACGCGGATCTTGATATCCTCAGGCTTCTTCTGCAGCAAGGTAAGAGTGAAACGGCAGTCGTCAAGAACAGGCTCAGACTCCGTTACGAAGCTTGTCACCTCCTGCGGCTTGGTCGTAGGCGTTCCGGCATAGTCCATACCCCAGGCAACAATATAGTATTTGGTACCTGACCAGAGATCAGAAGGAGCGTCGCTTGAAGCCCCGGTGTGGATGTATGATGTGATAGGAATGCCCCAGGTCTCAACATTCGACTTGATATTGCTGATCATATTGGACATAATCTCCTCGAGAGAATACTTCGAGTAATCCATCTCGGAAATGTAGGTCCAGAAGTAATAGTCGTTGTTGTTTGAAGGTGTGATGGTTATGTTCGCACTGTTCTTGGTTATGTCAGTGATGCTTGCCTCGAAAGTAATGTCAGAAGTCTCGATAATTGAAGTCGAGAACTCTGCCATCGTAAAGTCAGTCAAGCGTTTGCCTTCAAGACTGAGACCATAGCAATATGCGATGTAGTCGGTGTCATACGACAGGTCGGTATAGTCCATCTCAGTCTCCTGACCGTCCATAGTGTAGAACATCGGAGCGCGCTTGAGACAGTCTTCCAACGTGATGCCGTTGCTTTCTGCCAACTCTTTCACATACTCGACGTCGCCCTGGTACAGTTCGTCAAGGCCGTCTTTGTCCAAAAGGTATTTGGATACGGCGGACTTGTCCATAACGAAGAAAATGTAGTTTCCGCTATACTCGAGAGGGGTGTATTTGATATGGCATCCGTAAGGAGTGATGTCGGACACCTCAATCTTGAATACGCCGTCGAAAACTGAGCCCTGATTGACGTTGACCGTAACATCTTCAGCGCCAGGGTAAGACAGACGCATTGACGCAGAGCGCGCCTTGCCGGCATTCTGCTCAGCAGAGAATACGACCTTGCCGGTCTCCACGCTGATGTCATAAATCCATTCAGCCTCTGTTGTAGCAGTCAGCTGTTTGGAAGAAGATCCATTCTGAATTGAGAACGGAAGTTCATATTCACCGGCATCCTTGCTGATTTCCAAAGCAACAGCCTTGATGACCGGAGTTGAAGATTCCTGACTGCAGCCCACCAGGAGGAGGGTCGCAGCCAGAAGTCCAGAAAACAATGATTTGATTTTCATAATTATTTTTTAAAACGCGTGTATTGCACGAGCATAGTTTGAGTAGTAAGTAATCTCGTCTGATGCAGGATCGCTTACAGCTCCGTTGCTATATTTGAAATATCTGGCGTTAACACCTGAATCATCGCTGAACCAAGTAGTTGAAGTCCAATATTTACGGCCTTCTGTAAGAGGTGTTCCGCCAATCTTGGCAAGGCCCTCGTTGATGGCAGTGAAGTTTGCGAGCACCTGCTGCAGCTGAGTTTGAGCAGGAAGGAACCAGCCGGCAGTTCCGCAAGAATATACAGCCCAATATGCTGCAGGGCAAGAAGAAATATTCTCCAGATATGTAGAAAGTACGTCGCAGTTAGCTTTTCCGTCAGTCTCGCTCACAGGCCAATATGTTGCATACTGTCCTGTTGTTGCCCATTTTACAGCCTCACATTCAAGTGTAGAAATAACATATCCGTGCTCGCCGGTCTCATCGATGTACGCAACTACACCGTCACCGTTGTCAAGTTTCATCTGATCACCGATCTTATATGCGCTTTCATCAGGAGTATCAGGATCAGTGCTTGACTCCTTGAGGCTTACATTGAAGGAAGCTCTTGCAAAGGCGCTGACTGTGGAAGCCTTTTCTGACTTGACAGCCTTCTCGCTATCCCAATCCCAGCAAGCCACCTGAACATTCTTGGTGTCAGTGTTCTGAGTTGAAGACCAATAATAGTATCCCTTTATAAGTCCTGTACCATTATATTTATCAAGACTCGAGTTAAGAACCGAGATATTGTTGAGAATCTCGCACATCTCGTCAATTGCAGGCATATACCAGCCGGCTCCCTTGTCGTTGCACCATTTCTGTGCAGGGAAGTATGTGATTGAGCTGTAAGGGTTGTTCAGAATCGTATTCATATTGGCAAGACCGTCAGTTTCGCTGTCTGCCCAAGAGTTTGCTGAACTGTATTCAGCCCACTGCACGTAAGTCTTCTGATCGAGGGCAAGCACCTTGACATAGCTTGAGTCGCAGTGCCATACGATACCTACAACACCCTGTCTTTCATAGTATTCACCGATTTCGTAGCTTTCTTTGAGTGCAGGACAGCCTCTCTGAAGCACTACAACTGAAATTTCATCACCTGCAGCACCCTTGACTGTGATATTTGCACTTCTTGCATCAGCACCGGTATTGAGCGCATAAGAGAATTTAAGTGTCTCTGTGTGAGCAGCTTTTGTTTCAACAAACTGAAGCCATTCAGCATCGGTTGACACCTCATAAGTCATATTTGTGCTGAGAGGAATCTCGAGAACGCCTGAAGCGTCTGAAACCTCATAGCTGAGAGTTGCGATAGAAAGAACGCCTTTCTCGAATTTGATTGCCTGATCGGCTACTTTGCTTGTTGTGTTGTTGATAGCCTCAACGATTACAAGACCTCCGTCAGGGTTGGCAGGAACGCTTACTGATACTTCTGCTGCAGTCTCATCAACCGTTGCAGACCATCCTTCAGACGCATATTTCACATATACTACGACTTCTTCGCCGTCCTTTGCACCTTTGACAGTGTAGCTGATTTTGGCTGTACTGTTGGCAGAAACGCCCACTGCAGTGCTCTGGCATACAAGTCTGAAGCCACCGAGAAGCGAAACGGTAAATGACTCGCCGCTTGTAAGAGTGAATGTAACTTCATCCTCGCCTACATCGACTTTCTTGAAGAAAGAATCTCCATCGTCACCCTTGGCAGCGCTGAGAGTTGTCCAATACTCATCGCCAGGCCATTTGATGCACCAGTAACCGGAAACAATCTTGATTTCAGGAGTTTGACCGTCTTTTCCGTTAACTCTGACTTTAGGGTCGGTATATTCTCCGTCAACTGTCCAGTAATAATTATTGTCGCTTTCGTCAAGTTTGACACCTACGACAGGAGTTTTTCCATCAACTCCGTCTTCTCCATCGACACCGTCTTCACCTTTGGCACCGTCGTGGATTGTGTAAGTCTTGTCATTGCTGAGAACCAGAGTGTAGTAGTTGATACCGTCCTTCGTCTCAGTCTTGACATCTTTGATGTAGCCGCCGTCCTTGATTGTATTTACCAAGGCTGTGATGGACTCCATCTGGCTGTTGAGTGAAGAAACGACATCTTCAAGTGATGTAACTCTCGAATCGAGATTGTCCACTTTGTCCTCAAGCTCATCTACTCTTGAGCAACCTGTCACGGCAAGTACGCCGGCACAGAAGAATGCGAGTAACTTTTTCATAATGAATAATATTTAATTTGTTAAGTTGAATTTATCTGTCTATCATAACCGGCGGAGCGAGCGGAACAAACTGCTCAACGTAGTTTGAGGTGCTTACCGTATTGTCGCTCTTGACCTTGTCATTTGCATAGAAGTCACTGAGTGTGAATGTCTTGTCGCAGGCTTTGAATATTCTGCGTACAATCGCCTCTCTTGAAGGAGCATTGTAGTACATTCTGTTGTCCTCCATACAGCTGATTCTTTCAGGCCTCCATACTCCCTTGGAGTACAACATACCGCCTTCGTAGAATCCTACCGCATCATATCCGGCACGGCCGATGAAGTGTCCCCAATGGGCAGTGCTCTTGTCGTTGGTGAACGAGATATTGTATGCGAAGTAAGGATCGTATGTCCGCCATTCCTCAACTAAAGCTTTCTGAGTTGCCGGAACAGTGACATCATTGTAGCGATATTCGTCCTTGAGTCGTCCGAAGCCGTGTCCGCCGCCCTCGTGAACGACAATATTCTTGAATGTAGAGCCTACAGGGCAGATGGCTACAGACCTTCCTGTCCTTTCCATCCAGCAGGTTCCCGCATAGACATTGAGATTTACGAGCATCAGAATCGTTGTGTTCTGCAACTCGGAATCCGTCACTCCGGATATTTTCTTGGCGTAGGTGTATGCCTTGTCCGTATCGCAGGATACTTCAGTGCTGTTGCCGCCCACAAGTGTCGTGCTGAATGCCGTGTTCCTTGTCTGAGCTGCGCAGTCAACCATATCCTTCTCCACAGTCGCACCGCTTTCCTGTGAATATACCGCCATCACAGAAATTCTGAAGTAGTTGCGGTATGTTGCGAATGGCTCGATTCCAAAGAATGCGCTGACCGCAGTCTCCACGTCCTTGTCGAACTTGCCGCCGTCCGTGTAGTCATCTTTGGTGTATCCATCGCCCATTATGATGAGGTGAACAGGCTTTGACGCACCGGCAGATTCTGTCTGGTATCTGTAGATCTCGCCGTCAACATAAGCCCCGCCATCACCTGTAATGAATGTCCTGGTAACACTCTCAGCCTCACCGCCGAAATCATCAAGCGCCTTCACTTTCCATACATACTTCGTATTCTTCTCGAGAAGGTCTGAAGGCTTGCAGGAAGTGGTTTCGGAACTATATGAAGACCAAGTCTTTCCGTTATCCCTTGAGAGCATCAGATTATATTTCACAGCATCTCCGTCGGGATCCGTTGCCGCTTTCCACGTAAATGTTCCGTTGATCTTGGCGTCAGCCACACCGTCCTCAGGGCTGAGAAGCTCAGGAGCCGAAGGATTGTTGTTGGGCAACTGCTGGCTAACGGCAATCATCGAGAATGTGCTGCCGTAATTGACTGTAAGGAACTGCTTTGTACGCGGTGTCCTGTCAGTGAAAGGAGCCGGGGTGAATGTGACTGTCGTCTCTCCAGCAGACCCTTTCATAGGGCTTACAGTGCACCAGGATGCAGCAGAAGGAACTGTGAATTCCCAGTCATATTTTGAAAGGATTGTCACCGTAACTGGAGTGCAGTCCTCATCCATCACCACATTGTAGGAACTTGCGGAGAAATCTATACCTTCCTGTGTGATTGATATTTCGCACAACTCACCGCCGCCGCTTACCGTGACCACACCGGCCCGCTCAAGGCCGCTGTTCAACTGGGCGGTAATTGACAATGTCGCACTGCCCTTTCCGCTTGACGGAGAGCAGATAATCCAGTTGCAGTCCGGAGACGACGCAGTCCACTCGCAGTTGGCCGTGATGTTCACAGTCTGCTTCTGCTCGGCAGACGTAAACACAAGACTGCTTGCAGATACCTTAATGCTATTGCCTTCTTTCTTGCAGGACACGCAGAATGCGACCAGCAGAACGGGCAATATGAATTTCAGTGACTTGATCATTGTTCAATATAAGTAAATGTTGTACCGTCTTTCACTTCGTCATAGGTTGACAGGTAAGTGTAGCTATTGTCAGCCGAATGTACGGAATAATCGAATGCGGTGGTGCTTGTCATCACTCCATTTTCGTCGAATGACACCACAATCGGGGATGCACCCTTGCCGCTGCCCCAGAACATCAGGTACTTGCTTTCGTCCTTTCCGTAGTGATAGAATGCAAGGCCGAACGCATTGCTGGAGTTCAGGACTCCCCTATAGTACCAGGAGCCGTCGAAAGTGATTGTCCTGTTTTCATAATCAACGACACCTTTGAGAACCGGCATAATATCACCGCTAGCCCCGATCAGATCGCGTCCGAGATTAAACCAGTCAGCTGACATCTTGACGATGGAAGCCGTGCTGCGTGTGAATGTTACAGGGAATTCGTTCTTCTCCGCCTTGATCTCGTAGCTGCCGTATTTCAGATTCAGAGCACTGTACTTGAAGTCATCCTCATCAAGTTCGAATGCAGAATTGACATTTCCCCATTCGTCATACACCGCGCCTCTGTCAAGTTTGACATCGAAAATCGCTTTCGGAGCGTGAGGCAATTTGATTTTCACCGTCCTTTTGTCTTCGTCCACATCGTAGTCAGCATAAGTATATTCCTTTCCGGAATTATCCTTATACACGACGCTCACAGTATTCTGAAGATAAGTATTCTTGTAAATATCGAACGGGAACACAATCTCCAATGTAGCTCCGTCAACACTCCAGTCTGTTGCAGATTGATCCTGGAAATAGCTGTCATCCACAGAGAAATCCACTGTAGCATCATCCCAGCCGAGATTTTTGTATGTATTGGTCTCGGGATCGAATGATGAATTGACGCCATAGCCCTTGTTTCCGCTCAAGTCGAGGAAGAGGCCCTGCGGGAAACTTACCACATAACCGGCACCGTTTGCAGGCTTAGGGCAAACTATCGTAGCCACATTGCCGTCCACGCTGATGTTTTCGAGCGGAAGATTCTGCTTAGGAGTAACTTCCATCGTTCCCCACTTGACATACTGTATGGTCGCATAGCTCTCCGTGTTGAGCACAATATCCTCGGAATACTCAAGAATGAGAGTATTGCCTGACACTGAAGATTTCAGGACTGTAGGAATCTCCGTATCGCTGACCTTGATAACCTTTTCGGCAAGGTAGCTGAGAAGTCCGCTGTCAGAAATCGCGGCCGCATAGACTTTGTATTCGTGGTTCGGTTCGCATTCGAACTCGACTCTCTTCTTTATCTGATCCACGGCATTGAATACTTCGCTCTGAAGCGCCGTTCCGATCTTGTCCATCACGATATCCTGAGTTGCAGGAACCAGCGTGCTGCTGCCGTCCAGAATGACATAACCGAACTGCGCAGTGTTATAATCCGCTGTCAGCGTGAATGTCATCAGGTAATTGACCGCATTGTTCTGCTCGATCGTGATGACCGGCTTCTCCTTGCCTGCATTCTGCTTGCTCAGCTCATCCTCGGAGCACGAAAGCGTGGCAAATGAAAGCAAAAATGCTATTGACAATAATTTATATATTTTCATCGCTATTCTACTTGTTTCGAGTCAATACTATATCCGTAAATATCATCCAGACTGTGTCTGTATATTCTCCGTCAGTAGTGAATATCGCAGCCGTAAGTCCGTATCCGCCTGACTGGAACGTGATGGTGTTCATATCTGAACTCCAGGAACCTTCCAGAGGTGTCTGAAGGCTGATTGAATTGCCCGGAAGTATCGTGCAGCACCTGATGATCACGTCGTAAGAGATGTCCGAGAACTGGAACACATTGGCCATCACCTTGTTCGTCTGAACATAGAGGGCGTGTGCATCCTCGTCAAAATCCATATACCATACCGGCTGCTTAGGCGGATTGCTTGTAGGGAATTCCCTCTGGTAAGAACCGAAGCCCCAGCATACGAGTACGCGACCTTCGTTGTTGTTGATGTCTGACTCAGTGAAACCACCGCTGATGTTTACAGGGAAAGTAACTTTTGCACCACTATAATCCGTTGCAGACGCGGTCCAGTCACCCATAAGCTTGTCGTAAGGGTTATTGTCGTTGTCCCTTATTTCGAAGACGGTCTTGGCATTGGATACCTTGGCGCCTTTTACATTCGTGATGGTAAGCTCGACCTGTCTGGTCTCGTTGATTACGTCATTGTCCTTGACTGTAAACTCGAGATAAACTGGAGCGAGGTCTTTCCCTTTGATTTTGAGCCCTTTGGACTGTGTGAAATGTATGACGTCATTCACTTCAACCTGCTCGGAAGAAACGATTTTCGCCTCCACGTCGAACGTAACAGGATAAGTCTCAGCCTCTCCGGTCACGTCTATCTGAATCTTGCTCAGTCCTGCACCCTCCTTGAACTTGTAGGTATCCTGAGCGAATCCGATGGTTATATCTCCGGCACCTTTCTTCTCTTCGGAGCAAGAAACCATCGCTGCCACCGCTGTCAACAGAGCGGCAATAACTGATATATGTCTTAATTTGTTCATTTTGTCCGTTATAAGCTGTTAGTGTAAGCCGGATTCTGTTTCATCTGAGGATTCGCCTCCATCTCCGCAGTCGGTATAGGCCACAGGAAGAATGGATCGTCAGCCGGTCTGTTTGCGTTCACATAATTGTCGCCAGGCATAAGAAGTGACGGGTCCTGACCTGCAGAACGCTTGAATCCGATGTGCCATCTCTTGATGTCGCTGAGCCTCTGGCCTTCGCAGAAGAGCTCTCTCACTCTCTCGTCACGGATTGCATTAGTCAGAGAAGCACCTGAGTAATCAACATCTTTCCAACCGCTTATTCTTCTGGCTTTCAAACCGTTGAGATAATAAGACGCAACAGTTTCCTGACCCGGCTTGTTTGACGCAGCCTCTGCAGCGATAAGATACATCTCAGGTAGTCTGAACACCTTAGGCATATTCACATAATTGGTAACGCTGCTGTAAAGTTTCGGATTGCCAGGATATTTAACCATCAATGTAAGACGTCCTGAAACCGGTGTCGTAATGTCTCTTGTGCTGAACCAGCTTGAGTATCTGATGTCGTTGGACTTGTCATACAAATCCAGAACCCAGTCCTCCGGAACATATTGAGGATTGTCCTCGCCGACAACGCCTGACCTGTTGTAGATGAAATAGCGGAATGAACTTCCGATATCATCCGGACCTGTCATAGCCACCTGCCAGATGGTCTCGGTAAGATTGTCGTTCTTCCATCCGTCCGCGAATTTTGCGGCATCGGTGCAGATAGTGTATGTTCCCGAATCAATCAGTGATTTTGCAGAAATCAACGCGGTGTCATAGTCGTGCATTATCAGAGCGACTCTTGCCTTGAGTGCTGTAACCACATCCTTAGTCACATAAGCGGAATTCTGCGAGCCTTCTGTCTGGACATACTCCTCTGCCGTTGCGATATCAGCAACTATCTGAGCATAAGTGGTTTCCAGTGAAGGACGGGAAGGATATTTCTTGGAATCACCTGTCGGTTCATATTTGGTAACCACAGGCACGCCCATTTTCTCACCGCTTGTGGACGGGTCATAATCTTCGCAATAGTACTGGGCAAGAAGCAAATACAGATGAGCCCTGATATATGAAGCCTCGCCAAGTATCTCTTTAACCTTTGCCTCATCCTCTGCCGAAAGAGTGCCTTTACTCAAGAGTTTCTGGGTTCCTTCAATTAGGAAGTTGGCGTTTCCGATATATCCGTAAAGTCCATACCATACGCTGTTTGAGGTGCTTTCGCCGGCAGTGACAGTGTAGCTGTAATAGTCTCCGCTGTAGTTTCCGAAATTTTTCACAGCGTGGAATGAATCTGCCTGAAGTTCAGGGATATATACGAACGCTCCCGTGAAGCAGTATTTCATACCGGAATAGAGACCGTTAAGGAAAGACTGGCAGTCCGCCACGCTCTCCATAGACTCGTCCGTGTTGATGGCATCGTCAGGATACTTGTTCAAATCGCAGGATACTGAACACAGAGCCAGCACTGACGCCAGAACTATATTTAAGTATATTTTATTGATTTTCATTGTCTCTTGAGAATTAGAAAGTTACCTCGATACCACCTACAATCTGGCGGGAGTTAGGATACATACCGCTGGTCGCATTGGAATAGCCCACCTCCGGGTCATATCCCTCGAAATCCGTGATAGTGAGAAGATTTCGTCCTGTCACATAGACTTTCACGCCTGAAAGCACTTTGGTCGGCTCAAGAATCTTCTTAGGCAGACTGTAGCTGATTGACAGATTCTTCAATCTTATAAAGGCGGCGTTTGAGAATCTGGATGTATCGTGGTAGAACGGTGTTCCATACTTAGGAATGTCCGTCTTCTGACCTGGATGTGTCCAGATATTCAGCATCTTTGTCTCGAAGTTACTGTTGAACAGCAAGTTCTGAGGATTCATCGTATAGTATCTCTCATTCAGGAAGATATATCTCTTACCGATGAACGAGAAATCTGCATTGATTCCCAATCCCTTCCAGGAGAAGTTCGTAGAGAAACCTCCGGACCATTTGGCGTTGGTATCCATACCGCAGAACTGCATAATCTCGTCGCTGTAAGTTTTGGTAAGGTTTCCATTGAGGTCATACCACATAGGAGAACCGTCCTCAGGATCCACACCGGCGCGCACCTGCGTGTAAACCAGTGAAGAAGAGTAGCCTACCTGATATTTGAGAGAGTAGTCCGGGAATGAAATCTCGTCAAGTCCCTGATAGAGTTTGGTTATCTCGTTGTTGTTGTAGTTCACGTTGACTGAAGCACCCCAGTAAACGTTCTTGGTGTGAATGAAATCCACATTCAATTCCATATCAACACCCCTGTTCACCATTGAAGCGACGTTGCCCCAACCGTAAGAGTGTCCTGTGGTAGCTGAATAAGGGATTTCCATAAGCAAATCCTTGGACTGCTTGTTGTAGAACTCGAAGCCGAACGAAACGCGGTCGAATACGCGGCCGGAAATCCTGTAGTTGAGTGTGCCCACTGTCTCCCAGGTAAGGTCACTGTTAGGAATTTGTGAAATCGCCCAACCTGCATTGCCGTTATACTTAGGTCCTGAACCAACCAGACCGAGAGAAGCATACCACTCGCTTAGTCCGGAGTTACCCGTTGTACCGTAGCTCAAGTTCATATTCAACTCGTCGAGCCAAGAAACATCCTTGAGGAATGACTCATTCTTGAGCTTCCACATCGCTCCGACTGAATAGAATGTCGCATATCTGTGGTTCTTTCCGAAAAGCGAGGAACCGTCAGTACGTACTGATGCATCCAGGAAATACTTGCCGGAAAAGTCATAGTTCATATTGAAGAAGAACGAGTTGAATGCACATTCCATCGTACCGCCGTTCCAGGAATCGATGCTCGTTGTCGAACCAATTGACACAAGCCTGTCGTCCGTAAGTCCGGTACCTGTCATACTGAATGTCTTTTCTTTCTTTACGAATGACTCGTGACCGAGGAGGAATGTGAAGAAATGCTTTTTGGCGATGTCTGTCTTATATTCCACCGTATTGGTGGAAGACAGCTGGCTGTAACGCTGGAATGCCTGAGCATTTGTTCCTCTCGCTGATGACGGGGTATATGAAGGATAATGGATTGACTCGTTCGTGTAATCAAACGCGTCGATGGCCTGCTGGAGACGGATGTTCAAACCCTTGATAGGAGTAAACAGGAAATATGTCTGTCCCATCAGGTTCACCGCCTGCCTGTCGTTGGTATTCTTCTTATAATATTCGTTAAGGTCGATGTCATTGTTCCAAGGATATACCTCATATACGTCGCCGTAAGAGAATGTACCGTCATCATTATATACAAGCTGGTATGGAGTATAATAAGGAATACCTGTAACAGCCTGAAGTATAGGAGACTGGGTGTACCATCCGGTAACGATGGTCTGATATTTCGTGTAGCTCAGAGCCAGATTTGTTCCGAACTTGAACCACTTTGCCAACTGCACGTCCAGATTAGTTCTGAGTGTGTATCTGTCTGAACCGGAGTTAGACTTGGCTGTACCTTCTTCGCTTGAGTAACCGAATGACACATAGTAATTTGTCTTGTCGGTAGCACCTCTGAACGAAGCGTCGCCCTGCACAATCGGAGCTGTCTTATCGAAAAGATAGTCGGTCCAGTTGAAATTGATGTTGTTGCCGAGAATGAAGTTCTTTTTCGCAAGGAATGACGGATCTGATGAAAGTGAAGGAACGCACAACTGCTCAAATTCAAGCAATTGCTCTGAGTTCATCATATCCATATTGTAATTCGTCAACATTGAGATTCCGGCCTGCGCACGCACTGAAACTGTCGGTTTCTCACCTTTCTGACCTTTCTTTGTGGTAACGACTATGACACCGTTTGCCGCACGAGAACCATAAATAGCAGTTGAAGACGCGTCCTTCAATATGGAAATGTTCTCGATATCCTGCGGATTCATACTTGAGAACACGTCTGAACTTACAGGCACACCGTCAAGGATATAAAGCGGAGCGTTGCTCAAATTCAATGATGAAACACCTCTGAGTCTGATGCTTACAGAGCTCTGTGGCTCACCTGAAGTGTTGAAGATCTGAAGTCCGGCAACTTTTCCCTGCAATGCGTCACCGATGTTTGATGACGGACTGGAGGCGATATCTTTTGAAGATACTGTAGTCACGGAACCTACTATATTTCCGACTTTCTGACCGGAACCGTAGCCGACGACGATAATCTCGTCGAGGTATTCGGAATCATTTTCTAGCGTCACCATAATGTTGGTACGCCCTGCGACCTTCTCTGTGAGGGTTTTGTAACCGAGAATTGAAAAGGTCAATTTCGCGTCAGGTGACACTGAGATGGAGAATTCTCCGTCAGCACCTGTCGAGGTGCCTGTTCTCGTACCTTCCACGATAACTGTCGCGCCGGCAATCGGTTCACCCGACTTGTCCGCAACTGTACCTTGGACTTTGATGTTCTGAGCAGTCGCCGTAAAAATCGTGGCAACCGCAATTAGAACCGACATAAGTCCTTTGGCAAAAAGGTTTGATTGGTTCATTTGTTGTTTTTTTGTTCGTATTATGTTTATAATCTACTATCTATCACGTTATCAAGCTTCTAAGTCAATCCCCGAATATTTCCTACATCATTTTCCGGTCCCGTTCTGGTTGCCCATACCAACTACATTCGGAGAGAATTCTCTTGATGGTCATTCATACATCGCCATTGCCTATATCATAGCCAGCCGCCATTTTCAGACACCTGAGGCCGGCAAATGACCGAAACTTTTCTGCATATTGTCGTGCCCTGAGTTTCGGCATTTATTGTCATATAACCTGAACCGGATTTTGTGCAGACAATCGTAAGTTTGCTTCCGTCGAGTTTCAGTTCGTCATTTATTCCCATCGAAGACTTGGAAGCTGCATCCATTTCCACTGATATATTGCTCAGAACGGCAGACTCAGCACCTATAACCTTGGTGAGATCCAACTCGGACGTGCCTATTTTCACCTGAAGCGAAGGAGTCCCTTCAATGTTCATCAATAGTTTCCAGGCATCTACGGCACCGGTCCCCATATTGCCGACGTAGTAGGAAAGTTCCATATCGCCGGAATCGTCTCTAGGTTTTGTCCCGGTGAAATAGCTGTCGATGGCATTTACTGAGGTCAACAGCATTGATACGAATTCCTCTCTCGTGAATTTCAGACCGAGTTTCTTGGCGTATGACAATCCCAATGCAGCTACTCCGCTAACGTGAGGTGTTGCCATTGAGGTACCTTCCATCCAGCCGTAATCGCCTGAATAATCTTTCCCAGGAATCGTTGACAGAACCTGGCACTTCTTGTTGTAGCCTGAACGGCCGACATAAAAATCTCCGCCAGGAGCGGCAATGTTGCAGCCTGTTCCGTAATTTGTATAGCCTGCAGGCTGATAGCCAGGACCGAAAGCCGTAACAGAAACGACCTCCTTCAGACCACCGGGATAACTGCTCATACGTTTTCCGTTATTTCCGGATGAGAAGATTACGATATTGCCGTCTATGACATCGCTATGACAGTTTTCCTTATTGAGGAAATATGAAATGCCAGCATATTCTGCGCTGCATCTCTTCTTGAATTCTTCGTCTGATTTGTAATCACCTGCATCGTAACCGAAAGAGCACTGTGCAATCACGGCTCCATTATCCGCTGCATACATCAAGGCTCTTGCTACTGCTGCGCTTGAAGATGTGCTTCCGTCGAATATCTGGCAGGACATCAGACGAACGCCGTCACCTTTTCCGGAACCGCCTGCCACACCGCATACACCTACACCATTGTTGTTTACAGCGGCAACTGTACCTGCCACGTGAGTGCCGTGTCCGGAATCACCGGTCTTGTTCCAGGAAATCTGCGCCTTGTCGGAAGCGAAATTGTAACCATAGATGTCGTCTACATATCCGTTTCCGTCATCATCTACGCCCGAGGTTCCGTTAAGTTCAGCCTCATTTACCCACATGTTGGCAGTGAGGTCAGGATGAGTGTACATAACACCTTCATCAACGATTGCAACAATGATTGACGGATCACCCGCAGTCAATCTCCACGCGTCTTTTACTGAAACGTCCGCGCCTTCTACAGCAGTCTTGCAAATAGTAGTACTGCCGTCATTTATCAGATGCCACTGATCAGGGAGGCTCGGGTCGTTGAAGATTTGGCTTTGGATTGGTCTTTCGCTCTTATCTACCTTGGTAATGACAGCAGACTCATATTGTTCAGCAGAAGCAGTTTCCGAAGGATTCTGACGGATGATTTTGTTATATTGAATCTTGCTGACGTCGTCTCTTTCAGAGAAAAGCGAAGCAACAGTCTCAGAAGAAATATCTGATGAGAACTTTGCAATGAACCAGCGCTTAAGATTGCTATCACTGCTACCTGGAAAGAGGTGCTCAAGAGTTATCGTACCGAATGTTGATATTATATCAGAAGGTACATCATCCCCATTATTGAATTCGACAAGGAGCGTTCCTTTTTCGGAGGAACTGTTGTCATTTACAATTTTGGACGACATCGGTTGCGGATTATCCTGAACAGGATTTTTATCACAACCAGACAATAAAAAGATGCCTGAACAAATAAATGCCAGACAAGTCACGTAAGCTTGTTTCATATAATAACTGTCAACCTTGAAATTTAGGCATTAAAAATATGAAATACAAGCATTTTCGAGATTTAATCCTTTTAAGGCTACATTATGAGAATTTTTGGACAAAGACAATCAATCTCATTAGTGACTGAGGGATAAACAAAAAGAGAGTCGCTAAGATTGCACTTAACGACTCTCTCGAAACACGGCAGCTTCCTACTCTCCCACCTGGTCTGGCAGTACCATCGGCGATGACGGGCTTAGCTTCTCTGTTCGGAATGGGAAGAGGCGGTTCCCCGTCGCTATAGCCACCGCTGTATATAACTTGAGAGAAAACTCGAGGAAGATATCCTCTGGCTTATACTTCCTGTGAAAGAAAGATTTCGGGCCATTAGTACAGATCAGCTGAGGTCATCACTGGCCTTACACTTTCTGCCTATCAACGTGGTAGTCTCCCACGACCCTAATTTGGAAGTCTCATCTCGGAGATGGCTTCGCGCTTAGATGCTTTCAGCGCTTATCCTAACCCAGCGTGGTTACCCGGCGATGCAACTGGCGTTACAACCGGCTCACCAGAGGCTGGTCCGTCCCGGTCCTCTCGTACTAAGGACAGGCCTCCTCAAACTTCCCGCGCCCACAACAGATAGAGACCGAACTGTCTCACGACGTTCTGAACCCAGCTCGC
>CAVENC010000025.1:0-33136 GCA_963617065.1 Butyricicoccaceae bacterium
GCCTGATACTTCCTTGACAACTGACTCCATCTGGATGGTATCGCCTTTTGAGAATGGAATGTATTTGAGAGAGTCGATAAGGAAATTGGTTCTGCTCTTGAAAAGAGTATCCTTGACATTGACTTTGCTTGAGATTGAAAATACGAGATGCTCGCCCTTCTTATAGAGTTCATACATCTGCTCAGGAGTGATGCCTCTCTTTGTTTTCTTGAGTTTCTCAGTGTTTACTACTGCAAGTGAGTCATCGTTTGAACCGATCTGCATAACGACTTCCATCTGTCCGTTCTTGTAGAAGTCTACAAGAGAGTCTGCTGAAGAAGTGAAATGGCCGTTGACTGATTTGAAAGCCTCCTGAAGTGTACGCAAGTCCTTCATTCTCTGAATGCCGACACTCTCACGATAGTCTTTCTGTTTGTTGAAGTTGATAGGCTGCATTACGCTTTTGATGCAAGCATATACGAGTCCGGCGATGACGAACAGAAGCAGGACGCATACAATCTTTCTAACTATACCTTTCATTTCGTATTTTGTGTTTTATAATTAACAATTCATTGTGGACAAAGTTATAAAATTGATTTATCAAATGCAATATAATTTGTAAATTTGCCTTTGTAACGAATTGACGGATGAACATTGTCGATAATGCCAAGATAAGGGCGTTTGATGCGCTCATTGCTGATAATAAGAAGATTTCGCTGGTGGCGCACATACGTCCCGACGGTGATGCGTTGGGGAGTACTATCGCGTTGCTGAATTATCTTCTGGGAAGAGGCAAGGACGCGTACGTGATATATTCTGATTGCATTCCGCACACATTGCAGTTTATGGTAAAAGATACCTGCAGCGGAAGAATTGTCGAATTTCCGGCATATCGGGAACTGTCTGCAAAATTGATCGAGGAGTCGGAACTTATCATCTGTATGGATTGCAACTCTTTTGGAAGAACAGGAGACCTGGAGAAATTTCTGCAGTCGTCATCTGCCAGGAAGGTCCTAATAGATCATCACCAAAATCCTGATGAAAGCACATTTGATGTAGTGTTCTCCGAGCAGGAAGTATCATCCGCGTGCGAAGTGCTTTACTATGTGCTACTCGCAATGCCGGAGATTGGCGGTGATGCTGCGAAACTCCCGAAAGTTTCCCTTGCGGCAATGATGACGGGACTTACCACGGATACCAACAATTTTGCCAATTCGGTCTATCCTTCGACATTGTCTATGGCTTCGGGCCTGTTGGCTGCAGGTGTGGACAGGGATGAAATCCTTAAAAATCTGTATCAGAGTTCAAGAGAATCGCGGATTCGTATGTGGGGATATATGCTTTATTCCAATCTGCGAGTCACTGATTATGGAGTGGCCTATATGATTATGGATGCGGATATAGTCAATAAGTTCGAAGTGCAGGAGGGGGAGACTGAGGGTCTTGTGAATGAACCGCTTAAAATCAAGTCCGTGAAGATGAGCATATTCTTGAAGCAGGATGGAGACGGATTTTTCAGAGTTTCTGTGCGCTCCAAGAAAGGAATTTCCGCATCTAAGTTTGCATCGCGGTATTTCCACGGCGGTGGACACGAGAATGCCGCTGGCGGAAGGCTTTTCTATGATTGTAGGGAAGACGTCAAGGCTGACATAGAGTCTCCTAGCGGAGCGGAGCAGTACATTCTTGACAAGTCTTCTGAGTATTTCGGGAGCGGAGATTACGTGTCCAAGCGATAAAACAGGTATGAAAACAGTTAGAATCATAGCGGTAATATTTTTTGCATTGGCCTTATATGCCTGCTCAAAGGAAGAGATAAAGACTACCTATTCCAGGCAGGAGACCAATATTGAGAACTTTGTAAGCAGTATGATGAATACTGTCGATACTGCGTATGTGGTCTATAACAAGGGTGTCAGCAGGCTTGTGACGGTTTATGGGGATGAGGGAGACAGCCTGAAAAGCAACGGAACTGTCTCATTCTACTATGCGGGGTATGTGCTTACAGGTACTTCTGTCAGCAATTCGAATATGTTCGCAACCAACAGCAGTGAAATAGCAGCTGCGGCGCAATGGACTTTGTCTGACGAGGACGCATTTGAACTGAAAACTGTAAAATTGGATGACAAGGACTTGGTTGAGGGCCTGAAACGTGGTTTGGTTGGCGTTAAGCCTGGGCAGGAATGTTATATTCTCTTTTCGGGGAAATACGGCTTCGGGAAACGTCCATTAGGCACGATTCCTGCAAATGCAGCCCTGGTTTACCATATCTGGGTGGAAAGCATTTCTTGAAATTAATTGGAAACTACTTGAAAATGAATAAATTGAATTTTAACGGACTTTTAGTGGGTGTATCTGTGCTTGCCGCAATGACATTGACGGGCTGC
The DNA here is from genome assembly GCA_963617065.1 of Butyricicoccaceae bacterium. Classification (GTDB taxonomy): domain Bacteria; phylum Bacteroidota; class Bacteroidia; order Bacteroidales; family UBA932; genus Cryptobacteroides. The sequence continues at coordinate 2,364 of CAVENC010000025.1, forward strand.
GCGAAATCAGAGAAAACTTCTGTGTATGCGGCCGAGCAGCGTTATCTTGAGGCTTGGGTTGCGAAGAATCATCCGGCTGCGGAAAAGACAGAGTTGGGAACTTGGATTTTGTCGGATACTCCGGGCACAGGCGAGGCTTATGACGGACAGAGTTATGTTATGGTCGAATATACGGTGCGGAGCGTAGACGGGACAGTCAATGCTACTAGCGACAAGAAAATGGCGCAGCAGATAGGCACTTACGACAAATCATATTATTATGGCTCAGTTGTTTGGGAAACGTCAAGCAACAGCCTTCCTGTAGGCGTCGCAGATGTGCTGGAGGGTATGAAGATAGGAGGAGAAAAGACTTCACTTGTGCCTGCGTGGCTGATGTCATACAAGCGTTATAAGAATGTGAACAAGTATCTTTCCACCAAGACAGACAACTCGTCTGCCTTGTACACGGTCAAACTGGTTGGAATGACCAATGACATTCTGAAATCGCAGATTGATTCGATGGAGATATATGCAGACAAATATCTTGACGGTGTGGATTCGACTTCATACGGATTCTATTACAAGCAGTTGACTGCTCCTACTGACACCAATGCGTTTAGTTCGGATACGACTATATATATCAACTACATAGGCCGACTTCTCAACGGACAGGTTTTCGATACAACTATTGAAGACACCGCCAAATTCTATAATATTTACAATTCTTCGACCACCTATACTCCTGCAAAGATAACTTGGGCTGACACGCCTTCGGAGATTACTCTTACTGCGGGCGGTTCAAGCAGCAGTAGCGACGGTTCAACTGTCATAGCCGGCTTCTATACGACGTTATGGAAAATGCGCAAGTATGAGAAAGCTGTGGGAATGTTCTTCTCGCCTTATGGATACGGCAGCAGCGGAAGCGGTTCACAGATTCCGGCTTATGCTCCGCTAGTATTTGAAATTGAAATAGTTGACGAAGAAGAGTAGGAGACAGTATGGCAGTTTCAGGTTCAATACCTACAGAACTCGGAGATAAAAGAATACGCGATTTGCTGATGCAGTATGCGGTCCCTGCGATTATTGCAATGACCGCATCTTCGTTGTATAATATGGTCGACAGTATATTTATCGGCCATCTCAAGGATGTCGGCTCTTATGCCATTTCAGGACTTGCCGTGACGTTCCCGCTGATGAATCTTTCTACCGCATTGGGAACTCTTGTCGGAGTGGGAGCATCTACAATCCTGTCAATGCTTCTTGGACAGAAGAACTATGTCGCCGCACGCAAAGTGCTTATAAACGAAGTTTTGCTCAACATCGTCATCGGACTGCTGTTCACAGTCGTGACATTGTTTTTCCTTGATCCGATTCTGCGTTTCTTCGGAGCCAGTGACAACACGCTTCCGTATGCGAGGGATTATATGGTGATAATCCTTATAGGCAATGTGGTGACGCATCTCTATTTCGGACTCAACAATGTGATTCGTGCCTCAGGAAATCCGAAGCTCGCTATGGGGCTGACGATATTCACTGTCGTTTCCAATACTATAATGGACCCGATATTCATCTATGTCTTTGATATGGGAATAAAGGGTGCCGCCCTTGCGACAGTGCTTTGCCAGTTGATTGCATTGTGTTTCGCTCTCAAGTATTTCTTCAGTGAAAAGAATTTCCTCTGTCTGCCTAAGCATCTCAGAGAATATAAGTTTGACGCCCGTATCGCAAAGGATTCGCTGACAATCGGTATGGGACCGTTCCTTATGAATTCTGCAGCCTGCATTGTGACTCTGTTCATCAATCAGCAGCTTTCAAAATACGGCGGTGACCTTGCAATCGGAGCATACGGAATCGTGAACCGAATATCATTCTTCTTCATAATGATAAATATGGGATTCAACCAGGGAATGCAGCCTATTGCCGGATATAACTTCGGCGCCAGACAGTATGGAAGGGTGAAGAAAGTCTTCAAGCTGACATTGGTATGCGTGACTGTAGTTTCCTGTGTGGGCTTCGTGATATCGGAATTCTTTCCGGATGTAGCGGTAGCGCTGTTCACCAATGACCCGGAACTTAAGGAACTTGCAGACAAGGGATTGCGTCTGATAAATCTGGCGTTCCCACTTGTAGGCTTCCAGATGGTTTCAACGAACTTTTTCCAGTGTCTGGGAATGGTGCATAAGTCGATATTGCTTTCTCTTTCAAGGCAGTTGCTGTTCCTTGTGCCGCTCATATATTTTATGCCGTTGTTTTTCGGACACAAAGGCGTATGGCTGAGTTTCCCTATAGCGGACGTTGCGGCCATTGTGCTGGCTACAATATTGCTGTTGCTCTTGTTCAGAAAGTTCAACCGTCTCAATGATGGAGATGACCCCACTATTTTAGGAAGTAAAATAAATCAGGTGTAACTATGAATGACAATAAATTGATAATCAATGTCGGTCGTCAGTTCGGAAGTGGCGGAAGACTGGTCGCCCAATCTTTGGGAAAGAAACTTGGTATTCCCATCTATGATCAGGAACTCATAACGAAAGCCGCTGAGGAGAGCGGTTTCAGCAAGGATCTTTTCGCGAAGAGCGACGAGAAAAGAAATCTGTTTGCCCTGTCCAGCTTCATAGTTGACGTGGGGAGATTCGGTTCTGCGGACAATTATATGAGTGACAATCAGTTGTTTGTCATACAAAGCAATGTCATCCGCTCGATAGCTGACAAGGAGTCCGCCATCTTCATCGGGCGTTGTGCCGATTATATTCTGCGCGATCGTCCTTGTCTCGACGTTTTCATTACGGCAACGGAGGAAGTGAGAATCAAGAGGGTCGCAAGCCGTATGAATATCACTCCGGAGCAGGCTCAGGCGATGATGCGCAAGAAGGACAGGACCAGAGAGACATATTACAACTACTTTACGTTCGGCAACTGGGGAGTAGCTTCCAATTATGATCTGTGCGTGGATTCGTCAATTCTCGGTATTGACGGCACAGCGGATATGATCATTGATTTCTGCAAAAGGTCAGGACTAATTTCTGAAAATACTGAAATTCCGTTCAAGTAATACGGCTTAATGAAGCGTTACAGAGTACGTATAATAATGGCTCTTGCCTTTGTCGCGGCGGCTGTCGGCTACTGCGTTGTTTCGACGTCCTCTGACAGCTCCGAAGTGGCTCTTGCCAAGTCGACGGTGCGGCTTAACGAGACGCTTACCAACTCTGTGTCAGACACTTCAATATTGTCAGGATTGGATACTCGCGTCGAAAATTATATGAGGCAATGGGGGCTCAAAGGCGCATCATTGGCAATTATGCGCGGTGACTCGCTCCTGTATGCGAAAGGATATGGCTGGTCTGATGAGGAGAAAGAAGTCAAGATGGAGCCGTTCAACATTATGCGTGTGGCATCAGTCTCCAAACTGCTTACGGCGACGGGTATAATGAAGCTTCAGGAGGATGGACTGCTGTCACTGAAAGACACTGTGTTCGGCCCTCGCGGTATCCTTACTGACAGTACATATACTTCGGTTATGCGCGACCCGAATTACAGGAAAATCACTGTTGAGGACTTGTTGAGGCATAAAGGCGGATTCACCTCTGCCGGTGGTGACCCGATGTTCTCCACAAGATTCATAATGATGCAGAATCATCTGGATACCCCTCCAGATCACGAGACTTTGCTCAAGACTCAGCTCAAACGCAGGCTTCGTTATGTTCCAGGGACATCCCAGTATTACTCCAATTTCGGCTATCTGCTGCTCAGTATGGTGATTGAGAAAGTCACAGGGCTCGATTATGAGAAGTATATGCAGGACAGCGTGCTGACTAAGGCGGGCTGCTTCGATATGCATATAGCCAACAATTACTACGAGGACCGTTTCCGCAATGAGGTTCGCTATTATAACGGTGCCGACAGCGGATTGATTGAGGAGTATAACAACAGCGGACGTATGGTTGACCGTTGTTATGGCGGCAATGACATCCATTCATTGGCTGGGGCCGGCGCGTGGGTGTCGTCCGTTCCGGAATTGGCGAGATTTGTGGCTTCAATAGACGGCAAGCCCGGTGTGCCGGACATCTTGTCTGCGGAAAGCGTGGCTCAGATGACGGAATGGTTTGACGAGCGCACATATTCGCTCGGTTGGAATGATACCAAGCCTAGCGGTGAGTGGACGCGTACAGGGACACTTTCAGGAACAAGCGCGCTGATAAAATATTACCCTGACGGCGAGTGCTGGATAATGGTGACCAATACGAGCACTTGGAAAGGTCCGGGATTCACCCGTTACACCGCCGGACTCTTCAGAGACCTTCGTCAGCGCTATTCTTCCAAACTTCCAAGTCGCAATCTGTTCTGCGAATAGAATTAGAGGCTTCTACAGCCTTGTGATGTCGATGACTTCGCCTTGCATTCGGCGCTCCTTGATCTGGGCGTTGAACGCTTTCATCTTGGAGGCGTTGACGTAGCGTCTTGCGAGAATGTTCGGCACGGCTACGCCCAAAGCTATAGCTCCGATAATCAATGAGGCATTGACTCCATTTACGCCCGCTGTAACGAAGCTGGATGCCAGTTCTCCGTGCGCATCCGGAATTGTCAGCAAAGAGAAAAGGCAACGGTACATCAGCACTCCCGGCACCATTGGAATTACGCTAGAGATTGCCAGAATCTGGTGAGGAGTATGGAATGCGTGCACCGCCTTGATGCATATTATTGAAACCAATGCGGAACCTGCTAGAGAACCGATTATTCCGCCCTGTCCGAGGCTGAATGAGCAATATGCGTCAGGATGCAGGCTGACAAGGTTTCGGGTGCAAACCGCGATGATACCGCCTACTGCAACAACAGGAAGCAGCCTCTTGGGTATGTTGAATATCATTGAGAATCCCATAGCCGAGATGGCTGCTGCAGTCGCATACATCCAGTAAGGATGCTCAGGCACCATAGGGATGGACATTATGTCCGGTGCAAAGTTGAACGCCCAGTTGCAGAACTTGAGCGCGAACACGATGCCGAACGCCATTCCGATCATCATCATCATCGTGTTTATAGCCCGTTCCGTTCCAACCCTGTAATTATTGTCCAACATATCGTCAACGAAGTTTATGATAGGGACTCCAGGCACGATAAACAATGCACAGGCCAGAAGCGGGTGCAGGGGAGTGGTGCTCCACGACGGCAGGAATGTGGTGAGCCAGGCTACCAGTGTGGAAACGAATGCAGCAACAGCTATTGAGAAATAATTGTTTATGCCGGCCTTGTTGAGGTATGTCCTAGTATTGAATCCGAGAAAAGCCGCAATTGCTGAATAGATGAATGCCATCCAGTCTCCTCCGAACTGTATGCAGAATCCGCCACAGGCGAGTGCTGCTCCGGCAGATGTCACAAGCTGATTGTAATTGCGCGGTGTAGAAGCTATCTTTTCAAGCTCCTCTTCGTATTGCTCTACAGAGAAATGATTTCGTACGGCCTTGAAAGTCAAGTGGCTGACGGATTCTATCGTGCAGAAATTGATTCCGTTCTTCTCCCTCTTCTGAAATTTGGTAAACGAATGCGCCTCGTCACTATAGTTGACCATCAGTATGTTATGGTCGATGAACAGGTGCAGGTTGCTCTCATCGAAACCCATGAACAATGCGGCTCTTACCATATTGCGACGAATCCTGTTGGTGTCAGCTGAACTTTCCAGAAGCAATTGGCCTGTTCTGAGCAGAACATCAAGCCTTTTTCTGAGGGATAGCAATTCGTTGCTGGCCTTGTTCTTCTGCATATTCTCGTTAAGATTCTTCGCGGACTCCATCAACCTGTTTTCCGCCTCATGTCTCCTTCCTTCTGCGGTGTTCGCCATCATTACCGGCGAATCCTGCAGAGCAATCGTACCTTTCATATTTGTCAAGACGCTGTTTTGAAAATAAATTTTGCTCATTTGTATCTCTCTGCTCACATCCGACCCCACTATAATGCAAAATTACAGCCCTTCTCTCATATCTCAAAAATGTTGCAGGAGAACGATTTATAGTTGAATTACAACGATAAATCCCGGCTGCCACGATTTGCAGGAATAGAACTGTTTCCCAGTTGCGACAGTCAGGAACTAGGTAATTGTTATGTCTCTGTGTAACTGAGTCTTAAATCAATCTCCAACGGCTTATCTCCCGACTTAGAACTTCATCCAGCGGCTGAAGCGGCGACGTTTGAATCCGTTTGTCCGATGAGAGCCTGCGCATCATATTTTTAAGAGCAACACGTGGCTCGCTCTGACGTTGTTCATAACTCTCTATCCATTTCGCGTATTTCTGCGCGTCCGGGGAGCCTATATTGATGAGATGCTTGATATTGGCAAGGCATAGATGCTCCAGAAGTGCGTGGAATCTGGGGCCGTGATTTGGCTCTCTCAAATGACAAAGCTCGTGCAGTATGACATAGTCGCACAGCGGCTCCGGGAGGCGTATGAGATTCAGATTCAAGTTGATATTGCCCATTCTTGAGCAGCTGCCCCAGTTTGTGGAATTGTGCTTTATCGTGATGTTGTTGAACTGGAAACCATATTGCCCGGCAAAGAAATATGCTTTCTGCGGGAGCAGCAGTTTTGCCTCTTCGCGGAGAATCTGTATGAGTGCGGTTCTTAAGTTGTCGCTGGTTGTGGCGTTCAGTGATTCTTTGAATGGAATTTTGCTCTGATTGTTCAGTATTGCGGGAGGGGTGGCGTAATTTATTATCTTGATGCTCAAAGGTTTTTCCAAACTTAGCCAGAGTCTGCCGGTATCTTCAGGATTCTCAATTCGGGCTGACTTTAGAATGATTTTGCCGTTGCCCAATCCCTGAGACTCGGGATTTTCAACGGCTCTGAACACGATTTCGGACAGCAATGTTTTGACTGTGGTCCCGTCTTCAATATTGTAGATGGATTTCCCTTCAGATGCGGCGTTTTCTGTTTTTTTTGTCTGTCGTTCAAGTGCTTCCCTTACCCATTGGCGGCGTTTTTCCAGATATTCGATACCGTCTTGATATCTGAAACTCCAGGGAATGGTAACCGATATTCTTGTTCCGTTCTTGACGGAAATGCCTCTGACTCTGATACTGATGCACCTGCTGCGGCTGTTTTTCCGCAGCGTGATGTCCCCGAATTCCGGGTCCTTGTATAGTTTAGAGTTAAACACTAATGAGTTAAAATTATCACATTGGGACAATCCCTTCGGTCTAATGCCTACTGTCCCGAGGAACCATTTCGCACCTCCGGTGCGGTAGAAGTTTTATTGGGGAAGGTATTCCCCAAACCCCTTCTGTCACTACGCGCTTCGCGCAAGTTTGCTGTTTACCCTCAGTCTCTTCGAGACAGCTCCCAGGAGCACGGGGACGTATTCCCCGACACCCCTTCTGTCGCTACGCTCCGAATATGTTTCTTATTACTCTCTCTGCAGTGAATCCAAAAGAGGCAGATGCCAGGAGCGAATTTTTTCTGTGATTTTGAGCGAAGGGCGCTGCCTCTTTTTGATACTTTCAACCACGTTTATACCCGGAATAGGCTTGTGGCTTGGGCTATGGACAGAGCGTCTTCTACGCGGAAGCCTCCTGTGCGTGTTCGGCGGAGAGCGTCAAGATGTGCTCCGGAGTTGAGGGCCTCGCCAAGGTCGCGAGCCAGAGCCCTTATATAAGTGCCTTTGGAACAGCTGACTCTGATCTCTGCGTGTGGCAAATGCAGTGCGCTGTTGTCAGTGACATTTATTCTGCAATTTCTGGCGTTATCCTCCGAATGCATAGCCGCTATCAGTTCACTGCCGTTTTCTGGAATCCCATCCTGGCAATAGCGCATCAGTTCAATCTCTGAAATGTTGATCAGCTGCCTGCTCAATGTCTCGACTGCCGAATGGTCAAATGCTTTGCCGCCTTCCTCTGTTCCGGACTCGGCGTTCTTCATCTTTTTCCATTCCTTCCTGGCAAGCTCGTAAGCTCTCACACCATCGACGGATTTCGCCGAAAAAAGCGGAGCTACCTGTTCCTGCTCTCCGATAAATCTTTTCAGTACGGCTGAAAGCGTAGCTTCAGAGACGTTGTCTGTAGGATATCGGGCATCAATGTCCTTTTCCAGATCATAAGACGGGGTAGTAGCTCCGAATGTGATCCCGGCCTCGTATTCCTTCTCGTGCCTCTGCAATTCTTCCGCAAGCTTGGTCGCTTTTCCGATGCAAACCAGCAGAACTCCTGTCGCGAGCGGATCAAGCGTACCGGCGTGCCCGACTTTAAGATTCTTCTTGTGGAAATGCCTGCAGGCGCAGAATTTTATCTTGCGGATAACATCGGCAGATGTCCATCTGTACGGCTTGTCAACAGGAAGAATAATCCCCTCCGGATAATCGTCGATGTTTCCGGAGAGGATCTGATTCTCAATATCTTTGTTTGAAAGTATCAATGCCATTATCTACACGGTATCTTCTCGATTCTGCGTTCGTGTCTGCCGCCCTCGAAAGGAGTATCAAGCCATACCTTTATAATCTCCTGAGCCATTCTGTATGATATGAAACGTGCAGGCATTACCAGAACATTCGCGTTATTGTGCGCTTTGACAAGACGTCCTATTTCAGTTCCCCAGGCAAGTCCTGCGCGTACACCCTGATGCTTGTTCAAAGTGATTGCCATTCCGTTGCCGGTTCCGCAAAGAGCTATACCGCAGTTTACGGCTCCTGTCTCCACAGACTCGGCAAGCGGATGTGCGACATCAGGATAGTCCATACTGTCGGTGGAATGTGTGCCGAAATCCACTACCTCGTGTCCCATTTTCTGGAGATAAGGGATAAGTTTGCTCTTGTATTCAAATCCGGCGTGATCGCTGCAGATACCGATTTTCATTCTATATGATATTTATAAACTTCACTATTATTTGCCAAGTCTCTGGCCTGCGTAGTCCATTCTTGCCTTGAACTCGTCCTTTCCGATGAATGAAAGTATGTCGGCAATGCCAAGTCCGCTTGCGGCGCCTGTAATGGACAATCTGATGCAGTTCATCACTTTGCCCATAGGCCAACCCTGTTCACGGATATAGTCTTCAAGATATGTCTCTACGTTCTCCTTTGTGAATTCACCGTCATAAGCGCAGACGTGGTCCGTGGTCTTGAATGCAGGCTCGAATGCCTCAGCTTTCCAGAATTTGTCCACATCTTTCGCCAGGAAAGGTGCTGTAAGGCTGTCGTCGTAAACTTTTGCGCGCGGATCTGCAGCCCTTCTCGGGTCGGCAGGTTTAGCGGCTTCAGCTGCGGCTCCGGCCTTTACTCCGAACGATTCGTATTCAAACGGTGAAACGAAGAGGCAGGCTGCATTGAGCCATATATCCTTTACGAATGAAGCTCTTTCCTTTACGAAAGCCACAACTTCGTGTACATATTCTCTGGTCACAGTATGACTCTTGAAATCAACGCCTTTACCTGCGAACGAACCTTCTGTATCTGTGTCAACCACTTTGATGTCGTGCTTTCCAAGTTCTGGGATGAACAGGTCGGTGAGTTCATCGTCGGACTTCATTCTTAGGTATTCCTTGTTGTACCATTTTGCCTTTTCAGGATTGAATCTGGCTCCTGACTTGATGACTCTGTCGAGAGAAAATGCCTTCACCAGTTCGTCGATTGAGAAAATCTCCTGGTCATTGCCAGGATTCCATCCGAGCATAGCCAGCATATTGACGAAAGCTTCAGGGAAGTAACCGTCTTCGCGGTATCCGTGGGACTCTTCGCCTTCAGCATTGACCCATCTGAGAGGGAATACAGGGAATCCGAGTCTGTCGCCGTCACGTTTGCTGAGCTTGCCTTTGCCGTCCGGTTTGAGCAGCAGGGACAAGTGCGCGAAACGCGGCATAGTGTCCTCCCATCCGAATGCCTTGTAAAGCATATAGTGGAGTGGCAATGACGGAAGCCATTCCTCGCCTCGGATAACCTCGGTGATTTCCATAAGATGGTCGTCAACGATATTCGCAAGGTGATATGTCGGAAGCTCGTCAGCCCTTTTCCAGAGGACTTTGTCATCGAGCGTGTCGGTGTTCACCTCAATGTGGCCTCTGATGAGGTCATCCATTTTTACGACCGTGTTCTCCGGCATCTTGAACCGGATTGTCCAACTGTCAGTCGTATCCAGCAGTTTCTTAACTTCATCTTCCTGGAGGGTGAGGGAATTGCGCAATTCCATTCTGGTCTCCTGATTGTAGATGAATGTCTTTCCGGCAGCCTCGGCTTCAGCTCTCTTGGCGTCAAGTTCCTCGGCCGTGTCGAATGCGTAATATGCATATCCGTTCTCGATGAGCTGGTCAGCATATTTGCGGTACAGCCCCTTTCTCTGGGACTGGCGGTAAGGTGCGTGCGGATGTCTTTCTGATGCGACTTCCACCACATTGCCGTTCTCGTCAACGCCTTCGTCGGCCTTGATGCCGCACCAGTTGAGGGCTTCGATGATATATTTTTCCGCTCCCGGAACAAACCTGTGGGAGTCGGTATCTTCAATTCTGATTATGAAATCTCCGCCGTTCTGTTTGGCGAACAAATAGTTGTACAATGCAGTCCTCACACCGCCCATATGGAGCGGTCCTGTCGGGGACGGCGCAAACCTTACACGTGTCTTTCTTTCCATTGCTTTGTATTCCAATTGTCAAGTCGGGCGACAAAATTACTGAAAATATAAGTCCGACGCAAAAATTGTCAATTATGCTCTTCTGTAACTTTATGAGCGCATCTGCGGTAGGCCGCGATGTCTTTCAGCCGGTTGATGTCACTGCCCCTTTCAACTGCGAGCACCGGTCTCGTGTCGTAATGGAATCTAGGCGTATTTGATGTCATATTCCGGCCTATTGTATTGATATACGGATTGTCCGGCAGGGAAATCTCGCCTCCGTCATTTATCTTTTGGTCTTCGTCATAGACAAAATCCTTTCCGATAATAATCAACTTGCCGTAATCGTTACCCGTGAGTCCCGTAATGTCCACATTGAATCCGGTGGCCACTATGGTGATATGAATCTTGTCCCCGACATTCTCATCGTCATCCCAGATGAGACCTCTCTTGGATTTGTCCACCTGACCGGTATAGGACGTTATCAAGTCGCTGATTTTTCCGAAATCGCTCATCAGCAGTCCCTGCTCGTTTTTGCCCACAGTTATGTTCACCAGCAGGTTCTTGGCGGTCTTGAGGTCGTAGTCGTTAAGCAGTGGAGATTCCAGAGCTTCTTTAACGGCATCCTCGATTCTGTTCTTGCCTGTGCCTGTGCCGCAACCCATCAGCGCCATACCGCTGTTCTTCATCATCGTTATCACGTCCTGGAAATCGACATTGATATATCCCGGTTTCTTGATAATCTCGATGATGCCGCGGACTGCAGTTGCAAGCACCTCATCGGCTTTAGGCCAGGCATCCTGCAACAACATCTCTCCGAAGTATTTGTACAACTTCTGGTTGTTGATGATGAGCAGACTGTCCACGTTTCTCTGAAGTTCGTGTATGCCGTCGCTAGCCTTGGCAAGCGCCTGGCGTCCCTCTTCGGCAAACGGAATGGTGACGACTGCGACAGTGAGAATGCCTCTGTCTTTAGCCATCTTCGCAATTACCGGTGATGCTCCGGTGCCTGTTCCGCCTCCGAGCCCGGCTGTTATGAACAGCATTTTGGTGCCGCAGTCCAGAACCTTCTCCGCAATCGCATCCTGGGACTCAAGTGCGGCGTTGCGTGCCTTTGTCGGCGCAGTGCCGGCTCCAAGTCCGTCTCCCAGGCTGAGCTTTATAGGCACGTTGCTTTTGTTGAGGGCCTGAGAATCAGTGTTGCAGACTATGAAACTGCATCCCTGAATCTTCTGGTTATACATATAGGTCACCGCATTGCAGCCTCCGCCGCCTACGCCTATGACTTTTATCATTGAATTTTCAGGAACCCAATCGGTCGGAAGAATGTTGTCCGTCAGGTCCGCCATATTTGTATTCTCGTTCATCATTTTACAGCGTCTTTCCGTTTATTTCGTCATTCATACTGGATATCTTCACAGTGAAGCGGTTCTTGAACTTGTTGAGCCAACTCTCTTTCTTGACCTCCGCTTCCTTATGTTCCGTATGAGTCTTACCTTTCTTTTCTTCAGTTTTGTCAGATGGCTGCTCTTTTACAGGCTTATCCTCATCTGGTTTAGGCTGTTCTGCAAAGTGCCTGGTCTCTTCAGCCTTTGGCTCTGGAGCGTTGACCGGTTCGTCGTCATCGGGTTCGGTGACAGGAACATCGTGAATTGCGGCCGGCTCTTCCTTTGCTCCTTTAGGAGTTTCCGTATAAGTGTGGTACTCCGGATCGTCATTGTAAGTGCAGCAGGACAGATTTTCTTCAAGAGCCATAAGCGTCAGTCCGGCAATGGTTGAGGCATCGGACTTCAGGATATTCTCGCATCCGGTTATTCCGAACCGTGGTCTAGGATAGCCTATTCGGATATTGTATCCGGACAACTCTCTGATGTAGTTGGAAAGATTCAGCATTTCAGCACCGCCTCCGGTGATTACAATGCCGTTTCTGAGATCATAAGTGAAATCATTTTCCTGGATTGCATACAGCATCGCGTCAACAATTTCCTTGACTCTGGCCGTGATTATGTCCGACAGTGTCATTACCGGAATCTGCGAATACGAACTGAGATCATCAGTCTCTATTTGAATTATCTTCTCTCCGAGATTCAGAAGCTTCTCCGGCATACATCCGCCGAACGCTTTCTTCAGGTTTTCAGCAAGCTTTTCCGATATTCTGCATTCTGTGCGAACGTCTCCGGTTATGGTGTCTCCGCCGAAAGGGATTGAGTAATATCCGACCAGGACGTCTTTCTTGAAAATGCTGATTGAGGTGGCTCCTGCACCGAAATCAATCAAAGCGACTCCGTTGCTTGTCTCCTCATCGGTCAGCACGGCTTTGGCTGTCGCAAGGGGAGTGAAATATGTGCGGGCAATGCCTAACTTCAAGTCATTGAATACCCTTGTGAGATTCATCAGAGGCGTGCTCTTCCCGATATATACCTTGAAATGCCCGTCAAGCTTGGAGCCGGTCATACCTACCACATCGCTCTCCATCTGCTGGAAATATTCGTCAGTGGAGAATGCCTGGGCTATGACGCCATAGATTTTTTCCTTGCCGCCAACCTGATCATTGAGTGATTCTTTAGCAATGGACTTGACTGCATCTACTTCCTCTTCCGTTATGCACTCTTCAGGATTCTCCCTTGTCATAGAACCAGTAGCGTCGGACCTCGTGATGTTGCATCTCGGCATACTTGCAACCACCTGGCTGATTTTCAGGTGCAGTTCCTCCTCAGCATCCCGGATGAGCTCGGCCACGACACTTCTGGCCTGTCCCGGATTTATTACTTCTCCAAAATCGACTCCTTTGGACGGCGCGGACTTGTAGTACAATATCTGCGCGTCCTTGCCCTCTGCTCTGGCAACCGCAAGCGATGTCTTGCAGGTGCCCAAGTCGATAGCGGCTATGATTCTTTCATTCAAACTGTTATCTGTTATCATCTTGCGTTTATTTTCTACATACGATTTGTCCGTCGAAGGATACATTCACATAACTGTAAGCTTTCTCGCCCTTTTCCGGTACAATGAATCTGTAATAATCCTCTATTTTGGCGAACTTGCGTTCGAACTGTTCAGGTCTTCCGATATAGAATTTCTCTCTGCCTTTTCTCGGAACGATTATCAGATGTCCGTTTTCATTGACGTGAATCTGCGCGACACTGTCATTCCATTTCCTGTTGTCTCCGAGAAATTCGACAAGCTCCAATATCCCATTCAGCCATTCCCTGTCTTTTTTCTTCTCTGGCACCCCCTTGAAGTTATTGCCGATATCCAGTGGGATTGCTCCGTCAATGACAGGAACTCGGGAAGAATAATTTTTCTGCATCGGGAATATGTAGCCGGTCTCATCGACATACCACCTGCCACTGCTTGAAATCAGTCTCACGACGGGCTCTCTCTGGTATATCTGGATATGCAGAACTCCGTCGCGGGTAGTGTATGCCTCGCTTTTGAGTATTGCGCTCTTGCTGTCAAGGATGCTCTCGATTAGGGTTAAATCTATCTCTTCCAGCCTCATTCCCGAGCAGGTTTTATAACCCTTTGTGATATATTGCTTTATATCTGATTCTGTTACGAAATTGAGTCTGTCGGGATTCTGGAATTCCACTTTTATTCCGCTGCAGGTGATTTCTTTATACGCAGCACTGTTTCTCTGTCCCGATATGATCAGAACAGTGACTATGACGGCCAATGTGACGGCCAGGCCTGCGTATTTCAAAAATCCCCTGATGCTCATTCTTTATATCCTTTTCCGTAACATCTCGGTGATAGGCTCGATATATCTGTCGATGTTGCCCGCGCCGAATGTGACGAGGACGTCCAGGTCCTCTTTTCCCAGATACTCCATAAGCTCCTCTTTCTTAAGCAGAACTTTCTCCGGTGCGGTCACCTTGTCGAATATTATCTCTGAAGTGATTCCCGGTATCGGTTCCTCGCGGGCTGGATAAATATCCAGCAATATGAGCTTGTCCACCTTGCTCAGTGACGTCGCGAAATCCTCTGCGAAATCGCGCGTGCGAGTGTAAAGATGCGGCTGGAAAATCGCTGTCAATTTTCTTCCTGGGAAAATATCTCTCATAGAACTTATGGCTGTAGCCAGTTCCGCCGGATGATGGGCATAATCGTCAATATATGAGAGCTTTTCGGTGTTGAGGTGAATATCCAGTCTGCGTTTTACGCCCTGGAACGTGCCTATAGCCTTTTTGATTGACTCCGGATTCACTCCGTAAGTAAGGCAAATTGCGGCTGCGGCAATGCTGTTTTCTACATTTACCCATCCTGGTGTCCCGCATTTGACGTCCTTTATGACTCCGCCCGGATATACGATGTCGAAGATGAAATATCCGAGTTTGTCCGGATGAGGATTCCTGGCGTGGAAGTCGGCACGCTCATCGTCGTAATGATAGTGCAGAATCTTGGCGTCGGTATCTTTTTCCGTGATGTCGAGTCCGAGTTTGGCTATGACTGTACCGTGTACCTGCGAGGCGAACGCCTTGAATGCCTCGTGCACGTGCTCAATGTCTCCGTAAATGTCCAGATGGTCAGCATCCATAGCGGTGATGACCGCGATTTCAGGGTGCAACTGCAAGAATGAACGGTCGAATTCATCCGCCTCGACTACGACTGTCTGAGAATGGCTCATAAGCAGGTTTGTGCCGTAGTTCTTGGAAATGCCTCCCAAGAATGCGGAACATCCGTCGCCGCTTTCCGTAAGAATATGTGCAGTCAATGTGCTTGTGGTGGTCTTTCCGTGAGTGCCGGATACCGCCAGGCAACGCTCGCCGTCAGTGATTTCACCAAGTACGCGCGAACGCTTGAGCACTTTGTAGCCGTTTTCCTGGACATAGACAAGTTCGCCCATATCGTGCGGAATGGCAGGCGTATAGACTACCAGTGTGTTTTCCTTATCTTTCGGAATATAATCTATATTGTCCTCATAGTGGACCTGGATTCCTTCTTCTTCAAGCTTGTCAGTCAATTCGGACTCTGTACGGTCATATCCGGATACATTCAGACCCTTGAACTTGAAATATCTGGCAATGGCACTCATTCCGATGCCTCCGATGCCGATAAAATATATGTTTTTGTATTTCGTAGCCATAACCTTTATGAATGATTAACCAATTTGTAAGCTTCTTCAGCAATGGCGTCAGCCGCGTCAGTTCTTGCCAGTACGGCGATATTTTTACGTATGGTCTCAAGTTTTCCGTTGTCGTCAAGAAGCCCGACTGCCGCAGGCAATAGCTTTTCCGGAGCTTCCGCGTCAGTAATCAGCACGGCGGCGTCCTTTCTGACGAGCGCCATTGCATTGTGCGTCTGATGGTCTTCTGCGACGTTGGGCGAAGGAACGAATATCGCAGCCTTGTGTGCGGCGCAGAGCTCCGATACCGTGCTTGCCCCTGAGCGCGCGATTATCAGGTCAGCTACAGCGTATGCCAAGTCCATTCTTCCGATGAAATCGCTGTGGTGTATGTATTTCAACGTGTCTCCGCCTTTGCCGTTCGCCTTTGCTTCTGCCATAAACTCGTCAATGCGTTTCTTGTAGTATTTGCCGCATTGCCAGAGTATCTCGACATTTTCACCGCCCGGACATCCGTCCTCTATCCATCTCTGCATTGACTTGTTCAGTGTGCCACTGCCCAGGCTTCCTCCGGTCACGAGTATATGTTTCTTTTCTGCGGACAGACCGTAATATGCAAGTCCTTCCTGTTTCATCTCCGGTGTGGCCGGGACAATCTCGCTTCGTATCGGATTGCCTGTCATCACGATCTTGTCTGCCGGGAAGAATCTTTCCATTCCGTCATAGGCCACGCATATCCTGCCGGCAGTCTTGCCCAAAATCTTGTTGGTTAGTCCGGCGTATCCGTTCTGCTCCTGTATGAGTGTAGGAATGCCCTGACGCTCTGCGGCCCAGAGCAGGGGAGCGCTTGCATATCCACCGACTCCGATGGCAATGTCCGGCTTGAATTCCCGGATGATTTTGCCGGCCTTATGGATGCTCTGAATGACCTTGAAAGGTGCTTTAAGGTCATTGACGATGTTCTTCAGATTCAGCTGTCGCTGCAGTCCCACAATTGGCAGACCTATGATTTCATAGCCTGCGGCAGGGACTTTCTCCATTTCCATCTTGCCTTCTGCGCCAACGAAAAGAATCTTGCTTTCCGGATTCAGTTCGCGCATTTTGTTCGCGATGGACACTGCCGGGAAGATGTGTCCTCCCGTGCCGCCTCCGCTTATGATTATTCTCAATGCCTTATGCTCGTTCATATTATATTTCAGTTTTGTCTGTATCTTCAATTTCTTCGCTGTCCGCAGTCGTTGTATCACCAGTTGTTGCGGTATTCTCCCCGTTTCCGGCAGTTGCCTCTATTGTGTTGCCGGCCGTTCCTATGTTTGCCGCAGCTGCTGCTTCAGCCTCCGCTCTTTCACGTGCCAGCTTTTCCATCTTCTTCTTCGCTACTTTACTGATAGACAGAAGAATACCGAATGCTATGCTGAATGCAAGGAATGAGCCTTTTCCGTGACTTATGATAGGCAACGTCTGACCTGTATGTATCATTACATCAGCGTTGATCATTATGTGTATCAGCGCCTGGCCTGAAATCAACAACGTGATGCCCGCTACAACTGTCCTGTAGAACCTGTCGTCACAGCATCGTGCAAGCATTGCGCCTCGCGCCAGAAGACTTCCATATAGCAGCATTATGAAAATGCCTCCGAACAGTCCGTATTCCTCTATAATGAAACTGTACATATAGTCCTCGTACATAACCGGGACTACATATCGCTGTGTGCTTTTGCCTGGCCCTTTGCCGAGTAATCCGCCCTCGCTGATGGCTATCTTTGCACTGATTTCCTGCAGGTTATCGTCCACAATGTTCTGGAATGCGACGGTTCCCGGTTTAAGCCTCCTCATTTCGGCAAGAGGGTCTTCGCTGACTTGCGTGACTCGGCTTATGGCAGTTCCGACTCGGTTGAAGTATTTGCCGTCAGAGACGAAATATACTCCTACGACCGCGACTCCCGTAATAACGCCCAGCACACCAAGTAATATCAGATGTTTCCAATTCAAACCGGCTATCAATGCGGTAAGAACCATCATCGTGCCTATGATAAGTGCACTTGATACACCGCCGGTGGCAATCAGCGCTGTCGTTACCAATATCGGGATTATCACGTAGAACCACGTTTTTCCGGATTCTGTGCCGAGAAACTTCAATGGCTCCCGAGTCGTTTCTTTCCATTGCCAACTGAATCTTGACAGGCTGTCTGCCAAGCTTGTCGTTCCGTTCCTTATGGCGTCCATAGCCCAGGCTATGTACAGTATCATAAATACCTTGATGAATTCATAGATATGTAACTGTCCTATGCCTGTTACCGTTATACATCGCCAGGCGCCATTTATGTGGGATGCCTTTATTATAGGAAGGTTATCTATTCTCAGCGCCACGAAAGCAAGCATCGCAAACGAGAGAATGAACCCGAACCTGGCAAAATACCAGAAAACACCTACCTTATTGATTGAATATAAGGCTATGACAACTCCCAGGCAAATTCCGGAAATTATCATCTGGTTCATCGCAAGGTCCATCCTTGAGACTTCCGCCTTGACCATTTGGGATGTGGATGACGATATGGCCAGAATAGATATGGCAATGAGCAGGAAGAGAATAGTCCAGATGACTTTGTCTCCCTGCAGCTTGTCGGTCAGGCTGGCAATATTGAATTTCCTTTTACCCATATCAGTCAGATACTTGCGCTAAGAAACTATACCAAAATTACTTCTAAAGATTGCGTACGGCTTTCTTGAACTGTTCTCCTCTGTCTTCATAGCAGGTGAACAGGTCGAAACTTGCGCAACAAGGGCTCAGCAATACGACATCGCCGTCCTTTGCGAATGCGGCTGATGCTTTCACGGCTTCTTCAGCAGACAGTGTATCCTTGATATTCTCTTTGCCGACAATGTCTTCGAATGCCTCGTGGAACTTGTGATTGTCAACGCCCATACATACGATGGCTTTGACTTTCTCTTTTACAAGGCCCTTAAGCACGTCATAATCGTTGCCCTTGTCAGTGCCTCCGACAATCCATACGACAGGTTTTGTCTGGCACTCAAGCGCATACCAAGCCGCGTCCACGTTTGTAGCCTTTGAGTCGTTGATATACAGGACGCCACCGACACTCAGAACCGGCTCAAGCCTGTGTTCTATCGGCTGGAAAGTCTCCAGAGAGTTACGGATGACGTCATTGTCTATTCCGCTGGCCTTTGCCGCAAGAGCTGCCGCCATAGAATTGTAGATATTGTGCTTTCCTCCGAGTGCAAGCTCCTTCAGGTAAAGGTCGCATTCCTCATCCTCATACTTGACCACGATCTTGTCGTCCTCCAAGTATGCTCCCTGCTCGACTTTATCTTTCTGAGTGAAAGGAAGTTTCTTTGCTTCGATGATGATCTTGTCCAGATGGCTGATTGTGATCTCGTCATCGGAATCGAAGATGAAGCAGTCCTCCGGCTTGAGATTTCTTGTAATCCTGAACTTGGCCTTCACGTAGTTCTCCATCTCATATCCGTATCTGTCCAGATGGTCAGGCGTTATGTTGGTGATTATAGCGATGTCCGGGTGAAAATCATAGCAGTTATCAAGCTGGAAACTACTGATTTCCAACACGTAATAGTCAAAGTGCTCGGTGGCTACCTGGTAGGCGTAACTCTTGCCGATGTTGCCTCCGAGTCCGACATTAAGTCCGGCTTCCTTGAGAAGATAATATATCAGAGAAGTTGTGGTGGTCTTGCCGTTGCTTCCGGTTATGCAGATTTTCTTGGCAGTGTCATATCTTCCCGCAAACTCGATTTCAGAGATTATATGCGTTCCCTGCTCCGAGAGTTTCTTGACCATTGGAGCGGTCGTTGGAATGCCGGGGCTTTTGATGACCTCGTCCGCATTGAGTATAAGTTCCTCCGTATGCTGACCCTGCTCGAACGGGATATCCCATTTCTTCAGAAGATCTGTATATTCCTTGGCGATTTCTCCTTTGTCTGAAAGGAAAACGTCGAAGCCTTTTACTTTCGCGAGGACTGCGGCACCTGCACCGCTTTCGCCTCCGCCCAGAACTACAATTCTCTTATTCATATCTATATATAACTTTCAAATTATCTTATTTTTAACAATGCAAGTGTGGCAACTGCCAGTATCGCTCCTATCAGCCAGAATCTGGTCACTATCTTGGCTTCCGGTATCGGATGCGAAGGCCACTGTATCTTCGCTGGGATGTTAACTTTCTGATAGTGATGATGTAGCGGAGCCATCCTGAATATTCTCTGTCCCGTTCCGGTCTTCATCCTGGTGTATTTGAAATAAAAACGCTGGATCAGCACCGAGAGACTCTCGACGAAGAATATTCCGCACAGAATCGGCAGCAGAAGCTCTTTCCTTATGAGGATTGCGCTCACGCCGATAATTCCGCCTATTGCAAGGCTGCCGGTATCGCCCATAAATACCTGAGCCGGATAGGAATTGTACCACAGGAATCCCAGCAGTGCGCCCACGAAAATCGACATAAATATCGCGATCTCACCGGTACCCGGTATGTACATTATATCCAGATATTCGGAGTTTATGAGGTTACCGCTCAGCCAGGCAAGAATACCCAGCACAATGCCGACAAGGGCTGAAGTCCCGGCGGCCAGGCCGTCCATTCCGTCGGTCAGATTAGTGCCGTTGGAGCAGGCAGTGATTACCAGTACAATCATAAGCACATAAATAGCCCATTTGCAGTACCAGCCCCAAGCACCTTTGAACGGTGACAGCCATTTGTAGTCGAATTCGTGCTTCTTTATCAGCGGAAGTGTGGTCTTCGTGCTCTTGACTATGTTCTCCATCTTCCAGCCGCTCTCGGCGACGATTGTCTCGCTGTCAACATCGAGATTGTCGCTGCCCTGCGGCAGATATGTGGTGCCGTTCTCCGCCGTGTCGATCTTGATTTTTTCTCTCACGACAATGTCGTTGCTGAAGCATACGGTGAGGCCGACCGCGAATCCGAGCACAATCTGCAGGAAGAGTTTGCCTTTCTCGCTCATTCCTTCTTTATTGTGCTTGAATACCTTGATGTAATCGTCAGCGAATCCGATGCCTCCGCACCATATCGTGGTGAACAGCAACAATTGGGTGTATATGTTGGTGAGGTCGCAGAACAGCAGGGCGGAAACGACAATCGCCAGAAGTATGATAACTCCGCCCATTGTAGGCGTGCCTTTCTTCTGCATCTGTCCTTCCAGTCCGAGATCTCTGATGGTCTCACCGATCTGTTTTTTCTGAAGCCAGCGTATGATTCGTCTTCCGACGAAGAATGATATGAGCATTGCCGTGACGCAGCCCAGCATAGCCCTGAAAGACAGATACTTCATAAGCCCCTGTCCCGGGAAGTCAAATCCCTCAAGCAGTTGGAAAAGATGATAAATCATATTCTGCCCTCCATTGACTTGAATACGTCATTGACTATTTCCCTTTCGTCGAAATGCCTATGCTCGCTTCCGATTATCTGATATGTTTCGTGCCCCTTTCCGGCGAGCAAAATGACTGCTCCTTCCGGTGCCAGTGTGATGGCGGTGCGGATTGCCTCCTTCCTGTCCGATATGAACAAAGCCTTGGCAAGACCTTCTCTTGAGAAGCCTTTGCGGATGTCTTCCAAGATGTCTTCCGTGTTTTCAGTACGGCTGTTGTCTGACGTTACGAATATCCTGTCAGCATACTTTTCGGCTACTTTCGCCATTTCAGGGCGTTTTGTCTTGTCCCTGTCTCCGCCGCAGCCGAACAAGCAGATCAAATGCTTTTTCGTGCCTATGTCGCTCAATGTCTTGAGTACATTCTCCAATGCGTCCGGCGTATGCGCATAATCAATGATTACGGACAGTCCGTGAGGCCCGCGCAACGTCTCCAAACGTCCTTTTGCGGATTCCAGCTTGCTCAACTGGATCAGTGCCTCTTCAGGTTCAGCTCCTACCAGAATCGCTGTAGTGTAGATTGCAAGCAGGTTGTATGCGTTGTGCTGTCCAATGAGTCTGGTCCATATATCCTTACCGTCGATTCTGAGCTGCATTCCGTCGAAACTCTCCTCGATGATTCTGCAGGTATGGTCGGCAATGCTTCTGCAAGAATATGTCACTACTTTGGCTTTCGTGTTCTGGACCATCACCATACCGTTACGGTCATCAATGTTGGTAACCGCATAAGCGTCGGAAGGCAATGTGTCGAAGAAAAGCTTCTTGCATCTCAGATATTCCGCGAATGTCTTGTGGTAATCGAGATGGTCGTGGGTGAGGTTTGAGAAAATTCCGACTTTGAATTTCAGACCGGTCACACGCTCCTGCTCCATTCCTATGGAACTTACTTCCATAAAGCAGTAGTCGCATCCCTCGTCAACCATCTGTCTCATAAGCGAGTTGATGGTTATAGGATCAGCAGTCGTGTTAGCGGTTTCAAGACGTCTGTCTCCCACGTAGTTGGCGATTGTGGAGAGTAATCCGCACTGGTAACCGAGTCCTTTGAACATATTGTACAGCAGGGTTACTGTGGTTGTCTTTCCGTTCGTGCCAGTGATTCCCACCAATGTCAGTTCGTGAGACGGATTTCCGTAAAATTCCGCAGCTGCCATAGCTTCGGCGTGGCGGGAATTCTCCACTTTGACCAGTGCAATTCCGTCAACTCCTTCCAATCCTTTCGCCTTGGCTGCTTCAAGCTGAGAATCAAGTGCTTCCTGATCCTCATACAGAACAGCTGCCGCTCCCGCAGCTATTGCGGATGCGATGTATCCGTGACCGTCGCTCGCATAGCCTTTGACTGCAATGAACAATGCTCCTGGAACAACCTTCCTGGAGTCACTGCATATAGCGGTTATATCGCGCCCGAGATTTCCGGACGTGCTGACCGCCGCACAATTCTTTATGATTTTCTCAAGTATCATTATTCTAGTCTGATCGTTATTGTCTGTCCTTCTCCCAATGTCGTCCCTGCCGCAGGGCTTTGGCTTACGACGTGTCCTACACCGGAATATGAACATTTATATCCGTCATTTTCTATTGCATATATAGCATCCATAAGTCCCATACCTTTGAGACCTGGAACTTTACCGTTCTTGGAAGTTGTAGGTGCCTCGGGAGACATATCCGGCATTCTTCCTCCGCTGCTGATCTCCTCGCCGTATTCATTGTCAAGAGCATATATCTTGTCCACGATCTCTCTGAGGACCATCGCCGGTGTGGTGCCTCCGAAGAATACCTCACGGCTCGGCTTCGAGTAAGCCACGACTATTGCGGAATATCTAGGCTGTTCTGCAGGGAAGAATCCCACGAATGTAGCTTGGTATTTGACCAGTCCGCCGTTGCCTGTATATGAAGATCTGCCTTTGCCGTTGCTTGAGGCGCTTACGGCGATACGTGCAGTTCCTGTCTTTCCGGCAACCTTGAGTTTTGCATCTTTAAGCCTGCGGGCTGCAGTTCCCTCTGAAGTAATCTGCATAAGTCCCTTGGTGAGGCTGTCTGCAGTCTGTCTGGAGCATATTGAGCCGTTGAGAACTGACGGGCCGCGTTTTTCCTTTATTATTCCGTTCTGTTCAATGTCCTCCACCAGATACGGCTTCATCATTCGGCCTTTGTTCGCAATGGCATTGTAGAATGTTATGATATGCAGCGGCGTGACGCTTACTGAATAACCGATGGCTATCGAGCCAAGTGACGTTCCGCTCCATTCGTATTTGTTTTCAGGTGACGGTATGTGTGGAGCTGCGAATCCGTTGAGGTCGAAATCGTAAGTCTCTCCCAATTTGTACAGATACAGGTTGTCGAGGAATTTCTGAGGCTTGCTTCCGTAATTGTCAATAGCCAGTTTTCTGAAGATATAGTTGGAAGAAATCTCGTAACCGTGCATCACCGTCATAGTGTTCTTGTGCGTCTGACGCTCATAACTTACTATATGGTCGTCGGGTGTGAATTTGTCCACTTTTCCGTGATTTGTCGGAATCTCGTCCGACAGCCGCACCTTATTGTCCTCAATCAGGCTCATCAATGTGGCTGACTTGAATACCGAACCTGGTTCTCCGGCGCGACCTATAGCCATATTGTAGCTCTCGTTAAGCGCTCTGCTGGAGCTGTCCCTGAGGAGATTGACCATCGCCCTGATTGCTCCTGTCTTGACATCCATCACTATTACGCATCCGCCTTCAAGATTTTCCTGATCGATGATGTTGCGCCTGAGTGCGTCGTCTGCAATGTCCTGGATATCAATATCAAGAGTGGTTCTGATGTCCATTCCGTCCTTTGCTTCCACCCACGTGCTGTCACGGTTTTCGACCTGGCTTTTGTCGCTTTTCTTGGTCCATCCGTATCCGTCCGTGCCGTGCAGTATGTAATCGAACTTGCCTTCCAGACCTATGGCGTTGTTGCCGTTTGACTTGCTGTTGTCTTTGACGTATCCGATGACACGACGTGCCAGAGAACCGTACGGATATTGCCTTGTGTCAGTGCGTTCTACGATAATGCCACCCTTGTTCGCGCCATTGACGAACAGCGGAAGACTCTTCACTTTCTGAAGAGTTTCGTGGTCTATAGTTCCTCCGATTTTGAGGTATCTGTTGCCGTTGTCGCGGCCTTTGAGTATCAAAGATGTCCAATATGACGCAGTGTTTCCATATATTGCGGAAAGTCCCTGGGCAAGAGCCGGCACCTGTCCTCTCCATTCCGATTCCAGGCTTGGCTTCGACTTGTCTTTATTGTTCTTGTCTTTTGCAAGGAATTCGCTCTTTCTTACGGTGCAGTCCATATGTATCTGATACATAGGAGTTGAGATGGCAAGCAATCTGCCGTCAGATGCCAGAATGGAACCTCTTACAGGAGTCAGTTCCACTTTTCTGCTTCTGGCTTTGAAATACTTGAGGTTCGGGTCGCTGTCTTTGAAAATGAGCTGATAGTATAAGATTTTGCCGACGACGAGGATGCACGCGAGCGTAAATGCCACGTGCAGAACTTTCAGGATATTGCTCTCCCTTTCTATGTTCTCTTTCCTCCTCATAGTCATTTCTCTTTGACATCCAGTCTGTTGGCAGGTTTTGTCGGATAGGTGACCGTCGAGTTTCGTTCTCTCAGCATTTTCTCGGTTGAGGTTATTCTTCCGAATCTTGCCAGCTCGACCATTTTCTCGGTATGGTATATTTGCAGCTCCGAGAGTGTCTGCTTGTTTTTCTGAAGCAGATATAACCTGTTTTCCACTACGATGTCGAACAGAATCATTCCCCAGAACAGTATGAACACTAATACGATATGCATAAAGTACTTTCCGCAGCCGAGCTTCATAAGAAGTTCTCCGCGGAAGTAATCCAGAATGAAAGTCCAGATACTATGTCCGATCGACTTTATGTTCATATCAGTCTTTATTGTCCTTTTCTGCAATTCTCAATTTCGCGCTCCTGGCTCTCGTATTTGAGGCAATCTCGCTTTCCTGTGGGAGAATCGGCTTGCGGTTCAATGCCTTGAGCGGTGCCAATGCGTTTCCGTAGAAGTCTTTTTCAATGTCGCCGTTGATGTTGCCGGACTTGATGAAATTCTTCACCATTCTGTCTTCCAGTGAATGGTAGGTGATTACTACCAGTCTTCCGCCTTTTTTCAGCGAAGCGGATGCGCCCGAAAGGAATTTTTCCAGTGATCTCATCTCGTGGTTGACCTCTATTCTCAATGCCTGGTAGATTTTTGCCAGAATCTTGTGGCTGGCGAAGTTTGGAAGTGCCGGCTCTATGGCCTTGTCCAATTCTCCTGTTGTGCCGATGGTCTTGGATGACCTTGCAGAAACGATAAGTTGCGCAATCCTTCTGGCATTGTCCACCTCGCCATAGACTCTCAGAATCTTCTCCAAGTCCTCTGCTGCATAAGTGTTTACGACGTCTGCTGCTGAAACTGAAGCCCGAGTGTTCATCCTCATATCGAGAGGAGCGTCAAATCTGAAAGAGAAGCCCCTGTCGGCAGTGTCGAACTGGTGTGAGGATACGCCGAGGTCAGCGAGAATACCGTCCACTTTGGCATTTTCTACCAATTCCTTGACACTCTCGAAGTCGCCCGCTTTTCCGGCATCTTCCATTACGAAGTTGTGGACATAGCGGAAGTCCGCGTGGATCAGTGTCAATCGGGGATCGTTTATCCTGTTGTTTATGGCATCGGTGTCACGGTCGAAGGCGATGACCCTTCCCGCCGGAGATAAGCGTGAAAGAATCTCAGCGGTGTGTCCACCGCCTCCGAATGTGGCATCAATATATATTCCTGATGGGTTGGTGATTAGAGCTGTAACGCTCTCGTCCAAAAGAACCGGTGTGTGATATTCTGACATAGCTTCCTCGTCTCTACTTTGAGAGCTCTCCGGCAATAGCTATGTATTCGTCATTCGTGATTCTGCTTGCTTCGAATTTCTCCTTGGCCCAGATCTCGATCTTGTAGTCATTGCCTGAGAACACCACTTCCTTGGTTACACCTATAGCCTCGAGGAGTTTCTTTGGAATGGAGATTCTGCCGAGTTTGCCGTCGGGCTCCACCACTGCGCGGTCGCGCATATACTCTCTCCAGAAGGCAGCGTGCTCTCTATTGAAGAAATTCAGTTTTGATTTGACCTGAGAACTCTGCTGTTCCCATTCCTCGAAAGTGTACATCTCAAGGCAATTCTCGAAGATGTCTTTTTTCAGGACGAACCGCAGATCACCATCGGCAGGCATAGCAGATTTGAACGCCGAAGGGAAAACCAGCCTCCCTTTGTCGTCTGCCTTGACTGTATATTCACCGATGAATGTGGTCATTACAGTAAAATTTCAATTATAGTTCACGCTTGTGCGCAAATATAGCGAAACTTTTCCATAATCTTCCACTTTGTTACATTTTTTTCCACATTTGGCGAAAAAAGGCAAAAAAGAGGATGACTGAAATTGCTTCCAATCATCCTAGCAAGCAGGCTTATTTCTTCCGGCAATCCGGACAGAGGCCCTTTATGAGATATTCGATTTCGTGCAGTTCATATCCGACAGGACAGGTTACCGGAGGGATATGGATTGCATCCAGGCAGAAGGTCTTGTGGCAGGACTCGCAATAGAAATGGCAATGCATTTCGTCCGGACCACAGTTGTGGTCGTTATGGCAGACGCAATATTTTTTAGCGCCGCTTCCGTCTTCAGTCTCGTGTACAAGATGACTGGCAGTGAATGTCTCCAACGTCCTGAAAATCGTTGATTTATCCACTGTTTCCAGCGAAATCTCCAAGTCTGCAAGGCTGAAGGTGTCGTGAAACTCCTGCATCGCCTTGTAGATCAATATTCTTATTGCCGTAGGTCTAACTCCGTGCTTTTCCAGAATTTCGACTGTGTCGGGATTACTCATAACGTGAAATACGCTCTAGCCCCTTGGGGCACTATGCTCCTAGAGCTTGACTAATCAGGGGACTTCTATATTTTTACGCTTACTTGATAACCTTGAAATAGTTCTCCTTTCTTGGGAGCGCCTTTGGATTCGGAATAGCGGGATATCCCAGTGACAATGCGCCAACACCCATATATCCTTCAGGAATGCCGAATTCTGTCATCATTTGCTTGCCTTCAGATGTTGCAAACATCTCCATCTCCCGGTTTATCCAGCAGGATGCGAGACCCAATGAGTGTGCAGCCAGCATCATAGTGCCTAGAACTAGAGAACCGTCCTGGACTGCATTGCGATTTAATTCAGGAACAGGAACAAATACAAGGACGATTGTCGGAGCACCGTAGTATGGGTTTGAGTCTACGCCCATAATAGCAGCGTTCATTTTCACGAGTTTCGCTATTGTATCAGGATTCTGCACAGCCACTATGACTGGGTCTTGACGGTTATTGCCGGTCGGTGCGAATGTGCCCGCTTCCAAGACCTGATTCAATTCGACGTCCGTAATTTGTTCTTTTTTGTATTTTCTGATGCTTCGGCGAGTCCGTATCGCCTCCAAAACAGGGTTTTCCATAATTGCACTAAATTTTAGTAAACTATTATCTGATACAAAAATAGTTCTTACCGGAAAGTATTTCAAATAATTTTCCGGTAAGAATTTTCACAGCGACTATTCAGATGTCGATTTTCAGAAGTGAGTTCAGATGTTTACAGAAACTTCTTTGCCAGTGTATTCTAGTTCTGCAGTGCGTGTGCCGGTGTTGTCAATTACTTCTACGGCTATATGTTTCCGTGTCGGCATTTCCTTGAATGAGCCAGTCCTGTCGGCAATAGTCAATGTGGATGTCTTGTCATTCCAATTCATAGGAATCCACGTATAATCGCCCTTCTCATAGTTGTAGGTCACGCCGTCATCTTCATACAGCGAGTAATGCGCGTCAGTACCTGCATATATCTTAAGCTTCAGTTCGCTGCCGTCATCTTGCGCAGTGTATTGAATATCAGGACCTATAGGGATTATCTGGCCTGCGCGGACATATACCGGGATGCGCTCGTATGGAGCGTCTGCCGAAATCGTGCGCCCTCCATTTACAGGCTTGCCTGAATGCCATTCATACCATTGTCCTGCAGGTAGATATACTTCTCTGCTTCGCGCTCCGTATTCATATACCGGGCAGATGAGCAGGGCATCTCCGAACATAAATTCGTCGCTTATGTTTAGGGCTTTGGCGTCATCGGTAAAGTCCATCACCAGAGGTCTCATTATCGTGTAGTCGTCGAAATGCACGCGGGCATTCATCGTATAGATGTAAGGTATAAGGCTATATCTCATTCTGTCCACATTCACGATAGCCTGATATGCCGGGTGTGACTCAGATGCCAGATTCTGAGGCTCGCGCAGAGGCCATTGTCCGTGAGCACGGTAGAGAGGATTGAATACTCCCCACTCGTGCCAGCGAGTCTGCATCTCGCGCCACTCTTTCAGATCTTCATTCTCGACGCCTGTCCTGTCATAGAACTGCTGTGCTGCCATAAATCTGTTCTCCACGCTGAATCCGCCGATATCTTGTGTCCAGAAAGGAATTCCGCTTATGGAGTAATTCAGTCCGGCACTAATCTGTGCCTTCATATCTTCCCAACGGGTGCCGATATCTCCGCTCCAGGAAGATGTGGAATATCTCTGCAATCCTGGGAATCCGTTACGGGTGAGCAGGAAAACTCTCTGATTAGGCGCCACCGAACGCTGTCCTTCATAGATTGCCTTGGCGTTCATCAAAGCGTATGCATTGAAATATTCAGTTGAGGAACCGAGTGCTGTAGGCCCGCAAAGCGCTTTCCTGTAATCCATATCCGTGCAATCGTGGACATTAGGCTCGCTGGCATCCATCCACCAGGCATCCACTCCAAGCGTGAAAAGATGTTCTTTCATCTGCTTCCAGAACAGTTTGCGCGCTCCTTCTGAATACGCATCGTAGAATGACTGCTGGTATCCGAGCCAGTCTTCTACGCTGTCCACTATCGCCTTCCTGTATATCCATCCGTGTTCGTCCAATTCCTTGAAATTCTCGGTATTGGCATAGAACTTAGGCCAGACTGACACCATAAATCTCGCGCCCATCGAGTGTAATGTGTCAATCATTCCTTTCGGGTCTGGATATCTAGCTCTGTCGAATTCGTGACTGCCCCACTGGTCATCCTCCCAATATTGCCAGTCCTGCACCATATTGTCGACAGGAATGTTCCTCTCTCTCATCTCTTTAAGAGTTTCAAGTATGTCTTTCTGGGATGAATATCTTTCTCTGCTCTGCCAATATCCCATTGCCCATTTCGGCATAATCTGCGCTTTGCCGGTTATTGTGCGATATCCGCTGATAACTCCGTCGATGTCGTCTCCTGCAATGACATAGTAATCAATCTGTTTCTGCATCTCGCCCCACCAGTTCATCCGGTTTTGGATTTCTTCCGGCACGGGACTGAGTACGCGCAATCCGCAGTATGAAACATCTCCGTCCGGCTTCCATTCGATACGGAGCGGCACTTTTTCTCCCTTTTTCAGATTAATTTCGAACTTCCTGCCGTTAGGATTCCATGCTGTGCGCCATATTTCCGGCATCACCTGTTTTCCATCAATGAATATCTTGGTGTACCCGGCGTAGTATATGTAGAAATGGAAAAGTCCGCTTTCGTGCGGCTCGATGTTTCCCTCAAATGTGACGTTCGCGCCGTTGAACTTGAAATCCGGAGCGTTTCTGACTTTCTCGCAGTCAGGCGTTTCCAGAAACTCTTGAGCCAATGATGTTTCTCTCCTTTCCAGAATGCTTCCGTCGGCTGCTTTATATGTACCTGTTAAGGCTCCTTCCTCACCGTTTTTGTCGAACAATGTGAATACATCACCAATCTGTTCATAATCGCGGGAGTCTCCCCAGCGGCAGAAACTGTTGCTGTCCCACAAAAGCCCATATTTTCTCGATGATACAATGAACGGTATGGAAATCTTGGTATTATACTGATATAGTTCCTCGTTGCGCCCTTTGTAGTTCCATTCGTCTGCCTGGTGCTGCCCCAATCCGAAAAAGGCTTCATCGTCAGGAGAATCGAAACTCTGGCTTACGGTGTAGGCGTCAGTTCCGTCAACTGAAATCGGAGTGAATGTACGGCTGTGTTCTGATGTCAAAACAGTTCCGTCCGGTCTTGTGAAACATACTGAGCCGTCACTATTGTTAACAATTGCAGTAATCTTCGGAGCTTTCACGATAGTAGTTGAGTCAGTCCGCTTCACTTCAATCTTCACTTTTTTTTCCGTTTGCAACGCCATAAGAGATTTTCCGTCGGTGAATTTTGCACCTTCAGGCACTGAAGTGACTCGCAGGATATTGTCGGAATATGCTTCTATTCTGGTTTTTCCTGCATTGTGAGTTACTGTAATCTGGTTGGTGGAACACGATGCCAATACAATGGCAATCAGGGATAGCTTTAGTGTATGTCTCATATTGTCAATATGTTGAGTGTTTCTCAAATGCAAAACTAATCAATATTTTGTGACATTCGGAGCCGTTTTACCGTAGAGCAAAAATTTGATAAAATAGTATCAAAAAGTAGGTTCGGAATTTCAGAAAAAACCTTTTCTTAGAAAATGATACGTTGAGTAGGTATTCCTCGTAGATAAATGTCAATAAATTGATATTTATCCAACGAAAAACGATTTAACTATCAATATAGTGTTACTTATCATAGTTTTATAAATTCTGATTGACTCTTGCATTGTATATCAAGAATATATATTGCGCCATTGCTCTATCGG
>CAVENC010000026.1:0-32431 GCA_963617065.1 Butyricicoccaceae bacterium
TTGCGCGCGAGACAGGGGCTGAATAAAAAGATGGGATACAAGGCTCTCGACGAGCACGATACCGGAGCAACAAAGCTTCGCTCACGGACTTCCCAACCCCTTCAGACTAGTGTCTGCTATTCCGAGGGACCATTTCGCACCTCCGGTGCGGTTGAAGTTCTACCGGGGAAAGTATTCCCCGATACCCCTTCGGTCGCTACGCTCCGAATTTTAGCCATTCGTGCAAGGAGAACAACGCAGTAGACCGCTTTTCTTATTGCGCGCGAGACAGGGGCTGAATAAAAAGATGGGATACAAGGCTCTCGACGAGCCCAACACCGGAGCAACCTAGCGGTTGTGAGGATTTGGGCAAGGAGAGGAACGAAGTAGACCACTTCTTATTCAGCCCCTAGTTGTTACCAGACAAACTCAAACCGTATATCCACCGGCACCCCGCCCCTATTCACATTGGCGATGTCTGCAGAAAGCGCCTCGGAAATCACAGCGTGATTGGACTCATATTCCTTTGCGAACATATAGTTACCGGTAGCCTGGGTAGTGATAATCAGATTAGCCCAGTCAGCGACAACCTGCGGAACCTTCTCGTAATTGATGTGATAAAGTCCCTGCTTGTTTCTCTCGAAAGCGCCGTTGTTTTTCAGGAAATTATAGCACATCATATTTGCACGTCCGTGAGCATCTGCGGCGCCGAACCGTACAGAGCGCACAAGACTTGCGATATAAGTGGTGATGGCAGCCTCTTTGGAAATAAGCGGAATTTCACCTTTGTCAATAAGATTGCATACCATATAAAGCCCCAGGATGTCAGCCTTGGCCTCCTCCCAAGTTGAAGCCTCATTGCCGAGTGCCTCTTTGACACTGCCGAGACCATTCACAGTCTCCTTGATGCCAAGACCGTGCGCAACCTCGTGGAAAGTCACATTCCAGAAGAAAGCGTCAGCGCTGAGATACCTCTGCTGCTCCGGCTCGAACAATATCTGCCCGATTGGATATACCATCTTGTCGAACTTGGCCTTGATGACATTGCGGAGCTGAAGACGGCGTGTACCCTTCTCTGCCTGCACCTGATGGTCGTTCGGAAGATTGATTGCTATCGTCTTTCCGCCGGCATTTGCCTCTCCGGCATAATATATCGCATCATAAACGAACATATCCGACTCAGTACCAGGAACAAAAGTCTTGTACTCCTCAGGACAAGGCAATGACTTCTGCAGGTCCGGAAGCATAGAAATATACTTGGTGAGTTCCTCGGTCTTCTTGAGATCCTTCAGAAGGATATAACACTCGTAAGATGTCTTGATACCATATACACCGTCCTCGTAATTTTCAATAGGTCCTATGACAAGGTCCATCTTGCTGTCTTTCATATCCATCCACGCATAGTCAGACTCACGGTATGAATCGGTGCGCAACGCCTCAGCTCTTTTGAGAAGATAATTACGAACGCTCTCCTTAATGGTCATTGTAGCCGCGGCCTCAAGATTCTTGCAGATTTCCTCAACCTCAGCCTTGTAGGCGTCGTGATACCACACAGTCTTGAGTTTTCCGTCTTCACCCCTTTCTATTAGAGTATATGGGCTGAACTTGGTTGAATCGTCAAGCGCATTGAACTCCTCCGCAGTCATATCCTGAGGATAGAAGCACGCACCTGCAGGCTTCTCACCGTAACCTTCTATGAACGGAGCATTGTCATCCAGACGGTCCCACGGCCCGTAGTTGATCAGAGCATAATCTTTAACCGGTCCTTCAGGCATTGACATAATAAGGTTCTTGTCCCCGAAAGTCTGCTTCCAATATATATCATCTACGGCATCAGCTGCTTTCCTGAACAGATTCAGCACCTCTTTTCCATTATCGGAAATTCCTTCCATATAAGGAGAACCTATCTGGAACACCGCATAAGCGTCAATCTTCTTCTGGATATCGCTCTTAGGCGTTCTCTCTTTGCACGCGACAAGAGCGGCAAGGCTTGCGCCAACAAGTAAAATCTTCTTTATCATATTCTTATAAATATATGAAGTGTCGCTGACTTCCGCAGCCACAGGCACTCCTGGTAAAAACGCAAATTGAGGGACGACTAAAAAGCACTTTTAGACATCCCTCAACTATATGTAATCTAAACAGTATCTTAGAATGACAATGCTATCTGAATGAAATCATCAGCCTTGAGAGCAGCACCGCCGATAAGACCGCCGTCGATATCAGGGCAAGCGAACAATTCTTTTGCGTTTGAAGGCTTGCAGCTTCCACCGTAAAGGATTGTAGTGTCGTCAGCAACCTGTGCGCCGAATTTGTCAGCAAGCACTTTGCGGATGCAAGCGTGGATTTCCTGAGCCTGCTCTGCGGTAGCGGTTTTGCCTGTACCAATAGCCCAAACCGGCTCGTAAGCAACGATGATCTTTGACATCTCGTCAGCGCTGAGTCCGAAGAGAACGTTCTCTACCTGAGAAGTAACAACTTCGAAATGTTTTCCTGACTCTCTCTGCTCGAGGTTCTCACCTACGCAGAAGATTACGCCGAGACCGTTTGCAAGAGCGAGCTTGACTTTCTCTACAAGAGTAGCGTCTGTCTCTCCGTAATACTGTCTTCTCTCAGAGTGACCGAGGATAGTATATTTGCAGCCGGCAGAAGCGAGCATAGCAGCTGAAACCTCACCTGTAAAAGCACCTTTCTCCTTGTCTGCGCAGTTCTCAGCAGAAAGTTCAACCTTTGTACCCTTTACAACGTCTGCTACAGGAACGAGGTGAGTGAAAGGAGTAGCGATGATAAGACCTACAGCCTCAGGAACC
The DNA here is from genome assembly GCA_963617065.1 of Butyricicoccaceae bacterium. Classification (GTDB taxonomy): domain Bacteria; phylum Bacteroidota; class Bacteroidia; order Bacteroidales; family UBA932; genus Cryptobacteroides. Next base: position 2,790 of record CAVENC010000026.1, read on the forward strand.
TGAGCTGACTTTTCTACTACTGCCTTAGCAAGTTCAACGCCTTCTGGAACTGTGGTGTTCATTTTCCAGTTACCGGCAACAATCTTTTTTCTCATAATATCTCAATGTTTATAAATTCAAAAAACTGCCTGGAAGAACAATCTCCCAGACAGTCTGCAAATTTAGCAGTTTTCTATCTAAATACCAACTGCAAAAATTATTTCGAATAACTGAACGGCAAATATGAAACCGCTGTAGTCACGCCTCCGTCAGTAGTGGAATTCCTGTACCCGAAAGCATAGGCTACATACTCTCCGGAAGTCTCGATCATATCTGAGAAATCCTCGGTCTGCGCCCCGACTTTCAGTATAGATGAAATCATACTGTAATTCTTGGCGATGGTAACATACTGCTGAGCAATCTTCATCGGGTCGTCATATTCGTCCCAGTTGGCCTTTGAAGTAACACCGCATATATATGTGTAATCTGCAGAAGGCTTTATGTTCAGTTTGACGCCTGTCATTGACAGATTAAAAGTCATATCAACCTGCGTAGCCTGACGTGTTCTGAACTTATACACCTCCGACTTTCCGCTATAGACAGGGTTACCTGACGCATCGAAAGCCATATCGAACGCGATGACACAATACTCGGTATTGTCATTCAAGTCCATCGATGTGCTTTCTTCAGCTGCAGAATTGAAATAGCCCTGATACAGTAACACGTTCGGGTCAACGCCGTCAGTCAACATCGAAGCCATATACACCAGATTGTTGACCAGCAGGCCGACACACTGTGCCTGACCGTACTTATCCAGTTCCGACTTGCTCAGAATCGTACAATAATATGTAGCAGACGCATCCACCGGAGTAATCTCCACCGTAACTGAAGATGTCTTCACATCAGATACAGAGATCGAATACTTGCTGAAATATGGAGTAGCGTCAGAAACCTTGCTTTGCACGACGTGCAGCGTCACAGGATTAGTCTTGGAAGCGGATAACACCACTTCTCCGGACCTGTCCTCTCCGTCATAATTAGGTGCGACCTCCAAGACAACAGACTCGGCAGTCACTACTCCGACAGTCAACCAGTCCTCCTTGACAGCCGCTGTAGCAAATGCCCCGGCCGCATCGCCTTCGATAGTGTACGGCACCTCGAGTTCCCCTCCGGCGGCGTTCATATCAAACAGGTAACTTGTCAACTTAAATTCTGAAAGAGGGGTTTCCGTCCCCTCCTTACCGCAGGAAACGGCAAGGAAAAGGAGCGAAAACGCTGTAAAAATCCGGAAAAATGAATATTTCATAATAATCAGTTATTACTCACCTATGAAAGTAATCTCGTAGCTATAGATATATACTGAACTCCAACCGCCTGATGTATCAAGTTTGAAGCTTGTGTAATCATCGTTGTCGTTTACAACAGTACTTGTATAAGGAGATGCCTCACCCTCTACTGTGATCGCGTCGGACGCTGGCAGCTCCCAAGTTGCGTTACTGTCTGATGAGAAGCATACCTTCAAGCCGGCATAATTGCTACGTGAAACCTTCTCGTTTGAAGAAACCACAACCTGTTTGATATATCCGATTGAAGACGTGCTGATCAGTTTTGCATAATTAAGCTTAAGCTGACCGTCAACAATGCTTGAAGAGTTCACATACACCTTATTGATATTCATAGGAACGTCATAAGTCTTGCCGGAACCGTCTGTAGCAACAGCCTGAAGAGTGAAATTCAATTCGAAGGTATCATAGCTGCTTGCGTCAGGATGTGATTCTGCCAATTTCTTGATAGCTGCATTTACAGTGTCTGCAGGAACAGTCAGTTTATATTCCACCTCGACAGCGGCTTTCTGACGTACAGTAACAGTCTCTGTAGCAGACCACTCTCCATCAGTAACCTTAACAGTGATGGTCGCAGTTCTGCTCATACCCTCATTGGCAGCTACCGAATACTTAACCTCACCGTCAGCATAGCTTGCTGTAAGCCATTCAGCGTCGGTAGACACTTCAGGGACTGATTTTGTCACATAAGCGTGGCATCCGAATGAGCCTTCAGAAGCATCTTTAGCCACCTTCACCACACTGGCATCCAGTCTGAGTTCAGGATCCGGGTTAAGAACGATTGCACCTACGTAAGGCCTGATGTCCTTAGCGCTCAAGCTGTCAACTCTGATTACGAAGTCACCGTCCTTGGTTGATGCGGTATTCTCAATGAAGAAATCTTCACCCTCAGCATTAGAAGTATTCGCGTCATTCTCGATAACAATCTTCTTAAGTTCAACAGTGTCAGCACCATTTACCAGACAAACGTGGAAGTGTGCTTTGGCGCTCTTGGTGTAGATTCCGAGATTCAGCTTGACAAAGTTGACACCGTGGAATGATGCCTCTGAATAAAGCTCAGCGACACCACCGGTCATAGTGCTGGACGCAAATCCCTGAGTATAAGAACCGTCATTCTTTGAATATGTAGTTCCGCTGTTGGTGTTGGTTTCACCAGGATATACAAGGCCGAATGTCATCTGTTTACCATCAGGGCCCCATTTTATAGTTCTGCGAGAGCTGCTAAGTGAGTTATAGTAAGTGAATTTTGTCTGCTCCCACTTCTCACCTGCGAGATCAACGTCGTGGCTCTGCGCATCATCAACCTCCTTGAAATGAACAACAGGAGAAGTGATACGGCTTCTGTTCACAGTAAGGCCGGTACGCTCGAATACGAGATCATATCTTGAAGTAGAAACTGTGATTTTAACATCATACACACCCGGATTTGCAACAAACCATACCACATTGTCGGCAACATTGACGCTCGACTCAGGTGTAACGACGATTGTTGAACCGGTTGACACAGCAGACGTGGATTCAGTTGAGACTTCAGATGCCAAATTCACAACAAACTGGCCACAGATATCTTTCTTGTCTCCGACAGCCTCGATAGACACGTACTTCACCGGAAGAGAAGCATATTCTTCAGGGACGTCCGCAAATGTAATCTTTCCGAATCCGAACAAATGCGCCAACTCTATGCCGGACGTATCAGCAAAATCCATTTCTTTGTACTGCGTTATCGTGCTGTTCTTTACTGTAATTGTTGCAGGCTTCACAAGCATTACATCAGCCTTCGAATCCCAATATTCCTGAGTTGCAGACTGTGTTCCGTTCAGATTAACTCTCCACTTAGTCAAGTCAGAAGAAGTGGAAGCTACAGAACTGTAAGGCATTACGCCGTAGAACTTGTAGGAAGAGCAAGTGTCGGCTGCCACGATGCTGTAGAAATTTCCTTTGAATTCAGGAGACTCAGCCTCGTAATCCACAATCGAGAATGTGGAATAATACTGGCTTGCATAGCCTAGGCTTCTGGTTGCGACCTTCACGGCTGTTGTAGGAGAATCTTCCTTTGCAATGGCTGCGGAGAAGTTGTCTTTCTCCTGGAATTTGATATGCTGGTCACCGTCATATACGGCTTTTGTAGCAAGTCCGTTATTCACCTTTACAGTCACATTCAAGTCAAATCCTTCTGCGACTTCAGGTGTCACTTCTGATTTTGAGCAGCCTGCCGCTACAGCAAGCACAGCTGCCATATATAATAACTTTTTCATACTAGATTCTCAGTTTACCAGTTAAGATATTCATTTTCATCACTCAATATCAGACCTCCGAAAGTACCGTAGTCGTCACCCTTCGAGATATTGATATACTGAGCTGAATACTTGGCGTCGCTGTTGCGGACAGCCTTTATCATAACATAAGCATTTGACACCACACTCGGTACCGTCACCTTCACGGAGCAGGCAGCCTCATCAAGCTCGGCCTCCACGCCTTTGGATTCAACCAGCACGTGAGTAGTCTCGTCTGCACCTACAAGAGTATAAGGGAATACCAGGACATCACCGGCAAGGACACTCTTCACGTCTGTCTTGACCTTGACCATAAATGCCTTCTCCTTAGGAATGCTGATTACTGTTTCCCCAAGTGTAAATACATACTCGTTGTCCGTTTCAGACATTACAAGTTCCGGTTTTACAGTTCCCGATACAGGAACTTCAGCCCAAGTTTTGTCGTCATAAGACACATACCATTTGCTGTCCTCGATCTTGAACTGAGGAGTTTTTCCGGAAACAGGGACTTTAGCGCCACCATTCAGGATAAACTCGCCGTCAATGGTCCAGTAGAACTCGCCGTTGTCTTCCTTGATGCCGACAACAGGTGCGACAGCATCTTTTCCGTCAACGCCGTTTGTTCCATTTTTCAGCACAGCGGTAGTTCCGTCGCTGAAATACACTTTGTAACCGTCAGCAGTTTCCTCCACTTTGGAGATTGTAACCGACTTGGACGCAGCCTCGACAAGTTTGCTTATCGAACTTGCGTTCTCGTTCACACTGGCCTCGAGGGCTGCAACCTTCTTCTCGAGCGTATCCACCCGATCCTTGAGGTCGCTGCAGGCGCAGACAGTCGCTGCGGCAAGCATAGTCAATAATAATTTTCTCATATTAAATAGATTGTTATGAATTTCTAGAAAGCCAATACAGGACGGCAGATTATCGCATCATCGACATAACCTGGGGTAGGCTCAATCTGTCCTTTATATTGTGTTCCGTCCGGAGCCTTCTCCGAATTTGATTCGTAGAGCCAGAATATGCAGATGTTACCTTCTTCATTATTATAAAGTGAAGTACTCATCAGTTCGCAGATATTCACGTTGCTTCGTACTCTGGAATGAACAAAATCCTCTTTCTGGTCCTCAGGGACAAGGGACATCACGGAGTTCAACTGCTCAACAGGGTTATAAGTCAAGTTTAGATTTCCTTCCCTATAATAATATGTCACATCCGATTCGTATATCTTCAACTTTCTCAGATGCTCGGCCATTTCACCGCCTCCGAGGTTTGCCAGCATATCCCACACCTGGCCGATGCTCGGAATAAACCAGCCTGAAGTAGTTGCCGGAGCAGACGGAGAGAAGTCAGTAACTGTCCAGTCGAATGCAGGATACTGACGCAACTTGTCGCCAGGATTTTCCTTCACAATCTTCTCCGTATTATATCTTCCTGTCAAATCTGCATACCACGAAGTACCTGTCTTGACATTCTCGAAGTCGTAATCGTAATTGCTCATTGCAAAACGTGTGGAAGTCTCTCCCGGAGCGTGCGCCGACTTGGTGCAGAGAACAAGTCCGTGAGAATATCCCGCCTCGATATCAGTCTTTGCCAGACGAGAAGTGTCTGTCTGAAATACAATTCCGATGACAGTCTTTCCAGCTTCAGGGGCAGGCTTCTCCGCTTTCCATACAGGATTTGTACCGTCCGACTCGATTGACAGCAGACCGCCGTCGCTCCAGGTTCCGTCAGAATAGTAGTAGTCTCCGATCTTAGGGTTTCCCTCCGGTATATCCGTATTCCTCACCGACACTTTGCACTGGGCCTCAAATTTTCCTGAAGATGCGGTCAGCACCGCTTCTCCAACTTTCAGACCGCAGACGCGAGCCGCAACTACATTGTCAGTGGTAATAGCATCGATAACCTCATAACTTATTACATCAGGATTGTCACACTTCCACGAAATCGTCTTCATCGTCACATTCTCCGGAAGTATGGTTGCGGTGACTATGAATGTCTCGTTAACCGCTATATCTTTGGACTCAACGTCGAGACTAACTGATTCAGCTTCAATGCTGCGCACAGTCACATCACAATATGCTGATTTTCCTGCTATTGACGCTGTAATTCTCGCTGTTCCGTCAGATAGAGCCTGCAGACGTCCGTGCGAGACATATACGACACTTTCATCGCTTGACGACCAATCGACAAGAGGATTTGTCGCATCCGCCGGATCGATAGTAGCCTTCAGACTATATTCTTCTCCGACAGTCAAATCCAATTCACTCTTGTCGAGCGAGATACCCTGAACTTCTATTGCTACAACCTCAACTTGACATTTCGCGAACGCGCTCTCAACTGCGGCAGAAATCGTCGCCGTACCGAGACCTTCAGAACCGAGCACGAGCAGAAGACCTTCGTTTGTCAGGGTCTTTTCCTTAATACTGACGACATCTTCATCAGAAACGACAAGCTCTGCATTCATCGCTTTAACCAACGGACTTACAGTCAGCTGGACTTCCGATTCCGTTCCGGCTATGATGGTGATTTTATCTGATGGAAACGATACTTCCAGAGAAGGTTCCGGGGTAGGATCTTCCTTATTCTCACTGGAGCAGGAGATTATTGACATCCCAAAACACAAAAACACTGGCATAAGCCAGCATAATTTGATTTTTTTCACAATAAAAAGTTTTTTCGGTGACTAAGAAGCTGTTATCGGTCACGTAGCTACTGCTATGCTCCCTCTTCCGAAGCCGAAACTGTCTCGAAAATTCCACACAATAAAATTCGGGAACCATCTCAAAACAGCTTCTAAAGCCACACATTCGTTAATCGTCAGACGTAAAGATAAGATATCTAAACTGAATTTCAAAGAGATACAAAACAAAAATTTATTCTACGCCGATTTGGCCACAGTCGAATCGTTTGATAAGATTGAGATAATTCCTAACTTTGTAAACTGCGTGTATATCCGTTGACACAAGCCGCGGATTGCACATATAAAATAAAAACAATCACTTAATCATTCGATGAAAAATTTCGTAGAGGAACTCAAATGGAGAGGCATGGTGCAAGACATTATGCCGGGAACAGAAGAGAAACTGATGGAAGGCCCTACTGCAGCATACGTCGGAATCGACCCGACCGCTGACTCACTTCACATCGGGCACATGGTCAGCATTATGATACTCAAGCATTTCCAGGCGTGCGGGCACAAGCCTATCGCTCTCGTCGGAGGTGCTACAGGTATGATCGGCGACCCTTCCGGGAAATCTCAGGAAAGAAATCTTCTTGACGAAGCTACTCTCAATCATAATATCGCAGGAATCAAGAAACAGCTTTCCAAATTCCTGGACTTTGATTCAGACGCGCCAAACAAGGCCGAACTGGTCAACAACTACGACTGGATGAAAGGATACGGATTCCTCGACTTCATCCGCGACGTCGGCAAACACATAACTGTCAACTATATGATGGCCAAGGATTCAGTGAAGATCCGTCTTTCCAACGAATCCCGCGACGGTCTGTCATTCACAGAATTTAGCTACCAGCTCCTCCAGGGATATGACTTCCTTTGGCTTTACCAGAACAAGAACTGCCGTCTGCAGATGGGCGGAAGCGATCAGTGGGGTAACATCACTACCGGAGCCGAACTTATCCGCAGGACCCTCGGCAAGACCGACGCATTCGCATTGACTTGCCCTCTTATCAGAAAGGCTGACGGACGCAAATTCGGCAAGACCGAGAACGGAAACATCTGGCTCGACCCTGAAAGAACCTCACCTTACGAATTCTACCAGTTCTGGCTGAATGTATCCGATGAGGACGCAGAGAGATATATCAAGATTTTCACGATGCTCTCCAAAGAAGAGATCGAAGCTGCAATAGCTGAGCATCAGGAAGATCCAGGCCAGCGCAAGCTCCAGAAGCTGCTCGCGAAAGAGATCACGGTTATGGTTCACGGAGAGGCCGAATATGAGAACGCGCTTTCCGCATCCAAGATGCTTTTCGGCAATTCGACCTCTGACGAACTGAAGAAACTGGACGAGCGCACATTCCTCGCAGTATTCTCAGGAGTTCCTACATTCGAGATTCAGAAATCCGACCTGCCTTGCAACATCATCGACCTTCTCTCCGTCAAGACTCAGGTATTCCCGTCAAAAGGAGAATGCAGAAAGATGATCCAGGGCGGTGGCGTAAGCATCAACAAGGACAAAGTCAGCGACATCGAATACGAAATCAGCGAGAAGGACATCGTTGACGGCAAATATATCCTCGCACAGAGAGGCAAGAAAAATTACAACCTTATCAAGATTATCTAATTATGGACAACGGCGCAAGCACAAGGCAGCTCAAGGTTGCCAAAGAACTTCAGAAAGACCTTGCCGAGATCATACGGAGCAAAGGAATGGCTGTGTTCGGAGGCGCAATGGTTTCTGTCACTGAGGTGAGAATCAGTCCGGACCTTTCAGTTGCCAAAGTTTATGTCAGCATCTTCCCTTCATCAAAGGCTGAGGACGCGATGAAAATCATAAATGACAACTCACGTTCCATACGTGGGGAACTGGGGCATCTCGTGGCAAAGCAGTTGAGAATCGTGCCTGAGCTTGTGTTCTTCCAGGATACGACTCTCGACTACGCCGAGCACATTGACGAGTTACTCAAAAAATAAACGGGTACTCCCAATATGAATCTCGCTTTCAGATTTGCCGTACGTTACCTTTTCGCGAAGAAATCACACAATGTAATCAACATTATCTCCGCGATAAGCACAGTCGGTATGGCAATCGGAACCGCGGCGCTTATAATAATAATGTCCGTCTATAATGGGTTCGACAGTCTGGTAAAAGACTCGCTCGGGAACATTGAGCCGGACATTCTTGTATCCCCCGCCGAAGGAAAGGTGTTCAATCCTGATTCTGAAGCATTTGACTGGGCGTACGACCAGGATGAAGTTCTGAATATGAGCAGCATCCTGGAGGAGAATGTGTTCATCAATTACGACGGGCACAGCGGAATTGTCAAGGCGAAAGGCGTAGATTCGGTTTATGAAGAGGAATCACCGTTGCGGAACCATCTTCGGGACGGCAAATTCTCGCTCCACAGGGGCGACATTCCGATGGCGGTAGTGGGCGCCAAGACGGCATACACTATGAACATCAGTCCTAGATTCATTGCCGCGATAGAGATTTATTTCCCTGCAAGGGACAGGAACATTTCCCTGTCGAATCCTGCGGCCTCAATAGAAATGGTCAAGGTCTTCCCTGCCGGGGTGTTCTCCGTCAATGCCGACACTGATTCCGGGCTTATGATTGTGCCGATTGAGACTATGCGGGAGCTGCTCGGATACGACGACGAGGTCTCCTGCATTGAGATACGCATTGCTCCGGAATACGGAGAGAAAGGCATAAGCCGCATAATCAGCGGACTGCAGGAAAGGTTGGGCCCAGATTTCATCGTCCGTGACAGATTCCAGCAAAATCCGGCGCTTTACAAGATGATGAAATACGAGAAGTCGGCCATATTCCTAATACTTATATTCATCATAGTAATCATCGCATTCAGCATATTCGGCAGTCTGTCGATGCTGATTATCGAGAAGCGCGAGGATATCGGAACGCTCCGCAGTATGGGAGCTCAGGACAAACTGATAAACAGAATTTTCATTACCGAGGGCTGGCTCATATCCATCATAGGGCTTGTCGCCGGACTGGTTATCGGCATAGGTTTCGTCCTGATTCAACAGAAGTTCGGTCTGATAAAGATGCCGGGCGGTTTTGCAACGCCTTCTTATCCTGTCATTCTACAATGGAGCGACGTCATTCTGACAATGCTGTGCGTCACTGCCATCGGTCTTATAATGGCGATTATTCCGACTTGGTTAAGCATAGACAGGGAGACCTCAGCAAATGAATAGGCGTCTCACAAAAGTTTGGCTCTGCACTCTCGCAGCATTGGCCGTCACAATTTGCGCCGACCTGTTCTGCGGTCATATCCATCTGAGTCTGAGAGACATATTCCGCGCACTATTCTCCGAAGCGGACCTATATACTGAAGCGATTATATGGAAACTCAGGCTTCCGCGAATCGCGACAGCAGTCATCGCCGGAGCCGGTCTGGCAATATCCGGAATTCAGATGCAGGCGGTGTTCCGCAACAGGCTTGCCGACCCACATATTCTCGGAATCAGCGCAGGAGCGGGTGCAGGAGTAGCAATTGTGATTTTCCTCTCCACATACACGACAGCCCTGTTGTCTTCCGGGATATCGGTGAGCATTGCCGCCGCATTGGGCGCTATGATTGTGTCTGCGTTCATAATGAGGCTGTCGGACAAGGTCAGACGTACTTCTGACCTGCTCATCATCGGTGTACTAACAGGATTCATAGCCAGCGCATTGACAGCCATAATCTCTTATCAGATAGACGACAACAGGCTCAAAGTATATTGGAGCTGGTCAAACGGCAGTTTCACCGGAAACACATGGAGTGCCATCCTGATTATGTTTGTCGCATTGGTCGTGAGTATCGCAATTGCAGTGCGGCAGATGAAGAGTCTCAACTTGATTTTGTTCGGCGAAGATTATGCGACTGCAGTAGGCTCTGACGTGCGCAAGACGAGGATATTGTCTATGTTGAGCTGTTGCATAGTCACGGGAGCTGTGACGGCATTCTGCGGTCCTATCGGATTCATCGGCATCATCGCGCCGCACATCGCAAGAAAGCTTTCCGGCCAGGCGTCACTTCGCACCACGCTCCCGCTTTCATTGTTCATCGGAGCAGTGCTTGGCATAGCCGGCGACTTCATCTCGCAGATTTTCCCGACACCAGTCCCTGTAGGGAGCACGATTGCGATTATCGGGATACCTTTGATTTTCCTTATGCTTAAAAGTGGTAGGGGCGAATAAAAAGCGGTCTACTGCGTTGTTCTCCTCGCCCAAAAAATCAAAAAGAGGTAGCGACCGAAGGGGTATCGGGGAATACTTTCCTCGATCCTATAATAACCGTGAAAAGCATTGTGAAATAACACTCTTTACGGCATCCGGAGCGGCATTACTGCCGGAGTCGATAAATCGTGCCGGAGTATTTTTCACTGAAAATTCAGTCCCATTTTGAGAGCATTCAGACTTTGCAACCCCGAAAACCCTTGTGCAATAGCGGGAAGCCTCGTAGATATCGTGCGAAGAGAAAATGACCGATTTGTCGGAGGCCACATCCCTGAGCAATGACAAAATCTCGATTCGACTGTCAACATCCAGAAATGCAGTCGGCTCGTCAAGCAGAACAAGATCCGCATCCTGAGCAAGCGCGGAAGCAATCACCGCTTTCTGAAACTCCCCGTCACTTAAAGTCGATATATCCCTGTCAGACAAATACCCTATCCCCAACTTTTCAAGAGTCCCGCAGATGCGCGATTCCAACGCAGAAGGCAGCCTCCCAAGCCAATCCGTACGACGGAAGCAACTCGCCTCGACAAACTGCATCACCGTAAAGCCCTGAACCTTAGGCACTCTGGCAGGAATAAGAATCGCATTGCGACCATCCTCACAGAATCCAGCCTTTCCGGACAACGGCATCTCCTGCCCGGCTACAGTCCTCAGCAAAGTACTCTTGCCGATGCCGTTGGCACCACAAAGCAGCACACACTCACCCGGCCCAACCTCGAATGAAACATTCTCAATCAACGCCCTGCCCTCATATCCAACGGCCAAATCCGAGACCTGAAATCTGAAACTCATATTTTCCTGGAAGAAGATGCGGGAATATCTATGACATATTTCTCATCAAACAAAGGATCGGAAAACCAATCCGCTATCTTCCAAGTCCTTACAGAACCGGGAGCCAGATGCGCCATACTCATCGTCTTGCAGAGTTCCTCCGCAAAATCCCCACCCTTGAGATAGAATATATTTTCCGTGAATTTCCCCGACACCCAAGGCCAGAAATTATCCAAAGCCGTGACAGCACGGGAAACCACGAAGTCGAACGTCTCCGGCAAAGATTCCGCACGGGCATTCACAACCTTCACATTATCAAGACCTAAAGACTCAGCAACCGCGCTCGCGACAATCGTCTTTTTGCCTACGGAGTCACACAACGTGAACTTAGTCTGGGGAAACAGCACTGCTAGCGGAATTCCCGGAAAGCCTCCGCCAGTCCCTAGATCAAGTACACTCACCGGGCAATCTAAGCCACTCCTTGCGGACAACCCCTTTTCGGAACCACTAGCCGCACCGTCGGAAGAGCATTTCGACGCCTCAACAGAGGCTACACCGCGCCAACGGTCGCACACCTCCGGCTTCATCTCCTTCAGATAGCCTGCAATCGACAGCGAATGCAATATATGCCTTGCATACAAGCTGTCAATATCCTTCCTTGAAATAACATTAATTTTGGCATTCCACTCGTTGTACAAGCCCTCCATCTCTATGAAACGGGACTTCATCACATCGTCCAGCCACGGAAACTTCTGCTGCGCAATATCCAAGAATTCTTTGACGTCCATACCCTATTCTTCCTCCATCATTTTGCTTATTATGGATTCTTTCGCCCTGCGGATTCTGGTTTTTACCGTATTTATCGGAAGATCAGTCTTTTCCGCTATCTCCTTATACCCGAGATTATCCACAAAACACATCTGCGCAACCTCCCTGTACAGCTCCGGAAGTCCTCCGATGCAGTCCAGGAAACGTTCGTGATCCTGCGTCGAGATTATATTCTCCTCCGGACTGGGCTGACCGTCAGCAACATCCACCCTGATATCCTTATTCGCGTCAATCGGAGTGCTGTCGATAACCTTATTCTGATTCACAGTCCTGTTCTTGTGATCCAGAGCGTTATTCCGGGCTATCGCGAACAGCCAGGTTGAGAATTTCTTGTCCTGATCAAACGTATGCAGATTCTGAAACGCTTTCTCGAAACTTTCTATACTGATATCCTCAGCCTCCACATTGTCGGTGACTATGCGCCTGATGACTGCCGCCACCGCTACAGAGTACTTGGCGTGCAAAATAGAGAAAGCCTTCTCGCTTCCTTCCAGAGCTTTCCTCACAAGCTCAATATCTTTGCTCCCACTAGTGAGATTCAAGCCAGTTTTTGCCATAATTACATTCTACAGTCAAAGGTACAGTCAATTCGGTAACGTGCTCCATCTCCTCTTTCACCAGAGACATAAGCACTTCCCTCTCCTCCGGCAACGTATCGAAAAGCAGTTCGTCGTGAATCTGGAGAACCATCTTGCTCTTGAGATTCAGCTCCGTCATCCTGCGATCGACATTTATCATAGCGAGTTTTATTATATCAGCCGCAGTTCCCTGGATAGGGGCGTTCACGGCATTCCTCTCCGCAAGAGAGCGCACTGTCACGTTCTTGGAATTGATATCTGGAAGGTAACGTCTGCGTCCGAACAATGTTTCCACATATCCATTCTCGCGTGCAGACGCCACTGCATCATCTATAAAGAGACGTATTGAAGGGAATGCGGCGAAATAGTCCTCTATCAATTTCTTGGCCTCGGTCCTTGATACGCCCAACCTCTGAGCCAACCCGAAAGCTGATATTCCGTACATTATTCCGAAGTTAGCAGTTTTCGCCACCCTTCTCTGGTCAGCCGTCACCTCATCGTGCGGGATTCCGAAAATTTTCTCAGCAGTCGCGGCGTGCACGTCAACCCCATTCCTGAAAGCCTGAATAAGATGTTGATCCTGACTAAGATGCGCCATTATACGCAACTCAATCTGGGAATAGTCGGCCGACACCACAAAACCGTCCGGGCTGCCTGCGACAAATGCTTTTCTGATTTCCTTTCCACGTTCTGTCCTGATAGGGATATTCTGCAGATTCGGATTGGACGAGCTCAACCGTCCGGTAGCCGTAAGTGCTTGATTGAATGTCGTATGCACCCTTCCGGTAGAAGGCGATATGTATGACGGGAACGGCTCGATATAAGTTGACAACAATTTCTTCACCGCCCTGAAATCAAGTATCTCGTTGATAATCGGATGTTTGTCCTCCAAAGCCGTCAGGGTCGCCTCATCTGTCGAATAATTTCCCTTACCGGATTTCTTGGCTTTCGGATCCAGTTTCATCTTATCGAAAAGAAGATCGCCTATCTGTTTCGGAGAAGAAATGTTCAGGTCAGGGTCTTCCGCCATATCACGAATCCGCGATTCAATTTCCTGCAATTCTTTCCTCAGACTGTCTGCAAAATCATCAAGTTGCTTAAGGTCAACCTTGACGCCGTTGCGTTCTATCTTAGCCAGCACGCGCATCAACGGCTCTTCAATGTCATCATACAATTTGGAGAGCGCACTTGTGGCGAGTTCTTCCTTTACTTTTGTTCCTGCAAGAACTGCAGCAGAGGCATTCAGCATCGCCAAATGCCCATTTTCTGCAACCGGAGCGTCAAAAAGGCTCACCGGCTCATTCTCGCTTACCGCCGAGTCGTCATCCAAATCAACTGAAATGTAGCTTTTCGCCAGCACCTCAGGACTGTGATTTTTCTCCGGATTGATGAGATAATGCATCAGGCTCACGTCAAACAGCCTTCCGTTAAGGTCAATCTCAACATTCTTCAGCTGATTCAACTGCGATTTCAAGTCATATCCGAATTTGGAAATGGAAGAGTCCTCAAGAATGTCTTTGAATGATTCCGGACTTGAATATGACACATACGCTTTAAGCGACTCGACATCTTGCGGAACGGCTATAGCGATGCCTGAGATTTCTCCGAAAAGTCCTGGTTCATAAGACATTGTCCAGATGCCGACGACTCCCGACTTCTGCGCAGCCTTCAATATTTGTTCAAGCGTAACTTCTTCTAGTACAATCTTTTTCGATTCTGATGACACGCCTGCCGTCACAGCTCCATCCACTTCCGGAACGAGACGTTTCAACGAGTTGAATTCATACTTGTCGAACAATTCGGCGACCTTCGCGGTATAACGGAGATTCACCCGCATATCCTCCTCACTTTCAGGGAGTTCAATATCGGTTTTGATAGTCACGAGATCGTGGCTCAACTTGATATGGTCCTGCGCTTCCTTAAACTGAGCCTGCTGACGTGGCGTCAATTCGTCAATATGAGCGTAGATATTCTCCACCGTGCCATATTTGGAAATCAATTTACCCGCACCAACCTCGCCTACGCCCTTGACTCCGGGAACATTGTCAGCGGTATCTCCGCAGATGGCAAGCATTTCTATCACCTGCTTAGGACTCTGTATCCCATATTTCTCGCAGACAGCCTTCACATCCACAAGTTCATCTTCCCCTCCGGCCTTCCCCGGCTTCACCTGATGAATATTCTCGTCTATCAACTGTCCGTAATCCTTGTCCGGCGTGACCATATACACATCAAGACCGGCAGCGGCCTCGCGCTTTGCCATCGAGCCTATCACGTCGTCCGCTTCAAAGCCGGGCACCATCAACGTGGTTATACCCAATGCGTTGCACAATTCCATAAGCGGTTCCAACGCGTCAATCACCAGCTGCGGAGTCTCCGCCCTTGTAGCCTTGTATTCCGGATACATCTTGTTGCGGAAAGTTCCTCCGGGAGGGTCAAACGCAATTGCCAGATATTCAGGATTTTTCCGGGAAATCAGTTCGAGAATGTATTTCGTGAACCCGAAGAGAATGGACATATCCGCACCTTTGGAATTAATCATCGGACGTCGGAGAAACGCGTAATACATCTTGAAAATCAGCGCGTGTCCATCGATCAGGTATAATTTTTCTTTCATTGAGTTGAAATCTTTCAGTTACCAAGAGGACTTGCAGTTCGCAGGCAAGCACTTGTGTGTCCAAAGATAACGATTCTTGGCCTTTTTTCACGGATAGGAGATAAAAACTTTGGAAATATTTTGCTTTTAATGCGAAAACGACTACCTTTGCAATCCTATTTGTGGAAAAATATAAAAAAGTAATATAATGAAAAGAACATTTCAACCATCTGTACGCAAGCGCGTGAACAAACACGGCTTCCGTGAGCGTATGTCTACTCCTAATGGACGTCGCGTATTGGCTGCCCGTCGTCGTCACGGACGCAAGAAGCTGACTGTTTCTTCAGAAGAGAGATTCTAGTATTTCTCGATACAAGAAATTAAAAAACCGGCTGAGAATTTCTCAGTCGGTTTTTTTGTTAGAGTAATGAAAGCGATCGGATGTTGCTAGCACCATCTTACTGACTTTCCGACCCCTGCTGGCTATCGACTGCTGCCAAGAGAGACCATTTCGCACCTCCGGTGCGGTTGAAGTTTTACTGGGGAAAGTATTCCCCAGACCCCTTCGGTCGCTACACTCCGAATAACATCCTTATTGGTCTTTGGGCAAGGAGAGCACTGTTCTAAGTATCCTAGTGAGTTGGTCGGAACAAGCAGTGCCGCGGCCGTGGCAGTTCACTCCGGAGAGGATATCGATCACACGCTGCGCCTCCATTCCTTCCAGCAGTCTGCCGACCGCCTGCAGGTTCCCGTCGCATCCGCGTACATACTTGACATTGTGCAGTTTGCCGTCAATAATATCAAAATCAATCTGTTTCGAGCAAACCAACGAACTCGGCACCGCAGTAATGTGCCTCACCCCGTCCACAACGGAGTCGCTTACTATTGAAAAATCGTCGCCTAGTAACATGACTACCTTTTATTCTTAAAAAAGTCGGAGACGAGGCTACCGCATTCATCGGCCATCACACCGGCCTCGACTTCGGTTTTGGGGTGCAGCAGAGACGGAGAAAACTTTGAATATCCCCGTTTCGGGTCTATCGCGCCATAGACAATGCGACCGACCTGCGCCCAGGCAGAAGCAGCAGCACACATCGGGCAAGGCTCGACCGTCACATATAAAGTGCAGTCATTGAGGTACTTCCCTCCCATAGCCTCAGTCGCCGCAGTTATCGCTATCATCTCAGCGTGCGCCGTCGGATCGTGCAGCCGTTCCGTCATATTGTGCCCCTTTGCAATGACACGGCCGCCGAACACAATCACAGCTCCGATAGGAATCTCGTCCTCTGCTTCAGCAGCACGCGCCTCACGCAAAGCCTCAGACATAAATTTCAAGTCAACAGACTCTTCCATCATTCTTTAGTTTCTGTTTCTGGCTATACCTATATAATATAGGAGAGTTGCTAGAGAGCTGAGCGCGGCAATCACGTATGTATATGCAGCCCATTTGAGAGCATCGATTGCCATCGGCCTTGTCTCGTAATTGGTCACCCCGGCTGACTCCAGCCATTTGACAGCACGCGAACTCGCATTGATTTCAACAGGCAACGTCACGAAACTGAAAAGTGTAGTCAACGCAAAGAGAGCGATCCCCATCCAGAGAAGTGCAGGGAACACATTGACCATAAGGATACCCAAAAGAAGAACCCACTGCACAGTGTTGCTGGCGAATGAAACCACAGGAACAAGCGCAGAACGAAGCTTCAGCGGGGCATAACCCACTGAATGCTGCACAACGTGTCCGCATTCGTGAGCGGCAACGGCAGCAGCGGCAACTGAACGTCCCTCATAGACCGCCTTGCTCAAATTCACGGTCTTTGTCGACGGATTGTAATGGTCCGTAAGCATACCCGGAATACACTCTACTTTGACATCATATATTCCGTTGTCATTCATCATCTTGCGAGCAATTTCCGCCCCAGACATACCATTACCGATAGGCACCTTGGAGTATTTGTTGAATCTGCTCTGCAGCATATTCTGCACAAGAAGGCTCACAATCATCAGCAAGCCGAATATAACCCAATATCCCATAAATTAAATTTTTATAGTGAATCAACTTCCTTCCATTTCCAAACAGCACTATATTCTGTCCGTCGTGTCGCTCTCTCGCTCAGGATAACAAGAGACCCGCCATTACAAAACAAATAACAGACCAATGAACAATTGTCAGTCTTCTGCCAGAACAACACGTCAGAACCACACGTCAGAATCACACGTCAGAATCACACCCGACGGCGGAACGACTAACTGACACGGCCACTGACAATACAATGAGCAAACGCGCCATCCCCACGCCGACGAATATAGAGAATTTTATTCGGACACTCGGAATAATTCTGTATTTTTGTAGAATCGGGTCAGATCTCAGAATCTGAAAAGAGAAAGATGCAGAAAGAAAACGACTTTTCAAGGCTCGAGCTCAAACTGAGCGCCTGCCGTGATAACTATAGATATTTCAGGAGTTTGCTGGAACCCACCACCAAACTTCTCGTCCTTGTCAAGGCAAATGCATACGGCCACGGAGCCGTGGAATTCGCCTCTATAATGCAAAAAGAAGGTGCTGATTATCTTGCAGTTGCATATCCGATAGAAGGAATGGAACTCAGAAAATCAGGAATCAGCCTGCCGATACTTGTACTTACTGCCGGAACCGATTATTACAATGAAATGATCGACAGCAGGTTGGAGCCGAGCATACCGAACCTTTACTCGTTGCGCACCCTATGCGGAATACTTGAAAAACGAGGAATAACAGACTTCCCTGTCCACATCAAACTGGACACCGGAATGCACCGGCTGGGATTTATGACAAGCGAGTTGCAGGAACTGACAGACTTCCTCAAAGACTGCAAATTTGTCAGAGTCAAGTCGATATTCTCACACCTGGCAGCAGCCGAAGACCCCGAGTCGGATGACTTCACTCTCGGTCAGATCAAAATGTTCGAGACCAACGCGGAGCGGATTATCAGCGAGATTGGCTACAGACCGATGCTGCACATCCTCAATTCGGCCGGAATCGAGAGGTTCACTCAGTACCAGCACGATATGGTAAGACTCGGCATCGGAATCTACGGCATCAGCGCAATACCGGGCAAGAAACTGTCCCCTGTAGCATCACTCAAGTGCAAAATCCTACAAATCAAGCATCTAGCCCCAGGCGACGGCACTATCGGATACGGACGCCACGGTCATATCGCTCCGGAAGGAACGACCATCGCGACCATACCTGTAGGCTACGCCGACGGCATCGACAGACATCTGGGATGCGGACACGCCTCATTCTCCCTCAACGGCCACAGAGTCCCGACCATAGGAAATATATGTATGGATATGTGTATGCTTGACATAACAGGAGTGGAAGCGAATGTGGGCGACACAGTGACGATATTCGGTGAAGACCCGACAATCACCGAACTCGCAGACATTCTCGGGACAATCCCTTATGAGATAATCACAAGCGTACCGAGAAGAATTGACAGGGAGATAGTCAAATAGCCGGGAATACACCCGCGACACAGACAGCGGAAACGGCACAGAAACAGAAGAAAAATTCAAATCATAAACGCACAGAAACTATGCTGATTGTACTTGAAGGACTGGACGGCTCAGGAAAATCCACACAGGTAAAAAGGCTCAAAGCCTACCTTGAGAGCAAGCACAAGGAATTGACTTACATACATTTCCCGAGGTACGATTCTCCTGTTTACGGGGACCTCATAGGCAAGTTTCTGAGAGGCGGATTCGGAGATATAAACGAAGTTCACCCCCAGCTGGTGGCATTGCTATATGCAGAAGACAGGCATAGAGCTGCGCCTGAGATGTGGAACACCCTGAACGAAGGCGGAATCGTGCTGCTGGACAGATATGTTTACTCAAACATCGCATACCAGTGCGCCAAGATTCAGGACGAGAAGGAGCGCGAGGAACTGCGCAAATGGATTTTCGATACAGAATACGGTGATTTCAACCTGCCGAAACCGGACTTGAACATCTTCCTGGACGTACCTATCGGATTCGTGGAGAAGAAGTTGGTGGCAGGTCGCAGCGGAGATGACAGGGAGTATCTGGAAGGGCATAATGACATACACGAGGCCGACATACGGTTTCAGGAAAGAGTCCGCGACGTTTATAGGCGTCAATGCGAGCTAGACCCGGACTTCATAAGGATTGACTGCAGCGCACAGGACGGCTCAATGCTTCCCGCTGACGAAATATCCGCTGCCGTCGTCGCGGTTGTCGAAGGCAAACGATAGGCGCCACGACAAAGCTGCAAACGCGACAAACGGTGCAAAACAAGGATGACGGATAGTTTAGGCAAGTAAAATAGTAAACAAACAAAATCCTACGACAATGAATTATCTAGGAAACAAAGCAAGACGCTTCTGCGCGGTAGTTCTCGGATTAGTATTTTTCGTTGCGGGAATACTGAAATTGATGGATCCCGTGGGCACCACGCTGATTATCCGGGAATACCTTAACTTTCTACATATCAGCTTCCTCTCAGGCATAGCCAGCTTCATTGCGGAAGCCTTTGCATCACTGGAGACATTGCTGGGAATCTGCCTTATCACCGGAGTATTCAGAATCGTCACCGCCTGGGCCTCCTCCACCTTGTTATGGGGATTCACACTGCTCACCCTTCTGCTTTGGATTCTAAATCCGAATATGGACTGCGGATGTTTCGGAGAAGCATTCCATCTAACTCATTTCCAATCATTTGCAAAGAACATTATCCTCTGTCTGATAGCTTTCGGCGGATTCTTCCCATACAAAGACCTCGGCAGACCGAAGAACAGCAAATACGTAACATTCGCCCTCACAGTGGCAGCAGTCATCGCTTTCGCAGTATATTCGCTTATGTTCATCCCTATGCTTGAGCTGACCCCGTTCAACTTATCATCAAGACTCGAGGCTGCTGAAGGACTCCCGGAAGCTGACGAAGACGAATATATCTCGACATTCATATACGAGAAAAACGGCAAATCCGGAGTGTTCACGCTGAACAACATCCCAGATTCGACCTGGACATTCGTGGAAGCGAAAACAATAAAGAAAGAGGACAATATCAACGAATCCGAGTTTCCGCGCCTTTCATTCCGCGACACCGAGGGCGAATACCGCGACACATTGGCCGCAAAAGGGCTTGTAATGGCGATTTCCGTTCCCGAACCTAAGAAAATGAATGCCACAAAATGGGAGAAGACCGCAGATCTGCTGAGGAAATCCGCAGACGCAGGGTTCACCGCACTGCTTCTCGCCGGCTCATCTCCGGACCAGTTCGCAGATATAATCGGCAATGCAGGAGTGGACCAGGCCACCTCAATGCAGATTCTCACTTCAGTATATTATTCTGATTACAAGACACTTATATCGCTCAACCGCTCAAACGGAGGCGCAGTCTATTTCAATGACGGAAACCTCATATCAAAGTGGGCGTCGCGCAACTTGCCGAGCGCAAAGAAACTCGCAAAAATCGTAAGGCAGGATGATACTGAAGTTATGCTGGATTCCGACAGCAGAGGCAAACTCACATTCGAGGCATTTATGCTTTACACGCTGGCGCTTATGCTGATATTCTGACACCGACCGGACAACACAGACAAACACACTTAAAATCAATCATATATGAAAGGGGTATATATTTTTCTCGCAAATGGTTTTGAAGACACTGAAGCATTGGCAACTCTCGACATTCTCCGTCGAGGAGGCGTTGATGTCAGGACAGTCTCTATCCACAGGGACAAATTCGTCACGAGTTCGCACAAACTCACTGTCGTAGCCGATATGACTTACGGAGAGTTCAAGGCTGATCTGGAGTTGGACGGAACCGACGAGTCCGACGTTATGATTTTCCCTGGAGGAATGCCGGGAACCAAGAATCTTGCGGAAAATGGTGAAATTATCAACTTTATGAGGCTTCACTATGCAGAAGGCGGCACTGTTGCGGCAATCTGCGCTGCACCGGGACTTGTAGTATCACAGCTCCCGAGCCTTGAGGGAAAGCACTTCACATGCTTCGACGGCTTCGAAGACGCGCCTATCGCACGTGGCGGCATATATGAGAAGAAACCGGCAGTAAGCGACGGCAACCTTATCACCGGACGTGGCGCTGGGTGCGCAATAGATTTCGGTCTCGCCATCTTGGAGCACCTCAAAGGCGAGGAAGTCGCCGCCACCGTCAAGCACGCCCTGATGCTGTAGCTTTATTCGAAGCGTAGCGACCGAAGGGGTCTCGGGGAATACGTCCCCGTGCTCCTGGGAGCTGCCACGAAGTGGCTGAGGGTGAGACGCAAACTTGCGCGAAGCGCGTAGCGACCGAAGGGGTATCGGGGAATCCCTTCCCCGGTAAAACTTCAACCGCACCGGAGGTGCGCAATCTCCCTCATTACAGCAGAAAACCGTAATCATCGCTCCCACAGTAGCAACTTATAATATGGTAACCCCAACTAAAAACATCTCCGTGATGGGAATCATCAACATCACGGACAATTCATATTTCGCGGAAAGCCGTTGCCTTGACGGGCAGGGACACGATGACATCACCAAGATTCTCAAACGCGCCGAGAAGATGATTTCCGAAGGCGCGACAATCCTCGACATTGGCGCCTGCTCCACAAGGCCCGGTTCCGAACCTGTCGGAGAGGAAGAAGAATGGACACGACTCGAACCCGCACTCACGGCTCTGCAGAAAGAATTCCCGGACACAACAATTTCCATCGACACATATTGGCCTTCCGTAGTACGTCATACCTATAATACTATAGGGCGGTTCATAGTGAATGACGTCACCGCCGGCGAAGGAATGTACGACCGCACACAGTCAGACGAACCGGGCGAGATGCTTGCCACTGTCGCGGAATTGAAATTACCATTCGTCGCAATGCATATGAGGGGCAACCCTATGACGATGCAGTCGTTGACCGAATATGACGACGTGGTGGAAGATGTCCTAGATTATTTCAGGAAATTTGAGACAAAAGCCAATGTTGCAGGATTGACGGATTGGATTCTAGACCCCGGATTCGGCTTTGCCAAGACCATTGAGCAGAATTACGAACTTCTGAGACGCCTAGACACATTCAAGTCACTAGGCAAAAAGATTCTCGTCGGAGTATCACGCAAAAGTATGATTTACCGGAAATTCGGCATCACCCCAGAAGAATCCCTCCCAGCAACGCAAGTGCTTCATTACAAGGCCCTCTGCAACGGCGCGGACATCCTGCGTGTGCACGATGTAGCCGAAGCAGTGCGCACAGTCGAACTCTATCACACACTTGAGACATTGGAGTCTTAACCTTACTTAGGAGCTTGCGACCTATTGCCGACACTTATTTTTAGCTTATCTTTGCAACATTCATTGAACGAAAAATAAATGGACACACATTCTTTATTGGCCACATCTCCGATTGACGGCCGCTATGCATCCAAGACAGAACCGCTGAAAGCCTATTTCAGCGAATTCGCATTGATAAAATATCGCATACGCGTAGAAATCGAGTATTTCATAGCACTCTGCGAAATTCCGCTGCCTCAACTCTCGGACATCGACAAGAGCAAATTCGAAGCAATGCGGGACATCTACCGCAACCTCACTCCGGAGCAGGCTATGGAGGTCAAAGAAATCGAGAAGACCACAAACCACGACGTGAAAGCTGTCGAGTACTTCATCAAAAGACATTTTCACGAACTTGGACTCGACAAATGGTCAGAATTCGTCCATTTCGGCCTCACATCGCAGGACATCAACAACACATCTCAGCCGCTGATGCTCAAAGAAGCGTTGGAAAATGTCTATATCCCTGCACTTGAGGAAATTCTCGGAATCATTACCGGTATGGCGGAACAGTGGAAAGACGTGCCGATGCTCGCCAAGACACACGGTCAGCCGGCATCCCCTACCAGAGTCGGCAAGGAATTCAAAGTCTATCAGGTACGCATCGAAGAACAGCTGAGACAGTTCCGCCTCCTCACCTACCCTGCCAAATTCGGTGGCGCAACAGGCAATATGAATGCACACAAAGTCGCATTCCCCGGCATTGACTGGATAACATTCGGAGACAAATTCGTATCATCTTTAGGACTGAAGCGTTCGTTCCCGACAACCCAGATTGAACATTATGACAATCTCGCCGCCATATTCGACTGCCTCAGACGCATCAACACCATTCTCATCGACCTGTGCCGCGACATCTGGACATACATCTCGATGGAATACTTCAAGCAGAAGGTGAACAAGAACGAAGTCGGCTCATCGGCTATGCCGCACAAGGTCAATCCTATTGACTTCGAGAATGCAGAAGGCAACTTCGGAATGGCTGACGCAGTGTTCACGTTCCTTTCGATGAAACTGCCTATCTCACGCCTCCAGAGAGACCTCACAGACTCCACCGTGCTGAGAAATGTCGGCGTTCCGCTGGCGCACGGACTCATAGCGTTTGCCTCTCTCAAGAAAGGACTCGGCAAACTCATTCTCAACGAAGAGGCACTTCAGGCAGATCTGCACCGCAACTGGGCAGTTGTTGCTGAGGCAATCCAGACGATTCTCCGCCGCGAGGGCTATCCGAACCCTTATGAGACGCTCAAGGCACTCACAAGGACAGGAAGCGTAATAGATGAAAACACCATCGAGTCATTCATCAACGGACTGGACGTCAACGACTCCGTAAAGGACGAACTCCGGGCAATCACACCTTGGAGCTACACCGGGTTCTAAAGCCCCGCCGCTCAGGCCCTCAGACACTCCGCTCGGGCCCGTCGCTCCGATCATCCGATTCGCCACTACGACTATCAGTTGCTCCTTCCTCACCAGACATCACAACACTACGACACCGTCAAAACGGAATATTTTATGTCAAAATGGCTGAAAGTTTTATACTTTTGGCCTTTTTTGTACCCCCCCCCTCTATTAAAACGTATAAATATTCTTATATTTGGTCTGCTTTTGTGAAAGGCAGACAGCTCGTCATCCCTTGATTAGGCTGACCGCACGTAACGGAAGCAGTTGATTGTCCTTAATAGAAACTGATTGAAAATGAAACGCATTATTGCGCTCATCGCAGCATTTGTCTGCGTGAGTTCATATGCACAGCAGATGTCTGACACCTTGCGGATATATTTCCGTCAAGGTCATTCATCTTTCGAATCCAATTATAGGGACAATGGCACAAGAGTCCGCGCATTCGCCGACAATATCAATCAATTCAAGTCACAGTCTTCCGCATTCGACATACTCAGCGTCCGCTATCAGGCAGGCACTTCTCCGGAAGGTTCTATGGCAATCAACGAGAAACTTGCCGACAAGCGCAGCACGAATCTCACCGCACTCCTCCGAAAATATCTGACATTCCCGGATTCAATAATCCACATAAGCACTGTCGTTGAAGACTGGACCGGTCTTGCTGAACTTATGCAGGAAAGCAGCACCTACAGCGCTGATTCAGAAGCACTTTCCATAATAACAGACGCAAATACAAATTCCGAGGACAAGAAGAAATCGCTGCAGCAGCTCGATGGCGGCCGGCTGTGGAATCAGTTAAACCGCGACCTGTTCCCCGAACTTCGAGCATTCAACGTATATATCGAAGTCGGTATCCGCAATCCTGACCTCGGGATACCGGTCATAGAAGACCCGGCAATTGTCACGGAAGACGAACAGACACCTGTCTTGGACGACAACCTCTCAGTCGCAAAGATTGAATACATCGAAGAAGTCCCGGAAGAGGAACCGGAATGGACAAGAAAGCTATATCTCAAGACCAACGCTATAGGCTGGGCTATGTTCATATCTAACGTTGCAGTCGAAATTGATATCACACGCAACCTGTCGTTCCAGCTTCCTATATATTATTCCGCAGTAAACTATTTCCACAGAGACCTCAAATTCAGGACATTCGCAGTACAACCTGAGTTGAGATGGTGGTTCAACAAACCTGAAGGACTCTTCATCGGGGCGCACTTCGGCACGGCATATTTCAACTTCGCAACCAAAGGCGACTGGCGAATCCAGACTTATGACGGAGACAGACCATTGTGGGGAGGCGGACTGGCTGCCGGATACAGAATGCCTTTGTCAAAGCGCCACCCGAGATGGAACATCGAATTCTCGCTCGGAGCCGGAGTCTATGACGTGTATTATGACAAGTTCTACAACGAGACCAACGGACCAAAGGCGACCAACGGCCACACCACTTTCGTAGGCATCGACCACGCCGCAGTGTCATTCTCATATAGTTTTGACCTTAAGAAAAGGAGGGCAAGATGATGAGAACATTCATTAAGACATTGACTTGCGCAGTCATTGCGGTTCTGCTTTCATCCTGCGCCGTACACGAATGGCCGGAAACTCTTCCTGCTGACGCTACGCTGAAATTGGATTTCAACACAGCCCTGCCGCAGTTCATTGTTATCGAGCACGACACAAGGTCATCCAAGGACGGCAAGGACTATGAGATCCGATACATCGTGGAAGCATACCGCCAGCTTGGAGAAGGAAGTTTCAGCACCACGCCATACAAGCGCTTCATATTCACAAAGTCCGATGTATCAGACCTGAACAATGAAGTCACAGTTAACATAGACGAGGGTACTTATGACTTCTACGTCTGGACCGATTTCACGGAAAAAGGCAGCACGGAAGATTTCTTCTACGACACCAGAAGTTTCAGGGAAATCAAACTCCAGGGACAGCACGAAGGCAACAACGATTTCCGCGACGCATTCGTAGGGCATAAGGTCCTGACAGTCGAGAGATATGGAAAAGATACACCTCCAGTCAGCGGAACCATAGAAATGGAGCGGCCTCTGGCAAAATTCGAGTTCATCACAACCGACCTCCAGGAATTCATTACGAAGGTGCTGACCGAGATGAGAAAGAAAGGCGCAGGAACATCCGAGGCTTCAGAAGATATTTCAACGGAAAACCCTGACGACACCAAATCCGACGGCGACGGAGGAGCAAGCAAATCGCCGATAGAGGACCTTGACAAATACAACGTAGTCTTTTACTACACCGGTTATATGCCTTGTACATTCAATATGATGGACAACAAGCCTTGCGACTCGAAGACAGGAGTGGAATTCAAGTCTGAGTTGGAATTGATAGACGACCATAACGCCCGGCTGGGATTTGATTATGTATTCGTGAACGGCAAGGAATCCTCTGTAATGGTGGCAGTAGGACTTTTCGACGAGAACGGAACGAAACTTTCGATGAGTTCCCAGATTGAGGTACCGATAAAGAGAAGTATGCTCACCACCGTAAAAGGCAGTTTCCTTATGCAGAACGCAAATGGAGGCGTGGTAATAGACCCGTCATTCGATGGAGAATACAATATCGTGATAAGATAACACATTTAATCAGAACAATATAACAAACTAATAATTCATACGTTATGAACGCAACTCTAATGAAAACTTGTGCGCTGACGGCATTCGCCATAGCGGCTATGTCTTGCGCAAAAGAACAGGCTGTTGAGAACGGTCTGCCTGCAGAGGTGTCTTTCGCTATTGAAACGCCTTCAGGAATCAGCACAAAAGCTATCGGAGACGGCAGCACAGCGACCGTGCTCTACTATCAGGTCTTCGACAAAGATATGAAGCCTGTAAGCGGGCTAGATATTCAGCAGAAAGATCTCGTGGGCGGTAAGACCTCCGTGAAGTTCCAACTCGTGAAAGACCAGGTTTATAACTTCATATTCTGGGCTCAGACCAAGAAATCTGGATACTATACTATCGACACAAGCGTAGGTGGAGAAGGTCTGAAGAAAATCACTGCAGACTATTCTACCGAAAAAGCCGCCAACGATGAGAACCGCGACGCGTTCTTCGCAGTTGTAAAGAATCTCAAAATCGACGGTCCTCTTACCCAGAATGTAAAACTTACTCGTCCGTTCGCTCAGGTTAACATTGGAGCAGATGACAAACTGAGCGATGGTCCTGATAATGTAGATATCTCCAAATACTTGACGGGTGCCAAATCGTCATTCTCAGTAAAGCAGATTCCTACAGTATTCACTCCTATAGACGGAGAAGTCAGCGTACCTGAAGATGTAGTATTCGAAGCAGCAGCGATCCCTGGAGATAATCTCAACGTCAATAAGGTTACATATAATCGTCTGTCAATGAACTATGTCTTCGCTCCTGCAGAAAGAAGCGTCTATGACATCAGCGCGACGTTCCAGTTTGACGGCAAGGAGGTTTCATTCAGTTCTCCTACAACTCCGCTCCAGCGCAATTACCGCACCAACATCGTCGGCAGCCTGCTTACCAACACCGCAGACTTCAACGTCGAGATTGACCCTGATTTCGGTGGCGACGAAGTTGTAACCGTTTGGGACGGCACTTCTGTCACTGCAGTCGAAGCATCAGCTGACGGAGTTTATGAAATCAGCAATGCCGCCCAGCTCGCTTGGGTAGCCCAGCAGGTCAACTCCAACGCCAACAATTTCTCAGGCAAGACCGTGAAACTTATCAATGACATCAACCTCGGCTACAAGGCCTGGACTCCGATAGGTGGCTGTATAAAATCTCCTACCATTACATTCCACGGCACATTTGACGGAAACGGCAAGACTATCTCTAATCTCTATGCCTCCGACAATACAGCGAAAGAGGCTTCTGCCGGCTTGTTCGGAGGTATGACATCCGCAAACGTAAAAGATTTGACTGTTAAGAACGCAACAATCAACAGTACACATTACGCAGGTGTAATTTGTGGTTATGTTCAGTGTTCTTCAATTAGCAACTGCAAAGTATCTAATGTTAAAGTAACTTCAACTGCCGAACTGCTAAGCGATGGCTATGATAATGGTGACAAGGTGGGTGGCATTGCAGGACTTTTAACGGATAGCAACAATGAGGGGTCGGCTGTAACCTGTTGCACAGTTGAGAACGCAAAAATTCAAGGATATCGCGACATCGGAGGCATTGTCGGTTTCGCGAACGAATATTTTTCAGTAACAGGAAACAAACTTGAAGGCACTGTCATCATCAAAGTGGACGGCTCGCACAACTATAAAAACTACACGAAACAGTCTCAATACGATGCGAATGATTACGTTGGAGAAAAGGCTGCCAGTGCAACAGTTTCCGACAACATTGGCGAGGCTACTATCGATTTCAGCGAGGCGTCTTTAGCAGGATATAGCGAAAGCGGCACAGCAGTGGCACTTCCTGCAGGACCTGATATGTCAGGCGACGTTGTCAATGTAACCGCTGCAAATGCACAGTACACCCTTGACGGAGCGTACGGCAGCATCGACGGCAAGACCATCAACTTCACCGAAAACATCACTGAGACTCTCGTCCTCGGCCGTCCTAACCGTTTCCCCGGCAGCAACACCAAATATATGGTCGGCGGATATACATCGGACGCATCTGGATTTCAAGAGTTCGCAACTGCAGAAGAACTTGTAGCGTATAAGGCTCAGACATCCTGGACGCCAGGTTGCTATTACACTCGTGCCGTCAGCAACGTAAAATTCACCGCTTCTGAAGGTGTCACAATAGAAGGCGTTGCCGCGTGGTCCGGCCACATTTACGGCACAGAAACTTCTACCGTTTACGATTACGTTTTGGACAATGGCGTTCAATACACAAGCACAAGTCCAAGTTATTACGACGCCTATAACTTCACGAATATCTCTTTCGAGGGAATTACATTTGCGAAGAATGCACAATTCACAAAACAAGGCGATGATGGTAGCCCATCTATAATTGACGGACTTTCATTCACTAAATGTAATTTCTTAGAATTTAAAACAGGAAATACGGACGATGCACAACGCTTACTTATTCATAATGAAAAATCTGCAAATCATCCATTTAAGAATATCACTGTCGACAACTGCAGTTTTAGCACTTCATATCAAAGCATTTACTTAACATCTACCTATAACGTAACTGTCAAGAATTCCACATTCTCAGTTACTGGTCATAATGCTATTGCGTTACAAACCAATAGTGGCGCTACGGACTATGGCGCAGTCGTAATCGAGAACAACACATTCGACAAGATTGGAGACCGCGTCATCCGCTTCGGAGATATCGGCGCAGATACCCAGATCACAATTACTAACAACACTGCGACAAATTCTGGAGACACAGATGGTCAAGTAATGAAGGCTAGCACCCTTACAAAAGGAATCACATATGACATCCACGATAACAACTGGGGGGGCACAGTCGCCAACAATGAGCTCAAAGATAAAGTAACAGAATAAGAACCGATTTCAAACAACAATCTATTTCTATTCGAAGAAAGACAATAAAGAACACAAGAGTATCCGAAATCGGACCGGCTGAAAACCGGAGCGAATTTTTCCTGAGCGGAGAGCTCAGTCGGTTCG
>CAVENC010000027.1:0-32334 GCA_963617065.1 Butyricicoccaceae bacterium
TAGCTCGTCGGGCTCATAACCCGGAGGCCGGAGGTTCGAGTCCTTCCCCCGCTACCAAGTTTAGCGGACATCGAAATCGATGTCCGCTATTTATTTTCTTTGTTTGATATTCAAAAAAGAATTGTACAACAGACTCTTCTAACGGAAGTTATACGCCAGCCCCACGAAAATACCGTTATTCAGTTCTGTCCCACCTATTATTGCTGGAGCATCATCAATTTTCCCATCAATTGATGCATAATTAATCGCATAACGCCCCATACCAGCCGATATCGAAAAACGCCAGATATCTACGCCCACTGACGGCTTCACAAAGTATCCTGTTCCATACGAAGAGTAATTGCAGGCTCCTCCAGCCATCAAATTCACAAACGGGCTCACTATGGAATTCTTCAAGAACGAATATTTGACTTCCGCAAATACGTCAAGAATCATTTGGTTCTTTATATTCATATTGTCTTGAGGGCTATAAGTAACACCCAGTCCACCTCCCACATAAAGTCCATTACCGAATGCAAATCCGTGCGATGAGGTCAACGAAGTGATTGTCACACTGTTTGCAAACGTAAACAAAGTAGATGTCTGCACATTAACTTTATATCCACTGTTGTATAAATAATTTCTATTAGCCTGCTGGGCAAATGCGCTACATACAATAAATGTAAGAGCAATACATACTAAAAAATGTTTCATAAAATTTGTGTTTAACGTGTTTATGTGGCGGCAAAAGTATAATTAACATATTGGTCTCACAAGCGAAAATCCGTGAAGCGGAAAAATTGGCTTGTGAACCGCCGAAATTGGCAGTTGAAGTGACAACGCTAAATCAAATTGCCTCAAAAAAAACGAAGAATTAGTCTTAACTTTGAGCTCCGGCAAATTCAAAACGGGGACATAAAAATATGAACAACGGGATATATAAAGACATAAGATGGATATGGCGGCTTTCTTACGGGAGGCGTGGCACTCTCGCGCTTTGCAGTCTGATTGAAATCGTAAATATGGCAGTATCCATATTGTTCGTATGGCTCAGCAAACACCTGATTGATATTGCCACCGGAGCCTCTGACGGCAGCATAGCCACATACGCGGCATATCTTGTAACCTGCATTGTCGCACAACTAGCATTGTCAGCATTCAGCACAAGAATGGAAGCCAGACAGGAGATCAGGATGCGCAGCGATGTACGTTGCCGACTTTTCTCCAGAATAATGGAGAGCCGTTGGACCGGAAAGGAATCGCTGCATTCCGGAGACACTCTCAACAGACTTATGGAAGATGTCAGCGAAGTCAGTGAAACCGTCTGTATCACCGTCCCCAAACTCTCCGGCGCCATAGCACAACTTTTTATGGCGACATATTTCGTCTATAGAATCGACTGGAAACTGGCAATCATATTGTTTTTGACGATGCCGGTCGCCATTGCCCTGAGCAAAAGCTGCGTATTGAAACTGAGACGGCTTAACCGCGACATCAAGGACTCAGACAGCAAGGTACAGAGTCATATCCAGGATAACATTCAGCACAGAACATTGATTTCAGCGCTTGAGCACACGAATACATCCATCACAGAACTTGAGGACAAGCAGTCTGAACTGACCGACAAGGTTATGATCAAAACAGACTATTCGCTGTTCGCCAGGACAATGATAAGGCTCGGATTCTCAGGAGGATATGCGCTTGTACTTATCTGGGGCGTGCTTGGTCTTCAATCCGGCACATTGACCTTTGGTATGATGGCTGCATTTCTCCAGCTCGTAGGCCAGATTCAACGTCCTGCAATCGAGATGAGCCGTGAAATTCCTGGATTCATCAAGACACTGGCCTCCGCACAAAGACTTTCCGAACTCGACAGACTTCCACAGGAGAGCAAGGAAAGCTCTGTTATGATGGCAGGGACGGCAGGTATCAAAATAGAGTCTATCTCTTTTGCCTATCCGGACGGCAACCGAAAAATCTTCGACAACTTTTCATACAATTTCAAGCCTGGCAGCCTTACCGCGATATGCGGGGAGACAGGCATCGGCAAAAGCACATTGATAAGGCTTATTCTTGCTCAATTAGAACCGGAAAACGGCAGCATATCACTTTACAGCAATATCAACGATGCTACGGAAAAGGCCCGCCCTGCCACGCGTTGCAATTTTGTATATGTTCCTCAGGGCAACACACTTATAAGCGGTACAATTCGTGACAACCTTCTGATCGGAAATCCAAATGCCGATGAAGACGAGATGAGAGAGGCACTTCATACAGCGGTAGCAGATTTCGTTTTCGATTTCCCGGCTGGTCTCGATACAATATGCGGAGAATCCGGAGCAGGACTCAGCGAAGGACAGGCGCAGAGAATCGCAATCGCACGTGGCTTGCTAAGGCCCGGCAGCATATTACTGCTTGACGAGCCGTCTTCAGCACTCGATAAAGAAACGGAAATCAAACTCTTCTCACGTCTGGAAAGCAGTGCAGAGAACAAAACTGTCATAATAATCACTCACCGCGACGCTACTTCACGACTCTGCAACAACACCCTGCAATTGAGTTAGGCCTCATATTCAGACATCAGCCTAAAGCCTCCCGAACTATTTCGGAGCAATGCGGTAAAGCACAGCGGCAACCACAGCAAATATGATATTCGGCAACCAGATAGCCAGCCAAGGCGGCATCAGACCGGTATAGACGAACATCTGGCTGAATTTCATAAACAGGATATAGGAGAAACTCAATGCAATACCAATCGCCAGATTCCATCCAATTCCGCCGCGCTTTTTCCTTGACGAAAGCGACACGCCCATAATAGTCAGAATGAAAGCGGAGAACGGCAATGAGAAACGCGTATGTTTCTCCACCTGCGCCATCTTGATATTAGGGTCGCCCCTCATTCTCTGAGTGTCAATCAGTTCATTGAGCTCGCGATATGACAAATCCTCAACGGTATGCGCATTCCTGTAGAAATCAGAGATATCGAGACTGATGACCGTATCCATCTGATCACCGCATTTCACCTTGTCCTCAAGTCCGGACTCGTTGTACTCACGTATAAAGTATTTTTTTAGAATCCAACCACCGAATGTGCTGTCCCAGACTGCCCTTTCGGCTGACACTTTTGAAATCAACTGATTGTCGCGTATGGACTCCAATGTGAATTTATACGCAGTATTATTGTATTTGCTGAACTGCTCTATATAAACGAATTCGCCGGGCGCAATCTGATAATGTATGTTTCTCTCGCTTACCTGAGTCTTCTTCTTAGTATATTTATACTCAAACACGTGCCGCTCCGCATTTGCTTGAGGAATGACAAACAGATTTAGATATAGCGAGAGCAAGGCAATCACGGATGCCGAAAATATATACGGCACCATCATCCTGTGATAACTGATTCCGCAGGAGAGTATAGCGATAATTTCCGAATTCGCTGCAAGTCTGGATGTGAAGAATATGACCGTAATGAACACGAACAGAGGGCTAAACATATTCATAAAGTACGGCACGAAATTAATGTAGTAACTGAAGATGATGTCCTTGATCGGGGCCTGTTTTGCCACGAAATCATCGATCTTCTCACTGATATCGAATATGATTACGATTCCGATAATCAGGAGAATGGCGATGAAGAAGGTGAACATAAACTTCTTCGTTATGTAAACATCCAGTTTTTTGGGAAACATAGTCCGGATATTATAATCTTGTCATTATTCTCTTGACTGTGACGTCTTTCCAGGCCTTGAAGTCACCGGCCTTGATATGTGCGCGCGCCTGCCTTACCAAATCCAGATAGAAAGCAAGGTTATGCTCGCTTGCAATCATTGCTGCAAACATTTCACCTGCAATGAACAGATGACGCAGATATGCTTTCGAATATGTCCTGTCAACAAATGAAGTACCTGCAGGGTCTATCGGGCTGAAATCGTTCTCCCACTTCTTGTTGCGCATATTCATTATGCCGTTCCAAGTAAACAGCATTCCGTTACGTCCGTTTCTGGTAGGCATAACGCAGTCGAACATATCCACTCCTCTGGCAATGCCTTCCAGTATATTTGCAGGTGTGCCCACTCCCATAAGATAGCGCGGCTTGTTGTCAGGCAACAATGGGCAAACCAGTTCCAGCATTTCATACATCTTCTCTGTAGGCTCCCCTACCGCAAGCCCTCCGATGGCATATCCTTCCCTGTCAAATGAAACTGCGTGCTCTACGGCCTGCTTGCGAAGATCCGGATACACACATCCCTGGATTATCGGGAACACCGTCTGGCTATAACCATACAGCGGTTCTGTCTCATCGAAACGCTTAAGGTAACGCTCAAGCCAGGACTGAGTCATTTTCAACGATTTCTTGGCATAGTTGTAGTCCGCATCGCCGGGACAGCATTCGTCGAGCGCCATCATTATGTCCGCACCTATAATCCTCTGTGTATCAACATTATTCTCAGGCGTAAAAGTATGCCTAGAGCCGTCTATGTGCGAAGAAAAAGTACAGCCGTCCGGAGTCAGTTTACGGATTCCAGTAAGCGAAAAGACTTGAAATCCGCCACTGTCTGTAAGTATCGGCTTATCCCAGGATATGAATTTATGAAGCCCTCCGACAGCTTTCAGCGTATCCAGACCTGGACGAAGATACAAATGGTAAGTATTGCCCAAAATTATCTGGGCACCTATGTCTTCTTTCAAATCTCTATGATACACACCTTTGACAGAACCTACAGTTCCGACAGGCATAAAAATCGGGGTCTCAATCTCACCGTGGTCAGTTGTGACTATTCCGCACCGCGCGGAAGATTGAGGGTCAACAGCTGTCTTGACAAATTTCATCTACTATCGATATTTTTAATATCCGCGCCCAAAGTTAGTAAAAATGACATAAAATTCTTGTACATTTGCGTAATTTCGATACCTCGGAAGGGACTTTGCGCGACTGTTGCGACAATGAAAATCCGGGATTTGACAGGACTGTTGAGATGCAACAGAAATACAATCACATCGTTCAGAAACAATAAAACAATTGACTATATGAAACACGACGGCATCAGCGTCAGGCTGATAATTATGAATTTCCTGCAGTATGCGATTTGGGGGGCATATCTCACATCGATGGGCAGCTATCTGGTATCCATCAACTTAGGTCCGAAAATCGGAATTTTCTATGCAATGCAGGGCATCGTTTCCATCTTTATGCCTGCACTGATAGGTATTATCGCAGACAAATATTTGCAGGCGCAGAAACTACTTGGTGTATGCCACGGGATCGCTGGTCTGGCTATGATAGCAGCCGGTTATTACGGACTCTCCGCAGGAGCAGACGCAAGCTTCGCCGGACTGTTCACCCTCTATTCGATAAGCGTGGCCTTCTATATGCCTACAATCGCGTTGTCAAATTCTGTCGCCTATTCCGGCCTTGAGAAATATGGACTTGACACAGTGAAATCATTCCCTCCTATCAGGGTGTTTGGAACAGTCGGTTTCATCTGCAGTATGCTTTTCGTGAATTTCATGAAGATTGACGGAGTGCAGTTCCAGTTGTCTTACAACCAGTTCTTCACTTCCGGTGTAATAGGACTTGTTCTTTGTCTTTACGCATTCACACTTCCAGAATGTCCTATAAACAACGCCAACAAATCCACTGACCTGGTCGATGCTTTCGGTCTAAGGGCCTTCACCCTTTTCAAGAAGAAGGATATGGCCATATTCTTCATTTTCTCGATGTTGCTCGGTGTTTCGCTTCAAATTACAAACGGTTTCGCCAATCCTTTCATCACACATTTCAAGGATATTCCTGAATATGCAAACACTTGGGGAGCACAGAACGCCAACGCGCTCATTTCATTGTCTCAGGTTTCTGAAACGCTCTGTATTCTGCTGATTCCGATCGCTATGAAATTCTTCGGCATCAAGAAGGTGATGCTTATTGCGATGTTCGCCTGGGTATTCAGATTCGGATTGTTCGGTGCCGGAAATCCTGGTGCAGGCGTATGGATGTTCGTTCTTTCCTGCATTGTCTATGGCGTTGCATTCGACTTCTTCAACATTTCAGGATCACTCTATGTAAACCTTAAGACCAGCGAAAAGATACGTTCAAGCGCACAGGGTCTGTTTATGTTGATGACCAACGGCATCGGAGCAACGATAGGTACTCTTAGCGCACAGGTGATTGTAAATAAATATGTCAATAACGCGGCCGAACCATCTTGGAGCACCGCCTGGTATATTTTCGCAGCTTATGCTTTGGTAGTAGGCATTCTGTTCGCCATCCTTTTTAAGGATCCGAAAAAAGAGGAAGTCGCAGAGATAGCGGAATAAATAACTTCCGCAAAGCATTTTAAGAAAGGGGGTGACAAAGAAGTCGCCCCTTTTTTAATTTTTACCCTAATTCCCCGAAACCCCTTCGGTCGCTACGCGCTACGCGCAAGTTTGCTGTTTACCCTCAGTCGCTAACGCGACAGGATGGTGCGCGCACCATCCTACGGACTCCTAACCCCTGCAGGCTAATGCCTGCCGTCCCGAGGGACATTTCGCACCTCCGGTGCGATATGAAGTTTTACCGGGGAAAGGATTCCCCGAAACCCCTTCGGTCGCGTTGCTCCGAATATGTTTCTTATTACTCCTCTGCAGTGAATCAAAAAAAGGCAGATGCCTGGAGCTAATTTTTCCTGTGATTTTGAGCGAAGGGCGCTGTCTTTTTTTGATTCTTTGGGCAAGGAGAACAACGCAGTAGACCGCTTTTTTGTCAGCCGTTTCTTGTTGTTCGATTAGTTCAGTCGGTGAGCCCGAGCTTACGCATAAGAGCGGAGGCATCAGGATCTTGCCCTCTGAAATTACGATAAAGCACTGCCGGGTCTTCCGTATCACCTTTTGAAAGCAACTCATTCCTGAATGAAGAAGCGGTAGCCGTGTCAAAGATGCCATTCTTTTCAAAAAGCGAGAAAGCATCAGCCTCAAGCACTTCGGCCCACTTGTAAGAATAATATCCGGCGGAATAGCCACCGGAGAAAATATGGTTGAATGACGTGGAAATGGCAGTTCCTGACACATACGGCAGAACACGATACGGAGAAAGAGTCTTTCTTTCAAATTCCAGCACATCCAGTTCCTCTTTAGAAGTCCTTGTATGCCAGGCCATATCCAGGATACCGAAATCCAACTGACGGACCTGGTAATATCCCGAGAGATAATTTTTGGATTCTACAACTTTGGATATCAACTCAGCCGGCATCGGTTCTCCAGTTTTGTAATCTTTCGCGAAAGTATCGAGCCACGCCGACTGATATGCCCAGTTCTCCATTATCTGGGACGGCAATTCCACAAAATCTCGGGCCACATTTGTCCCGCAAAGAGACGGATACCTGCCTTTTGCGAACATTCCGTGCAATGAATGACCGAATTCGTGAAGAAGAGTCGTCAATTCGTCCAAGGTAAGCAGGGACGGAGAAGATTCTGTCGGTTTCGTAAAATTTGTCACAATGCTGACCAGCGGACGGGTTTCAACTCCGTTTTCTATTCGCTGTCCTCTGAATTCTGTCATCCAAGCACCGCCTCTCTTAGTAGCTCTGGGGAAAAAGTCAGCATAAAACAGCGCCAGATGACTGCCGTCATTATCCTTGACATCATATACTTTTACATCTTTGTGATAAACAGGGATGTCATTCCTTTCCTCGAACCTGATTCCATAAAGCCTTTCCGCCAATCCGAATACGGCATCTATACAATTTTCCAGTCTGAAATATGGTTTCAGCTGTTCATCGCTCAACGAGAATCTGACGGATCTATATTTCTCAGCCCAATAGCTGAAATCCCACGGCACCAATCCATTGGACGATGCACAAGCATTATCTGCCGAATTACAAAATCCGTGTTCTTTAGCATAACTATATACATCATTAACCTCTTTCCTCGCGAAAGGGAGTGACCTTGACATCAATTTGTCCAGAAAATCAGTGACTGCGGACTTGCTTTTTGCCATATTCTCTTCCAGAACATAGTCAGCCCACGTGTTGTAACCAAGAAGTTCCGCCACCTCAAGCCGTAATTCCACAATCCTTTTCACCACAGGCGTATTGTCATAATCTCCGTTCACAGCTCTTGTATTGTATGCCATATACATCTGCCGGCGCAATTCCGAATTTTTACAGTATTTCATAAACGGCCCGTAACTCGGCCTGTTCAATGTGAACACCCATCCTTCAAGTCCTCGTTCTTTAGCCTCAGATGAAGCCGCATCTTTCAGATATTCAGGAAGCCCTTCCAATTCCGTCTCATCTTCGATATGAAGAATATAAGAATTGGTCGCTGCCAACACATTCTTTCCGTACTTCAGTGAAAGCAGAGAAAGTTCCTCCATACATTTGCTGTAAGCTTCTTTGGCTTCATTTCCGAGATTTGCGCCCTGACGCACAAAAGATCTGTAAGTTTCGTCCAGCAGACGTATCTGATCACCTTCCAAAACCAAGTCATCTTTTTTCTCATATACGGACTTTATCCTGTTGAACAATGCTGAGTTGAGAGACACGTACATCGAATACTCAGTCATCAGCGGAGACACCTCCTCCGCAATCTGCTGAAGTTCATCATCCGCATCCGCCTCAAGAATGTTATAGAATATGTCGCTCACCCGAGACAGTGTTTTGCCGCTGTATTCCAATGCCTCAATCGTGTTCTCAAAATCAGGTTCGGCAGGATTTGCAACAATCGCATCTATTTCGGACTTCGCCTCGTCAATACCTGCCGTGAATGCAGGAAGATAATGTTCGTTTCGTATCTTATCGAATTGAGGCGCTCCGTATGGCAGTGCAGATTCCTCAAGAAGTGGATTTGTATTCATTCTCGTCGTTTTTTAAGCCACAAAGATAGCCATTTCATCTTATGCTACTTCAATTTGAAAGCAAACAGTTTTCTATGAATATTATAAATGCGCGAAGGCGTCCTGATAAAGGAGATATCATAACAGGAGCAGCATTCGCGTTTATGGATTTTGGTAAACGCTGTCATATAATCAATATTGAATCCCATCAACTGCAAGTCTTGCCTGTCCACAGAAGGCACTTTCTCCGAAATCAAGGACGAAAGTATAGTGTAATTTCTGTCGAGAATGGTTTTGATCCTCAGTTTAAGGTTACGTTCTGCCTGATACCGCTTGTTGTGATATCGGTTCTTACAGGATTCGCAGCAGAAACGCTTGTTGGCACGGCCATATAAAACTGTTCCGCACTCCAGGCAGGAAGTTCCGTTCTTTTCGGAATTTTCGATTATTTTGTATTCGGCCATATAAGTTAAAGTGTTAGATAATAACGTTTTGGAATCATAATAACATAAACTGATTCTTGATATCGCTCCGAAAGATTGTAAAATTTTTCTCTCTAAATGAGGAAAAGTGGTCGAATTACATCAGAAATACATAATTCTTAAATATCCGATATTCGCTCACCTCTTAATGACAAACTTATGGCTTGCGTAGGCAGTATTTAAGAATTGTCCGGCCACATATAAAAATCATACTCGGCAGATTCCGTTCATTTAATAATTGTAAAAACCACCTTTCCTTTTCTTAAATTTCCTTTTTCGCCACGAATTTCCTCTTTTACTTTGCCTCCGGTCAAACGAAGTGCACAATCGTGGAACCTTAACTAAAACTTGATTATTATGGAACAAATCAACAAAATCGAATTGAGAGGAAACGTCGGAAACATCAAGATTCAAAAAGTCGGCGACAATGAAGTTGCCAGAATTTCTTTGGCGACAAATTATGTTTACAAGGGAAAAGACGGAACACCAGTAATAGAGACTACCTGGCATACCATCTCCGCTTGGAACGGAAAAGGAATGCCGGACTTCAGCAAGATACAAAAAGGCGCGTTGCTGCACGTATTCGGAAGGATGCGCAGCCAAAAATTTGAGAGTTCCGACGGTACGGAAAAACAATTCTACGAAGTACTCGCCAACAGATTGAATATTGTCGAACACGACGATGACGTGCAGACATTCTAATTTTTATTCATAGAGAAGACAACCTGACAGCAACACGAAGCTGTTTTGAAAACTTTGACCGAATGAAAAAACTTATCTTGCCGATAGCTTTCGCTGTTCTTATGACTCAATGCAGCCTGCATAAAAAAATCAGCAACCTCGAGGCGAATAACATTAAAGCTGATTTATCGATTCCGGAAGAAACGTTCATCCCATTGTTAGACTCGGAAGCTGATAGACAAAGCGACACCTCGGAGGTCGAAATCCCGGAAAAGACGCTGATTATGAATGCAGTGAAAGACGAGAACGGAGAGATGGTAGCTACAGACGTTATCAGAGCGGCGAAAGTTACTGCAAGATTCAGAAATGTGGCTGAACGGCACGGTAAAGTGGACCTGAAGTTTCAAGTTTCGGTCCCGCCTGAAATGCGTGACAGCAAATGGCAACTGCAACTGACACCTGAACTTTATATGCTCGGGGACAGTTCCGCACTGGATAAGATTGTCATAACCGGTGCCCAATACCGCAAAAGACAACTTAAAGGGTATGAGCAGTATAGGCGATTCCTTGAGTCCATTGTATATGATGAAGGCAAGTTCATCGACGTCAGACAACTGGAGATATTCATAAGAAGAAACATCCCTAAGTTGTGGGAATACCGGAATGACTCCACATTCGTATCAGATGAAGAATTCGCTTCAGTGTATGGGGTTACTGAGCAAAATGCAGTAGAGCATTACACCAACAAGTTTCTTGTCGCAAGAAATGAGCGGAAGAAGAGCCGGACGGACAAGATGTTCCAGAAGTATGTAAAGGCGCCTATCGTGAATGAAGGAATCCGGTTGGATACAGTTATGATTTCAGAAACAGGCGAATTCATATACAACTATACCCAAACGATAAACACACTTCCGAAGTTGAAGAAAGCCGACATCAAGATCGCCGGTTCCATTCTGGAGGAAGGGAAAGAGATTCTCCGGATACCGCAAAGCGACCCGTTGACATATTATATCAGTTCTCTGAGTTCTTTTGCAGATCTCTCGGAAAGATATATGACTATGACTGTATCGCGCAGAGTGGAGGCTAATACTGCCAGCTACGTCGAGTTCAGTCCAGGGCGATACGACATAGACGTCGTTCTTGCCAACAATTCATCTGAAATTCAAAGGATTAAGAATAATCTTGCAGATCTTCTGCTGAATGAGGAATTTGATATGGACTCAATAACCGTATCGGCATCCTGTTCACCGGAAGGCAGGGAAAGCTTGAATATAGAACTTGCAGAAAAGCGGGCGAAGTCCATCTCGGATTATTTCAAGAGATTCCTGACGCAAAGCCGGGACTCTCTGGCCAGGGAGAAAGGTCTCAGGCTATATTATGATGAATCTTGGAATGGCAAGACGGATGAGATGCTTAATGTAAATGACATCTTGTTCACCTCACGAAGCAACGGCGAGAACTGGAATATGCTTGACGCGCTCGTTCAGGCTGATACTTTGCTCAGCAATGCAGAGAAAGATGATTATGCCGGACTGAAGAGCATTTCAAACCTTGACGAAAGGGAAAAGGCTATGTCTCTCAAAGGATACTACAAACACTTGAGAGAGAAATTATACCCGAAATTGAGGGTCGTCAAATTTGATTTCTTTCTTCACAGGAAAGGGATGGTGCTCGACACTGTAACTACTACCGTTATTGACACTGCATATATGTCCGGAGTTCAAGCAATTCTTGACAGAGACTATGGAAGAGCCATAACAAAGTTGAAACCTTATGAAGACTTCAACCTGGCTATCGCCTACTGTGCAATGGATTACAACGCAAGTGCGCTGTCTATTCTGGACAGAATGGACAAGACGGACAAGGTTCATTATATGCTCGCCGTCATATACAGCCGGCTTGGAAAATACAAAACCGCATCGGAGCATTACGAAACAGCCTGCAGTATGAATCCTTCATACGTGCACAGAGGAAATCTCGATCCCGAAATATCCGCGCTTATCAAGATGTTCGGACTCAACTCCGACAATGAATGAGCTTTTAGTCTTGTACATCCTGGTGGACGAGGTATCCGCTTACTACGACATTAAGAAGTTGTTTTGAAATGGTATACTAATTTAATTATGCGGAATTTTCGGGACCGTTTCTAAATAAACCTTGAACTGTAAACGAGAGCATTACACATCATACACTTTAAAAACACAACAAAATAACATTATCAAAATTATGACACTTAAGACATTAAGTACAATGATGGCGACAGCGGCCATCATCGCGGGCACATTATCGTCCTGCAACAAAAACGCTGATTCAGCCACACCGGAAGGTACAGCGGTTGATATGAAATTCAACATTTTGAGCACGGCCTACACCAAAGCCGGCGCTTCCGAGGTAAAAGAAGCTGATATCAAGAACACTCAAATATTCGTATTCAGAAGTGACGGCTCTCTTGATGCGTACAAAAGCGCAGATTCCGGTTCGGAAATAACGGTAAGCTGCACAACTGGTGAGAAGGAGATCTTCGCGCTGGTCAATGCTCCGGCAGAGGCTGCAGTAACAAACAAGACCGAGCTGCTTGCCAAAACTTCATTACTTACCGACAACAGTACTGAAAGTCTCGTAATGCTGGGCAGGATTGCTGCAAAACTGGAGGCTGCAGGTAGCATAAGCATTCCGGTCAGAAGACTTGTCGCAAGGCTGGCAATCAAGCATATAGCAACCGATTTTACGTCTGCAGCATATAGAAGTACGCCATTCAAGGTCAACAGCATATATGTCGTAAATGCGGTCGGAGACATCAACTATGGACTGGTCAGCACTCCCACAAAATGGATTAACAAAAAGAGTTTCTGCGATGAGGATGCAAAAGAACTGCTTTACCAAAACACAAATAACTCTGTAGTAACGTCAGACTCCCCTTTCACTACGCCTGCATATTTCTACGTATATCCTAATGATACAGAACAAGACTCGCAAGCTGAAGAATTCGGCCCAAGATTCACTAGAATCGTCGTGGAAACGACTCTTGGGGAGAGGAAGTACTATTACCCGATTTCAATTCCTGGCATTGAAGCCAACAAGACCTACAACGTCAACAGTCTGACTATAACCAGGCCTGGCTCGTTAAGTCCTGATGTCCCTGTCACTTCATACGAGTGCACGTTCAGCGTCAGTGTAATAGATTGGGAGACTGGAACTGAAGAAGAAATGACCATATAAGAAGCCTACAACTATGACATTGCGGACATCATTGGCAATTTTATGTCTTATCTCGTTTGCATCCTGTTCGGTGAAAGAAATCAGGCACGGATGTCCTTGCATCCTGGCAATTGATCTGACTGATATTCCGAAAGAGAACGGAAACATAATGTTGTTTGTGGATAATGCTACAGAACGCTATGACTGCAATATAAATCCAATGGAAGAATACTCCGGAATCGTCCGGATTGCAGTAGATAAAGGAACAAATCATATTATCTGCGCCCAGGGATTGACGTCAGCAAGAGTCTATGACGGACGCAATGTCATTATACCTATAGGAGAGGAAAGCAGCCCAATTTCACTGTCGACGGATGATGTCGAATGCAAAGGAGAAACTCAATACTATAAGCCTGTACTTCACAAAGAATGGGCGAAACTGACTATATGTTATGACTTGGGAAACCTGACTGATTATCCGTACTCGTTTATAATTGACGGAAATGTACGCGGTATAGACCTCCGCACAGGTAAAAGTTTGTACGGCAATTTCAGTTGCGTGGCCACTGAATCCGCTGCAACTACGCAGCAGAACGCTACCGGTCAAAGTTTGTGCGGCAAATTCAGTTGCGTGGCCAAAGAATCCGCTGCCACTACGCAGCAGAACGCTACCGATCAAACTTTGGACAACATCAGCTGCGTGGCCAAAGCAAGTCCAGATACAAAGAAGGAAGCAAGTGTATCGCTGCCACGGCAGGATACAAAAAAACCAGGACTTAAATTAAGCCTGGTTTCTAAAGAAGACTATTCCGTATGGAAAGAATATGATCTTTCACAAATTATCATTGACACCGGTTTCGACTGGGCGAAAACAGATCTAGATGACATTAGGATACACCTGGATCATTCAGGTCTGCTGTCCAACATTACTGTCATAGACTGGCAGACAGGAATTGAAACCAGCATAACTATCTGACTTATTTCCTGCTGTGAAGACCGCATTCGCGATGCTCAGGGTCTTCCCACCACCATCTTCCGGCACGGATATCCTCGCCCGGTTCAATTGCTCTGGTGCAAGGCTGGCATCCAATGCTAGGGAAACCTTGTTTGTGAAGTTTGTTGAAAGGAACGCCGTTAGCCTTCACGTAGTCCTTGACCTGCTCCTCTGTCCATAAAATGAGAGGGTTAAGCTTAATCACATTATCAGCTGTGTCATATTCAACCATCTGCATATTTGCGCGCGTGACTGACTGCTCGCGTCTAAGTCCGCTAATCCAGACTTCCACTCCCTGCAACGCACGCTTCAACGGCTCCACTTTACGGATATTGCAGCATAGATGACGCAGTTCAACACTGTCATAGAACAGGTTTATCCCGTGCTCTCTAACCATATTCTGGACATTGTGATAATCCG
Organism: Butyricicoccaceae bacterium; assembly: GCA_963617065.1. GTDB lineage: Bacteria > Bacteroidota > Bacteroidia > Bacteroidales > UBA932 > Cryptobacteroides. The sequence goes on from CAVENC010000027.1 coordinate 14,567, forward strand.
GGAAGAACACTTCTATCTTGATTCCGTACTGCATATTTGTACGGTCAATGAGTTCGTAGGTCTCGGGGAACTGCCTTCCGGTATCAAGTGTGAATATCCTGGCATCCTTACGAACCTTGACCATCATATCCGTAATCGTCTGATCCTCATAACTCAGGCTTGACGACAAAGCGGAAGATGACGGAAATTCATTGAGGAAGTATTCCAGCGCCTTTTCAGGTGATTGATTGAGGAACTCGGCGTTCTTTTCTGAGGCAAACTGCTTACGCTCCTCTATAGACATTGAAGAAATTGACAATGACATATCCTTTGAATATGATTTAAGAAGCCGCTTAAATTTCTTCCGGTACAATCATACCTGCACCAACGGTGTCATTGGTTCCCTCTTCGATGAAGATGAGGCTTCCCATAGTGCGGTTTTCCTTGTAATAATCAAACACCAGCGGATCCGCAGTCTTGATACGTACTCTTGCAATGTCATTCATCACAAGCTTATCAACGCCATATTGTTTCTCTCTGGTATTGATGTCAATCTTGTACTCGATTTCCTTGACGATGCCAAGAGTCTGCTGTGCGATATGCCTGATCACATATTTCTTCCCCTGCTGAAGAGGTGAATTTCTGAACCAGCATACATTAAGAAGCACCTCCTGCTCCATCTTAGGCTGAATTCCGGATTCAGATACGATTACGTCGCCCCTGCTGATGTCAATATCATCTGCGAGAGTAATGTCAACAGATTCAGGACATACTGAAGTCTCTAGTTCCTTTTCGCCGAGATAAATGCCCGTGACGGTTGAAGTCATCTCTGAAGGGTATACCTTGATTTTGTCACCCTTCTTTACGGTTCCCTCTGCAAGTCTGCCGGCATAGCCTCTGAAATCAGGGAATTTAGTGGAGATTGGCCTTATGACATACTGTACCGGGAAACGCATTCTATCCTCAGCCTCCTCCGGCAACTGGACAGTCTCGAGAAAATCAAGAAGAGCCTTACCGGTGTACCACGGCATATTCTCAGACTTGTTCACGACATTGTCACCCAATTTTGCCGAGATAGGAATGAAAGTAACCTCACCGAGTTCAATGGAAGACGCCATTGACTTGTAGTCGGCTACAATCTTGTCGAACACTTCCTGTGAGAAATCCACAAGGTCCATTTTGTTCACGCAAACGACAACCTGCTTGATAGCCAGCAATGACGCTATATAGGAGTGCCTTACGGTCTGCTCCATTATTCCGTGACGAGCATCTACCAGAATTACGGCAAGATCCGCTGTAGATGCGCCGGTAACCATATTTCTTGTATATTGGATATGTCCCGGAGTGTCCGCAATGATGAATTTCCTTTTGGGGGTCGCAAAATATCTGTACGCAACGTCAATTGTGATACCCTGCTCTCTTTCTGCACGAAGACCATCCGTAAGCAACGCAAGATTCACCTCCTCGTTACCTCTGCTTCTGGACGCCTCTTCTACGGCTTCCAACTGATCCTCAAAGATTGATTTTGAATCATATAACAATCTGCCGATCAATGTACTCTTTCCGTCATCCACGCTGCCCGCCGTAGTGAAACGAAGCAGCTGCATATTCAAATATCCCTTAGTATTCTGTGTTTCCATCTTAATATTCTTTACCATTTCATAGAACTGTCCGGACATACAATTTCAGACAGCTGTAGTGAGTTGACGGCAACTATTAAAAGTATCCGGCCTTCTTGCGGTCTTCCATTGCAGTCTCGGAACGCTTGTCATCAGCACGACCGCCTCTCTCCGTGACACGTGAAGATGCGATCTCATCGATGATATCTTCTATGCTGTGAGCGTGAGACAACGTCAAACCTGTACACGTAATATCTCCGATTGTCCTACATCTGACCTCTTTCTCCACAACTTCTTCTTCCGGACGGCGCAAGATGATATCAGGCTCGGCAGCAAGCCACTGACCATCCCTGAAGAACGCCTTTCTCTTGTGAGTATAGTACAGGCTTGGCAACTCTATGCCTTCCTGATAGATATACTGCCATACGTCCATCTCAGTCCAGTTGCTTATCGGGAACACTCTGAAATGCTCTCCCGGATTCTTCATTCCGTTGTAGATATTCCAAAGTTCCGGCCTCTGGTTCTTTGGATTCCACTGTCCGAACTCATCTCTATGAGAAAAAATCCTTTCCTTTGCACGGGCCTTCTCTTCATCACGTCGCGCACCGCCGCACGCAGCATCGAACTTGTACTTTGCCAAAGTGTCCAACAAAGTGACTGTCTGCAGTTTATTGCGGCTCGCATTGTATCCGGTCTCCTCCTTCACCTTGCCCTCGTCTATCGAATCCTGGACATAGCCCACGATCAAATCCGCTCCAAGCTTTTTGACCAGCTCGTCACGGTATGTTATCGTTTCAGGGAAATTGTGGCCCGTATCAATATGTACAAGTGGAAAAGGAATCTTTGCAGGATAAAATGCCTTATACGCAAGGTAAGTCAACACTATAGAATCCTTGCCGCCGGAAAACAGTATGCAAGGGCGCCCGAACTGGGCGGCTACTTCTCTGAGTATATATATTGACTCAGCCTCAAGCTCTTTCAAATGCGTCAGATGTTCGCTCATTTCAATATTTCTGATTTAAATGGATTGCAAAGTTATAAAATCTAACTGAAAACGCCAGCAAGATACTTTTTGGTCAATTCCTCACGCGGTTCGTTGAATACCTGTTTGGCATCGCCTGTCTCGATAACCTCACCGAGATATAGGAATACCGCGTAGTCGGCTATTCGCAATGCCTGGCGCAGAGTATGCGTAACCATTATGATGGAATAATTTTCTTTCAATTTCACGAAAAGATCTTCGATGGTCTTGCTTGAAACAGGGTCCAGTGCACTTGTAGCCTCATCTGCAAGAATAAAATCAGGCTCGACGGCAAGACTTCTGGCAAGACACAGACGCTGCTGCTGACCAATGGAAAGGCGCATTGCCGAAGACTGAAGCCTGTCCTTAACCTCATCCCAAAGCCCCACTTCCCTGAGGTATTTTTCCACAACCTCTGCAAGTTCTTTCTTCTTGCGGTGCATTCCGTGAATCCTGCAGCCGTAAGCCACATTGTCGAATATGGACATCGGCAGCGGGCACGGCCTCTGAGGCACTAGCCCTATCCGTCTCCTCAATTCGATCAAATCGCTGTATTTCGCTCCGATAATATCTTGATCTCCAATCATTATACGTCCATCGATCTTGATATTGTCTATATTGTCAGTAAGCCTGTTGAGACTTTTCAGCAGAGTACTCTTGCCGCAGCCCGAAGGTCCGATTATACACGTAATCTTGTTCTCCGGAAAGACCAGATTGATGTTCTTCAATATCTGATGTCCATCAATCGAAAGATTGAGATTCTGGACCGCAAGCGGATCTTTCTTTATATTTTCCATATTCTGTCCCATACAATGTTTATATCACATCCAAGTTTCAACGGTATTCAACTTATACATATTCTACCATACCTACATATTGTTCTTGGTGAAATGGTTTGTAATCCACCTTCCTCCAAGACTCAGAATCAGCACAATCACCGTCAAAACCAAAGCAGCCGCATAAGCTCTGCCAGGAAAAGGCTCCGGCATAGTTATCCAGTTGAAAATAGCCAAAGGCAAAGTCGCGGTCGGTGATGACAATGATGTTGCCACAGAGTCTGAGAAGCCTGCCGTGAACATTACAGCAGCCGCATCGCCAATCGCCTTGCCCACTGCAAGCAATGTCGCAGTAGCCATTCCCGGAAGTATCTGTTTAAGAACGACTTTCAGGGTCTCCAATTTCGTGGCGCCCAACGAATACGCGGCATCAATCATATCATCCGGAACTGACTTGGAGATTTCATCTCCGCTCCTGATGAACATCGGGATAATGAGCAGCGTGCTTACGATTATACCGCCCAACACAGAAGCCCTCATCCCCACCATTACCATTATCATAAAAGCAAATGCGCCATATACGATTGACGGAATGCCATAAAGCACGTCGTAAACCAACCTGGCGATATATGAAAGCCAGTTTGAACGCCTGCGATACAGGTTCATATAGAACACTACAGGCACACTGACAAACATCGCAATCAGCGTAGCCGGAGCTACCACCAGTAAAGAACCGACAATTGCATTGAGGAATCCCCCGTCGTCAGTCGTATTCCAGTTCTTGCCCGGAGCTTTCGTTATCATATCCCAGGAAATCGCCCCGATCCCCTTCACGAATATCGTCCATATAATGGACAAAACTATCAAGAACACGAGGGCAACCGAAATCCACATAAGGACTTTGACAATATTCTCGACTATGAATTTACTTTTCATCTTCTCCATCATCACTCTCCTTTCTGGACTTTATACAATATCACTCGAGACAACACATTGAATATCACCACGATTACTAGCAGAAGCAGTGCGGCGAACATTATTGCGGACTCATATAATGGCACTGAAGCCATTTCACCGTAATTGTTTCCAATCAGTGCAGGCAAAGTGTAAAAGCCCTTGAACAATGATTTCGGTATTGCCGGAATACTTCCGCATACCATCATCACAGCTATGGTCTCGCCCATCGCTTTTGACAATGAAAGCACGACCGCCGCAAAGATACCAGACAAAGATTTCTTCAGCACCACTCTCCTAGTCGTCTGCCACTGCGTAGCGCCAAGGGACATAGATGCGTCTCTCAAATCCTGAGATACGGAAGAAAATATCTCCACGAACAGACTGACCATAATCGGAAGAACCATAACACACAGCACCAGGGACGCGGTCAGCAGAGAATAGCCTGTCACCGGTATCAACAGCAAAATTCCCCAGACGCCGTAGATGACTGACGGAATTGCTGCAAGGATATCCAGCGCAGGATACACGAATTTCCTTACGAATTTCTTTGAGTATTCAGTCAGTGAAATGGCTGTAAGCAGAGACAACGGAAGCGCTATGGCGATGGCTATAACCGTAACTGTCAGAGTGCCAGTGATGAACGGAAGGAATCCGAATTTCTTTTGTGACGGTTTCCATTCAGAAGATGTGACCAAATCCCAAAATGAATTTTCCTGAAGTATCGGCATTGATTTTATCGCCAGTCCGGCAATCATCGCAAGCAGAAGCAGGATTGAAGATACTGTCAGAATGAACATAAACACCGACGACAGATGCTGCCGATATATACGCCTTTTGTTCCACGAACGCTGGAATACAGTTGAGCCGAATAGGACGAAAATCGCGACAATAACTCCGACAAATGTATAAACTGCATTACGCGTATTGTTGTCACGTACGCTCGACATACGCCTTGTAGTGCGCAGAACCTTGAGATTCTCGCTCAGCATCTTGCTTGAAATCTTCACATAACCTGCAGGCTCGTTGAATCTCTGTCCTTCCTTCAACGTATAGCGGAGAAAAGCGAGAGAAGCGGAATCCTTGGGTGCACCCTTAGTTACAAAATACAGATTCCTTGCAGGCGGCGTAGGAAAATTGTCAATTTCAATGGCGTGCACAAGACTTTCCTTTGTCTCGTAGAAATTTTCCTCCGGACTTATAGTTCCATCCATATCGGAGTCCAATGGGAATATCTCCAATCCAGTCAACACCCTATGCGTCTGAGCATCGTAAGCATACGCCAAATTGTTGAAGCCTATCCCCCACTTGTCATTCTGCACAGCTTTGGCTATTCCGGGATCTCCATAAACGGCAGTACCTCTGAGCTCCTCCTGCTTTGCGTCAAACCAAGATGCAAAAGTCTGTGCGGCTCCGCAGGCGTCAGAACGGGTGAACACGTGAATCTGATGCTTGTCATTTGTCCCAAGCAACTGTCCCCAAGTACGTATTTCTCCTGTAACCCATATCTTTCTAGCCTGTTCAGAATTAATACCTTGACGCTTTATGATATCAATGTATGGATTATTTGAAGACACATCCGGAACCACGGCATCGCGACCGACCACAAAAGCCACTGCACCTGCTTCAATTTCTTCCTGGTGCAAATCCCTGGACAGCATCGCATAATCAACCATCCCGTTAAGGACATCGGTCATACCCTTTCCAGCGCCTCCGGCAGAGACATCTATCTTGACATCCGGATATCTGACCTCAAATTCGTTTGCCCATTGAACAGCAAGCGGATACAAGGCAAATGCTCCGGATACGGAGACCTGTCCGTGCAGCTTGTCGGACTTTCGGTTTAGGGAACTGCACGATACCAGCGCCGTCAAAAATACAGACAAGGCTATAACGCGCAAAAGTATTCCGGTAGGTTTATAATACGTTGTTTTCAAATAATTCATCATCAATCTACCTCAAGGTAAACTCAGCAGAAGATCTTATATCTGTTGCAGATGCTCCTACAAGGACTTTGAATACACCCGGTTCAGCAATCCAGCATTTTTTCTCTGCATCGTAATAGCTGAGAGCTTCGGAATCAAGTTCAAAATTCGCAGTCTTGGTCTCACCCGGCTGCAAATACAATTTGGCAAAGTCTCTCAACTCCTTAACCGGTCTGTCAACAGAGCATTCAGGGTCAGACACATACAACTGCACTGCCTCAGCGCCGGCTTTCTTACCGGTATTCGTCACAGGTACGGAAATCTTGATTTTTCCGTTGCGCTTCATACTTGAAGACGAAAGCTTAACATCTCCATACTCGAAGGAAGTATAGCTCAAACCATATCCGAACGGAAATGCGGTAGCGATATTTTCTTTGTCATACCATCTGTAACCTACATACATCCTTTCATCGTAGCTCTGCTGTGGGATGTTTTCTCCATCTTTGAAAATGCCAGGATACTGAACTTCAGTCTTGATCGGAGAGTCCGCCAAAGAAACAGGATATGAGAACGGAAGTTTGCCTGAAGGATTGACTTTTCCAGTCAATACATCTGCAAGAGAATTGCCGGCCTCACTTCCTATATACCAGTCCTGAAGCACAGCATTCACATCAGCCAGCCACGGCATTTCGACAGCATTTCCGGAGACATTCACGACTACAAGCTTGTCTGAAACTTTGGAAAGCGCTTCAATAACCTCATCCTGTCCGTAAGGAAGTCCGTAAGAATATCTGTCTCCGCCTTCCGAATCCTGATGGTTGCTCTTATTCAATCCTCCTACAAATATCACATAGTCAGCATCTTTCGCTGCATTGACAGCATCTGCAATCAAAGTCTCAGGAGTTCTGGAGTCTAGCAAATTCTGCCCTGTAGTAACCCCATTGTACTCGCCACCTACATCTCCTACATAGCCTCTCTGATAAACGACCTCAGCCTTTCCTTTCAACGCAGACTTGATTCCGTCAAGAGGAGAAACCTCATATTTCACTTTCAATGAGGAACTTCCGCCACCTACAGTCATCATCTTCACAGCATTCTCGCCGACTACTAGCACTTTCTTCACATTATTTGTGTCAATAGGCAGAATCTCATTCTCATTCTTGAGGAGCACGATTCCGTCAGCACCTATTTTCCTTGCGATAGCAGAATGTTCTTCACAGACAAAACGACCTGTAGAATGGTTTGAGCTCAGATTTGTCCTCATCTCAAGACGAAGGACTCTGCGCACCTTTTCATCCAAAGTCTTCACATCAGCCTTGCCGGACCTGAGCCTGTCAAGATATGCATCTGCCAGATAATATGAATCATACGCATTGCTCTTGCCTTCAGACAATCCGTCGGTCCAAGTACCGTATTCCATATCAAGACCGTTTGTGATGGACTGATCCGTATCGTGAACTCCGCCCCAGTCGCTCACTACAACACCGTCGAATTTCCAGTCTCCTTTGAGAATATCGTTGAGCAAGTATTCGTTATGGCAACAGTGCTGATTCTTGTAAAGATTATAAGATCCCATCACCGCCCAGGCACCGCCTTTCTGCACTGCAATCTTGAACGCCGGAAGGTAAAGTTCGTGCAAAGTCCTGTCATCAACATTCACGTTCACTACCATACGCCATTTTTCTTGATTGTTCAATGCGAAATGCTTTAAGCACGCTGCCACACCATTGCTCTGCACACCTTGAATATATTTCGCAGACATATATCCGGACAAATACGGATCTTCGCCCATATATTCAAAATTACGACCGTTGAGTGGTGTCCTGTAAATATTCACGCCAGGCCCGAGAAGCACATTTTTCTTTCTGTATTTCGCTTCTTCACCGATGCAGACACCGTACTGCTCGGCGAGTTCTTTATCCCAAGTAGCTGCCAGACAGGTCAATGCAGGATATGCGGTACAAGAATCATTTGTCCAGCCAGCCTGATTCCATTCGTCCCAAAGAACCTCCGGACGAATGCCGTGAGGACCGTCAGTACACCAAATCTCAGGTATTCCCAAACGAGGCACACCGGCAGAACTGAATTTGGATTGAGCGTGCAACATCCCGACTTTTTCTTCAAGCGTCATCCTTGAAAGAGCATCTTCAACTCTCTGCTCTATCGGTTTTGTTTCGTCAAGATATACAGGCACAGAGTTATTTTTCTGCCCCGACGTGCACGCCGACACACAACAGGTCAACGCCAATGTGATTAGTGTTATCTTTCTCATACCGCCTAATTTATAAAAATTCGAAAGCCATTACCGGCTTCTTGCCGAATGGTTCACTAAAGTTTTTGTTCACGCACTTGCAGTAAGAATGCAAGTCGCACAATCATACAAATTTATGAAAGTTCGGCTAATTATCAATAAAACGCAGAGTAAATTTAATGACTTCGCGCAAGATACCTGGAGCGAATTTCTCCTAATAAGTCAACAGGCCAATATCTTGGTGATGAGTTCGAGGAGAAGGTCGCTTTGGGAGGCTTCGCCGCTGCCGCCGCCTTTACCTTTGAAGTCATATTCTTCCAAAAGGGAAAGGACTCTCATACACTTGCGCACAGGATAATTCCTGACTGCAACATCGTATTCTTCCATAAAGTAAGGATTGACTCCCAGCACTTTAGCTTTCTCACCCTTCGGCATTGAAGGATTTTTCATCAGCATCGATTCCAGTTTCAGAATCCTGTAGAAATGTGTGTAGAGCGCTGAAACGGGCACAAGAAGTACAAAACGCGGTGCAGAACCTATATAAGCCGCAATGCGCAAAGCCTTGTCAGAATTAAGATACGACAACTCCTTTGTGAGTTCAAAGACGCTGAACTGGCGGCTTATACCCACATTTTTTTCAATATCGGCCGCTGTAACACGCACAGCACCTTCAGGCAGATTTTTCTGGAGTTTTTCGGTCTCAACAGCAATTTTATCAAGCTCAGTTCCGGAGTATTCAGCAAGAAGCGCTGCAGCGTCCGGCATAATCTCCAAGCCCTTGGATTTAAAGAATGAAGTTATCCAGCCTGGCATCTCATAGTCACGGAGAGAATCACATTCGAATACGACTCCGTTCTTGGACACACTCTTGTACAATGCTTTACGTTTGTCGGCAGACGCTCCGCGCATAAGTATCACAAGCACAGTGGAATCCATTGGTTCGGCCGCATATACGCTCAGACTTTCCAACGACTTCATACTCTGAGCCTCCTTCAGCACAACTAGCCTCCGCTCAGCCATCATAGGATAACTTCTCGCGTCTGACATTATATTGTCCGCATCCGAGTCCAGTCCATAATATATCGACTGATTGAAGTCGCGCTCCGTATCAGTCAAAGCATATTTAATTATTTCATCGCAGAGCAGGTCCGAATAATATGGTTCCGTTCCCATCAGAAGATATATAGGAGCGAATTTCCCGTTCCTTATATCCATCATCAGCCCTCTGAACTTGTTTTCTGTTTCTACGAATTTCGCCACGTTATCTGAATTGTGAAGTACTTAATCGCCACACTTCACTGACTCCGCCAGTACACGAGCACGCGGAGCCAGTAAAAACATTTTGTAAAGATACAGCATTTTTATTCCATTTTATTAGTAATTTCGCAAGAAATAACAACAATCAAAATGAACGAAACCAAGATTCCGGTATATCCTCTGATCGATATGTCAGAGTTGAACAGATGTCTGCTCTGCAGTGACGCACCTTGTACAAAGAATTGCCGCAAAGGACTTCCTGTAGGCGATATTCTGCGCTCCATATACTTCCACAACGGAATGGGCGCCCTCGAAAAGACGAGAGGCGAACATTGCACAGAGTGTGACGCACCTTGCGAGACAGCTTGCGTATTGGGTAAGAAGAGCTATCCTGTAAGAATCAAGAGCATTATCGCAGGACTCTTTGACGGCACCAAGGAAGTTGTCGAGTCAGGCATCTTGAGCGAAGAGCAATTGCGCGGAGCTTTCCACGTTCCGGAAGAGCCGGACATCACGACAGATATTTGCGGAGTCAAACTGGAGAATCCGTTCCTTCTCTCGTCTTCTGTTGTTTCCAGCAGCTATGAGATGTGCGCAAAGGCATTCGAAGCAGGTTGGGCAGGAGCGGCATTCAAGACCATCTGCACATTCCCACAGCACGAGGCCTCACCTAGATTCTCATCCATCACAAACCATTCAAATTCATTCTGCGGATTCAAGAATATCGAGCAGCTTTCCGACCACAGTGTGGCCGAAAATATGGAGATATTCCGCAAGCTCAAGGCAGATTTCCCAACAAAAGTGATTATCGCGTCCATTATGGGACAGAACGAGGAAGAGTGGACAAAACTTGCCAGAGAGTGTGAACTTGCAGGTGCTGACGTCATCGAGTGCAACTTCTCCTGCCCGAATATGGAATCAGACTCATTGGGAAGCACCATCGGTCAGGATGCAAAACTGATTGAGAAATTCACAAAGGCAGTCAGACGAGGCACAAAACTTCCTGTTCTCGCAAAGATGACCCCGAACATCACTGATATGGTCCCTATGGCCGAAGCAGCCAGAAGAGGCGGCGCAGACGGAATTGCTGCAATAAATACCATTAATAGCATTACAGGTGTCAATATCGACACGCTCACTGCAGAGCCTGACGTTCACGGACATTCCATCGTGGGAGGTTACTCCGGACAGGCAGTTAAACCTATTGCATTGAGATTCATCTCCGATATGGCGAAGAGCAAAGAATTGGAAGGAATGCATCTCAGCGGTATGGGAGGAATCGAGAACTGGATTGACGCATTGGAATTCATCACTCTCGGAGCCGGAAGCGTGCAGGTTACCACTGCCGTAATGCAGTATGGCTACCGCATCATCGATGACCTCATTGACGGTCTCAAATATTACCTGAAGGTAAAGGGATTCAGCGGAGTGAAATCGCTGATAGGCGCTGCCGTAAGTTCTATTGTTCCTCATAACCAGCTGGAAAGGGACACAATCCTCTTCCCTCGTTTCAACTATGAGAAATGTATCGGTTGCGGAAGATGCTACATTTCCTGCTTTGACGGAGGTCACCAGGCAATAAGTTTCGATATAGAGAACAGACGTCCTCAACTGGACGGAAGCAAATGCGTCGGATGCCATCTTTGCCGTATCGTATGCCCATCCAAGGCAATCGAAGTAGCAGTAAAGCGAATAGAGCGCAAATAGCCTGACGATACACTCGGGTGCCAAGAGACATTAGTTCTTGTCAAATATTTTTACAAGAGTGTAAAGATTCTTTACAGGGAGTCGGATAATCATAATATCCAACTCCCTGTAAATGTTTATGTTACCATATATGGCACGTATATGGCAAAACACTGTCTTTGCTGGAAAACAAGACGCCTGAGGCTCCAGGATAAAGCACGCGAACAGTGCAGATTCAGCCTTGAGCCAGTCTAGAAACATAATTGACAAAGAAGACAGAAGATGAAATTTTTAAACGACATTGCGAACGCAACAAGAAACCTTACTGCAAAGGGACATAAAAACCTTCTTAAAATACTTTCACTCGGCATAGGACTCTCCGCCGGGCTCATTTTGATCTCGAAAGTTTGCTTCGAACAGACATTCGACGATTTCTTTTCGGGTGCAGACAGACTATACTATATGTGTATGAGCGGTGAAATAAATTCTGAAACCCGCACATTCTACAGCATTCCTGGCGGAATAATGCCGTTGATGAAGGAGTATTACCCTCAAATCGAAGATGCTACCAGATTCACCACAGTCACATCTGAAGCCACATTGGTACTTGAGGAGAATCAGCGCAGAGTCAAGACAGGGCAGATAATCATTGCAGATACTGCACTGTTCAACGTGCTTGACAGAAAATGTCTGGCTGGAGAACTGAAAGAACCACTAGACATCAAAGGACAGGCGGTTATCTGCGCCAGTGTAGCCAAGAAAATAGCCGCATCACTCTCGTCAGACAGGGATGATCTGAACTCTGTAATTGGACAAAAGCTCAGCATATCAGGCTATGGAGCTGACAACACTCTCACAATTGCAGGCGTTTATGAGGACTACCCTCTCAATTCCAGCCACCGTCCGGAAGTTGCGATTTCAATCAAGAGTATCGAAAATTTTATGTGGGACGGAAGCGAGAACCTTGTCGGCAACGAGCGCTATAAGGGCATTTTCAGACTGGCTAAAGGGGCTGACGTCGATGCCATCAACGAAGGCATACCTGAATTTATGGAGAAATATCTGCCGATGGACAAACTCCGCGAATATGGTTTTTCTCTGTCGTTCAATGCAAATCCGATGAACAGCTACCATACCAGGGACGAGTCGCAGAGGAATATGACATTGATTCTCGGATTCATAGCAGTTGCACTTCTCATTACATCTGTTCTGAACTATCTCCTAATCGTGCTTTCCACTACAGCCGTAAGAGCCAAAGAAATGGCGCTCCGCAAATGTCTAGGCAGCACACCGTCTGACATATTCCTGATGATGCTGGCTGAAGCATTGGTTCACACGGCATTGGCAACTGCATTCGCAGTCATCGCGATATTCGCGTTCCACGCCCAGATTGAATCCATATTGGGAGTTGAAGTGTCAGCACTGTTTGTTGGCAAACCGCTTGCCGCCTGCGTTGCGACAGTCATCATATTGGTGATACTCAACAGTATCTGCCCGACAATATTCTTCAACAACGTGCCTATCGCAGCAGCGTTCCGCAATTTCAAGGCTTCAAAAAGAATGTGGAAACTCTCACTGCTTGCCGTGGAATTCATCGCAGTCGCTTTTCTAGGCTCTATGATGTGCATCATCTCCCTGCAATACCGCAAACTTACTCGCGCAGACCTCGGGTTCGATTACAAGAATCTCGCTATGGTCACGATGCCGGAAGCAAACGACGCACAGAAGAATCTGCTCATCAAGAACATACGTTCTCTTTCAGGAGTATCGGACGCCTGCTTCTCCTATATGTCGCCATTCGAAGTGTATTCGGGAGACAACATATCCATCCCGGGAACTATCCGACAGCTGTTCAATATCCAGGACGCTTATTATGTTGACGAACATTATTTCAACGTTTTCGGAATCGAAATCATTGAAGGCTCAAATTTCAACCCCGAACTCGGCGCTGACGCAGAAATGATTGTTGACCAAAAATTCGTGGAAATGATGAAGAAAACAGCTGACTGGGACAGCGTTATCGGCAGAGAAGTGAATGTGACGGCACACAGGACACCGACAAGAATATGCGGAATAATCAAAGGCTTCCACACCGGAACATTCTCCAAAGAAGCCGAAGAATACGGGATACGTCCTATGGGCATATTCTATTGTGATTCAGAAAAATATGCTGGAATGTTCGGACACATATTCATAAAATATGACAGACTTGATCCGGAAGCTGTACGACGCACTGACGAGGTCATAAAAAATGTCCTTCAGGAGCAGTCATACGACTTGGAAGCTTGCAGCGAGGTAGTCCGCACCGGTTATGAGGATACGCTCAATATGAGAAACTCCATAATCGCGGGAGGTGTCGTCACCCTGCTGATCGCCATCATCGGACTTATCGGATATACGATGGACGAAGTGAGAAGACGCGCCAAGGAGATTGCAGTCCGCAGAGTTAACGGAGCACAATTCTCTCAGATACGCGTTATGTTCCTCAAAGACATAATGTTAGTAGCATTGCCGTCAACAATAGTCGGATGCGTACTCGGAAAGATTGCGGCGGCGCATTGGGAACAGAGTTTCAGCATCCAGGTCGGAGAGCCGCTATGGATATTCATAGTCACCGCATTCGTGACAATAGGACTCATCTCCGTGCTGTCTGACCTGTATGTGCGGTTCACAGCCGGAAAGAATCCTGCCGAATCCATCAAGACGGAATAGCAAATAAGGCAAACAACATCAAGACTTTACTAAAAGAATAACAATAAAAACATCAATATCATGATCAAGATTACAGACATCTGCAAGGTTTTCAGGACCGAAGAAATCGAAACTGTCGCTCTCGACAACGTATCGTTTGAAATCAATGACGGAGAATTCGTCGCAATTATGGGACCTTCCGGATGCGGAAAATCAACCCTGCTGAACATTCTCGGTCTCCTGGACAACCCTACATCAGGTAGCTACAAACTCCTCGGACAGGAAGTCGCTCAGCTTAAGGAGAAAGAACGCACAAAATTCCGCAAAGGAAACATCGGCTTCGTGTTCCAGAGTTTCAACCTCATCGACGAACTCAACGTATATGAGAATATTGAATTGCCGCTGAGATATATGGACTACAAGCCATCGGAGCGCAAGGAAAAGGTCGAAGCCGTGATGGACAGAATGAACATCAGCCACAGGGCAAAACATTTCCCTCAGCAGCTCTCCGGAGGTCAGCAGCAAAGAGTTGCAATCGCACGTGCAGTCGTGGCAAATCCTAAACTGATTCTCGCGGACGAGCCTACCGGAAACCTCGATTCCAAGAATGGCAAGGAGGTTATGGACCTGCTCTGCGAACTCAACAAGGAAGGAACTACAATCGTAATGGTAACGCACTCGCAGAAAGACGCCGCTATGGCACAGAGAACCATTGATTTGTTCGACGGACATATCGTGAGTGATGTCAAGAACGAACTTTAAAAAAGTTTCATAAGACAATGCGGTACATTTTCGGGAATTTCATAAACACGTTGAGAAAATACAAGATTTCTAGTTTTCTCAACATTACCGGTATGGCTGTAGCCTTTGCCGCGTTCTATGTCATACTCTCTCAGGTATCCTATAACTTCGGATACAACAAGAAGCTGAAGGACTGCGACAAGTTGTTTGTCATCACAACGCCATCCCCGTATGATAGCGGCAAATTCTTGTCGTGGTTATGCCGGCCCTTCGGAGAAAAAGTGATAAGCGGGACTCCGATGGTGGAAAGCGGAGGAGTAATGGACCTTCATAATTACTCCGATAACAACATCTGCTGGACTAGGAGGAATGACGCCGGGACTAAACTTCATCTTGAAGCGCCCCACGCATTTTCCATAGGAGGAATCGAAGCTCTCGGATTCAATTTCATAACAGGCTCTGCGGAGGACCTTACTAAACCGCACACTTTCGCCATACAGGAACACATTGCCAAAGAACTGGGTTTATCTGTCGGTGACAAAGTTTCTTGGTCAGACCCGGAAGGAGAAAAAGAGACAATGGAAATTGCAGGCATCTATGAGGATTTCCAGAAAAATTCCGATCTGTACAATGTCGATGTTATCAATTCCATAGGTGATAATTCCCTTGACTCTTTTGTGGAATGGTCGTACAACTATATCGTCAAACTTCAGGACCCTTCGGACAAGGAAAAATTCGAGGAATACGCAAAAGGAGTGATGCTGGATATGCTGAAAGAGCGATATCTGGGGTACTATGAGGATGAGGAAAGTGCGATGCAGGAGGTGAAGGAAGCAGAAAAACAGATGCAGATACGTCTTATTTCCCTGAAAGATAGCTTCTATTCGTCAGAACTAGGAGACCCCATCGGCAAAAAAGGGAATAAAACTACCGACTGCACCCTTCTTGCCATAGCTATTTTGACAATAGCGATTGCTCTCATCAATTTCATCAATTTCTTCTTCGCACTCGTACCAGTCAGACTGCGTTCGGTAAACACGTACAAGATATTCGGAGTATCCCGGTCGTCTCTGATTATGAATTTCGTATTCGAGTCGGCTGGCCTTGCCGTACTGGCACTCGCATTGGCTGCAATAATCATAAAATTATTCCTACTATACGCTCCTGCTGACATACTTCAGGCTCCTGCCGATTTCAGAAACAACATTCCGATTGCACTGCTGACTGTAATCACAGCGTTGGTTGTCTGTATGTCAGGAAGCATATATCCGGCGCTTTACATCACATCATTCCAACCGGCTCTCGTGCTTAAAGGGTCTTTCTCAGGCTCAAAAGCCGGAAGAAATCTGAGGAACGGACTAATTGTCTTCCAATACGTTATCTCTATATCGCTCATTATCTGCGCCGCATTCATACGACTGCAGTACACCTATATGATGGATTATGATATGGGATTCAACAAGGAACATTTATTGAGCGGGAAAATGCCGTATGGACTCTGCTGGTACGGTGAACAGAATCAGGCGTTTGAAGACAAGTTGCGCAGCAATCCGGGGATTGAAGATATAACTTGGGCTGACGGAAGAATTGTCTACAAATCCAGAATGGGTTGGGGTCGCGACTACAAGGGGAACAGCATCAATTTCCAGTGCTACCCCGTCGCTTCGAATTTCTTGAGGTTTATGGGGATTGACATTGTCGAGGGACGCGATTTCACATCGTCTGACGACATTGCCGAGAACGGTTCAATGATATTCAACGAGCAGGCAAAGAAGGATTTTGACATAGACTTCGAGACTCCCGCTCCTGGCCACATAGAAAACTGCGTCACGGTCGGTATCTGCAAAGACTTCAATTTCAAGCCTTTGCAATACGGCAAGTCTGATTTTGCCTTCTATATTTTCGGAAAAGACCATTCCTGGAGAAGCGGGCTCAGGCAGATGTACGTCAGAACAGCTCCGGGAGCCAATGCATTGGACATCATAAAGTTTATTAAAGATACAGTACAGGAGATGCGCCCGGATCTGGACCCGGAGACCTACAATATAGATTTCTTCGACAAGGAACTTGGTACGCAGTACAGGCAGGAGAGCCGTATGTCATCCATTATCTCGCTGTTCACGGCTATTGCCATAATAATTTCGCTTATGGGAGTGTTCGGACTCGTATTGTTTGACACTCAGCACAGAAGCCGCGAGATCGCCGTAAGAAGGGTTAACGGAGCCAGCATTGAGGATATTCTCAAGATGTTCAATGCCAAGTACCTAGCGATAGTGCTGATCAGTTTCGTCATCTCAGTTCCTATCTGTTGTAAGGTCGTGTCGCTGTACTTCAACGGATTTGCGTATCACACTGCTATACACTGGTGGGTATTTGCGTTGGCACTTGCCGTGATTTTGCTCATCACAGTTGTCATAGTCACTCTGCGAAGTCTGAATGCGGCTACCAGCAATCCGGTGGAGCAGATTAAGAGCGAATAGCGAAACACTGCGACAATCTTGAAATATAGGTTACTTTAGTTAACATAAACCCTGTTTTCTTCCGAAAACAGTAACGCGCCCAGCCTGTGACAGGTTCGGCGCGTTTTTATGTTTATTATCTGGCTCATCCTTAAGCATGACAAAATAGCGATTTGTTGAGCTCAGTCCCTTTCGGAATCCAACAACCGAAAAATTGCTCCTGGCATTCTGATTGAGAGGTTCCAAAAAGAGGCAGCGCCCTTCGCTCAAAATCGGGGGAAAAATTCGCTACGGGCATCTGTCTCTTTTTGTGATACAGAATTCGGTGCACAAGAATAGCCTTTTTGTGCACCGAATTAACTATGAATATCAAACGGTGTACAAAAACGGCTGATTTGTTCACCAAATA
>CAVENC010000028.1:0-31180 GCA_963617065.1 Butyricicoccaceae bacterium
GTGAGCTGGCGTCACTTTCAAGCATCCTGTACCGAAACCAATCTCGACGTAAGAATCCTCAATTATAGGAATCTCCTTGTTAATCAATGGAATAAGTACTTTCTTGCCTTTAAGCCAATGATAGCGCTCATCGTCAGGGTTTATACTTACTGCCGCGTCCGCCATAATTGTTTCCGGACGGGTCGTGGCAACCACGATATATTTGTCCGTACGGTTTCCGTTACCGTCTGATATATAATATCTCAGATGATAGAAATGACTTTTGGTCTCCTTGTGTATAACCTCCTCGTCACTTACTGCGGTATGCCCTTCAGGGTCCCAGTTAACCATTCGTACTCCCCTGTAAATCAGACCTTTCTTGTAGAAATATACGAATGTATTGATGACAGACTCTGTAAGATCCGGGTCCATAGTGAACTTAGTCCTGTCCCAATCGCAGGAAGCACCCAATTTGCGCAACTGGCTCAAAATGATGCCACCGTGCTCTTCTTTCCACTCCCAGGCATATTTCAGGAATTCTTCACGAGTAAGATCTTCCTTGCTGATACCCTGAGATTTCAGTCTTGCGACAACTTTGCTCTCCGTGGCGATGGAAGCGTGGTCCGTGCCAGGAATCCAGCAGGCGTTCTTGCCGTCCATTCTGGCTTTACGGATCAGGACATCGTTCAATGTATTGTTCAGCACGTGCCCCATATGAAGAATACCGGTTACATTCGGTGGCGGTATGACGATTGTATACGGCTCCCTTTCATCCGGTTCTGAATGAAAGAATTTATTTTTGAGCCAGTAAGCATACCATTTGTCTTCTACCTGAGACGGATCGTACTTAGCTGAAAGTTCCATATCTAAATATTTTTATATTCGCATAAACAAATCATACAAAGATAACTATTTTTAGTTAAATTTGTTTTAGGAAGATGCTTCTGAATATCTTCTTGTTTTTATTAATTCTTAATACACTATGGATCAGGAAAATAACAAAAACGGGAATGAGATGAAACTCGAACTCAGACCCGATATCGCCGCAGGCGTATATTCAAATCTTGCAATCATCACCCATTCACACAGCGAATTCATTATCGACTTCGCCAGAATGCTGCCTGGTATGCCGAAACCGGACATCTGCAGCCGCGTTGTAATGGCTCCGGAACACGCCAAAAGACTGCTCCGCGCGCTTGAGGACAACATTTCCAAATACGAAAGTCATTTCGGACCAATCAATACGGGTGACAGACAAGCACCTCAAAACGGAAGCACATTCAATCTGGGAGACCTTTCAGGATTCAACAACGGAACAAAATCCTGACCTTATGCAGATTAGCGAAGACAAAAAAGATAAGCAAATGCCTGATTTCTCGAAAATTCGGGCGTTTGCTTTTGATGTTGACGGTGTTTTCACAGACGGAGGCATTCTCTGCGATCTGGCAGGTGAACTTTACCGTACGTTCGACTCAAAGGACGGCTTCGGAGTAAGAATGGCCGTTATGAAAGGATATCCTTGCGCAATAATAACTGGCGGACGTTCCGGCTCAATTCTGGCCAGATTCAGAAGTTGCGGCATCAAACCTGAAAACGTATATCTCGGTTCAAGGGACAAGATTGTGGATTTCACTGCGTTCTGCGACAAATACAATTTATCCGCAGACGAAGTTCTGTATGTAGGTGACGACATTCCTGACATTGACGTGATGAAAGCCTGCGGAATAGGAGTCTCCCCTGCCGACGGAGTTCAGGAAACCAGACTTGCGGCTGATTTCGTATCACCTTGCCCAGGAGGTCGCGGATGTGTCCGTGATGCAATAGAACGTGTTCTAAGAAGCCGTGGTGATTGGGAATTCGATGTTGCCGCATACAAGACAACTTTCTGATTATTATGGATTTGAAAGGAAAACGGCTTATTTTGTCGAGCGCATCTCCACGCAGAAAAGAGTTGCTTGCAGGGCTGGGTGTGGATTTCACAATTGACACCGGAACGTCATTCGTTGAAAAGTATGACAAGAACACTCCTCTGGAGCGAATACCGGAACTGATGTCCGAAGGCAAATCGAAAGGTTTTCATAGGGAACTGGAGGAAAATGAAATTCTCCTGACATCTGACACTATGGTGTATTGCGGCAATGTAATTCTCGGTAAGCCGCATAGCCGTGAAGAAGCCATAGAAATGTTGCATTTGCTCTCCGGCAAAGTACACCACGTCACTACAGCAATAACGTTAAGGTCCAGGGAATGTACCCGCACTGTTTCCGACACCGCTTATGTCCACTTCAAAGAGTTGAGCGACAGCGAAATAGAATACTATGTTGATAGGTTCAAGCCATTTGACAAGGCCGGAGCCTACGGCATCCAGGAATGGATCGGATACATAGGGATAACACGGATCGAGGGCTCTTATTTCACCATTATGGGGCTTCCTGTGCATATCGTCTATGACGAGCTAGTGAAGTTGATTAAGTAACGGGAAAAAAAGTAGCAGATGGCCGGAGCGAATTTTTTCTATGTTTTTGAGCGGAGGGCGCTGCCACTTTTTCGTGACACTATTCCACGTAGAGGAGCAGGCCTTTAAGGTATTCACCTTCAGGATGATAAATATTCACAGCGTGGTCAGCCGGCTGATTGAGCCTGTCCAAAATACGCACCTTCCTGCCGGTCTGTGCGGCAGCAGAGAATACAGCCAATGCGAATGCTTCCTTATCCACCACCTGAGAACAACTGAAAGTAAATACAAATCCTCCTGGAGCAACTTTGGAAATCGCGGCCGCATTGAGACGCTGATATGCCCTGAGCGCATTGTTCAACGCACCTCTATGTTTTGCGAATGCTGGAGGATCCACGATCATAAGATCATACTTTCCTTCAGGTACATTTCTCAAATAATCCAGTGCATCTACGCACAATCCGGTATGAACAGAATCATCATAACCGCCTAAACGTACGTTCTTTTCAACAAGAGACATTGCTTTTGCTGAACTGTCAACAGAATCTACGTGCAACGCACCTGCACCTAAAGCATAAATCGAGAAACCTCCTGTATAACAGAACAGATTCAAGACATTACGTCCTTTAGCATATCGTTCCACAAGCGCTCTGTTTTCTCTCTGGTCAAGGAAGAATCCGGTTTTCTGACCTTCAGTCCAGTTGACAATGAACTTGTGACCATTTTCCATCACAACCTGCTCATCATCATTGAAACCGTCTTTCTTATAAAGATAACCGTCAACCAAGTCAAGTCCAGCTTTGAACGGTGCTGTACCTGAACTTTTATCATAAACGGCTTTCAACTTGTCTCCATATACCTTCACGAGAGCCGCAGCAATCTGCTTTTTCGCACGGAACATTCCGACAGAATGAGCCTGCATCACACAGACGCCGTCATACCAGTCTATAATAAGTCCCGGAAGATTGTCGCCTTCACCGTGAATAAGCCTATAGCAATTTGTATTCGGATTGTCGGCAAGACCCGTGGCAACCCTGACTGCCAGCGCTTTGGACAACATCTCTTCCCAGAATCCGTCATTGATGGCAGAATCGTCAAAGCTGAGCACTCTGACCGCAATCGAACCTATCTGATAATGGCCTGATGCCAAAAACCTGCCGTCGGAGCTATATACTCCAACCACATCTCCTTCCGCTACATCTCCGACTATCTGAGCTATAGCTCCGGAGAAAACCCAAGGATGAAATCTCTCAAGCGAGTTTTCCCTACCTCTTTTCAGTATTATCTTTGCCATTATCTATTCCTTTATTGGTATTCTTGTTCTTGTTTTTACGTCTGCGCCTGTTCTGATAATATCTCCGGCGTTGATTATATTTCTTCCTGCGACGCTTCTTTCTGTCCTCAGGCTCACCGTTGTTTCCTGACTCAGAATTCTGATTCTCTTGTCCTGAACCATTCTGTTCCTGCTTCGGTGCCTTTGGTTTGGGAACTTGTGCAGGAGGGAGCATCTGATCGGGAGTAAGCGGATTTTTCTCCGACTTCATCAGTAGATTGTACATTTCTCTGCAGACCCAGGCATCTGTTGCCGCATAAAGCATCTGAGACGCTGAAAGCACTTCTGCTTCCCAATTTGACAACTGCTGTGTCTTGGATATTCTCACACCGAGAATAATCGCGGCCATCTTCTTGACACTCTTGTCTTTGATACCGTATTCCCAGACCATTTTCTGGAGGTCCTTGAAACCTTTGGCATCAAAATCACGATATCTCTGCAATCCCTTTACATCATCGTGAACCGCAGCTCCTACTTTTATGATTTTCTCTGAAGATAGTATTCGGCAGAGTCTTTTATGCATTCCCAAGTGCTTAATTCTGAATAGAAAAGCCTCTTTAGGACCTGAAAGTTGAAGCAATGCGACGCCAGATCTTGGCTGGGAATTAGTAAAACTGGGCCTTGTTTCCGTGTCGAATCCTATGACCTTCTGGCGGCCCAAATATGAAATAGCTCTGTCGAATTCGGGGCCTTCATTATCTATAACCGTGATTTTTCCCTCAAATGCAGCAAGATGCAACTTCTCGATCTCCTCCGGTTGTACACTAATTTGAAACATAGTTCCCAAATGTTTTTACTGCAAATTTCTCTAACCACAATTTCTGACTGTTGTCGAGTGAAGTCCACGGACAATATGTCAGAACATAAGAATTCTTGTCGGCATTGTCTGCCCTACCGTATTTGAAACTGTCCGTATAATCACCGTCTGAAGTATAGTCAGACGAGGATAATCCCAATACCGGAGACGTCGCATAAAGGAGCACATTCGGATAGGCCACTTTATGCGTGAACGAATTGCTTGCCCGCAGATAATGAATACAATCTGAAGCAACTGCCTGTCCCGGATCTATAAACTCAAATTTCGGAGATATGAAATTTGCATAAATCCTTAAACTGTCGTCTCTCTCAGCAATCATTTTTTCCAAAGTGACATTCAGGGAATCCGCACGTAACGGAATATCATCAACAAGCACAGCGCTTATCTGATTTTCCTGTCCTGAAGCCTTGTAAAGCCTTAAGAATGAAAGAATACGCTCTCTATATCCAAGTTTTGAAGTGGGACAGAATGCAGTGTATTCCAACGAAGGATATTCTTTTGACAACTGTTCGAACACGATAGAATAAACTCCTGCTCCCAATATGGACTCATTGGTCCAGACTGCCAGCTCAGCATCCGTTCCGTGTCTTGCAACTGCATATCTTATAAGCGAATGAACAGGAGAAATCACTTCTATATCCGGTTTCGCCACATTATATAATTCCATAATATCGCTATATCCGAATGCTGAAGCATAGGAAGATCCCAGTATTATTACTTTTGAACTTTGTTTGCGAAGAGAATTGTTCACTTCGAATTGATTGGCTGAGCAAACAGTGTCAATTGCAGAAATGAAGTTCTTGACATTAACTTCTTTAAGGAAATTCTCGTTTCCATTCTGCAGGTATCCAGAATACGGAGCATTTGCATTATCGCTGATTACAGCCACAGTCTCTCCAGCGAAGTCAGGCAAGCCGTCAGAATCTTTCCTTCCGTCAACATTGTCAAAATAATCGCAGGACAGCAGCTCTTCCGCATAATAAAAAGCGTCTTCGAACGGGCCTATGATTGCAATTGTTCCATTTTTTCCGTCCATACCCGCATCCCGAATCAGAGTATAAGGCGCAGAAACGGTATCCGCCAATACACCTCTGACATACGGTATTGACAAAGGGTCACCGACCCCACGGTTCCAACAGGAAACCACGAAGGCCGGTGACACTATGAGTAACAATACTAGTAACCTCTTCACAATTAATTTATTAGAAGAATAACAGTTCTCTATACTTAGGCAATGGCCAAAGCTCGTCATCAACAAGCATCTCAAGATGATCTGCGCTGTAACGCACCTTGTCCATAGCATCTTTGACTTCAGTCGAGTAAAGATACGCTCTTTCTGCCATATCTTCAACCTTATTGGCTTTCTTTCTTGCCTCGACAAGAGCTTCCACATCAGCCGAAAGATCATTTACGAAACCGGAAATCTTCTTGTAGGTATCCATATCGGCTTTGCAGAGAGACTTGAATTCATCACCGAATACGTCCTTGCATCCCTGAATACTCTTGACCAGAATATTCTGATAACTTACCGCAGCAGGTACAATATGATTCAGACATACATCGCCCAACAATCTGGCCTCAATCTGAAGTTTCTTCACGTATGTCTCGTTCAAAACCTCGTAACGTGCCTCTGACTCAACCGGAGTGAGGACTCCAAGTTTGTCGAACATCTCAACTGAATCCTTTTCCAAGAACACTTTGTATGCCTGAGGAACATTGCGTACGGCCTTCAAACCTCTGCGCTCTGATTCTATTTCCCATTCCTTGCTGTAGCCGTTCCCTTCGAACATTACATTCTTGGACTCGGCGATGAAAGACCTTACGACTGTAAGCACAGCATTCTGACGGGTTTCACCTTTTGCTTCAAGTTCATCGACATCCTGGCGGAACTTCCTGAGGCTCTCAGCAACGATTGAGTTAAGAACGTAAGTTGCGCTTGCAGCATTGGCAGATGAACCTACAGCCCTGAACTCGAAACGGTTTCCTGTGAAAGCAAATGGAGATGTCCTGTTTCTGTCGGTGTTGTCCTGAACGATTTCAGGGATTGAACTTACCATCTGAATTGAAGCCTTGCTTGCTTCAGCGTCAGAGAAGTCCTTCATATTCAATATGCTGTCAAAAATCTTGGCAAGTGTTGAACCTGAGAATACTGACATTACTGCAGGAGGAGCTTCGTGTCCACCAAGTCTATATGAATTGTTCAGTGAGCAGACTGAAGTCATAAGCAGGTAATTGTGCCTGTAAATTGCACGTACTACTGATGAATAGAATGCGAGGAACTGAAGATTCTTTGTAGGGGTCTTGCCTGGAGAAAGGAGATTCACTCCGGTATCTGTCTGCATAGACCAGTTGCAATGTTTGCCGCTTCCGTTGATGCCGTCAAACGGTTTCTCGTGGAAGATGACTTTCAGATGATGCTTTTCAGCAACCTTAGGCATAAGAATCATCAGAAGCATGTTCTGATCGATTGCCTTGGTAGCTTCGCAGAATACAGGAGCACATTCGAACTGGTTAGGAGCAACCTCGTTATGTCTTGTCTGAAGCTGGATACCAAGTTTGTATGCCTCAGTCTCGAAGTCCTTCATAAATGCTTCCACACGGCTTGGAATTGCACCGAAGTAGTGGTCTGACAACTGCTGATCCTTTGCTGACGTATGTCCTATTACGGTTCTGTCGCAGAGTTTGAGGTCCGGACGAGCATTGTACAATGCTTCGTCAACAAGGAAATACTCCTGTTCGAGACCGACATTGACAGAAACAGCTTTTACAGACTTGTCAAAAAGATTAGATACAGATGTCGCGGCAGAGCTCAAAGCCTGGATGGACCTCAAGTTAGGCACTTTCATATCAAGAGCCTCTCCTGTGTATGACACGAATACTGACGGTATGCAGAGCGTTCCGTCTAGAATAAAGACTGGAGAGTTAGGATCCCAAGCGGAATAACCTCTGGCCTCAAATGTGTTACGCAGTCCTCCGCTAGGAAAACTGGATGCATCAGGCTCCTGCTGGACGAGTGCGCTTCCGCTGAATCTCTCGAATGCCTGACCGTCCTTCACTGTAACGAAGGATTCGTGTTTCTCGGCTGTAGTTCCGGTAAGTGGCTGGAAGAGATGAGTGTAGTGCGTTGCACCTTTCTCGATCGCCCAAGTCTTCATAGCTGAAGCAATTTCATTCGCTACAGTTCTGTCGATCTTTTTACCGACCTTAACAGCTGACAAAACAGCATCATAAGCAGTCTGAGACATGTATTTCCTCATTTTAGCGAGGTCAAACACATTTTCTCCGAAGTAAGCCGAAACCGGCCTCTTCTCAACGAAGTAGCGCTCTGTTGTGTGAGCGGCTGCATCGTCCAAGGCTCTTTGTCTGAAAGTTGACATAATGTTTTTGATTTTGTTAAGTACGCCCGCAAAGGTAAAAAAAAACACTATCTTTGTACCACCTTAAATGATAATTTTTTCAACTAAAACGGTAATAGTTAGAACTAAAACGTAATATATGGCAAAAATATCCCACAAGTCTGAGCTTATGCCGGCTTCGGCTATCAGAAAGCTTGTTCCTTTCGCCGATGCAGCCAAGGCCGCAGGCACAAAAGTATATCATCTGAATGTCGGACAGCCGGACATCAAATCTCCGGAATGCGCTCTCGAAGCCGTGCGCAAGAACACCCTTGACCACGTTTCCTATTCAAATTCGGCAGGCCTCATCGAATTGCGCCGAGGTCTTGTGGAGAAATACTATAAGAAGATAGGTATCGACATCGAAGTTCCGGAGATCATTATGACGGTCGCCGGCAGCGAAGCCGTGAATCTTGCACTTCAGATCACCTGCGATGAAGGTGACGAAGTAATCGTGCTGGAACCTTTCTACACAAATTACAATACATTCGCATTTATGAACGGCATCACACTCAAGGCCGTTCCGACTGACATAAAGAACAGTTTCAAGGTTCCGGACATTTCCGAGTTCGAGAAACTTATCACCCCGCGCACAAAGGCGATTCTCATAAGCAACCCAGGTAATCCGACAGGCACACTATATACAAAGGAAAATATGCTGGAGATCGGTGAAGTTGCCAAAAGGCACGATTTATTCCTCATCTCAGACGAGGTCTATCGTGAATTCTGCTATACAGACGAGCCTCACTTCTCAGCAATGAACATCCCGGGGCTGGAGCAGAACGTCATACTTGTCGATTCAGTATCAAAGAGATACAATCTATGCGGATGCAGAATCGGATGTATCATATCCCATAACAAAGAGGTGATGACAGCCGCTATGAAATATGCACAGGCAAGGTTGTGCCCACCGATATATGGACAGATTGCCGCAATAGGAGCGCTTGACACTCCGCAGTCATATTTTGACGCCGTCAAGAAAGAGTATATCGCCAGACGCGACTATATGATCGGAAGGCTGAACAAGATGGAGGGTGTATATTCCCCTGTTCCTATGGGAGCATTCTACACAATCGCAGAAATCCCGGTTGACAATGCTGAAGATTTCGCGAAATGGATGCTTACAGAGTTCCGCTACAATGGACAAACCACGATGGTTACACCAGCGGCTTCTTTCTACAAAACCAAAGGAGTCGGCCAGAATCATATACGTGTGGCTTACGTGCTTGAAATCCCTGAGTTGGAAAAAGCCCTCGACGTCTTGGAGAACGGCCTTGCGGCATACCCGGGCAGAAAATAATATACACCCGAATCACATATCAGCTGGCTGTAGATTTTAAGCCATCGGCAATTCCAGCACTTCCAGAATTTTAGGAATTAGCATTGAATAAAGGTACTCCTCTTCCATATAGTGAGTACCTTTATATATTTTATAGCTGTCCCGACCGAAATATTTCGACCAATTCCTTACGCTGACGACTCCGCTTCTTCTGTATGTATCATCAGTACCGAAGAACGCAAAAAAGTAATCACTTCCGCCTTTTTCCGGAGAACAGTCCAGCACTCTTTTCCGCATTCCGCGAAAGTGACTAAGGACCTTATGTGTGAAATCAAGCGGTTGGCGCTCCCCCGGATGTGGCTTGAACATCATCCTCATAAGACTGGCAGCTCCTGGAAGCCAACTGGCAAACGCCATCCAACGCGCCGCGCCGATTGCAGGAGACACAAAAAGATGCGGAACTCCTTTCAACTGGATGGCGTGCAGAGAGCCGAGAGACTCACCGATAACGAGATCAGGTCTCAATTCGTCCCTCCAGGATGTTATCTGATTCCACGCTATTGACGGGTCAATGTCGTATGTGCGTACAATAACATCGATATGGGCCTCGATTTCCGGTGCAATGTAACTATTTATGTGTGAATTGAGTATCGACGGAATTCTGCTGTCAACACCCCCGCCCATACCGTGAACATATAGTATCGTATAATTTCGCATAAGGCTGTCCGTGTTCCTTTCAAATTGTAAAATTAGCGATTATTGCATATATTTGTCAAGATGTGCGCCTTCCTGAAGGTAGCAATCGTGTAAGAAATATTAAAACAAACACGTATATGAAGAATTTTCTGACAACATCAATGATTGTGATGTGCGTTCCTGTTTTGATGAACGCGCAACCTCAAGGTCCTGGAAAGCCAGTTGAGTATCAGTTTACAACAGTAAAGGCTAATCCGATTACTCCTGTCAAGAACCAATACCGCTCAGGTACCTGCTGGTGCTTCTCCACACTCGGATTCCTTGAGTCTGAGGCAATCAGAATCAACAACATCAAAGATACTACTCTGTATCCTGACTTTTCTGAAATGTTCGTGGTCAGCCATTCATACCAGGATCGCGCAGAAAAATATGTAAGACTTGACGGCAAACTGAATTTCTCAGCAGGAAGTGAAGCCGGAGACGTTCTTCACGTCGTAAGAGATTACGGTCTAGTTCCGCAGTCCGCCCAGAACGGAACAAACTACGGCACAGAACTGCCTGTACACGGAGAACTCGATGCCACCACTCTCGGTTTCGTGGAAGCAATCGCAAAGAATCCTAACAGGACACTTTCTACCGCTTGGAAAACAGCATTCAAAGGCATTGTTGACGCATATCTCGGAGAATGCCCTACTGAGTTCACATACAATGGAAAGACTTGGACTCCAGCAGAATATCGCGACTACTACAAAATCAATCCAGATGACTATGTTTCATTGACTTCATATTCTCATCACCCGTTCTACCAGAAATTCGCATTGGAAATCAGCGACAACTGGCGTTGGGATATGGACTGGAATGTTCCTATCGATGAATTTATGGAAGCATTGGACAATGCGCTGGAAAACGGATATACCGCATTTTGGGGTACTGACGTCAGCGAAAAAGGATTCACCCGTGACGGTCTGGCTATTCTCTACAAGGACGAGCCTAAGAAAACGTCAGGTTCCGATCAGGAAAGATGGGTAGGCAAAGGAACTGACAAACCGGAAGAACCGCAGGCACCTGAAGAAGTTGAAGTCACACAGGAATACCGCCAGCAGTGCTATGACAACAAGACTTTGACAGATGACCACGGTATGCAGATTTTCGGAATCGCACGTGACCAGTTCGGAAAGAAATACTATATGGTAAAGAATTCCTGGGGCACAGCCGGCAAATACAATGGCATCTGGTATGCTTCAGAGGCATTTGTCAAGGGCCGCTCAATGGATATCGTTCTTCACAAGGATGCGCTTCCAAAGACTCTTAAGAAAGAACTCGGAATAAAATAACTTTCTGAATCGTATGCAAATAATAAAGCATATACCAAACACTATCACCTCAATGAACCTGCTGTCAGGCACTCTTGGGGTGATTTTTACCTTGCAGGGCAGGATAGACATTGCGTTCTTGCTGATGCTGGCTGCAGCTATCTTTGACTTTTTCGACGGATTTGCAGCAAGAATGCTCAAGGCTTATTCTGACATTGGCAAAGAATTGGATTCTCTGGCCGATATGATAAGCTTCGGAGTACTTCCTGCAATAATGTTGCATAAAACAATGTGTAATAGCGTAGGAAACAGTTTTGTCAGTTACATTCCTCTGATTCTTGCAGTATTTTCAGCACTGAGACTTGCGAAATTCAATATAGACGAAAGGCAGCACGAATCGTTTATCGGTCTAGCGACACCTGCAGCAGCAATGATATGCGGCTCACTCTCCTACTATGTGTATTTTTCACCGCTGTCTTTTCTTGCCAAGGCCTGTCTGACTTATTGGTTCTTGCCTACCCTTGCAGTAGTGCTGTCAGCATTGTTAATAAGCGAAATTCCGATGTTCGCAATGAAATTCGGCAAAGACATCGAATGTGATTATCGCACGAAAATTCAGCGAATCGGTTTTCTCGGAGGCATTGTCTGCCTGGCAATACCGGTATTGGTACTGGGGCTCAACTGGTCACTCATCGTATTGCTGACATTCATTTACTATCTGCTGCTGAACATTGCGTTCATCTTTATGAAGAAATAAAGAACGGCAGGATGGAACGCAACGGCGAAGGTTGCTCGCCTCATCCGGAGTCAAAGAAGTCGGAGATTTTGCTACATAGCGAAAATCTCCGACTTCTTTTTCCCCTGACGTCATCACGCCTAGCTTACGCTAGCCGCGGATGCCGTCACCCGCTTCCGTGCCGCGGGTGGCACGTCCTTCTGAGGCGACAACCTTCATCCGTTGCGGTCACACCTCGAGTTGCATCAATAATTCTCTGCTTTAATCTGGAAATAACTCTTAGCGTGCTTGCAGACTGGGCAAACCTCCGGAGCCTTCTTTCCGATGACGATATGACCGCAATTTGAGCACTCCCAAATCATATCCTCGTCTTTAGAAAATACTACACCGCTCTTGACATTCTCAAGCAACTTACGGTAACGCTCCTCGTGAGTCTTCTCGATGTCGCCAACCTTCTCGAAAAGGAATGCTATATCTTCAAAGCCCTCTTCTTTAGCAGTTTTGGCGAAACTTGCATACATATCAGTCCATTCGAAATTTTCGCCTGCGGCTGCGTCTGCAAGGTTTGAAGCTGTATCCGGAACTTCTCCTCCGTGAAGGAATTTGAACCAAATCTTTGCGTGCTCCTTTTCGTTCTTGGCTGTTTCTTCAAACAATTTTCCTATCTGCACGTAACCATCCTTTATTGCCTTTGATGCGAAATAAAGATATTTGGTATGTGCCTGACACTCACCTGCAAATGCAGTCTTGAGATTTTCTTCTGTGCGTGATCCTTTTAATTCTGGCATAACAGTTTAATTTTATCTCTTCAAAGATATACAAATTTTGACTAATTTTACAATAGGTAAATTAAGTTTCGCAGGTGCGAAACACCACTTTCGAGCCCTTGTTGCGATGGGCGACCAGATTGATATAACCGAGTGCGAATTATGGAAAACAGGCGCAGACAAAATACTTCCAAGAACAATCTTTCACCGCGCGCCAGGGCACAGCAACTAAAGAACTCCCGGTCAGGAAGAACACTATCTAAAACCACATCAAGCAGAACTCCATCTCGCAAAAATCCATCAAAGAGTGCAAAACAATCCAACAACTCGAAATCCGGGAAAACTTGGAACACTCCACGATTGAGCAAAGCACCAGCAAAAAGAGCCACAACCTTGTCCAAGAAGACATCGCACGTCAATAAGGGAAAACAAGGCAAGAAGATAATGGCAAGTGCCTGGATAGCTGCAGGTATAGTTGCCGTTCTTGCGCTATGCGTGATTTTCTCCAGGCCTAGATTCGTAAAGAGCGATAACGGAGACAAAATACCTGTACGCGGATATAAATTCGCCGTTGATCTCTCACATCACAACACGGGTAAGATAGTCTGGGACTCTCTTAGCGTTATGATTGACAGGAAAGGATACTCGACAAAGTCCGTGAACGCTGCTGTCGACATATATCCGGTATCGTATGTCATACTTAAGGCAACGGAAGGCAATAATCTAAAAGACAAGAAGTTTAAGAAGAACAGAGCCGATGCCAAGGCTGCAGGATACAGACTAGGCGCATATCATTTTTACAGGTCCTCTAAAAATCCTGCCTCACAGGCGGAAAACTATATAAAGACAGTAGGTCACCTTGACACCAACGACCTGCCACCGATACTTGACATTGAAACAATACACAAAGGTTGCTCGGTAGCCAAACTGAACGCACACATAAAGGAATGGCTTGACATCGTTGAGAAACATTACGGCAGAAAGCCCATAATCTATTCTTCCGAGTCATTCATCAAGGACATTCTGGACAATGATATAAGAACCAGCTATCCGCTCTGGGTAGCCCATTACAGAGAAGCACAACCGGACCGCAAAGACTGGACTATGTGGCAGTTCACGGACAAGGCTGTTGTGTATGGAATTGACGGACCTGTAGATCTTAACGCCGTAAAAAACGGCATTTTATAACTCGCCGAATCCTTTGGCCAATCCGCCTTCGCTTGTCTCTTTATAAAGTGACGGGATATCGTGGCCAGTTTGTTTGAGAACTTCCACAACCTTGTCGAACGAAACTCTATGTTTTCCGTCTGAGAATGCCGCATATAGATTGGCATCCAGCGCACGAGTTGCCGCAAAAGCATTTCTCTCGATACAAGGAATCTGCACAAGTCCGCAGACGGGGTCGCACGTCATTCCCAAATGGTGTTCCAGTGCCATCTCGGCTGCATATTCTATTTGAGACGGAGTACCGCCGAAAATCTGGCTTGCTGCAGCGGCTGCCATAGCACAAGCTACTCCTACCTCCCCTTGACACCCTACATCAGCTCCTGATATTGAAGCATTGTGTTTCACGACATTTCCGATAATCCCGGCGGTAGCCAAAGAATGTATTATTTTGGTGTCACTGAATTCGTGACCTTTCTGCAAATGATAAAGCACTCCGGGAAGCACCCCACTGGCGCCGCAAGTCGGTGCCGTCACAATCTGCCCTCCGGACGCATTCTCTTCGCTTACCGCCAGAGCATAGGCATACACGAAACCCCTTGTCTGCAATGATTTCTTATATCCGGTTGCTTTTACATAGTATGCAGGGGCTTTTCTCGCCAGATGGAGCGGACCGGGAAGCACACCTTCGTGCTCAATACCGCTTTCAACTGACTTTTTCATCGCTTTCCAGATTTCTCTGAGATAATCCCAAATCTCAGGTCCTTCGCATTTCTCCACATACTCCCAATAATTCATACCGTTGTCTTCACACCAATGCTGGATATCGGACAAACGCTCCAAATCATATACGTCTCCTGAAATCTCAAAGCGGTCACCTTTCGCTTTACCCTCAGAGAGGGCTCCCCCGCCTACACTATATACAGTCCAGTCGCCTAACTCATTGCCTTCTGCATCGAACGCCTTGAAATTCATACCGTTGGGATGAAACGGAAGGAATACGGAAGGCTTCCATACAATCTCTACCGGAGCTCTTTTTTCAAGTTCGTCAGTAATGGCGATGTCTGTCATATGACCTTTACCTGTAGCCGCCAGACTTCCGTAAAGAGTTACTTGAAAGCTATTCGCATCGGGATGTTCCGAGAGAAAAATACGGGCCGCCCTCATTGGGCCCATAGTGTGGCTGCTTGACGGTCCGCGGCCTATTTTGTAGAGTTCCTTAATGGATTTCATTGCAGTTCGTTTTACGTTCCAAATTTACATAGAACTTGTCATATAACGAAAAAAAGAGCCCTGCAAATCAGCAGGACTCTTTCATATATATTCTAAATAAATTACTTAGAAATTACACGAGCCATCTCGAGGACTTTGTTAGAGTAACCCCACTCGTTGTCGTACCAAGCGCAAACTTTTACGAAAGTAGGATCGAGCTGGATACCAGCCTTCTCATCGAAGATAGAGGTGTGAGAATCGTTGCGGAAGTCTGTAGAAACGACAGCCTCGTTGGTGTATCCGAGGATACCCTTGAGCTCGCCCTCAGAAGCCTCTTTCATAGCAGCGCAAATTTCCTCATAAGAGGTAGGTTTTGCAAGCTCTACAGTAAGGTCAACGAAAGATACGTCAGATGTAGGAACACGGAGAGACATACCTGTAAGTTTACCATTAAGCTGAGGAAGAACTTTACCTACGGCCTTAGCAGCACCAGTAGAAGAAGGGATGATATTCTCGAGAATACCGCGACCACCTCTCCAGTCTTTCTTTGAAGGACCGTCAACAGTCTTCTGAGTTGCTGTAGCAGCGTGAACTGTTGTCATAAGGCCACGTACGATACCGAATTTCTCGTCGAGAACCTTAGAGATAGGAGCAAGACAGTTAGTTGTGCAAGAAGCGTTGGAGATAATGTCCTGACCTGCATAAGTCTTGTCGTTAACACCGAATACGAACATCGGAGTAGCGTCCTTTGAAGGAGCTGACATAATGACTTTCTTTGCACCAGCCTCGATGTGCTTGCGAGCTTTCTCGTCTGTAAGGAAGAGACCTGTTGACTCAACAACTACATCTGCGCCAACCTCGTTCCATTTAAGGTTTGCAGGATCCATTTCTGCTGTAAGACGGATCTTCTTACCGTTTACTACGAGAGTGTTGCCCTCTACTGAAACCTCACCTTTGAATGCTCCGTGAACTGAGTCATATTTGAGCATATATGCAAGATAATCTGGATCGAGAAGGTCGTTGATACCTACAACCTCAATATCCTTTGAGAAATTCTCAACGGCTGCACGGAAAACCATACGACCGATACGGCCAAAACCGTTAATACCAAGTTTTACCATTGTTAATAGATTATAATTAAGTTAAACTTTAATTTTCAAACATTAAGTTTCCGAGCGCCTATGCTACAAAAACGGTGCAAAATTAGCCAAAAATTTGAATATTTACCTATCTTTGTATAGAAATTTTTTCAGACATCAGACTGTATCGTTTAATAAAAGACTCACTCCTTATTTTATGAATATATTAATCACAAATGACGACGGATATATTGCCAAAGGTATCCATACATTGGCAGAAATAATGTGCCAATTTGGCAATGTGACAGTTGTTGCTCCAAAGCGCCACCAGTCAGGTATGAGCATGGCAGTTTCATTGGGACTCAAGCAAATAGCCTACAAGGAACTTCCGGAAGAAAAACCAGGTAAATGGTCATATCTTGACGCTACGCCTGCCAGTTGCATAAAATTCGGAATAAACGGTCCGTATGCCACCAGGCCGGACGTGGTATTGAGCGGAATCAACCACGGTTCCAATGCCGCTACGGCAGCCTGCTATTCAGGTACACTGGGCGCTGCAGAGGAGGCCGCGCTTAACGGTATTCCTGCAATCGGCGTTTCACTTGAAGCGATTAGCCCTGACGCAGATTTCTCCGCCGTCAAGAAATACTTCCCGGACATATTCAAAAAGATAATGTCAGACTTGCCGGAGAAGAAAGGCATATTTTACAATGTGAATTTTCCGAATCTTCCTGCAGAAGACATAAAGGGAATACGCGTGGGCTACCAGGGATATGGATATTGGACACGCGAGTTCAAGGAATGGGATCCTGAGGCCTACAGCAAGTTCGGAATCACCCCGGAAATGCTTGGACAGAGTTCCGTGGCGAAATATGAAGAAGGTGAAAAGTTGTTTATGATGGTCGGAGATTTCATTGACGGCACGACAAATGACTCAAGAGCTGACCATTGGCTCACGGCTGACGGATATATAAGCATAGTTCCGGACAATATCGACGCAACTGACTACGACGAGCATAAAAGATTGCTCAACAACAACTTTGACATTGATTTTTAGGCTCGCCGAAATACGGAACAACGACAAGTTTTTTGAGCGTAAGACCGAGAGAGTTTTACTAAATTCGAAGCTTATTCGAAGCGCAGCGCCCCAAGGGGTCTGGGGAATTCGGTCCCCAGTTAAACTTCAATCGCACGAATGTGCGACTCTCGCCGAAATACTGATCAACGTCGAGTTTTTGAGCGTAAGACCGAGGGAGTTTTACTAAATTCGAAGCTTATTCGAAGCGCAGCGCCCCAAGGGGTCTGGGGAATTCGGTCCCCAGTTAAACTTCAATCGCACGAATGTGCGACTCTCGCCGAAATACTGATCAACGTCGAGTTTTTGAGCGTAAGACCGAGGGAGTTTTACTAAATTCGAAGCTTATTCGAAGCGCAGCGCCCCAAGGGGTCTGGGGAATACGGTCCCCAGTTGAACTTCAATCGCACGAATGTGCGGCTCTCGCCGAAATACTGATCAACGTCGAGTTTTGAGCGTATAACGGAAATATCATAACTAAAAGCATAACAATACATGAAATACTACATCATAGCAGGTGAAGCATCGGGTGACTTGCACGGTTCGAACCTTATGAAAGGGCTATACCTTGAAGACCCTGATGCCGACATACGTTTCTGGGGCGGTGATCTGATGAATTCCGTTTACAAGGAACACCAGTCAGGCAACGGGCTCGTTCAAGACTATAAAGATGCGGCCATCATAGGATTCGTCCAGGTTGTGCTGAAAGCAAAAACATATATGAACAGATTCAAACGCTGCTTCTCTGACATATTGGCGTGGAAGCCGGACGTTGTGATTCTCATTGACTATCCCGGATTCAACTTCAGGGTTGCTGAATTTGCCCACAAGAAAGGCTTCAAGGTATTCTACTACATTGCGCCGAAAGTTTGGGCGTCACGCGAAGGCCGAATCAAAAAGCTCAAGGCATACGTGGACAAACTGTTCATAGTATTCCCTTTCGAAATTCCGTATTTTCAGAAGAAAGGAATCGATTTCATATATAAAGGTAATCCGCTCATCGATGCTATCGACAATTCAGCAGCACTGAAAGAATCCAGAGCAGAATTCTTTCAACGTATCGGTACAGAAGACAAGTCTTTCATCGCATTGATGGCCGGTTCCAGAACCGGAGAAATATCTTCTATGATGCCGGTGTTCATGGAATTTGCCGACAAGATGCGTGCACTACCTCAATATGCTGACTATCAATTCATAGTTGCGGCCGCTCCTTCCCGCTCCCTATCCGATTATTCCGATTACGTCAAAGGTCGCGAATCATACGTAAAAGTTGTTTTCGGCCAGAGTTATGCTGCTGTCAGACACGCTGAGGCGGCTGTTATAAACTCCGGAACCGCATCACTGGAGGCCGCGCTGATAGGTACACCGCAAGTCGTGGCATACAAAGGCGCAGAAATCAACTTTGTGATAGCCAAGCAGATAATAAAGATACGCTTTATAAGTTTGGGTAACCTCATACTGAACAGGACTTGTTTCAGAGAGCTGCTTCAATACTATTTCACACCGGACAATGTACTGGAAGAAGTCATACGACTTATTGAAGACAAGGAATACAGACAAACAATGCTGGAAGGATATCAGGAAATACGCGACTCATTGGGAGGCAAGGGCGCTTCCGCAGCGGTTGCCAAAGCTATGATAAACGAACTAGAAAAATGCTGATAACTATTGCCAGACAGTGCGGATGCGGGGCACTGCACGTCGGAGAAATCTTGTCAAAAGATTACGGCCTGAAGCTATACACACGCAAGAGCCTAATGGAGAAAGCTTTACGCGAAGGTATGCTTGAAGATATGGAAAATTTCTTCGAGGAGCTTCCTGTAGATGACCTGATGGATGCCATCACCGACTACAATGATGACCGTACCGCAGTACGCGAACGTTTCCGCAAGGCTTTCAACAAAATGATCGGCTCTGAGGACTGTGTCGTGATAGGACGCTGCGGAAATTATATCTTCAGGGAAAGAAAAGATCTCACGTCCATCTTCCTGCACGGTGACATCAAGTCCAGAATCAACAACATTTGCTCAGAAGAACAGATTCCGATAAAATATGCGGAAGAATTCGTACGCAGAACAGATGAGTGCAGGATTTCTTATCATAAATTCTATACCGGACTTGATTGGGGTAACGCCCCTGATTACAATCTGTGCCTTGATTCATGTCTGCTCGGAGCCGAGAAGTCAGCTAAACTGATTGAAAATTTCATTTCAATGCTATGAATTTCGTAATTCAATTTCTAATAATAATAGCATTTTCATTCGCCGGAGAATTATTGCACCATTTCATACCGCTACCTATTCCGGCAAGCATCTACGGGATAATTCTTCTTTTCGCCGCGCTTGAAAACAAGCTGGTAAAGGTCAGCGACATAAGGGACGTGAGTTTATTCCTGATTGCGGCGATGCCGATTATGTTCATACCTGCTGCAACTGGACTCATAGATTCCTGGGGAATTGTCCGTACATCTTTGGTCAAATATCTGACAGTCACATTCGTAAGCACATTCGTAGTAATGGGAGTTTCAGGACTTGTGACGCAGATTGTCATTCGTAGAGGGAAAAAGAAATGAACGATATAATATCAGAATCTGTATTTTTCGGAGTTCTGCTCAGTCTTTCCGCTTATTGGGCTGGCCTATGGCTGAGAAGAAAGACGGGTTGGTCAATGATGAATCCGCTTCTGGTCTCGATTGTCATAGTCGTATGTGTACTGCTCTTTACAGGGACCGAATACGAAAATTTCAAAAAGGGCACTGAACTTATAAGTTACCTTCTCACCCCTGCGACTGTCTGCCTTGCTGTACCGCTATATCAGCAGCTGGAACTTCTCAAAAGGAATTGGAAAGCCGTGACTGCAGGCATTCTTTCAGGAGTTTTGTCAAGTATGCTGTGCATTTTGGCATTTGCTCTGATTTTCCGATTTGACCACCCGACATACGTCACATTCTTGCCTAAATCCATCACAACGGCAATCGGCATAGGAGTTTCTGAAGAACTTGGAGGTTATATTTCCATTTCGGTTGTTTCCATTGTAATCACAGGCATCATCGGAAACATATTTGCTGAAAAGTTCCTTAAACTTCTGAAAATCAACGAACCGATAGCAAAAGGAATCGCCATAGGCTCTTCTTCGCACGCCATCGGAACGACAAAAGCGATGGAAATGGGAGCAATAGAAGGCGCTATGGGCAGTCTATCAATTGTCGTAAGCGGTATACTCACAGTGTTCCTTGCACCTGTCTTCGCTCCGCTTATCTCATAAACAAGAGACGTCCCCAATCCTTTCACAGATTAGAGACGTTAGCTATTCAATAGACACTACCAAGTCAGAGAGATTACTTATGAGATGCTTTATCGATAATCGTTATAAGGATGCTACCGAGGATGCCGGCGCATAACGAGCCCATAAGCACTGCGACCTTTCCCATATCTCTAAGCCTTGCAGTAATTTCCGGAATCTGATCGCCGAATGACAGTGTATCCACAAAAATAGACATTGTAAATCCGATTCCGCCCAGACAGGCTACGGCAATAAGCATTTTCCAAGACGCTTTATCCGGCATCTCCCCCACGTGCAATTTTATGGCGATGAAACTTGCCAAAGATATGCCCAAAGGCTTTCCAATTAGCAACCCAAGGAATATGCCCATTCCTACGCTACCCAGCGCCGCGTCATAATTGAACACATTGAAATACGACAAGTCAGGAATTTCCACTCCTGCGTTGGCGAGGGCAAATATCGGCATAATGAGGAAGTTGACCCAAGGCGTAAGCGCGTGTTCCAGTTTTGCCGTCATACTTATGCTTCCGGATGATATTGCAGCCAATCTTCTCAAACAATGTCTCTGAGGTCCGTTCGGGAATGGTTCTGTCAGCACTGCCATCTCTCCGTACTTGCTCATCCTTTTCAGATACTGTTTCTTCTTTCTGTTGAAATATGCTTCATTGAATCTCGGAGTCATCGGAACAAGGAAGGCCATCACTACTCCGGACATTGTCGAATGGATTCCTGAATAATAGAACAGGCACCATATCGCAGCTGCAGGGATCAGATAATATATCATTCTCTTCTCGCCTAACTTATTCATTATCAAGACAAAGATTATAAGAATGACTGCTATTCCCAGAAGAGTGAAATTTATTGTGCCGCCATAGAATAGAGCCACGACGAGAATGGCAATCAGATCATCAGCTATAGCCAACGCTGTAAGAAAAATTTTCAGTGAAGCCGGCACTTTATCTCCAAGAATCGAAAGAATACCGACTGCGAAAGCAATATCAGTGGCTGTCGGTATCCCCCATCCGGATGACGCAGCCGTATTGAAATTGACGATCGAATAAATAAGCGCCGGCACTGCCACTCCTCCGAACGCTGCTATGATAGGCATCATCGCCTTCTTTACACTGGACAATTCGCCGTCACTCATCTCCCTGCGTATCTCAAGGCCCACAGTGAAGAAGAATACGGTCATCAATATGTCATTGATGAAGCTCTCAACAGTCAGACCGTGCGGGAAATATATGCCTTCAGACGAGCCGAACTTTATGAATATCGACAGATTCGTTTCCAAAATGCTATGGTAAAACTCTTTGGTTGACGGCAAGTTAGCCAGCACCATCGCAATGACAACGCAAGCCAGCAGGATAACACCCTGTGCCCACGGCAATTTGATGAATAGTTTTCTGTTATGGTCGAAATTTCTAATACTCTTATTCCAAGTGTAGATAGGTATCAATCTCATTTTCAAATAATTATCTGTGATTATCTTGCTTTTTTACTAAGCGCCATCATTATAACCGCCAACACGGGATATATCTCCACGCGGCCCAAGAACATATCAAATATGAATATGACCTTGGAAAAAATCGGAACGGTGTTGAAATTACCCAATGTTCCCATTTCCCCAAGCGCAGGACCGACATTGCTGAGACAAGTTATGGACGCAGCTACCGAATCACCGACTCCCATACCTGACATTATTGTCAATGCCACTGACATTGCAATAGTCATAAAATACAGTCCTATATATACTATATGTGGATAGATGTCGTCATTTGAGAGAA
This sequence comes from Butyricicoccaceae bacterium, assembly GCA_963617065.1. Classification (GTDB taxonomy): domain Bacteria; phylum Bacteroidota; class Bacteroidia; order Bacteroidales; family UBA932; genus Cryptobacteroides. The sequence goes on from CAVENC010000028.1 coordinate 22,367, forward strand.
TATGGTTTCCGATATGAACCTGATTGATTGAGGACGGATGTATCGAGCTCTTGATCTGCTGGCCTATCGTCTTGAACATCAACAACATTCTGTCAGACTTCACACCACCGGTCGTAGAACCTGCCATACCGCAAGGCACGGAAATCAGCACAAGCACTATGGAAGCAAACATCGGCCACGTATTGTTGTCGGAAATAGCGAATCCGGTCGTGGATATAGCACTGACTGTCTGGAAAAATCCATCCATCATAGATTCGCCCCAAGACGCGCCTACTTCATTGAGCCTCAATGAAAAACTTGTAACCAATGCTGCAATCAGAATGGCAGAAACATAGAATTTCAATATCGGATTGTTCAGCGGTTTCAGACTTTTGGTAGCGAATACCATATATATGATTCCGAAATGCACTGAGCCCAAGAACATAAATATAATGGTGATGATATTTATGAGTGTGGAGTTATACGCCGCTATGGAAAGATTCTTTGTACTAAAACCGCCTGTCGCCGTAACGCTGAAAGCGTGATTGACCGCATCAAATACAGGCATACCCGCCATCCAATAGCAGAGGAATGAGAATATAGCCAGACCGAAATAGACAGCCGTGAAAATCCATACAGTCTTGTTTGTCCTGGACCTGTACCCCTCGCGCGAAAGCGATGAAATCTCCATATTGGTAAGCCTAAGACGCACAGGACTTGAAGAAGGGATAATCAGCAGAAGAAAAACAACTACTCCCAAGCCTCCGATAAAATGTGTTGATGACCTCCAGAAAAGAAGACTGTCCGGCAGCATCTCGACATTTGTAAGAATCGTAGCCCCTGTCGTGGTATACCCGGACACCGCCTCAAATAAAGCGTTGATTACAGAGAACGGACCGCCCCACAGCACGTAAGGCAACATTCCGAACACAAACGACAAAAGCCAGGAAAGCACAATGATCATATAGCCGTCTTTCAGGCTGATATTCGGAGATTTACGGACAAAAATGAAAGGGAATATACCCACTACGAATGTAATCGTGAAACTAATGATCAATGCGGCGAGCGCACTGTCATTACCGTTCCAGACAGACACCATAATGGACAGAAACATAAAGAACGCACTGGCCAGCAGCGCGAATCCCACATTTCTGGATATAACCTTCAGATTCATCAGCTGTTTCCCTCCCGATTGCTCTTCTCCATAGCTTCGCGCAATGCTTTAATGCGCTTTCTCATCTGGATATTCTCCCCTACCACTTCTGTTATGCCCTCGTTCAGTTCACATAGCTGATCGTCTCCGTCGAATGTAAACGAATATTTGCTGCCGAGCGAACGGTAATTCTTGAGGCCGCTCAGCATTTTGTAGATAGGATTTACGTAATACGCCATCAGGAAGAAAAGCAGAAGCAACACGAGGAGCAGACCTACTGCGACAGCTACGGCACCAGGAATAATGCTTCTGTAGAATCCCCTCTCGAAAGTTGCGGAGTTCTTCTGCAAGTCGTTGTAAATAGCGTTGTTAAGGATATTGATATCCGATCTGAGACGATTGTATTTAGGCTGAAGTCTGTCGAAATACCATTCCCTGGTATTGATGAAGTCAGACAGAATTGCCTGCGGCAACTCCAGCGTCGGAAGCATATAAGCTGAGTAAGAATATAGCACGGAGTCCGCCAGCGGAAGCATCTTTTCTGAAGTCAGTGAAGCTTTCAGACTGTCACAATGAGCTATGAAATCATTCTGCCTCAGTTCAGGAAGTTTCTTGATGGAGTTGTCACCAATCACGGTCAAGATGCTGAGATTGTATGAGTTTGCTACGTCAGCCAATCTCTGGGACGCATTTATGCTACCTATGTTGGCTGCAATAAGTTCTGAGACATAATTGCTCATTCGGCTGTATTCCATTATCGAAATAAAACTGGACACAAGCAGAATTATGGCTATGGAACTGAGGCTCAAAATCAGTTTAAGCCTCATAGTAAGTTTAAAGTTTCGAATATTGTTCCGCAGTTTCCTGGACATTTCAGATATGCATTACAAACCGCGAATATAGCAATTATTCAGATAATTTCCCTAGTTGGTTTCAGTAAGGTCATCACCGAAGATATATCTTGAGTTGTATTCTCTGACCATTCTTTTAATCCTGGCCTTCGATATCCAGACCATAGGCGCTCCGACGAGCGTACAAGGCGTGATGACCACTATGGCGGTAAATGCAGAAAGGACCAGCAAATTGGTATCAGTTATTCCGGCATCCATTGAGAGTACTGAGACGCCGCCCAGCAAACCGGCTCCGCAACCGAAGCCAAGAACACTTTTTCCGGAATTATAGGTCTTTCGGCTACGTCTGTATTTCTCTACATCCTTCGGCGTAAAATAATATTGCAGTTCGCTGATACTGAGTGGCTGATTATCCGAGGTATAGATATATCCCTTATGATAACGGAGAGTGCCTTCGACCTTGGTCACCCTATTCGTGGCTAATGTCTGAGAATCAGTTGTAGCTGCAGATGGAGCACTGACAGCCCCTTCCATAACAGGCTCAAGAATATTCAGAGAATCAAGTCCGAAAACATTTATGTTAGCGTTCGCATTAAAGCAAAAAAGAAGAAAGCAGGCCAATACGGCCAACTTTCTCATAAATATAATCGACTTTGGAACAGCATTCATCTTTATCACCGATAATTAAAATACATCAAAACAGCTTCAAATTCTTTGTAACGTATTCAGATTTCATAAAACGTACCGCTCTAAGATGCCCGCACGGCTGCAAACGTTGCATATCAGTAACAGACACGCACTATAACGAATAGTGTCTGAATATCTTCTTCAACTGAGGATACATTCTGTCAACCCAACGGATGAAACCCAGGTCAGTTGGATGGACCCCATCTGCTGTGCCCAGCCCGTCATTGCCGAGATAGCCCTCAGAATCCACAAACCAGATATTCTTATCAGATTCACGACGAGAGTTAACCTCCTGACGAGCAACACGTTGTTTTTCAGCCTCAAGAGCATCGACCTTCGTATTGAATCTACGTTTTTCCCTCCATTCAGTCTGCAAGAAAATCAGCGGTGTATCCGGATGAGCTTCTCTGATAATATCTACGAATTTGTCAAATCTGGCACTGATTTCTTCCGGTGACGGATTGGAAAATGCATCAAAGACAAACGCATCGGCATCAACTTCCGCCAAATAGCGCGCGTACTCTTCCTGAAGCTTACTGTCACCGCTAAAACCGAGATTCATACAATAGTATCCGGTTTTCCTGCCGTATAATGCGACATAACACATCCCTGGTCTGCTTGCAGAAGCTCCGTGCGTTATACTGGAGCCCACAAAGACAATCCTTTTTGAGAACGGATTATCCATAGGTTCTACCGCACTGTCAGCGTCAATACCAATGTATAATTGCTCCACACTGTCGAACAACGGCAAATAGAGCAAACACTCCTTTTCACCGTCCTTCATATTTAATGCAAGCTCACTCTCGTGCTGATCATATTGATGACCAGACATCTTAGGCACCCCCGCACCTGCAAATTCCCATTCGCCACCATCCCTAATATACAAATCAAGCCCTTTCTGCCCTATTGCAGTCATATTTGCACCTGAATTGCCCGGACCGGTTTTCCATTTAGCCCTGAGATTCTTGCTGTTAGTCCTGAAACAAATTGCAAGACCGGTAGATTGAGTGGCTTTCCTGTCAATAGACGACTTGTTGAATTTGAATACGGATGTGTCAATTCGTGTAAACGGTTTGGCGGTAGGTATCGGCTTGCCGATGATTGTCAACCCGGCTGCATCCACATACTTCAGATTATTCTGGGCGAACGCGTTACAAGAAAAGAAAACTAAAACAAGGATAGCCAAAAAATATTTTTCAGCCATCCTTGTTTTATTAACATATTGAGTCATTTCCTTCATCATAGTTCATTGACTATATATGTCCAACTGAACGATGCTACTCCGGCTTGTACGAATCCTTCAGGGTAGCGGTTCTGTTGAATACAGGATGCTCAGGAGTGCTGTCCTTATCCTTGAAGAAATAACCGTCGCGTTCGAACTGTACTGCGATTCCGGAATTATCTTCCAACAAAGCAGGCTCAGCATAACCTACGCCCTTGACAAGTGACTGCGGATTGAGGAAATCCTTATAGTCCTTATCTTCAGGAACTTGGCTCATATCTGCCAATGTGAAGAGCTTGTCATAAAGTCTGAGCTCAATTTCCTTGGCGTAAGCTATTGACACCCAATGAATTGTACCCTTTACGCTTCTCCATTCGCCTGAGCCCGGACGCGTAGAAGGATCGAATGTACATTTGAGTTCAACCACATTGCCTTCAGCATCTTTTACAACTTCGTTACACTTTATGATATAGGTATATTTCAGACGAACCTCGCCGTCAGGTTTGAGACGGAAGAACTTCTTAGGAGCATCTTCCATAAAGTCTGCGCGACTGATATAAAGCTCGCCGGAGAACGGAACCTTTCTCTTTGCTCCTTCCGGATCCGCAGGATTAAGCGGACAGTCAAACCATTCAACTTTACCGTTTTCCCAGTTGGTAAGTGTCACTTTGATCGGATCTTCAACTACCATATAGCGGTTTGCCCTGGCATTAAGGTCCTGACGAACACACCATTCCAGAAGCTGGATATCCATAAGCTGATCACGCTTGGACACACCGATCTTCTCGCAGAACATCTTCAGCGCTTCAGGAGTGTAACCTCTTCTCCTTACTCCGCAAAGCGTCGGCATACGAGGATCGTCCCAACCGCTTACAAGCCCTTTCTGCACGAGTTCAAGGAGTTTACGCTTACTCATAAGAGTATAGGTAAGATTCAGTCTGGCAAACTCGTACTGATGTGACGGATAGATGCCCAATGTCTTGATGAACCAGTCATAAAGAGGCCTATGGACATCAAACTCCAATGTACAGATGGAATGTGTAATATTTTCGATTGAATCGCACTGTCCGTGTGTATAGTCATACATCGGATAGATGCACCATTTGTCGCCGGTCCTGTGATGTGAAGCGTGTTTGATTCTGTAAAGCAGAGGGTCCCTGAACATCATATTAGGGCTCGCCATATCTATCTTCGCCCTGAGGACCTTCTCGCCGTCAGCATATTTGCCGTCGCGCATTTCACGGAACAACTTGAGATTCTCCTCTACACTTCTGTTCCTATATGGACTCTCTACGCCAGGCTTATCCACGGTACCGCGTCCCTTGCTTATCTCTTCCTGAGACTGATCATCAACATAAGCCAATCCCCTGTTAATCAATTCTTCTGCCCATTCGTAAAGCTGGTCGAAGTAGTCAGAGGCATATTTTTCCTTATCCCATTGGAATCCAAGCCATTGGATATCCTCTTTTATGGAATCAACATATTCGGTATCCTCTTTGGTAGGATTCGTGTCGTCAAAACGAAGATTAGTCTTACCGCCATATTTCTGAGCCAGACCGAAATTTATGCAGATACTCTTGGCATGTCCAAGGTGCAAATAACCGTTCGGCTCCGGAGGGAAACGCGTGAGTACACTGTCCACTTTACCTGATTTCAGGTCCGATTCAATGATTTCTTCAAGGAAATTAAGTTTCTTTGGCTCTGTAGCCTCATTCTTCACTTCTTCCATATTCCGTTCACAATTAAAATATAAGAATACAAATCGTGCTAATTTAAGAAAAATCCTTAAAAAATACGTTTGGGAAACCGAAAATTATGGAAATTCCTGCAAGGCTATACCTTTGAGGCTATATGTCTTCTGTAAACATTCATATCAGTGTCGCTCAACACAGAACTGATATGACTTATCCTTTCGCTTTGGCTAGCCGAACTGTCCTCAAAGTCATTATCTTCGTGTATGCGTATATGCCCGTACCCTGTAACATCCAGATATTCATCCCAATAGACCGGGACTGTATGAAGTTTGCCGTCTCCGCCCAAGACCGTCTCGTTTGACAATCTTCTTACGCTTCGATAACCGTAGGCCGTGACGGTAATCAGCGATTCTCCATTGGAATCATTCTGGCTTGAGGTTTTGAGTATGCAGTCCGTAACACATTCAGGATGCTTGAAATAGCTATTTCCCCAGAAATTCGCCAACGCCTCGTGTTCCCAGAACGAGCTGCGAGTCTTCATCTCCCGTCCATATATAGCTTCCTGAGGACGGATCTGCTGATACATAGGCACGCACAGAAGTGGAGCGAACGCAAAATATATTGCTCTGAAATATTCGGTATTGAGATTCAAGAAATCACATTTTGCTTTTTCATAGTCAAAGGTCTTGTACAGATCAGGATTCAGATCGAGACTCAGTCCTTGCAAATGTTTCGGAACAATGACGTTTATCATCTTACTTTTGCAAAAATCGAAGTCATCGCCATATCCCGTTTTGCTATCCTTTAGCAACTGAAGCATACTTTCCTGAGCAAGAGGAGTGAATAACAACGCAAACTGCTGGTTGTTGTTCCTGTCCCTCGTATCGAACGCCACTTCGAACTCTTCATTGGTCATCATAGCGTAATCTGACTTCTTCAAGTCATTTGCTTTCCGCCTGAGCTGTCGGCGCGCACGTCTGTAGGCGGCACTGTGCTCCCGTGACGCCAGATTGCTCTGTTTGCGGTTGAATATCAGGTCCGGAGCGGCGGTATTGCCGTAAATGAGACGTGTCTTTTCGAAATACTCGGGATATGGAGCAGTCACCGTAGCCGTAAGTGTCTCCGAATGGTTGACTGTATGATACTGTCCGTCACTGCCACGTTCAGTTGTAGTCCAGGAGATTGTTTTGTAACCTGTATATGTCTTGACCCCCATCTGCATCATCTTTGTACGGCAGATTACGAAAGGATTGCCGTTTATCAATCCAGAATGCGAGTAGAGAACCGACCTGCCGGCATTGAACGAGTCATCCCAGCCGTAGGTTGCCTTCAAGTCGGCAAGGCGCTGAACCGTGAAATACGGATCAAATTCGAGTTTGGGGACAGCCTTCACCATCATTCGGGTAAGCACATCCCAGTCATACAGGCGGTTAAGCGGAGACATCTGCTCCCAAGCCTTGTTTTTCAAGTCTTCAAGTTCCCTGCTCAGTCGGTCGCGATCGGATTTAAGTTTCTTTATCCTCGGATGCACTCCGGCAAGAAGAATAAGCAGCACCAACACAAGAGTGGCCGCTGCCATTGCCAATGACTTATCGTCAAGTTCAGCATATTTGAGCCACAGCGCAATGCCGCCACCTATAAGTGCCAGCCACAAAAGCACACAAATTGTCTTGTTTCTGCGGATACGCGACTTTACAGATGCCAGATTTTTCTCATCCGAATATAACTGGCGACAAGTTTTCTTATTCGCATCGACATCTATCTTCGCTTCAGCCGCCAATTCGGCGAATGTGTCTTCCGCTATATCTTTGAAGCGCTCTGAAAACACATCCCGATATTCGGAAAGCGGATTATAGATATCTTGAATCATTTAGGGAGACGTTTAGAAGAACTTGGCGTTCGCTTTTTCTCTTGTTTCCGCAGATGCCGTAAACGGAATGCGTGTCGTATAACCCTGATGAGCGGCAACAATCTGCTTGGTAGGCCACGAGAACACGCTCGTATTCCACTGACTTACACGGCTGTTGTAAACCGTGCGCGCCGCTGTAATCTCGCGCTGGAGATAATTGTTCTGTTGCATCGCGTCTGCAATCGCGTTATGAGCCTTGAGATCCGGATATGCTTCAACTTGAGGGAACAGACGACCGAACGCAGCGGTAACTTGCTGATTGACATTGCTTCTATTCTCCGCATTGACAGAACCGCCGCGCAATGCCGCAACAGATTTCATAACGTCCTTGTCCAGTTCAACGGCTTTTTCAACCAAGCCTGCGACATTCTGAAGAACCACAACACGCTGCTCAATGAAATTGTCGATATTCGATGCCTCCGCCTGGATTTTCTGCTCAAGCTGCTGAAAATAGTTCCTTGCCGAGATTTTCATAAATATGAATATCACCCCTGGCAGTATGCCGACAGCGCAACCTATAATGGCTATCATCCTTGCATTTTCGACTTCCGGGTTCACCACATAAACATACAAAAGAACCAGAATCGGAATTGTCACCCAAAGTGCAACCTCAAACAGAAATGATCCGAAGCCGACTTTTACGGGTAATTGACGCTCAATCACGTGCACATCACGACCATTCTCATTGACAGGTCCGGTCATTTCATCCAATTGATTTGCCATAGCACAAGTGTTTAGAATTTTTCCGGATGTTTTTCAATCACATCCTCTCGAATCCCAAATATAGCAAATTATTCCAACATTCTGTCACATAGAGAACAACATAATGATTTAACCGTCATTTAGATATTGCAACCAAGCCGTTTCAAGGGATCAGGTTACATAAAAGCAATTGAGTTCTCCGCTCAAAAATCAGGAGAATACAAAAAAGAGAGGAAAACTGAAATCCAGAATTCCTCTCTCATTATATTCCGAAGCAGAATTACTTCTGTCTGTTCTTGTATCTCTGGTAGAACTTGTCCACACGACCAGCGGTGTCAACGAGCTTAACTTTGCCGGTGTAGAATGGATGTGAAGTATTTGAAATCTCGACTTTCACTACTGGATACTCAACTCCATCGACCATAAGAGTTTCCTTGGTAGTTGCGCAAGAACGAGTGATGAATACTGTGTCATTTGACATATCCTTGAAAGCTACAAGACGGTAGTTTTCGGGATGAATTCCGTTTTTCATTTTTAATAAAATTATAGTTAATCCAAAATTGGACTGCAAATTTATCGACAAAATCCCATACTTCCAAAAGATTTGAGTAAAAAAA
>CAVENC010000029.1:0-29457 GCA_963617065.1 Butyricicoccaceae bacterium
AAATACTGTCCGGGGGGGGGTAGAATATAGGCCGCTGAAAGATGTGTGTCAAAAAGTCTTTGCAGGCGGTACACCGACTTCTTCTAACAGTGCCTACTATGGTGGAACTATTCCTTGGCTTAGATCGGGTGAAGTTAATTTTAATGAAATAACAACCACTGAGAAAACAATAACAGAGGAAGGCTATAATTCATCATCTGCAAAATGGGTGGAAAAGCACAGCGTCTTAATTGCTATGACAGGTGCAACAGTGGCAAGGTCTGCCATGACCTTGATAGATTTAACTGCGAATCAATCTGTATGTGCTCTAATACCTAAGAGGGAGATTCTTAATTATAGATATTTATATTATTGGATATCAATGTCGTACCTTTCACTCAAAGGAATGGCGCAAGGTGCTCTGACTAGCATAAACCTTGAAATCGTTAAATCCCTCGAAATCCCAGTGCCGCCGATGCCGGTGCAGGAGGAGATCGTCCGGATTCTGGACCGCTTCACGGAACTGCAAGCAGAACTGCAAGCAGAACTGCAAAAAAGAAAGCTACAGTACAATTATTATCTTGATAACCTCTTGAATTTCAATCGGGGGGGGTATCAGGACAAAGTGAAGTGGATGAAGATGAGTGAGATAGGAACTTTCTATTCTGGGCTGTCTGGTAAATCAAAAGAAGATTTCCAAAATGGTAATGCTAAGTTTATCACTTATGTGAATGTCTTCAATCATCCAGCACTTATTACTGATGTCGCTGATAGCGTGAGGATTTTCGATGGAGAAAAGCAAAATACTGTTCAATATGGGGATCTTCTCTTCACGGGGTCATCCGAAACTCCAGATGAGTGTGGAATGTGTTCGGTGTTAACTCATCATATAGAGGAAAAATTGTATTTGAATAGTTTTTGTTTTGGGTTCAGGTTTAATGACTTATCAGGGATAAATCCGGACTTTATGAAATTCCTCTTTAGAAGCTCAGCTATAAGGAAGTTGATTTGTAGGACAGCAAATGGGGTTACTAGATACAATGTGTCAAAGAAGGAGTTTGCTAAGATTGTAATCCCAATACCAACCATAACTGTACAGAACGAGATTGTAGCTATTCTTGATAAATTTTATGCTTTACTTGGCGACCTCACCGCCGGTCTCCCGGCCGAAATCGAGAAACGCCGGCAGCAATATGAATACTATCGCGATAAATTATTGACCTTTAAACGTATATAATTATGAAAACACTGAAACTTCTAGCTCTTTTTGCAGTAATGGCAGTCGGGCTGTCAAGTTGTGGAGTACCACAATATGCAACAATTTCAAAGATTCCCGATTTCTCAAAATACAAATATGTATATATAACACCGACGCAGGAACTGACCTCCATTGCGGGAGGGGCTGTCGGTACTCAATATGGAGTGTACAGTGCAACTACCGGTAAAAGTGTAATTCCTTCTAATGTCATTGCCGGCTATTTTATGAAGCGTGGCTTCGTGGTGGTACAGGAAATCAATGAAAGCCAGAGGGCTCAGACCATAGTGGTGAATTATGGTGAAAGCGGAAGAAAAAACTATGCTTTGGGTCACTCGATTGAAATCACTGTCCAGTTGCTGGATGCTTCCACAAATGAGGTAATCAGTATCGCTACGGCTGAAGGATTCGGAGAAACCGAGGCTGACGACATAAGGATTGCTACCCTGAAATGTCTTGACGGATTCTTCAAATAGTCAACCAATATGTCGCAATACAATATAATAGCGGAGAGCGCGGAATACACTGTGGTGTCGGCTTATGAACACGCGGTGAAAACTGCCGACGCCTATCAGAGTGAAGCCGAACTGGAAAAAGAATTCATCCGACTGCTGCAGGAACAGGGCTACGAGTACCTTCCAATCCATAAGGAAGCCGACCTTGTCTCCAACCTCAGAGCGCAGTTGGAAAAACTCAACTCCTATCATTTCACCGACAGCGAGTGGTCGCACTTCTTCGGCGAATGTGTTGCGAACAAGAATGACGACATCGCGGACAAAACCCGTAAAATTCAAGAAGACTATATCCAAGTCCTCAAGCGAGACACCGGCGAGAGCCAGAACATCTACCTTATCGACAAGGCCAATATCCACAACAATTACGTCCAGGTAATCAACCAATATGTCGAAGAAAACGGCAACTATGACGCCCGCTACGACGTCACCATATTGGTCAACGGCCTGCCTCTGGTGCACATTGAGCTGAAGAAAAGAGGGGAGCATATAAGGCAAGCCTTCAATCAGATTGACCGATACAAGAGGGACAGCTTCTGGGCGGGATGCGGCCTTTACGAATATGCCCAGATATTTGTAATCTCCAACGGCACAAACACCAAGTATTACTCCAATACCACCCGCGCCAATCATATCAAGGAACTGGAGACCGGTGGCAGAAACCGCTCTAAGAAAACCTCCAACTCATTTGAATTCACTTCCTTCTGGGCGGATGGCAACAATAAGGTAATCACTGACCTGCAGGATTTTACCAAGACATTTTTCTCGAAACACACCCTGCTCAACATTCTCACAAAGTATTGTGTGTTCACCAGCGAAAAGATGCTGATGGTGATGCGACCATATCAGATTGCCGCCACGGAGAGGATAATTCAGAGAATAAATGTAGCCAACAACTACAAACAATACGGCTCCATCAAGGGCGGCGGATATATCTGGCACACGACCGGTTCCGGCAAGACTCTGACTTCATTCAAGACCGCACAACTGGCTTCAAGACTGCCCTACATTGACAAAGTGCTTTTCGTGGTGGACAGAAAGGACCTGGACTACCAGACGATGAAGGAGTACAATAGGTTCGAAGAAGGCGCGGCGGACAGCAATGCTTCGACTGCGGTGCTTCAGAGGCAGCTTGAAAACCGGGACAAAAACGGCGGCTATCACGATTATCGCATAATAATCACCACCATACAGAAACTCTCCATCTTCGTCCAGAAGAACAAGAACCATCCTGTTTTTCAGCAGCGCGTGGTGATAATCTTCGACGAGTGCCACCGCAGCAATTTCGGCGAGATGCACACAGCCATAACCCGGAACTTCAAGAAATACCATCTCTTCGGCTTTACCGGAACGCCGATTTTCGCGCAGAATGCCGGTACAGGCGGAGACCTGCGGCTGAAGACCACAAGCCAGGCATTCGGCGACAAGCTCCACACCTACACTATCGTGGATGCCATAAATGACGGCAATGTCCTGCCGTTCAGGATAGACTATGTCAACACCATCAAGGAGAAAGACGGAATACTCGACACGCAGATTTCTGCAATAGACCGTGAAAGGGCGATGTCCTCGCCTGAGAGAGTATCGATGGTCGTGAAATATATCCTCGAGCATTTTGACCAGAAGACCTGCCGCGGCAAGTCCTATTCTTTGAGAGTGCTGGATGACATCCATAAGGTGGCAAGTGCCAAAAAGGGCGTGGAAGTCGCTGAGCACAAGACGGAGCAGAAGGTCTATGGCTTCAATGCAATGTTTGCGGTTGCGTCTATCCCGATGGCAAAGGCTTACTACAATGAATTCAAGCGACAGCAGACGGAACTCCCTGAAGCTAAGAGGCTTAGAATCGCCACCATCTACAGTTACGGGGCGAACGAAGAAGAGATAGACGGCATATTGGAGGAAGAGAATCCGGAAAGCACTACGCAGTTGGATCAGCAGTCGAGGGACTTCCTGGAAGGGGCAATCAAGGACTACAACAAGATATTTTCCACCAATTATGACACTTCAAGCGACAAATTCCAGAACTATTACAAAGACCTGTCGTTGAGGATGAAGAACAGACAGGTGGATTTGTTGATAGTGGTCAATATGTTCCTGACCGGATTTGACGCCACCACGATGAACACTCTGTTCGTGGACAAGAATCTGAAACAGCACGGGCTCATTCAGGCGTTTTCAAGGACAAACAGGATACTAAACTCGGTAAAGGCGTTCGGTAATATCGTATGTTTCAGGGATTTGCAGAAAGAGACCGATGATGCGATCGCATTGTTCGGTGACAAGGAAGCCAGCAGCATAGTCGTCCTCAAGGATTTCCTGTCCTACTTCAATGGATATGACACGGTGAACGGCAAACACTGTTACGGATATAAGGAGCTCGTGGAGCAGTTGGAGAATGAGTTTCCGGAGGGTGGGCCGATTCTGGGCGAAGAGGCTGAAAGAAGATTTATCAGCCTGTTCAGCAGCATATTGAGATCAAGGAACATACTTTCGTCATTTGACCAGTTTGAAAATCAGGATATGCTGAGCGACAGGCAGTTGCAGGATTATCAGAGCAATTATCTGGACCTTCAGGACAAGTGGCGAAAGCGTAAATCCGGGGATAAGGAGAATATAAATGACGACCTCGTCTTTGAGACTGAGCTCATCCGGCAGGTGGAGATCAATATCGACTATATCCTTATGCTGGTGCAGAAATATCACGATACCAATTGCGTCAACAAGGAGATTCTTGTAAGCATCAGCAAGGCAATCGGCTCCAGTATGCAGCTCAGAAGTAAGAAAGAACTTATCGTGAGCTTCGTCAGCAGCGTGAGTGCGGATACTGATGTGGAGCAGGGATGGCGTGATTATGTCCGGGAACAGAAGCAGAAAGACCTGCAGGAACTCATTGCGGCTGAGAATCTCAGGCCTGATGAGACTGAGAAGTTCATCGAAAGCAGTTTCAAGGAAGGTCAGGTGCGGACCACCGGGACGGATATAGACAAGATTCTGCCTCCGATGTCGCGCTTCGGCGGCGGCAACAGACAGGCGAAAAAGAATGCCGTCATCGAAAAACTCCAGGCCTTCTTCGAGAGGTATTTTGGACTCTGATGATGCGCTCGGCTCCCTTCGAGGTTTAGTGGCTTGAGCTCGTTTCCTTTTCATAAGGAAACTTTTCGCATTTTCTTTCCTTTTCGGAAGGAAACCATTATATGTGAGAATAAAACGATTTTGGTGCGTTTTCCTATAAAATCGGGGCTGATTTTACTGCGTTTTCCGAAAGGGCTGTGCCGGCTTAGTACCAAATTTTGCAGCGGCCCTTCAGAGTGGGCGCCATTGCGCCTGCCCGATGCATCGCTCGACGTCTTTTGCATTGTCTGTATTTTTATGTAAATTTGCGCGATTCCTATGCAAGGTATGAAAATCAATGGCGAATATTTGTTTTCCGGTGATGAATTGTTCGTTGCCACTTGCATTTTCGACTTTCTCCCGAATTTCATAGGGGGGGGTAGAGAGCGGAACTCCAGAATAAAATCCTCTATTAATATATTCAAGGCTTCGGTGTCAGATGGCGTCGGAGCCTTTTCGCATATTCTATATCCTCAAATAATTTCAACAAATGACAAAAAACTTTCTGATGCAGGAGAGCAAAGAATATTGCGCTCCCGTTTGCGAGGTAATTAGCCTCGGTTATGATTGTGATGTACTGGATTCAAGTACGGGAGGCACCTCTATTAATGACTGGTACGAAGACGAAGATGAACTGACAATTGGTTAACGGCTTATGAAACATTATTTTTCTTCGATGCAGGCAGTGTTGTTCGCTTCGCTTGTCCTCGCCTCTTGTAATTCTAAAGAAATCGCTTCGCCTGATGACGAGTCCTCTAATTCCGGTATTCCATTCGAAGTCTCGACTGTAATCACCAAGACTACTAATGATGATTCTCACACCAAATGGGCGGAAGGTGATGCCATCAATCTTTTTCACGCTGAGGCTGGTGCTACTACATATACGTCAGACGGTAAATTTACTGTAGATGAAGGTCTTAACGGTGTGTTTTCGGGTACTCTCGGAAAGGCTCTTGAAGACGGCAAAAGTTATGATTGGTATGCGTTTTATCCATATAGCGAATATAATAAAACGCCTGCTGGCGTTAGCAAGGATACTTTTGGCTATACAACCATAGGTGGAACTTCTCAGACCCAGACGGGCAATGATTCAAGGGCTCATCTTGCTGGCTCTAACTGCCCTCTTTACGGAGTGGTAAAGAATGTCGACTCTTCCGATATGCCTGCTTTCGCGATGACTCAGCTTACGTCAGTAGTGGCTGTGAACGTGACAAATACATTGTCAGAGGCTCTTACGGTCAGCAGCGTGTCGTTTACCTCTACTGAAGATATTGTCGGAACGTACTATATAGATATCACTGGAGATGCACCTGCATATACGTCAAGTGGCAATTCTTACGTCAGCAAGACTGCGACACTTACAGTCAAGGATGGCACGGCAATCGCACAGGGTGAGACTGCAAAATTCTATATCGCCATCAAACCCCATACCGTCGCAAGCGGTTCAACCCTCACAGTCTCCGTCAACGGTGTCGAGAAAACCCTTACCCTCACAAGCGACGTCACCTTCACGGCAGGTCATATCAAGACGGTGAAGTATAGTTATGAAGGTACAACTAAAGTAGGACTTGCGCTTCCTTTTGAAGAAGATTTTGCGGCATCTACAACTTCTAATAACTCTGCAAGTGTTTCTGATTTTAGTCAGTTTTCGTCGTTTTCCAACATCTTTACAGGAGGCGATGGCGTATTGAGGGTAGGCAAGTCTAAGGGAAAAGGAATCATGACAACTGTTCCGCTTGATCTTTCTACTGAATCCACAGTTATTATTAGGGCGAAACGATGGTCAGGTGGTAATCCTGCAATAAGGGTTACGGTAAATGGCGTAAACTATGATACTGAAAAACTTTCAGATGAGTATAAAGACTATTTTATATATCTTCCTGTTGTTAATAGTTATGCTCCGGTTACTATTACGAGTGATACACAGTATCGTTACTATATAGACAATTTAGAGATAGTATCAGGTAAGGTCACTCCTCCGGTTATAGAAACATCTGAAACATCTGTTACATTGGCGTATAATGACGAGGAAGTTAAAAATATGTCGGTATCTGTTTCTGATGGTGATGTTTCATGTGGCGTGTATGATGACGAGGCTGGTAGTATTGAAACCTCGTGGTGTTCTGCAGTGTATTCTCTTGGTCAAGTCTCTTATCTTGCTGCGTCTAACACTGGAGCCACAACCCGAACAGCTTATATAATTATCGCTGCAACAAATTCTTATGGGACTACAAAAGTGGTTATTCCTGTTAAACAAGAGGCGAATCCATCAGCGTCTGCAAATTCTGTTCAGATTGCAAATTGGAATACTTTATTCGGAACTTCGTATATAGGAAGTATTACAAATGTAAAAGCGAATTCCTTAACTTTATCCGGTACTTCTGAAGATGTGACTGTAACAGCGAAAAATGGAAGTAGTACTAATGGCTATGTGAAAGATGCTGAGTTTAGGTGTTATACGGGATATACCTTGTCAGTCTCTGTCCCTGAAGGAAATAAGATTGTAAAGATAGAAGCGACGCCAGGAGAAAAAACGATATCTAATATTACAGCTGATAGCGGTACTGTAGTTATCAATAGCGGTTTGAGTTGGTCACCTACTGCGGATACAAATAATGTGAATTTCACTATTAGTGCGACTGTGTCATTTGCGACGATGACAGTAACTTACGAATAACGAAGAAGTTTCTGTTTTTCACCGCCCGACAAGCATCGCTGTTTGCCGGGCGTTTTTTTGTGCGAGCCGCTCGGTGCCACTCTCTACACCTTCCCGCAAAGAATCTCTTTCTTGAACATCTCCAGCAACTGCTGAAGTGTCAAACCTCCAGCGCGGTTCTCCTCGATAATCCGGAATGTTTTTGCTCTATATCATCAGCATTATGCGGCCTTGGGCTTTGACGAAGGTGTCGGGGTGGTGCATAACGACGGCATAGACTTGTGCTGAGGTGACTGGCTGATTGTCTTTCCTGACGTGCAATCGCTTGCGGTTTATGATGTCGGCAATCTGCTGGGTGCGCAGCCCGCCATTGTTCTCGACAAGAACATAGAGTATCGCTTCTTCGATTCTCATTAGGAGTCCTCCTGGGGGTTTAATGTATTCATAACTGCCTGAGCGTCAGCCTGCGCTGTCGTTACTGTCGTTACTGTCGTTACTGCCGTCATTGTCGTCGCTGTCGTCGCGCGCGGTGCATCAGCATATTATGAAAAAAAAGTTGCGAAACCGAAATGCCGATTCCGCAACTCCAAAGTTAGTAAGTTTTTCTACAACGTTATTTTAGACGAATACTTCGAATAATCACGTGCATAGTAGAATGTGGCGGCGTGCGAACCTGTGAAGGTGTAGGTGTTGCCGTCAACCGGGCTCGTCGCCTTCAGGTTGTACTCAATGCTTGTATCCGTGAATGTCACTGAACCGCCACTGATTGGCATCTTGGTTCCTGTATAATTGTTCTGAACAAAGCAATAGCAAATGCCGTTGTACTTTATTGGCATTACGGCATCGTCGGCTGCCGTTGACGAGAAATTGAATGTGCCAGTATGGAACGGCGTGCTGCAATATTTAGAGGCATAGTTCTTTTCGTAAGTCCAGTCACCCTTTACATTGAGTGCAAGGTAGACGGTGTAATTGTTGTTCACGTACTGGAAACCGCAGACAAAGAAGTTGTCGCCCAGTCCGAAAGGATCCCCGAACCACATTGACACATATTGTGCACTCAATACGCTGCTGAATACGGCGTCTCCGTCAGGAATCGGAGCAACCGCGCCGTCAGAAACTTTGGCATAGACGTCAGAGAATGCTCCGTTGTAGTCGAATGTGCTTACAACTGTTCTGGTCTCGTTCCAATCATCGTCATAGGTGCTCTGGATTTCATTGAATTTGCCCTTCAGAGTGATATCGTAGAAACCGTTGCCCTTGCTTGTGATCGTAAGCTCCGGTACGTTGCCTTCCACCACTTCTATTGATGAATTCTCGAGGCTAGTGTTGCTGGATGAAATGAAGAAAGTGCCTGGTTTTGCATTAGTTATGCCGCTATTGTATGTCTGGCTTTCGTCTTCTGAAGGATATTCGTAAGTATAAGTTCCTTCAGGAAGAGAAGTCTTGTCCACATCTCCAGCCTGAGTGTACAATGTAATGTATGTGTAGCACAGATAAGCCTGTCCGTCTTTGGCCGCTTTGCTGATATATATAGGGAAGCTGAAAGCGTTGGCTTTAGTAGTGAAATAGGTGTTGTATATTCCGTTATATTCGGCACCTATTATCTGTGCACCGAAGGTTTTGTCTTCAAATGAGATGGCGCCCTCATAATAATATGAGTGAACAGTCTCGGAAGCGTCAGATAACTTGGCTACGATAGTGTAGGAGCCGTCAGATACCTCAACATTGATAAGGCCGTCGTAAACTGTTGTCTCAGAGTCTGATGCAACGATGTTGGTGTAGTATTTCTCGTTACCGTCAGTGGTTTTCAGCGAGAATGTGAATTCTTTGTGCTCACCTGTGGCATCTACGGAATACTCTCCGGCTGCAATATCTGTAGCGGCTTCGGCCTCGTTGAATACCAGGGTGACAGATGTGCTCTCGTCTGAAAGGACTACAGCAAACTGGTTGTCGCTCGTGTATTCCCAAGTCTCTGAATTATAGATACGCTGCACTCTGCCGAGATGATAGCCTTTGGCGGATGAAAGAACCTGATATTCAGTTGATTGTTTTACAATGTACTGCTGAGAGTATTTGCCGTCTTTGGTGTAAACGGTGAAGGATCCGGAGCGCTCAGCCACAGTGGCGTTCTCGTCAACGTGAAGCACAATGCTTCCTTCTTCAGGATTGCTCTTGGTCTTTACTACGGTAAGCCAGTCGTCTTGCGACTCGACATAATACTCGACATTGGAAACGGTAGCTATTGTAATGTCCTGGGCTGCATAACTTACATTCAATGTCACAGCAGTGCCGAATTCTGTCTTTCCGGTCTGGCTGACATTTATCTTGGAAGTTTTCTTGCCGGCTGAGAATGTTACGGTCGCGGTTCGGTTGTCATAAGTCTTGTTCTCATCGACGTTCATAGTGACTGCACATTCACCTGCGTCACCGCTGACTGCGTCGAAAGTCACCCAGTCTTTGTCCGCAGATACTGTCCAACTGTTGTTCGTCTGGAAATGAATTGTCTGAGAAGCGCCTTCAGACGTTACGACGAAAGATGAAGACGTAAGTTCGAGAGTGTCTTCCTTTTCTTCCTTTTGGCAAGCCGCAACACATACCAGTGCTGCAGCAAGTGCATAAAAGTAATGTTTCATAAGCGTGTGTTTAATAAGTTCGTCATTCGGCATCCGGTCCGGCCGATGCCATTACCATAAAGTTATTTATTTTTTTTCATTTAGTGCCCAGACTGTAATCTATTACTTGTATCAAATAATCTATCCGCCCTGATGTATATGAGTCCGAAGCCTTTGCTTTGCCATTGGCAAGTGTAGTTCTTGCTTTTTTCAAGTATTTCACGGCAAGCCATCCTAGGTCTTCGGTATCTGTTTCGTCCACGGATGACAGCGGGGTAGTATAATCTTCTGTCAATGACAGGTTTTTGAGCCTCATAGCTTCTTTCAAGTTCGACGTCAACACCGGAGAGAAATATATCATTCTTGAAAGATATATGCCTATCATCGTGTCTTCGTGTTTGTCCAGTTTGCCTTTGGCGACATTCTTCAGGATAATGCCCTGGAGATCGGACATAAGTTCGTCAGCAGTGTAGGTGCTTCCGGCAATTCTGCACGCCCTGCATACGAATCCCAGTCTGGTCAGCAGTCGGCTTTGCTGGATGGCGTTTAAGTAGTTCATACTCATATACGTGCTGTAGGCGCCGGAAAGGTGCATCAGTTTCTTGTTGCTGTCAAGCCAGCCGACATCGAGCAGAGTGTCCATTATTTTCTTGACGGCAGTGCGCTGAAGACTCTCCGGAACTGCCGAGAACCTCGCCACGTCATCTCCCACGCGCACATCTTCGGACTTTATTCCGCCGACAGCCGGACTCAGCATAGCGATGTTGTTCAGCATCTGAAGCCAGATCCACTCCACATAAAGATTGCGGAATTCTTCCTCCGGAACTTCTGGAGAGCTCAGCCATTTGTCAGAATTTGCGGCGGCATAGTGCAGGTGTGACATTGAGGCATCGAATGAAGCTATCAAATCACTTCCCAAGTCGTTTTTGTTTGCCCTTGGATCAGGGGTGTTCAATTGTGCCGGGACATACAGATATTCCCGCATACCGGCTTTGCTGCGAATAAGGCTGTCGAGAGATTGTTTCTCATCGACGCCTTCCGGGAATGTCCGGTATAGCCATTCTATGGCGTATTCGTCGTAAGGCCCAATCCTGTCAACTATTGTAACGACTCCGCGTTCCTTGTCGCCCGGTTTCGTGAGTGAATTGAACAGCACATCGTCAAGTACTGAACCGGTGATTCCGTGCTCCTGCGTGAACGAAGGACTGCGCAATTCTTCCGGTGTGTATGCCAATGAACCGGCATAGTTGGATGTCAGTCCGAGGCATTTTCCGAACAGCTTCATTATGTCGGCGCGGAGGACTTCGCAGACTGCATCGTCCGGAATACCATATCTGAAATATCGATTGTCAACATCCCCGATAAGATACGGGCACTTGAACTGAAGGTACTTGAGATAGTCCCGAGGTATGTCGATGGAAGTGCTCATAATCTCGCCTGTACGGTAGTCGCTGAAGAATCGTCCTACAGGCTCTTTCAAGTTTTGCCCGGTTCCATAGAAGAATGAGACTGTGCTGAACTTCGGGTTATATGCCGAGAAGGAACTGTCTGAAGGATAAGGCTTTGCTGATATGACATCGCCCAGGCCGATTTTTCTGAAGGCCGGATTCCAGGCTTCCAGACCTTCTTTTATGGCGTGTTGCCAAGATGGCGGAAGAAGCGTGTCTATATAGACTGTGATTTTCTTTCCGTCTCTGAGATCCCACCTGTCGGCAATGTTCAGCTTTTTCACTCCCGAATGGGAATCATAAGCCTGAATGGAAGTGGTATTCACTCCGACCCTGCTGTCAGCCTCCCTTCTGGGCATTGTCGTGTCTCCGAGAATCGTGAGCGTGGTGACAACGGTTGCAGACAGATTTTCCTCATAATTCGTCAGCAGATGCACCTTGAATGTCGCGTCCTGCACCACTGCAACACTGCCGGAGAATGACATTACTTTACGGATTTCGGACAAATCGCTGTCCAGTGTGGCCTCGTAAATCTGCGTGTCGTCAAAATAGGCTCCATACAGGCTGAAGGTCTTGTCTTTGGACAGGTCGAACAGGGAATTTGCCTTTATGACATAGCCGGAACCGTTGCGGTACTTGATCGGGAATGAAAATATGACCGATGCAGAGCGGGATTGCGACAACGCCCTTGCGACTGTTGAATCTGTTGTCGCGAATACAGGTGCGACTGTCGTGAACAATATCAGCGAATCCGTCTTCCGGATGTTGCAGAACGTATTTCTTCCGGATACGTCAGAACCGCCGCTCAGCGCCAGATTGGTGCTGGACTGGATGTAACTGTTTATGCTGATATCCTTTCCTACCAGTGAATCAGGAATCTCAAGGAACACGTCCTCGCCGTCTTTATATACTGTCATAGAACCCTTTGCCGAGACAAGTCCCTTCTTGCCGAGGAACTTCTCGTAAGGGGTTTTCTTCTTTGCGACGGCAGAAGTGTCCGCCTTAGCCGTTTTCTTTCTGAACCATTTGAAAGGAACGGCACCGCAGAACACAGGCTCAAAGCATAGCAATAGCACGGAGGCCAGGATGAGCGAAACTAATGCTTTCTTTCTCATTTCTTTGCTCCGTTTTTGAGACTGTAACTGATGGTGGACATAAGGTAATCGTAGTGAGCCTTGTCTTCCTCTGAAGCGGATGCCTTGAGCGTCTGCATCCTCTTGTATGCCTTCATAAGTACGGCATATACGGTGCCCGCGGTGAGACTGCCCTGATTGAATATTGTTCTGGGAATCCATTCGAATCCGCTTACGGGGTCATAATTCAGAGAGCCCATCGGAATGGAGTCATCCCAGCATCCACTGTGGATATGCAATCCTTCAGGAATGATATCTTCGGACTCATCCGCAAGCGCGTTCTTGCTTCCCGGCATTGCGAATCCGGCCATCGCCATATAGGTTTCTACAAAATCCTTCTGCAATGCCTTTCTGTCCGATGTGAGCTTCCCGGATGATTTCCATACGAAGTCGAAGACCCTGTCCAGACATTCTGTGCAGCTGTATTCATAAGTAGATATGCCGTCAGCCCAGCCTGCGAGGAACGGTGCCACGAACAGGTCGGAAGCAATTGACTTGCGGACGGCGGAGGACGGTTTTCCTATTACCGGCAGCTTGGACAGCACTTCCTTTGAGTCCAACCAGTCGAGGTCATTGTACTGCGCAATGACGAATTCCATTATCTTTTTCTGCTTGTCTCCCGGGACGTTGGCGAAACGCGGATAAGGAGAACCTGCGATGACCTCATTTTTATAAAGTCCGCCCACATTCGTCATAAGGTGGCCTATGTACCTCAGATACTGGTTCAGGATTGAGGAGTAGATTGAAGTGCGGAATTCGTACTCGGTATCAGTGCTGTCCGCTACCCAGTCCATAAAGTGCGCGGTGATATATTTCAAGTTGGATATGCCCAGCTCGGATGCTTTCAACACATCGTCGCTGAGGTCCTCAGTCTGGCAACTCGGGTCAAACAGAACTGCCGTCATTTGCTGTTTTCCATAACGGTAGAACGGAGCGGCCTCGAGCGAGTCGCTTATCATCTTGGTCGTGTATTCGGTCTCGGCCTCGAACGAAGGCATATCGAATACCGGCTTGTATCCCCAGCGTATCGCCCATCTGTCATAAGAACCGAAATTAGGAGGCGTCAGTTTAACTCCGCGCTCCGCATCGCCCGGCTGTGCCACGTAATTAAATCTGGCATAGTCCATAATAGAAGTCGTGGTGCCGTTTTTCTGCGTAAATGACGGACTGCGCAACGAATCCACAGGTATTACGCTGGAACCGCTCATATTGTGCATAAGTCCCAGTGTATGACCGACTTCGTGCTTGATTACATACATCAGGGCATCTCCGAGAAGGTCCTCAGGAATGTCTCTGGCTCTTACTCGGCTGTCCGCCTGTGCAGTCTGCACGAACATCCATCCCGTAAGAAGTTTGATAACATCGTGATAGACATACACGGAAGCATTGATGATTTCTCCGCTTCGCGGATCGGTCCAGGACGGCCCCATCGCATTTTGGATGCCTATCGGCGCATAGCGTATGCAGCTGTATTTGATGTTCTCCGGGTCGAATGCCGGGTCATCGGCAGGGAAGTCCTTTGCCACTATCGCATTCTTGAATCCAATCTCCTCGAAAACCTCGTTCCACTGCTCTACAGCCTCTCTTATATATGGCTTCCACCATTCAGGAAAGTCTGAATCAATGTAATATGTGATAGGCTTCACCGGCTCTACAAGCTCGCCTCTGCGGTATGCTGCAGTGTCGGACGGCTCGAGTCTCCATCTGTTGACGAAATATACCGGAGAAGAAATGCTGTTGATTCCGGCGAATTTCGTCCTTTCGGTGAAGAAAAATCCGATTCTCGGGTCAGCCGTTCTCGGATGATATATCTTCTTCGGAAGCATAACGATGGACCTGTTCACTTCCGCGGTGAGATGCGCGTTTTTCCGTACGGTTTTCTGCGTCGTAGCGTTGGTTAAGCTATAAGTATATGACATACTTGATGTTACGGAAAGATTGTCATCAAATGCCTTGACGTCGGTGATGAACGAGAGGTCTTTGTTGAACGAGTCTGTTCTGTTGTATCTGGAGTATGCCGCATAACTTGAGAACGGACTGAGTTCCTTGTCATCGGACAGGAATACGCCTGTGACTTCGATGACAGAAGCCGTGCTGTCTGCATTGTACGCCTTTACCGGGAATTTTTTCATAATATATGAAGTTCTGCTGCGGGACAGAGCTCTCTCAATGTTCGCGTCATCAGTAATGTACTCGGAATCTAGCCTGCGCATATACACGGTGCTGTCCCTCTTGACAAATGTGAAATGGATGAGGTTTTCCTTAGAACCCACAATGCCATTGGCGTTGTCGCTGATGGACTTGACAGTTGAGCCGAGCAACAAATCCCTTCCGAATACGGAATCAGGAATCTCGAAATACACCTTGCCTTCTTTCAGATGCACGGTGATGAAACCTTCAGCCTTCTTCTGTTCCTTCTTGAACAGCTTTTCATATTTGCTCGGAGTCTTTACGGTGTCAACCTTCTCTGTATCCGCCTTTTTCTTCTTGAATGGCCAGATTGCCATCTCTGAAGCTCCGGCAGATGTTTGCGCCAGCAGTGCGAGCGCAATACCAATCCATATAGTTGTTTGTCTTGTCATATTCTATTATTTGAATGTCGGGGCAATGGCCGTGATTTCTCCGAATCCGGACAGCGTGCCGTTGCTTTTCATTGTGAAACGTCCTGTGCTGATGTTGAAAGGCCTCATATAGACTTTGCCTTCTCCAGTCTTCTCGTTGTAAGTTGTGATCAATATCTGAAGCCGGTTGTATGGCAGCTGGAATTCGTATGAGTCCAAATAATATTGGTGGGTGCCATACCAGCCCTGTGTGTATTGGCGTATGCCGGTGATTTTCTCGTCTGCGGAGTCAGGTTTCCAGGACAGTGCGGAGACGGTAGCCTTTCCGCCGCTGATGATTACGGAGTAAATCTTGTCCGCGGTGGCGTAGTACATCAAATCGGAGTTGTCGCAGAATGCAACACTGACCAGATTGTCCAAATCCGAGCCGTCCACGGTGTATTCTTCAGTGACAATATCGCTGTTGGTAGGATCGAATGCGCAGATGACCCATTCTCCTGAAGCGGTCTTGAGGAACAGTGACGGCTTCTTGCCTTTGAGACAACCTCCGCCGTAAGCCTCCGCTCCGGAGTAATTTTTCGTGAAGTCTCCGCCATATTCTGTCAGTGCTCCATTCATCAGAGCCCATCCGTAAACGTAGTAGAACTTGCTGTCATATTCGTTGAAGACTACTGCAAATCCTTGATCCAATGCGTAATACCCGAAGTTGCGGGTTGTGAATATGGATGACGGGGATTTTGCATAGGCGACCTTTGAATAGACGTTGTCTATGATATCCACGATTCCGTACAGCGTTCCGTTCACTACCGCGCAGGAACTGTAACCGCCGAAATTGAACTGGGCTGTTGTCTTGAATGATGTTTCGTTCACGCTGTTGAACAACGCTTTGTCCTCTGCAGTTTTCTTGAATGTGAGCGGGTCAATGGAAAGTATATGAGCGTCTGTTCCTGCGATAATCTTGTTTTCGTTGAGGGTTGAGCCGTTGGAGCAGGCAATCTCCGAGAGTGACAGGACTTTGCCGTCTAGTACGGCTCCTTCGTTCGCAAGAGAATACAGTTCGCGCGTATATCTTGTGGTGCCGGTGTATCCGTATGTCAGCACAGGGTCGGCAACGATGTCGAACTCGGATGTTTTGCCGCCGTCACGGGTGTAAGCAATCAGCAATCCCTCTCCGAGCGAAGAGCTTACATACACTTTTGACCAGGATATTGCGGTCAGTCCCGTAATGTTGTCGGTAACTTTCAAAGACAGGTTGTACGGCTTGTCTGAAGGCGTGTTCGAGACCTTGTAAGTCAGTTCAGGTGTATCAGCCAATTCGAGCCGGTTGTTCGGGCTGTCAGTCTGGAAATCAATCTCCCACAGATATGTGAAGTCGTCGGCAGTCCTTCCTTCCTGGGAAACCTCGGCTTTCAGGGAAAGTTCCTGTCCGTAAACCACTTCGATGCGGTCGTCAAGTCCGGTTACCTTGATTTCGGGAATAGAGAAAGTCGCCTCGGTGCTTTGGTCCTTATAGCACGAGACTGCGACTGCTCCAGTCAATATGGTGAGTGTCAGATGTTTGATAAACTTGTTCATCTTACATATTTTTCAATGTTTCGAGAATGGTAGGAGTCTTGTCCGGCTTTGTGCCTTCTCCTACAGGGACAAAATAGTTGTCATAAGACTCATAATCGTCACTGTGCATATACGGTGAGTCCGGGTTTGCTGCATCGTGGGCCCTGACCATTTCTCTGAATTCACGTGATGCCGAGTACCACCAGGTAGGCAGTTTGTAGATAAGTTCAGAATCAGCGGCTGCGTAGCCCTTGCTGTTCGTATATAGTTCGATGTCTGTGCCGAACTGCTCGACCATAAGTTTGTGGTAGTTCTTGCTGTATCCGGTGCTGAAGAAAAGGTGCCAGTAACGCCATACGGTCTGTTTAGGACGTGTGTATGAGGCTGACCATCCGATAACGGCGGACCTTCTCGAAGAATATGTCTCCGGAAAATACTTGTTGGGATTGATGGTGAATTTGGTGAACAGGGCATCTACATCGTCATCGAGCTGTTTTACGGCAATTACGATGCTGCCGGATTTGCTCCCGGCGTCCACCTGGGATTTCACTATCCTGTAATCCTTGTCCTGCACAGCAGTGGAGTCCTCGATGGTGAAATCAATTGCTCTGTCATAGTCCTCCACGGTCCCTACTAGATTTACCGGAATTGTGAGTTCGATCTCGTCGCCGCTTTTCCCAATCAGCGAAAAAGCATTGTATGATGCGTTGAAATACACTGTTGCGCTGTCCCTGCTGAATTCCTTGACGGGATCTTTGGCGCAGGACATCAGCGATGCCAGTATGAATGCGGCGGATATATAATGTATGATTTTCATAATCTATTTCTCCTGTATATGCCCATAGGAAGTTTCTGATGTCGGATACGGATATATCAGAGTGGCATCTTTCTGGTTGAGTGCAAATAAAGTCATACTGTAGATCTCGAGCCTGCAGAAAATCTTGTCCCAATAGAACATCTGGCCTTCGCCGATAAATTCTCTGGCGATTTCGTTTATGAGTTTAGTTTGAGCCCAAGACTCACTCAGTGCTTTCGGAACAAGTTCCGATGTATATCCCCTATGCATCATTACGGCAAAAAGATAGTTCTGCATCGCCGTATAATCTTTGTCCAGGTATGCTTTCAGAGCGAGTATATAATACATTTCCGAGATTCTTATCATAGGAATGCGGTTCTTGTATGCCGCAGAAGACGAGCTGTAGAATTTGTATGAGTTGTATCCGCTTCCGCCGTATTTGAGCAGCAGTGCATATCCGCGAATATCTTCGGCGCCGTCATATGTTTCTTCTCCGTCACTTCTCTGGAACATTGCATCTTCAACATCATCCTGCAGAAGATACATATAGTTGGTGCCTCCGAAGCAATAATTACTGGTCAGAGAATATAAATCGGTGACTTCCAGTGAAAAAAGATGTTCGCAGGAGAATGTCCAGTCTCTGCTGTCGTTGCTGCTGTACTTCAACTGCGCATCGGCATCAATCCATTCTACGACTTTCAGTCCGTCCAAAGCAGTGTCTATAACCTCCTGGGCATATTCCGCTGCCTTGTCGTAATCATCGGCCCAAATGGCTACACGTGCCGCGAGAGCCTTTACGGCATAATAATTCAGATGTCTGGTCCTGTTGCTCCAGAATCCGTCAGTGTTGATATTTTCGTTGAAATTCTCGGGCGCATTGCCGGTGACAGGGTCCTGTTCCAGACATACCAGAGCATCGTCAATATCTTTCTGAAGCAGCTCAAGCGTTTGTGCATAAGTGCGTTGAGGAGTTACATCAGATGTGTATGACGTGACGTAAGGAATGGTCTTCTTGCCGGCGTTGTCACCTGTCCAGGAACTGAGACCGAACATTTTCATTAGGTCGAAATGCACATAAGCTCGTATTGCAAGCATTTCACCCTTAATCAGATTGTACTCCGTGTCGTCAGTGATGACATTTCTCCTTTTGTCCAGTTCGTCAAGGATTTTGTTCGCATTTGCGATGATATAGTATCCGCTCTGCCACATACTGTTGATATATGCCATCGCTGTGTTGTTGGTGTAAGTGTGCTCTTGCCAGTTCTTGTACTCATTGACGACAATAGGTGAGTAATTTACGCCTACAAGTTCATTTATGTAGAATGTGTAGTTGCGTCCATAGCAGTCGGATGAGCCCATCGCTATATAAACGCCCGACACGGCCTCGTGAAAGCCGTTCCTCGTGGAGAACATCTTTTTGTCGGAGACCTGGGATGATGATGACGCTTCCAGCCATTTGTCGCACGACTGCGTCAGAATGGCCACGGAGGCGATTGCCGATAATAAATATATTGCCCGTTTCATACTTTCAAATAAAATTCCTGCAGTCATATTCATCAGAATGTTGCTGTGAGTGAGAATGAGAATGACCTTGCGTAAGGATATGACGTACCTCTCTCGATATCGATTGAAGAGAATGTGTACAAATCGTTCGCGTAAAGCGAAAGACGCAGACGCTCTAGTTTTGCCTTGCGTATCAGATTGCTCGGAAATTCATAATATAGCGATACTGAAGACAGGTCCATCACATTGTTATGCTGTACGAACCTTGTCGTGGCTTTTGTCTGTGGGATTCCTTGGCTGTCAAATGATTTCTTGTATAAAGCGTTCTGTCCGGAGTAATACCACCTTCCGGTGAATATCCTTCTGTCAACATTTACGGACAAGTCCGTTCCTTCCACTTTGTTGAGCAAGGTGCTGTTGTACAGATATCCCCCTCCTTTCCAGGTCATTACGACATTGAAACCGAAGCCTTTTACTTCACCCGTAAATCCGTAGTTACCGTTGAATTTAGGGTCGGAAGAACCGCAGTTCACTAAGTCGGATGCTGACCACTCGTTCGTAAGTGTGCCGTCTTTCTTGACGAAGATTTCGTAGCCCGTTATCGGGTCGATTCCTTTTGACGGTACCGCCCAGATTGAATTCAGTGGCATTCCGTTGTAATACTGAATCACAGTCGTGGCTCCGTTGGCGCTGTTTGCTTCAGCCCTTTGCTGCTTGTTGTAATTCTCCAGGGCTTTGGAAATCTTGAGGACTCTGTTGTCGTTGTATGCCACTTTTCCGAAAAGGCTGATGAATGAACTTCCTTTCTGCCATACGGTCCAGCTCAGGCTTGCCTCGATACCCTTGTTCCTCACTTTGCCCATATTGTCGCTCACGGTTGAGAATCCGGTGGACGGAAGAATGCTTCTGGCGAACACGAGATTCTGGGTGTCGGCGATATAGAAATCGAGGGTGGCGCTTATGCGGTTGGTCCTGAAATCAATACCGACGTCGTAGTCCATCTTTTGCTCCCAACCGAGATGCCTGTTCTCCATATTGTTGAGGGTGGCTCCGGAGAATCCGTTGTAATAATTCGTACTTGAATAAGTGTACACCGGAAGTGAAGAGTTTGATGCGAAATTCTGGTTTCCGGAAGAACCTGCGGAACCGCGCACTTTCAACTGTCTCAGCCAGTTGGATGCACTCTTGAGGAACTGCTCATTGTTCAGATTCCAGGCAAGGCCGAAACTCCAGAACGTGCCCCATTTGTTGTCTGTGCCGAAGACTGACGATGCACTGGCTTTTACAGTCGCGTCAGCCATATATCTGTTGTCGTAACTGTAGCCGGCGGTAAGCAGGGCTCCTATGTTTCTGTTGATGCTGTCAGAGCCGGTCGGCGTCTTGTCCGAAGCATACTGTCTTGCGAAAGTGATGCTTGTCATATTGCTGTTCGGGAAACCTTCCGTGTAGTTCTGCACTTCGCTGTACTTGGTCTGCGAGATTGTATATTGCGCTGTCGCGAAAATGTCGTGCACTTTGTTGAACGTGTGGTTGAACTGTGCGGATATGTCTCCGGATGCGGTTGTATATCTTCCGTTTGAGATGTTATATGAGCCTCTTCTCAGCAGTTCGTCGTCGCTGTTGGTAGTAGAGGTCGCGAAGTCGGTATGGTCGGCCGGCTTGAAATCTTCAGACTGGGACCTCTGGGTGTCAATGCCGAATCTGGCGACAATTTTCAAAGGCTTTAATAGCTGATATTCAGCATACAGGTTGTCGGAAAAGTCCAGATAGTCACTTGAATATCTGGTGCCGATGTTCGCATTCCAAAGCGGATTGGTGACAATGTCGGCCTGGTATCTTTCCTCGCCTTCACCGTAAGTGCCGGAGAACAGAATCTTCTTCAACGCTCCGGATTCATCGTATGGAGTATAGTACGGGTTCAATGATGCGTATTCGTCGAATGTTCCGTAAGGGGAGTCCTCGCTTTTCTTGTATGCGATGCTCATAATGTTGCGGAATGTCCATTTGTTCTTGCGGTAGGACAGGTTTATGTCTCCGGACAGCACGTTCCTGTATGAGCCTTTCATTGCGCCTTCCACATTGTTGTAGGCGAATGTTGCAAGTGCTTTCAGTTCCTTGCTGCCGAGTTCGATACTGAGAGAGTGCTTTTGACCGATTCCCACTCTGAGTGGTTTGGAAAGCCAATATGTGCTTTCGCCCTCCAGTGCTCTTTTCAGCCTCTCGTTGTAGAGCCTTTGAGCCCAGAGAGATGTTTCCTCATCCTGCTGATCTACATAATAGCCCTCCCTGTTTTCGATGTCCAGCTTCTCAAGTGCGTTACATAGGTTGTAACTGGTAAGGTCAGGGGCTTCGAGCGTGACGCTACCGGTGTAGGTGACACGTGTCTTGTCGTTCGTAAGAGCCTTGGTTTCAATGACTATTACACCGTTGGCACCCTTTGAACCGTATATCGCTTTGGCTGAGGCGTCCTTGAGAATGGTGATGCTCTGTACTCTGTTCATATCCATATCCTGGATTTTTGTCAGAGTTGTCTCGAAACCGTCCAGGATGAACAGAGGGGTGTTGCCTCCGGATACGTAATCGCTTTTAAGTGAGGATGTTGTGGTAGATAATGTTGAGGCTCCACGAATCTGCATACTTGCGACTGCGTTCGGGTTTGAACCTTGGGAAAGATTGTCCAAAACCAGCAATGACGGGTCGAGGTTCTTGAGTGACTCTATCACGTTTGCGTTTCCTACACGTTTCAGGTCGTCTGAGGTTATTGACTGAACTGCTCCGGTGAAGCTGTCCTTCTTTCGGGTGAATATACCGGTCACGACGGTTTCCTGTATGCTCTGCGCGTCCGGTGTGAGTTTGATCTTTGCAATCTTGTTTACGGGTACGTCCTCGGTGAGGTATCCCATACAAGAGACTGTCAGACTGGCGCAGTTTCCCGCCACTTTGATGGAGAAGCGTCCTTCCGAGTCGGTCATCACGCCACCTTTCAGATTGGATGACTCATACACGGCAACGCCCGGCATAGGCTCGCCGTTCTCATCGGTGACTTGTCCGGAAAGAACTTTTGACTTAACGGTATTGTCTTGAATGATAGGGTTTTCTGTCTCCGAATGGCCGAAAGCGTGGAATCCGCCTGGGAGTGTAATCAGAATTGCAGGAAGAAGGTATTTTATGAATTTCATTCCGTTCGTTTTATCCTCGATTGTTTATCGCCGCACAATATATGAATAATTGCGAAAATCAAACTTGTTTCGAATTGTAAGTTATTTCTTCGCCTGGGCTTAACTTTCAGTAGAAACTGGTGGGATATTCGGCATAAAGTTTATTTTCAGCATTAAAGACAGTGATTATTGTTACTCGGGGGGATGTTAGTGATTTTTTATGGAATTATTGTTTTTTCCATATTATGGCTATATGGTAAATGTCGTGTTTTCGATATCTTAAGTCGGAAATTGTCTTAAAAGTGCAGATATGCACCGTGTCGTTTAACTGTTTCAGAAATGGCCTTATAGAGTGAAAATATATCAGATTTCGTTTCGAAACTTCGGCAGAAAATCCTAACTTTACATCTGAGTTGGCAGAGAAGTTGATTCTCAGCCATCTCTCGGCGATATAATACGAAATATTAACCAAAACATTTGATAATGAATCGAAAGGATTTTCTCAAGAGTCTCGGTCTGTTGACAGCCGGGGCTACATTTCTCGGAACAGGTGAGACGATGAAGGCGGCTGGAAAGGCTATGGGCCTCGGAGCCGACAATTCTTTGTTTACGGATCCGGAAGTTGATTTCCCGGTAAAAAGTCTCAAAGCCGGAGTGAAGAACGGTCCTGTGAAGGTCATAATCATCGGAGCCGGCAACCGCGGGCGTACCTATGCTTCTTATGCGAAGAAATTTCCTGAATGTATGCAGATTGTGGGCGTTTCCGATATCCGCGAGAGCCGTAAGAACGATATGGGAGACAAATACGACATACCTGCTGAGCATAGATTCGGGGATTGGAGCGAGGTGTTCACTGTGCCTAAGTTCGCAGATGCGGTAGTGATATCGACTCCGGATGACACTCATTATCATCCGTGTATGAAAGCCTTGGAGATGGGTTATGACTGCCTTTTGGAGAAACCTGTCGCCCAGTCTGAAAAAGAATGTACTGATATCGCCAAGCAGGCGCACAAATATGGCAGAATTGTGGCGGTTTGCCACGTGCTTCGTTACAGCCCGTATTTCAGGGCAATGTATGAGGCTATCCAGTCCGGAATGATAGGAAAACTGATCAGTATCCAACATATGGAGCCTATCGAGTGCCGGCACATGGCGCATTCTTATGTGCGCGGAAACTGGCGTGATTCAAAGGAAACTACTCCTATTATATTGGCTAAGAGTTGCCACGACTTGGATATCCTGCGCTGGTTTGTCGGCAAGCCTTGCAAGACAATCGTTGCGGATGGTTCTTTGACTTGGTTCAAGGCGGAAAATGCTCCTGAAGGCGCTCCTCTGCGCTGTACGGACGGCTGCCCGCACGAAAGCACCTGCCCGTTCTCTGCTATTGACGTGTATGTGCATAGAAAACAGCATCTTGGGGTGTTCGACTTGAAGAATCCTAAGGATGAGAACGAGATAATGAGCAAAATCTCAGACCCTAACAACGAGTGGGGGCGTTGCGTATATCACTGCGACAATAATCAGCCGGATCATTTCGTGAGCGAGATGGTGTTCGAGGACGGTACGACTGCAGCATTCTCTATGGAAGCGTTTACTCCGTTCGGAGGAAGACGTACCCGCGTGATGGGAACGACCGGTTATATCGAAGGAAACGGCTCAGAGTTTACTATCTATGAATTCCGCAGCAACAAGAAGATTCTTTGGAACAAGAAGTTGTCTGATATTCCTGAGTACAAGGGGTCAGGACACGGAGGCGGAGATATGGCGCTTGTCTGCGACTTCATTGAAGCTGTGTCTTGGCAGGATGCCGACAAACTTACAAGCACGATTGACGCCTCAATCGAAAGCCACGTAATGGGCTTCCGCGCCGAGAAGAGCCGCCTCTCGCATAAGAAAGTGACAGTCACGAAGTAAGAATCTGTCGGCGTATAGATATAAATCTACCGGAGGGTCCGATAAATCTATAGTTGTCGCTAGGATTTGAAATAGCGTGGCTGGCCATGGCCAGCCACGACAGCTTTTCATTCCGTTCTTATTATTCTTGCACCTAGCGCGTTCAAGCGTCCGTCAATATCCTCATAACCGCGGTCAATCTGGCCGACATTGCTGATGACGCTGGTCCCCTTCGCTGACATTGCCGCCAGCAGGAGGGCAATTCCGGCGCGTATATCCGGAGACAGAAGATTTCCGGCTTTGAGTCTGAACCTGTGATCGTGTCCGATGACAACCGCGCGGTGCGGATCGCACAGGATTATCTGCGCGCCCATCTCGATAAGCTTGTCCACGAAGAAAAGCCTGCTCTCGAACATCTTCTGATGGATCAGCACGCTACCCTTGCACTGAGTCGCCACAACCAGCATAACACTCAGAAGGTCAGGCGTAAGCCCCGGCCAAGGTGCGTCGGATATAGTCATAATCGAACCGTCCATAAAAGAATCAATCGTATAAGACTCCTGCTCGGGGATGAAAATATCATCGCCCCTCTGCTCAAGATGGACGCCGAGCCTTCGGAAACTCTCCGGAATGATTCCCAGATTCTTCCATGAAACATTCTTGATGGTTATGGAACTGCGGTTCAATGCCGCCATTCCGATGAAACTTCCCACCTCAATCATATCCGGCAAAATCGTATGCGAAGTTCCGTGCAGAGATTCTACTCCGTTGATTGTCAGTAGATTTGAGCCTATTCCTTCAATAGACGCGCCCATTGATACCAGCATTTTGCACAGCTGCTGCAGATAAGGTTCGCAAGCCGCGTTGTATATGACTGTCTTGCCTTCCGCCAGCACGGACGCCATCAGGATATTGGCAGTTCCGGTTATGGACGCCTCGTCAAGAAGCATATAACATCCTTTGAGCCGTCTGCCTTCAGCGATATTCAGGAGAAACGCTTTCCTGTCTTCATCATACTTGTGAGATGCCCCCAGGTTGATCATTCCCTGAATATGGGTGTCAACCCTTCGTCTGCCTATTCGGTCTCCACCGGGCTTCGGAAACCAAGCGTGCCCGAATCTTGTCAGTAATGGGCCTACAACCATCACGGAGCCTCTCAGTGAAGCGCATTTCTTCACAAAGTCATCGCTCTCAATATATTCGGTATCAATATCATCCGCCTTGAAACTATACTTGCCTTTCTCCAGACGATTCACCTTCACACCCATTCCTTCAAGCAGAAGAATGAGATTCTTGACGTCCAGAATTTCCGGGATATTGTCTATGATTACCTCTTCAGATGTGAGAAGGACTGCGCTTATGACCTCAAGTGCCTCGTTCTTGGCTCCCTGAGGTGTTATTGTGCCGCTCAGTCTGTGACCGCCTTCAACTATGAATGTGCTGTTTTCCATTGTGATTATATGATTTCCGCTTCAGGCTGAAGCGTGATGCCGAACTTCTCCTTTACGGAGTCTATAATATTGTCTTTCAATGAGATTATTTCCTGCGGAGTCGCCTTGCCGGTCGCATTTATGATCACGAGCGGTTGTTTGCTGTAAACGCCCGCGTTTCCGATAGTCCTGCCTTTCCATCCGCATTGCTCAATCAGCCAGGCCGCAGGGACCTTGATTCCGTTGTCCATAACGTAATGCGGAATCTCGGGATATGTGCTTGCAATGCGCTGAAATTCAGATTCTTCGATTACTGGGTTCTTAAAAAAACTTCCGGCGCTTCCGATTTCGGACACTTCTGGCAATTTCTCTTTCCTTATCCCGATGATGGCGTTCCGTACAAGCATCGGAGTCGGTTCTGTCAAGCCCGCATCTGCGACGGCTTTCTCGACCGCCTCGCGTACGTGCCCATAGTCCAGTTTCGGTGAAAATTCCCGAGTAAGGCGGAATATGACATTGGTAACTATATATCTGTCACGGATTTCCTTGGATTTGAAAATGGAATCGCGATAGCCGTACCCGCATTCGTCCGCATCGAAATGCACAAATTCTTCTTCCTTAGTGTCGTAGCAATAAACCTGAAGGATTGATTCCGAGACTTCGGAACCATAAGCGCCGATGTTCTGGACCGCGGCAGCTCCGGTTTCTCCAGGTATGTAAGACAAATTTTCCACACCCCAGAGGCCGTTCTCCGCAGCCCATTTGCAGAAATCGTCGAAAATCACACCGCTTCCTACAGAGACAATGACTTCATTGTCAGAATTATACAAATGGTCTTCCTGCGGCAGTGTATAGATGAATTTGACAGCGGAGTGCAAAATCGTGCCTTTGAAATCTCCGCTGAAAAGCAGATTGCTTCCTCCTCCGATGTGCTTCACCGGCTTCGGCAGACTGTCGAAATCGATGTTTATCAGATCCGCTATTGCGTCATATTCAATGAAACGGCTACATTTTACATTCATTCTGAATGTGTTGAATGTTGACAGATTTTGAGATTTCTTATCAGTAATCATTGATGCTGTATTGGATGTGATAGATAATACAAACTTACGCAAAAAAAGTGTAAATTTGAGCAACACTGAAATTACATAATAATGAACCATAGAATGAAAAATCTGAATTCTACACCATTGAAAGCGTTTGCTCTTGCGCTGGCGTCTATGTTTGTCGCAAGTTGCGGAAATTCATCAGCTCCCAAATTGATAAATCCCGACAATTTTTCGGATACCGTTGATGGCAAACCTGTTGCCCTATATACGCTGAAAGGCGGCAACGTGGTGATGCAGGTGACTAATTTCGGCGGCAGGGTAGTGTCGGTATTTACGCCGGACAAAAATGGCAAATACGAGGATATAGTGGTGGGCCGCAATAATTTGAAGGACTATGTGACGCCTCCGGGCGAAAGGTTCTTGGGCGCCTGTGTCGGCCCTGTCGCAAACCGTATAGGCAATGCTTCCTTCTCGGTGGATGGACAGACATATACTGTGCCTGCTAATGACAATAAAGTCAATACTTTGCACGGTGGTGTGAAAGGCCTGGACAATGTGGTGTGGGATGTGGTAAACTTGACGGATTCAACGATAACGCTGCATTATCTTCACGCTGACGGCCAGGAAGGATTTCCTGGAAATAAGGACATTACTATGACCTATTCGCTTGACAGTCAGAATGAATTTAGAATAGACTACAAGGCGACTACTGATAAGCCGACCCCTGTCAACATTTCAAATCACCCGTTCTTCTGCCTGCGCGGAGAGGGCAACGGAAGTGTTGAGGATTATGTAATGCACATAAAGGCAAGCCATTATACTCCTATAGATTCGTTGAGCATCCCTACCGGAGAAATTGCTGATGTGAGCGGTACTCCGTTCGATTTCCGCAAGCCTCATACGATTGGCGAAATGATAGGAGAGGATAACGAGCAGTTGAAAAATGCGCGCGGATATGACCATAACTGGTGCATTGACAGAGAGTCTGAGGATGGCGTGGAGATGATGTGTTCGGTCTATGATCCGGTTTCCGGACGTCAGGTGGACGTATATTCGGATCAGCCTGGACTTCAGTTCTATAGCGGGAATTTCTTTGACGGAACATCTGTCGGCAAATATGGAAGGCCTCTAGGATTCCGCAGTTCTCTTGCTCTGGAGACCCAGCATTATCCGGATTCTCCTAATCAGGAGGCATTCCCATCCATAATTTTGCGCCCGGGCGAAACATATACTCAGGTGTGTATATATCGGTTCTCCGTCGTCGGAAAATAATGCGTGGATGAATAAAAAGCAAAAATCATAATGTTTACAACAGATAAAGGGCTGTATGTAGCCCACGGTCCGGAAGGGCCGATTTCGATATGCGGACGTATGGCAAACAGGCACGGACTGATTGCCGGAGCTACAGGTACTGGAAAGACAGTGACACTTCAAGTGCTTGCTGAGACATTCTGCCAAGCCGGAGTGCCGTGCTTTATGGCAGATATGAAAGGGGACTTGTCAGGAATCAGCCAGACGGGCAAGATGACAGGATTCATAGAGAAAAGATGCGCGGAATTCGGTATCGAATCACCGTCTTTCTGCAGCTGTCCGGTGCGTTTCTTTGATGTGTTCGGAGAACAGGGGCATCCTATGCGCACAACCATCTCGAATATGGGCCCGCAGTTGCTATCGAGATTGCTGGAACTAAATGAAACACAGTCAGGTATCCTGAACATTGTTTTCAAAATCGCTGACGACAGAGGATTGCTTCTGATTGATATGAAGGATCTGAAGGCGATGCTTAATTATGTCGCGCAGAATGCCAAAGAATTTACAACATCGTACGGAAATATCACCTCACAGAGCGTAGGAGCGATTCAGCGTGCGCTTCTGTCATTGGAAAATCAAGGCGCGGACAAGTTCTTCGCCGAGCCTTCATTCGATATCTTCGATTTGTTGCAATGTGAAGGAGGCAAAGGTGTTATGAGCGTTCTTGCGGCGGATAAACTGATGCTGAATCCTAAGTTGTATTCAACATTCCTGCTGTGGCTTCTTTCTGAATTGTATGCAAGGCTTCCGGAAGTGGGCGATATGGAATTGCCGAAACTTGTGTTCTTCTTCGATGAGGCGCATATGTTGTTTGACGGCACTTCCAAGGCTCTGGTTGATAAAATCGAACAGGTTGTAAGGCTTATAAGAAGTAAGGGTGTGGGAGTATATTTCGTCACTCAGAATCCTACAGATATTCCGGATGCAATTCTCGGACAGTTGGGCAATAGGGTGCAGCACGCTTTGAGGGCATTTACGCCTAAAGATCAGAAGGCTGTCCGCTCTGCCGCAGAGACGTTCAGGGCAAATCCTGCATTCAAGACGGAAGAAGCGATAATGGAACTTGCCACGGGCGAGGCTCTTGTGTCATTCCTCGACGAAAAGGGTTCTCCTGCGATGGTGCAGAGGGCAAAGATTCTATTCCCGCTCAGCCAGATTGGAGCGGTTTCGGAACAGCAGCGCGATCAGATAATAAAACGGTCCCGTCTTTATGGTCGTTATGATAACGTGATAGATCGCGAGAGTGCATTTGAAGTTCTTCTTGCAGAGAGCGAGAAGGCTGCCAAAGAAAAAGAGGAACAGGCAGCAGAAGAGGCAAGAGCGCGCGAGGAAAAGAAATCTTCCGGAAAATCTTCTGTAGGCAAAGGAATTTTCGGCGCGATTCTGGGTGCGGCTGTGACAAGTCTTTCACGCAGTCTCGGCAACGAAATTGCCAAGAGTGTCACGGGCTCAAGCAAACGTTCATCCAAGTCGTCCGGCAAGAGCACGGTCAAGAC
>CAVENC010000030.1:0-18084 GCA_963617065.1 Butyricicoccaceae bacterium
CCGGCCTCCGGGTTATGAGCCCGACGAGCTACCAACTGCTCTACCCCGCGATGTGATTGGACTGCAAATGTAGGCATTATTTTCTAATATGCAAAATAAATCGAGAAAATTTTGAAATTTTTTCAAATGCGGGAATAATCTGCGAGCCCATTTTGATAGTTCTATGATGTTAGAATGCTATTTTGACGAAAAATGATAAAAAATATGATTCTTCCTTGTGTGTTGCCTGTAGGAAAACCGTCTTATTATTGTTGAAACGTTAAAATCTAATGAAGCGGTTGCGGATACGTGAACTTATAGATTCATTTACCGGAAGTTTTGTTCCGGGACGGATTCGTGCTGTCTTTGCCTCCTGGTTCCTTGAACGCGAAGATTCTGAAGAAAAAGAGCGTGCTATGGAAGATATCTGGGATGAGATGTGTCTTGATAAAGACAGTTATAAAACTGCTGGATTGCTTCCGGAATCGCGTCAGATTCTGAATGATGCCAAAGCCGTTGAACGTCCGCAGGAAAGCAAACAACTCATCAAGTGGAAACGCCTTGCTATAATATGTGGAGCGGCAGCCTGTCTTGGAATTGTCTGCAGTACAATGCTGTTTTTCTCGAAGCGGAACTCTTCTACGACAATATTGGCTTCCGCAGAATCGAAAGCAAGATTTGAACTTCCTGACGGTTCGTCTGTCTGGCTGAACAAACATACGACTTTGAGATATTCAAATGGGCTGAAAGGAAAAACCCGTAATGTGAATCTGGATGGTGAGGCATTTTTTGACGTGTCCAAGGACCCTGAACATCCTTTCGTTGTCAACTCATCTAATATGGCCGTGAAAGTCTTGGGCACTCGCTTTACATTCAGCGCATATTCGGATGCAAAGGAAAGCGTTTATCTGGAGAGCGGAAAGGTATCCTTGAATTCAGAGAACTTCCTCCCGACGTCGCTGGTACCGGGTGAAGCGTTTACTTATGATCCGATTTCCGGGAAGACCTCGAAACGCCAGGAAAATGTGTCCAACCACTTGTCCTGGATAAATGACAGACTGGAATTTGCGAATACTTCCGTTGATGAAATTGTGACAAACCTTGAACATTGGTATAATGTAAAGATATATGTGTCTGAAAGTGCGAGAGACATTCATTTGTCTCTGACAGTCAGACAAGAACCACTTACGGAAATCTTGGACGCAATTTCAAGAATATCCGGGTTGAACTACACTATAAACGGAAACGAGATTACCATACGGTAAAGCCGTATGTGTTTGATTGATAATAACCAATAAATAACCACGTTATGAAAGGAAAAACGCTGTTGTTGTCCATTTCAGCGATTATTCTTCTTATTCTGACACAACCTGCGGCCGCTCAGTCTGCAAAGATTAGTGTCAAGATGGAGAATGTTCCGGTGAAAGCCGTCTTGGACAAAATACAGAAAATGACGGATTATGCCTTTTTCTACAACAATACGGAAATAGACGATTCGCGTATCGTTTCCGTTGATGCTAAGGAAAAGACAATTCCTCAGGTGATCTCACAGATTATGCCTGGGGTAAAATGCCGATTTGAGAACAAGAAGATTGTTCTTGTGACAGAGAACCAGACTGCGGAAAACGGAAAACTGCAGACTTCTCAGAAAGGCTTTACTATCAGGGGTACCATAAAAGACGAAGACGGTGAACCTCTGCCTGGAGCCAGCGCAATCGTAAGCATTGCCGGCAAGACTTATGGTTCGGTCGCCGATTTTGATGGCGCGTTCGTGCTGGATTTGCCCGTCGTTCCGGACAGAAAGCAATCTATCCAGTTCTCCTGCATAGGTTTTACCGATGTTACGGAAATTATTTCCGGTCGGGCATATTTCGAGGTCGTCTTGAAAACTGACAGCGAACTTCTGGCCGAGACTGTTGTGGTAGGTTATGGTGTCCAGAAAAAGGTTAACCTCACAGGAGCAGTAGCTGCAGTTTCCGCAAAAGAGATAGAAAAACGTCCGGTTGCAAATGTCGGTCAGGCTTTGCAGGGACTTGTTCCTAACTTGAACATTACTCAGAGCGACGGAAGCCCGAGGGCCGAACCTTCTTTCAATATCCGTGGAAATACATCTCCTAACGGAGGCTCTCCTCTCATTCTTGTCGATGGTGTGGAAACCAATATCTCACGAATCAATCCTAATGACGTGGAGTCCATATCCATTCTCAAGGATGCCTCGTCTGCAGCGATATATGGTGCCCGAGGAGCATTCGGTGTTATACTGGTTACTACAAAATCAGGCAAGGAGGATTCTGCACCGCAGGTGACCTTCGATGCCAGATACTCTTTCAGCGACAATACCGCAAACACGGACTACGAAACCCGCGGTTACTATAGCGCCTACATTTCGGATTTGTTCCTCAAGACGCGCAGTGGCATACCTTATACAAGTTATACAGACTATGATTACCAGCGCCTTTGGGAACGCAGGAATGATGTCAAGGAGAATCCTGAGCGTCCTTGGGTTGTGACCGAAATGAGAAACGGTCAGCTCTCATACGTCTATCTTGCGAATTTTGACTGGTACAACTGGATGTTCGACGAGAGCCGTCCGACGCAGGACTACAATGTCAACGTCAGCGGAGGCAGTAAGTATGTCAACTATATGGTTTCCGGCAGGTACTATCATCAGGACGGAATGTTCCGAATAGGAAAGGACGATTTCGATTCCTTCAATATGAGGGCTAAGGTTGATATCAAGATCAAGCCTTGGCTTCGCCTGTCAAATAATATCAGATACTTCTCCAGCGACTATTTCTACAACGGAAACAATTATCGTAAACCTCAGATGCACGCATTGGCGTCGCTTGTCCCTGTAAACCCTGACGGCACTGCTGTTTCTCATACGCTTATGACAAACTCGTCGTCACACTATATTATGGACGGCTACAGCGCAATGCTTTATAAAGGAAAACAGTGGGGGCGGAATGCTCGTCAGGAGATGACCATTTCCACAGCGCTCACGGCAGACATAACCAAGCAACTCAAACTGGTTGTGGACTATTCATACGTCTATAAAAATTCAAAGACAAAGTATAGGGACACAACAGTCGAGTATTCTATGTATCCCGGCATCATCTCTCAGGAATCGACCAGCAGTTGGAAAGACCGTTATGACGAAAGTAATTCTCCAACCAATATGCACGTTGCCAATGCGTATGTGTCTTATGAAAACGGTTGGGGAGGGGACAATAAAGTCCATAATTTCACCGGTACAGTCGGAGTTAACTACGAAGCCTATACGAGGACTAGCGTCGATGTCAGAAGAGACGATTTGCTTTCTGAAGATTTGTCAGATTTCAATCTTGCTACCGGAAATATAGACAGGCTCACTGGCGGAGTCAGCGAATATGCTCTTGCCGGCCTATTCTATCGCTTCACATATTCCTATAAAGGAAAGTATCTCGCTGAAACAAATGGCCGATTCGACGGCTCATCTAGATTCCTTAAAGGACATCAATGGGGCTACTTCCCATCCGCTTCAATAGCGTGGAGAATGACAGAAGAGCCTTGGATGGCGCCTGTGAAGAAAGTAATGAGCAATCTCAAAATACGTGCGTCTTATGGTTCTCTCGGAAACCAGAGCATCGGAGATTACGAATATTACCAGACGATAAGCACAAGTGGTCATATGAATTACACCCTTGACGGGACAACCCACGCAGGTCACGCTGTAGCATCGGCTCCTGTGTCATCGGGAACTTGGGAAACTGTGACTTCAATGGATTTGGGCTTGGATGCCGGATTCTTTGCGGATAAGCTTACATTCTCCGGTGATGTCTATGTCCGTGATACTAAGGGCATTCTCACTACAGGTCAAAAACTGCCTTCGACTTATGGCGCCAGCGAACCTCTTGTCAACGCGAATGACCTCAGAACTTTCGGCTGGGAGCTCCAGTTGACGTGGAGAGACTCATTCAATCTCGGCACAAGACGCTTTGATTATTCTGTCGGCGGTTCATTGTCGGACTACAAAGCTTGGTACACAAGATGCGATAATCCGTCCGGAATACTCAGCGACCCTTATGAGGGTAAGCGTCTTGGAGAAATCTGGGGTTTCAAAGTTGACGGACTCTTCGCAAACGATGAAGAAGCGGCCGAGTATGCAAGCCGTGTCAATCTTCAGTTCCCTTACGGTTCGGATTACTCAAGTGTAGGCGCATACGGAAAGGGAGTCAGAGGCGGAGACTTGAAGTATCTCGACCTCAACGGTGATGGAAAAGTTGATCAGGGACAGAATACTCTCGACGATCCCGGCGACAGAGTCATCATCGGCAACAGTCAGCCGAGATTCTCCTACGGTTTCAATTTCGGAGCGAACTTCTGCGGTTTCGATCTGTCGGTG
The DNA here is from genome assembly GCA_963617065.1 of Butyricicoccaceae bacterium. Taxonomy (GTDB): domain Bacteria; phylum Bacteroidota; class Bacteroidia; order Bacteroidales; family UBA932; genus Cryptobacteroides. The sequence continues at coordinate 4,364 of CAVENC010000030.1, forward strand.
TTCTTCCAGGGAATAGGTCATCTGGACTGGTATCCCGGCTATGACAATATGCGTTTCTGGGGACCGTACTGCCGCCCTTACGCATCGTTTGTCGGCCGCGACTTTATGAAAAATGTCTGGACAGAAACAAATACGGACGCATATTTCCCGAGAGCGAGGGGCTATGCATCTCTTAACGGTATGCTTTATTATACCAATGACCGCTATCTCCAGAACCTAGCCTATATAAGATTGAAAAATCTCAGTTTCGGCTACTCTCTGCCTGATAAGGTCTTGTCCAAGATTAAACTTGCAGGCGTGAGATTTTACTTCTCGGGAGAAAATCTCTGGTATGGTTCTCCTCTCAAGAAAGTGAACAGACACGTTGATCCTGAACATCTTGCCGGCGGTGGAAATGGCTCGAATGCCGATTCGTATTCATTCTATAAAACATATAGTTTCGGTGTAACCGTTAAATTTTAGGCGATGAAAAACATACATTATATAATATACCTTTCGATTGCAGCGGTTTTCGCTGTAGCCTGCGACGATTTTCTGGTCCGGACACCGAAAGATAAAATTACTCCGGAAACATATTTTACCGGAGAAACTGACTGCGCGCTCTATACGAACGAGTTCTATCTGGCTTTCCCCGGGGCCTCGTCAATGTATGGAGAAACTGCGGACTACATTATTAAGAACACTGTTTCTGATGAGGTCAGAGGTACACGACTTGTTCCATCCACTTCAAGCCTTTGGAACTGGGAGAGTCTGCGTACAATAAACTTCTTCCTGGAGCACTCAGATCAATGCTCGGATGTCTCTGTTAGAAACAAATATGTGGCGTTGGCCAGATTCTTCAGAGCATACTTTTACCTTGATAAGATAAAGTATTATGGAGATGTTCCTTGGATTGACAGGACTTTCACCGCACAGGACGACGGCCTCTATCAAGGACGTGATGACAGGAAGTATGTCTTCGGTAAAATGCTTGAGGATATTGACTACGCAATTGAACATTTGACCACTACCAAGTCTGTATATACAGTCACGAAATGGACTGCGTTGGCTCTGAAGAGCCGTATGTGCCTTTTCGAGGGGACATTTAGAAAATATCACGGCATAGAAGGCTGGGAAGATATCCTTACCGAAGGAACAGATGCTTCAAAGAAATTCATAAAATCTTCTGGATATGCCATTTACACCGGCGGTTCGGCTCCATACAGAGAGCTGTTCACATTCCAAAACTCAAATTCGAGCGAGGTGATTCTGGCAAGGGCATATTCTTCAAATCTTGGACTTACCCACGATGTCAACGGCTGGTTCACATCCACGACAATGGGACGTAGCGGTCTGGCAAAAGATGTGGTTAATATGTATTTGATGGCTGACGGCAGTCGTTTCACGGATATCGAAGGCTATGACAAGATGACTTTCGAGGAGGAAACAAAAGCACGTGACCCGCGGCTTGCCCAGTCAATAAGGACACCGGGATATACCAGAATCGGCTCCAACGCTAAGGTCGCCCCGAACCTCGCAGCTTGCATAACAGGTTATCAGATAACCAAATATGTATGCTCAACCAAATACGATTCTTACAATACTTCCGAGAATGACTTTCCGCTTTTCAGAACTGCTGAGGTTTATCTCAATCACGCCGAGTCTTTGGCTGAACTGGGTACTCTGACGCAGTCGGAACTTGACCTTACAGTTAACAAGATAAGAGCGCGCGTAGGAATGCCGTCTTTGAATATGGATGCGGCAAACGCTGATCCTGATCCTTATCTGCAAGATGCTGTAACCGGATACACAGGAGTTACCGGACCTAACACGGGTGTTATCTTGGAAATCCGCCGAGAGAGAACTGTGGAGTTGCTTTGCGAAGGATTCAGATACTGGGATATAATGAGGTGGAAGGCCGGCAAACGTTTCGAAAGACCTTTCCTCGGTATGTATTTCCCGTCAGCCGGCTCCTATGATCTTGATTCTGACGGTAATATCGATTTCGTAATCTATTCTGGAACAAAGCCCGAAGAGGTTGAAGGTGTGGTTTATATGTCGCTTGGAGAGGCTAATCTTTCCGAAAAGAATTCTGGAAATCTGACCATACACGCTGATATTGAACGCAACTGGAACGAAGACAGGGACTATCTCTATCCTATTCCTACTGATGAGATAACCCTGACATACGGTAAAATTAAACAAAACCCTAATTGGTAATGAATATGAGAAAGCTGATACATTGTTTGACAGTTGTTCTGCTTGCGGCGATCTCCTGCAAAGAAGTTTCGTTGCCTGTGCAGATTATCAACTTGGACACTGAAAGCATTGTCGCTCCCTCTTTCGGTGCCGATTATACTATAGTTGTCGAATCCAACACTTCCTGGGAACTCAGTGCAATCAAAGAAGACTGGATTGCTTCTGACTTTGAGAGTGCTGTCGGAAACTCAAGTTTTACACTGAAGGTTTCCTCTAATGACAGTGCGAATCGAAGTGCTGAAATTACTGTTCGCAGCGTTGACGGAACAGTAATAAAAACCATCGCTCTCTCTCAGTTGTCCGGAAACGGTGACGGACCGATTCCTGTTGCATCTGTCAGGGCTTTGGAAAAATTGGGTGACTCTTATGTGTTCCCGATGGGAAATATCGCTGGTTTTGTCTCTATCAACAGGGAGAACGGAAATTTCCCTGAAAATACAGTATTCATTCAGGACAGTTTTACTGACAAACTGAGTGGAATCGCAGTATATTGCGACAAGATGCCTGCATTCGACCAAGGCTCACAGGTTGAAGTGAACCTCGCAGGAGCTACACTCAAACGCTCGAATGAAGGAATACTTACAGTCTATCCTGTGGATGCTCCTGTTTCCGGAGAGTGCAGCCAGCTGGAAATAGTTCCGGTCAGTCTTGAATTTGATGAAATCGCTACCGGCAATTATGAGTCGATGCTAGTGCAGATCAGTAAGTTCCAGCCTACGGAGGAATATATAGGTGAAGAATTCTGCGCAAATCCTATGATGGAAAACAGAGCCGGTCAGAAAATCAGGATGACAGTGAAGCCTGATGCCTTGTTTGCGGAAGCCACTTATGGACAGGGCAGCGGTACTGTCACAGGAATAGTTGGAGGTATGGTTGAAGGCAGGCCGTCCATCAAGCCTCAGAGCAAGGATGCTGTTGCATTCGGCCATTTCCGTATTGGCTCGCTTCCTGGCATAAAGAAACTTCCGTATGCATTCTCATTGTACTGCGACAGTCAGACAAATGAAGATGCCAAATATGTCAACTATACGCCTCTTACTTGGATGGCTTCAACTAAATTGTTGTCGGGTACAGTTGCTGAAGACAAGGATATAAATGTCGGAGCATATCTGGAAATGACAGCTTACGCTTCAGATATAAGTAAGACTATTTCTTCAGCCGGAAAAACAAACTTCTGGGCAGAAGGCGGTGCAAACGACAATATCAATTCTTCAGGTTTTGTATCTCCTGACGGCAAGACTACACCTACATCAGAGTGCGGCTGGTGGTTGACTGTTCCGCTTCAGACAGATCTTCCGGCCAAGTTCAATGTACTTTTCGGACTTGCAGGAGGTGAATGGAGCATCAGTACCTGGAAATTGTCCTACTCTCACGATAAGATAGACTGGATTGAGGCAGGTGATGTCACGATAGGAAATGCTTGTACAAATGGAAGTTACTATTATCGTTTCTGCGTAACCGTTACACCTGATTCCCCATTTGAGGCGGATAATAATCTGTATCTCAAGATTACTCCATACGGCACGGATGCCTGCAAGCCGGAGAACCTCAATGCTGACGGCCACGGTTCATCCTGCTTCATACGACTCCACTCTGCAATCGTGATTCAGGATGCAACGGGTGAGACTACGGCAGTGCCTGACGGTGCTGTGCTTTTCGAACCTTTCGACAACCTGACCCAAGGTGCAGACTATTTCTACGGCGACCGAAATGCCGGTTTTGCAAACTACTGCGGCTCCGAAATCTCGTCCTGGACTTCAGTTCAGAAGAGGGGAATGGAAGGAACCAACGTTTATGAGCGTCCTGGTTACGCCCAGATCGGATATGTAAACGATGAAACCAGTGGTTCAAGAAATACATATATCGGGCGTAAAGGCAGTCTGACCACGGCTCCGTTCGGCAAGGCAGGCGACTTTACTCTGACCTTTAAGGCCGGTGCATACAGAACACCTGCAATTCGTGCAAATGCCTCCAAGAACACTCCAGATGTGGCGTCACCGGATATTACTGATGCAGTGCTCATTGTGAACGGAGGCGGAACCATCAATGGAGAAACCAAAGTCTCAATAAGCTCTCTTCCTACAGGATATTCCTGGAAAGAATACAGTTTCAGCATCAATGGAGCTACTGCTTCGACTACACTTACATTTACCAGCGAACCTGCGGAAGGGCAGTTCTCCCGTTGGTTTATCGATGAAATCCTTGTTAAATAATTTGTTATGAGAAAGATACTTGTATTTATTCTCGCTGTGTCGTTATTTGCCGGCTGTCAGGAGTATGACAACTCGATGTATATTCCGGCATACGGCCAAGATAAAGGTGATTCGACCGAGCCGGAAAAAGGCTCTGATGTCGATGATGATATAGTTCAGGACAATATTGCGGAGAACGAGATGAAAGTGATGTCGTTCAATGTCAGGTTGGCCTGCGATAGTGGAGACCGCGACTGGGATGTCCGCAAATATGCGATTCCGGATCTCATCTACAAAGAAAATCCTACGGTTTTCGGTGTACAGGAAGCCCTTACCGTGCAGCTTGTGTATCTCCGTGATCAATGTCCTGAATACAAGGATATAGGTGTTGGACGTGATGACGGACGTACTGCTGGTGAGCATATGAATATATTCTATAATACCAAGCGTACAAAACTTGAGGATTGGGGCTATTTCTGGCTGTCTGAAACACCGAACGAACCATCTTACGGATGGGGCGAAAGCTACCGCAGAATCGCTACCTGGGCAATATTCACAAATCTGAGAAATTCGGAGAAGTTCTTCTATATGAATACTCACGGACCTCTCAACGTTACGGCTAACGCCAATGCGATGAAACTTATAGCCCAGAAACTGAAGGAACTCAATCCTGACGGCTATCCGGCTATGCTTACGGCGGATTTCAACATTGAGGCGGACAATTCGAATTTTGCTCCTATAAGACTCCTGATGAAGAATGCCAGAGAGACCGCGCCTGTGACAGATAATCACGATACATTCAACGGCTGGGGCGAGGGGAGCGGAGTTATCGACCACATCTGGTACAGCGGATTCGCCGAGGCGAAATCGTACCGCACGGTGACTGATGTCTATCGCAACATTACATACGTTTCAGACCATTATCCGATTGTGGCTACGCTTGTGTTTGATTGATAAAATGGTTTGTAATACGTTGGTAAACAATAAGTAATAAATTAATAACACTATTATGCGAACAATAAGACTGATTTCAGCGTTTTCTTTGATCCTGCTGCTGGGCGCCTGCTCAAAACAGGATACGAAGGTAGCTGTGACTGGCGTTGCGGTTAATCCGGAAAACATAGAACTTTCGTTGGGAGGTACCGCAAAATTGACGGCGGAAGTGACGCCTTCCAATGCTTCAGACAAGACGCTGTCCTGGTTAAGCGGCAATCCGTCAGTAGTTTATGTGAAAGACGGTGAACTGATGGCTCTTGCTGCCGGAACTGCTGACGTGACGGTGACTACAAATGACGGAGGATATAAGGCGGTCTGTAAGGTCACGGTGAAAGATGACATCGCCCCGGTTCCGGTTCTTCCGACCAACCTGTCGCTCAACTATAGCGAGTATGAACTGCTGGTGGGCGGAGACTTGACACTTGTCGCTACGGTGCTTCCTGCAAATGCTGATGACTTGACGGTGCAGTGGAGTTCTTCCGACGAGAAGGTCGCCACTGTCAAAGACGGAGCTGTTACGGCTGTCGGGGAAGGTGTTGCCGTTATTACGGTGAAGACTAATGCAGCTGACTTGGAAGCTTCTTGTACAATAACGGTGATCGCAAAAGACAAGATTGACGCTGGAGGACACGACGATTTCATATCAGATGAGATCGATTGGTAAAATCTCCCGGAACATTTAATTACACACAATAACCACAGTTTATGAATACGGAAATTAAGAATTGTAACCGGGGAGGGTATGAGAATGAGGCATATACACCTCCCTGTGCAGAGTTGATCCCGATCAGTGTTGAAGCATCTTTTGCGGACTCCGGAGTGAATCGATATGATGGCGCCGAGAATGAAGACCTGATCATTGAAGATTTTTTTGCATAGAATGACACTGAAAAACAGAATGACAATGAAAAATATAAATATGATGATTTCAGCCCTGATGTTGGCTGGAGCAGTAATTTCCTGTCAAAAAGAGAACGAGGAGTCAGGAAATGAACCGCAGGGCGGGGAGACGACGGAAGGCGTAACCTTCAGCGCTGTTTTCGATGAACTTGATACTAAGACACTTGTTGACGAAGGCGGAAAAGTTACCTGGTCTTCAGCTGACTGCATTTCAGTCTTTGATGGGGCCGGAGCTGCCGGTTGGGCTGACGGATATACTAAAGACAAAAAGTACAAGAATACATTGGAGTCAGGTGCTACTGCTGTATTCAAACCGTACAGCGAAACAGATGTCGCAGTTGAGGGTGCATCCAAATACTATGCGCTTTGCCCGAGAGATTCAGGCGCGTCCTGCGATGTGGAGAACGGAGTGTTTGATTTCTGGCTGATAGACTGTCAGAAAGGTAACAAAGACGGTTTTTCTGATAACAGAAGCATAGAGGGACGTCATACGAATTATTCTGTCGCTATGACGACTGACCCTGAAAACAAACCTCTTTCTTTCAAGAACACTGTTGCGCAACTTAAGATCACAGTTCCGGAATTTCTTGACGGAAAGGTTACTCATATCGCAATTATTCCGCTGGGAGGTGAGTATATCGCTGGTGATACCGAAGTTACGCTGAATGACGACGGCACTGTTGAAGATGTAGTCGGAAGGTATGCCTGGAAAGACAATGGTACAGGTTCAAAATATTCAGCAGTATATCTCTTCCCTGATTATAATACGCAAAACCGATACACAGTATCCGGTGCGACATTCTCAGCCGGAACTTATTATGCTGCAATCCGTAATGTGGAACTCAGCAAAGGTTTGCTGATTGAATACAGAAACTCTGCTGGTGGATCAGCCAATACAGTTGTATCCACAGATGTGATAGCCAGCAAGAGAACCGGCAAGTCAATAAGCGTCATGAAGTCTCATCTCTATAATATGGGCTCTTTCGGGGATAAGCCGTCTTCAGCTCCATCCGGCAAAGGCATATCGTCAGTTCCGTACAGTTTCTCATTTTATTGCACTACGCAGACTAATGAAGACAGTAAATATATCACAAAGGGGACAATTGCGGAGTCTGATGTGATTACGATGGGCGCAGGTGCCTATGCAGGCTATCAATATAAACAGTATTCCGGTGTGGCCGCAACGGAAAAGGATGAAACCATCGGTGCGAGACTAAATCTGTCAGGAGTGACCTACTACAAAATGGGGACAACAGAGAAAATCGCGACTCCATCATTCTCTTATTGGGCTCAGCAGCAGGCTCACGACAATCTCCATATAGCCAATATGTGTACAAGAGATGGTATTGCCGGACTTCCATTTGAATGTGGTGCGTTCCTGTCAGTTCCTCTTCAGACGGATCTTCCATCATCTTTCAGTATCTCTTTCGGAATTTACCTTGGCGGTACCTGGGGAATGAAAGATTGGGCTGTATATTATTCCAACGACAGTATTTCTTGGCTTAGAGCAGGTGAAGTAATATCCGTCAATGCAGCCGGAACGAGCGGCAAAAACTATATGTATTATCAGGTAAAGGCTGACAGTCCGGTGTCTTTCAAGAAGGGCGGAATGCTTTATCTTAAAATTGTGCCGGTAGGAAAGGCGTCGCTGGAAAGTGCAAGTTGTGATGGTTTCGGTGCCGCCGCATCCAACAATGGACGCCCTCGTTTCCACTCCGCCATAACAATTTCTCCTGTTAACGTTGAAGCATCTTCTGCTGTTTCCGGTGCTGTGCTTTTCGAAGGCTTCGACGGATTCAACGGTGGTCTGGACTATTTCATCGGGGATAGGCTTGCAGGTATGGCCAATCTTTGCGGTGCTGCAGGCTCGCTGTCAAACTATACTCTCACAAACGTTTATCAGCGTCCTGGATATGCTCAGATAGGATATGTTGATTCGCAGACTATGGCGAACGACTATGATATGACCACGACTAACAAGGTGGGCTCGCTTAAAACTCCTGCTCTCGGAAAGGCCGGCGATTTGGAACTCAGTTTCAAAGCTTGCGTCTATAGGTCTCCTGCCGCACGCGGCAACGTGAATGTTGCAGAAAAGACTGACGGATATACAACGGACGTTACAACTGTCCGTATCAATGTGATAGGCGGAGGAACAATTGATGGGGCAACAACGAAGGATATCGAGAATGTATCAGTAAATGCTTGGCAGACAATCGCATTGACGATATCAGGAGCTACCGCTGATACTCAGGTTGAGTTTACATCTCCTACGGACGGAACGTTCCACAGGTGGTTTATCGATGAAATCTGCGTAAAGTGATGCGGAAAATATAGAAGTCATCTTATAGGCAGAACTGCCGGTCGAAATCCAAAGCGAATTTTTACGAGTTGAGGATTAGACCGGCAGTCTTTTTATTATAGTGCTGCTGCAAACAGGTAATCCCTTTATACGTCAGACCTTTAAGCGTAAACTTCCGCGATGCGTGCTCTGATTGCAGCCATTGCTGCAGTGATATGGTTCTCGACTGTGCGGATGTCTATTCCAAGACGCAGGGCAATTTCACTGTTTTCGATATTCTGATAACGGCTGAGCCTGAATACTTCGCGCCTGCGTTCAGGCATATTGCTGACAGCATCGAATATGATCAGTTCTAGTTCATCCAGACTTACCTGATTTGAGGTGATTTCCGAGAAATCGTCTGTGCATTTCAGCGTTTCAGCGACATAGCGACGGTTGATTTGCAATGTCTCGAAGTAATCCATAACGGCATTTCTCAGCATACGGAAAAGATAACTGTCAAATGACACGACGCGGGCGAGATTCTCCCTTTTCAGCCAAATCTTTACGAATGAGTCGTGAACTATGTCTTTGGCGACTGAAGAATCTTTTACGAATGACAGAACAAAGAAGTAGGCTACGCCGCGGTAGCCCATATATAACTCTTCAAACGCTCTTTCGTCTCCACGGGAGAGACGTGTAACCAAAGCTATTTCCTTATTTTCCGGCATTGTCCGTAGTCGTTTTCAGATGCGTTTACAACTACTAATATAACTGAATTCCGTCGGATTACCTATGCTTCTGATATTGAATTTCTACTTGTTTTTGCTGGTTACCACCATAAATGTCACTGCGACAAGTGTAATGGCGACTCCGACTACTATGTTCAAGGTCAGAGATTCTCCGAAAAATATGGTCCCGACTGCTATTGCCGTGATTGGCTCGAATACTCCTAGCACTGATGTCTTTGTGGCCCCGATGATTCGCGTCGAAATCGCTAGTGTAAGCATAGATATTACGGTAGGGAATATCGCCAGACCGATGACGTTGAGCCAACTCCGGTAGTCTTGCATTCCCTCCATAAAGTTTTCTCCGGATACTGCGCTATGCGTCAGAAATATCAATGAGCCGATCAGCAATGCGTAGAATGTCAGCACGTGATTGGACACGGTGCGGAGTCTGCGGCTGCGGTTCACGATGACAAGGTACAACGCGTACGCGAGCGCAGAGCCCCCGGCAAGCAGAAGGCCTACATAGTTCAGGGAAACGTTTCCGGATGGATGTCCAAGTACAAACACTCCGGCGAATGTCAGGAATATGGATACCCACACCTGCCACGTCGGATACACTTTCAGAAACACCATAATCAGCGCAACTAGAACCGGGTAAAGAAAAACGATAGTTGTCGCAAGTCCGGCTGGAATATAGTTGTAGGCGGTAAAAAGCGTCAAACTGCTCAGCCCATAGAACACACCCAGAATGGTCAGCCTCAAAAATTGCGGAAAATTGATTTTGAATGACTCTCTTCTGAACAGAAGCCAGATGCCAAGGAATGCCACCGCCAACAGATATCTGAAACTTAACATTGTGTCCACAGATACCCCGTTGCTGAGCAATGGTTTCGCGAAAAGAGGATTAAGTCCATAGGTTACGCCGGTAATTATGCCGGCGCAAAATCCCCATATTGTTTCTAACTTGGAGCGATTGCCAGAATCTAACGTTTTCATATTTGTCGCTTGACGCCACATCAGCCACTTTACCTCCGACTAACATTCGGCGCATTGCTGAGTTTTTTCGGGGATAAATGTGAGCAACAGACGGTATTATAGCGTCATAAATGTAATTATCTCTTCAATTTGATCTTTGTCGAATGACTTCTGCTCACCTGATGTGAGATTCTTTACATTGATTTTGCCCGAGGATATCTCATCGCCTCCGTTTATGGAAATGAACGGAATGGATTTTTTCTCGGCGTAGTCAAACTGCTTCTTGAGTTTTGCAGTATCCGGATAGATTTCACAAGCCACACCTGAGTTGCGCAACTGCTTTACTATAGGAATGAGGTATGATACTGATTCTGAATCCATATTGGCGAACAGCACTGTAGCAGAACCTGCAAGACCTTTCGGGAATTTGTCAAGACCTTTCAGCACATCATAGATTCGGTCAGCTCCGAATGAAATACCAACTCCCGACATTCCCGGAAGCCCGAATATGCCGGTGAGGTTGTCGTAACGTCCTCCACCACAGATGCTTCCGATAGTGTAATCCAACGCCTTTACCTCGAAAATGGCGCCTGTATAATAATTCAGACCTCTTGCGAGCGAAAGATCTATCTCGACTTTTTGTGAAACTCCTGCACCGTCTATGAAGCCGAAAAGTTCGGTCAACTCTTCAAGACCCTTCAGGCCGGCTTCGGACTTTATGCCGGAAGCCGAATTTCCTTCCATAAGGTTCCGCATCAATGCAATCTTCTCAGATGTAGTCCCTTCGAGTTTCAGAATCGGTTCGATGACTGATATTGCGTTGTCATCCAAGCCTTTCTCGCGCATTTCCGCTTCTACTGCCTCTAGACCGATCTTCTCAAGTTTGTCTATGGCGACAGTGATGTCCGTGACTTTGTCAGGGCATCCGCATATTTCGGCGAGGCCTGTCAGCACTTTACGGTTGTTGATTTTGATGGCAACATTGATTCCGAATTTGGAAAATACCTTGTCGATAATCTGCACGAGTTCAAGTTCATTCAGCTGTGATTTGCTGCCGATAACGTCAGCGTCGCACTGATAGAATTCGCGGTAGCGGCCTTTCTGCGGTCTGTCCGCGCGCCAAACAGGCTGTATCTGGAATCGCCTGAACGGAAATGCAATCTCGTTCTGGTGCTGAACGACGTATCTGGCAAACGGCACAGTAAGGTCGTATCTGAGGCCTTTTTCGCATACGGCGGTGGACAGCCTATTGCTATTTATTGTGCCATCTTCATTTCTGTAAGAATCGAAATCGACATTGCCGAAAGAGTCTCCGCTGTTCAGAATTCTGAACAGAAGTTTATCTCCCTCATCTCCGTATTTTCCGAGCAGAGTGGACAGATTCTCCATTGCCGGAGTTTCAATCTGAACGTATCCGTAAGTCCTGTAAACTGAGCGGATTGTATCGAAAATATAGTTTCTTGCGGCCATTTCTTCCTGACCGAAATCGCGTGTTCCCTTAGGTATGGATGGTTTCTGTGCCATATTCTGTTTGTTTTTCTGAATTGCGTAACTCGCAAAGTTAGTAATTTATCTCAAGAAGTCGTTTGAATTTATGCTAAAAGTTAGAACTCTGTTACACCAAACCCTAGAGTGCGTTTGTGCAAAACTGAAGAGGTGGGTTATATTTGATAAATTTGAATTGATTTGATAAATTTGAAAGATTATACAGATTGTAATTATAAATCAAATAGAATGAAAGACTTTTTAAAGATGTTCCTGGCCGTTATATGCGGCCTTGTAATTATGGGAGTCGTCGGCTTTATGCTGTTCTTCGGTATGATAGGAGCGTTGGCTTCCTTTGGAAGTGAAACTCCTGTGATTCCGCGTTCAGGGGTTCTGGATATGAATCTCAGCAATGTTTCAATGTCCGAGCAGGCTCAGGATGTTGACATTACTGCCAGACTGAAAGGCGACGAGTCGATGTCAATCGGGCTTTGGGATGCAGTAAAGACCATAAAAGCCGCAGAGTCAGATCCTGCTGTGCAGTATATATTTCTCCGTCCGGAAGGCTTCAGTGCAGGTCAGGCTCAGATAGAGGAATTGAGACAGGCGTTGTCCGATTTCAGAAAGAGCGGCAAGGCGGTGGTTTCTTATGTGGAGAATCCTTCAACAGGGGCTTATTACCTGGCTTCGGTTGCTGATAAGGTCTATATGGGAAGATATAGCGGCGGTTCAAATACATTCCTCGGCATCAGCAGCCAGCTATTCTTCCTCAAAGATATTCTTGATAAACTGGGCGTCAATATGCAGCTGATCCGTCACGGTAAGTATAAATCAGCTGGTGAGATGTATATAAAGAATAAGCCTAGTGAAGAGAATATGGAACAGAATCAGGTGATGATCAGCTCCATTTGGAACAGATATGCAGAGCAGATCTGCGAAAGCAGGGGAGTGGACAAGGATCAGTTGAACGGCTGGCTTGACAATCTCACTCTTGTAGTTCCTGAAGATTTCCTGAAAAATTCGCTTGTGGATGAATTGCTCACAAAGGAAGAACTTAAAGACAAACTGGTGTCTCTTGCAGTCGAGAATAGCTATAAAGATTTGAAATTCATTCCGTTTACTGATTATATCGCAGCGAAGGCTGTGCCTCAGAAACCTTCAAAGAAGAATATAGCAATCATCTTCGCTGACGGAGAAATTGTTGACGGAGATGCCAAAGAGCAGGTTGCAGGCGACAGGTTTGCTGAAGAGATTGCTAAGGTCAGAGCTGATTCTACAGTCAAGGCAGTGGTTTTCCGTGTGGCTTCTCCTGGAGGAAGTGTTCTTGCATCTGAGAAGATTAAGCAGGAAATCGATCTGTTGCGCAAGGATAAGCCTGTGATAGCTTCTTATGGTGATTACGCTGCATCAGGCGGATACTGGATCTCAAACAGTTGCGATAAGATCTTTTCAGATGCTACCACATTGACAGGTTCAATCGGCGTGTTCAGTATGATTCCTGATTTCAGCAATACGGCGAAAAATCTGCTTCACGTGAATATTACATCTGTCAGCTCAAATCGTCACGGCGATATGTACTCAATGATGCGTCCTCTTAATGCTCAGGAAGTTGAGTCTATGCAGAAATCTGTAAACGATATCTATGATGCTTTCCTTGAGAATGTTGCGAACGGCAGAAATATGACTACTGATGCTGTGAATGAGATTGCTCAGGGACGTGTTTGGGCCGGTTCTGACGCTTTGAAAATAGGACTTGTGGATGAGATTGGTACTCTGTCTGACGCTGTTGCATTCGCAGCTGTTGCTGCAGGCGACGCTGACGTAGATTCTTGGCAGATAACTTGTCTTCCTAAGCCTCAGACACTTATCGAGAAGTTGATGGAATCTTTCTATGGTACTTCTAACGTGCTTGCCGGGACTCCGTTT
>CAVENC010000030.1:18094-29085 GCA_963617065.1 Butyricicoccaceae bacterium
CCCTTATGTGATTGATATTCAGAAGTAAATTTTGCGTTGGGGGCGAGTTGCTTGAGTTGCTTGCCTCCTCTGGAGTTAAAATGAGACTAATAAGCGATTATTGGTCTCATTTTTTTTGTTTATACACAGTCGCTAAAGCGATAGAACCTCCCAACCCTTGTAGGCTAGTGCCTGCTGTCCCGAGAGACCATTTCGCACCTCCGGTGCGATAGAAGTTTTACCGGGGAAAGGATTCCCCGAAACCCCTTCTGTCGCTACGCTCCGAATTTTAGCCATTTGGGCAAGGAGAACAACGCAGCAGACCGCTTTTTAGTCAGCCACTATTTTTACCCACAGCTCCTTAGATGACTCCGGAGCCAATCATCTCGTCGCGGTCATACCATACGGCAAACTGTCCTGGCGTGATTCCACGCTGTGGCTCTTCAAACAAGATGAAAAGCCCGGACTCCCTCTGTATCAGTAGCGCGTCCTGCAACGGCTGACGATAACGTATCCTGACACGGTAGCGTCTGATTTCGCCGATTTGCATTTTCAAGTCCTCACGAATCCAATGAATTTCATTCGTGTTAACCTTCAGGCAACTTCTAGAGAGCCCCTTGTGGCGATGTCCCTCTCCGACATAAATTATATTGTTCTCTATGTCAGTGGAAATGACGAACAGCGAGTCTTTGTGCCCCCCGATATTTAGCCCCTTGCGCTGCCCGATTGTGTAGAATTGCGCTCCTTCGTGTCTGCCGATGATCGCTCCGTAAGGGTTTTCCTTGTATCTGGTTTTCTTGATATGGTGCTTACCTGACCTATATGTCTCAGTCTCGAACTTAATGGATTCGTATGTGACCGGTTCAGAGAGTCTGTCCAATTGGCTGTCTGTCAACCCGTTTATCTTACCGAAATCGTATAGGGATTCTTTATGGCATCCGCCCTCGAAATCTCCGGCTTGAGAATGTGCGGCCTTGTCATCAGAAATGTAGTCAGTAATCAGGTTCAGGCTGTCCTCCTGAGGATTTTTCAATATGGAATTGACAGTATCTGAGATATATCTGTATTGCTCCGAACTTTTGAAAAATTCATCGTAAACTTCTACTACATCGCCCTCTACGGACTTGAGCTTCTGCTGAAGGAACACTGGTAGGTCAACTTTTCCTACGAAACAGATGCCCTGCGAATCCTTTTTCTCAGCTGAAGGCAGATCTGCTTCGTGAGCCAGTCTGCGCACTTCCGGTTTGCAGATGTCCCCGATAGGAAACATCGCCATAGAAAGCTGCTCCTGAGTCAACTGGCAGAGAAAATAGCTCTGGTCCTTGTTCGGGTCAGTGCCTGCAAGAATCTTCCATACCGGTTTTCCGTTTTTGATAAGCTGCTTGCCGTCCGGACCAAGTGCCGGCTCTTTTCTACAATAATGCCCGGTAGCCACCATATCGGCACCCATCTTCTTTGCGGCTTGCAGAAATGCGTCAAACTTGATTTCCCGGTTGCATAGCACGTCAGGGTTCGGAGTGCGTCCTTTTGAGTACTCATCGAACATATAATCGACAACCCGTTGCCTGTATTCCTTGCTGAGATCGATGAAGTAAAACGGAATGCCTATTTTTCTTGCCACCATCTCCGCGACGAACTTGTCTTCCTCCCATTCGCAATCACCGTGAAGCGTACCTTCAGTGTCGTGCCAGTTCTGCATAAACATTGCGAATACATCGTAGCCTTGCTGCTTCAGAAGCAGTGCTGCAACGCTGGAATCCACTCCGCCGGACAATCCTATACATACTTTCATGTTGTCGAAATTTTAAGCACGCGCAAATTTACATAAATAGCGGCGTCTTCCGTCAAAACAACTTCTAAATTTTGCGACTTCACTCTGTTTCGGCACAAAAAGCTGTTGTGAAATTTTTCTCTTAACTTGACTTTGATTATATTTGAAACGTTTGTGATACGCTTAAGTCATTATGATTAATAAAACTCTTGAAATAAAATATAAGGAATACGCATCTCTGGACGAGTTGGATGTTTGTGACAGGGAATTGTGCGAGGCTGCCGCCAATGCGCTGAAAGGCTCGTATGCTCCGTACTCCAATTTCAATGTTGGAGCTGCAGTACGGCTTTCTGACGGTACTGTAGTTACTGGCGCCAATCAGGAAAATTCCGCATATCCTTCAGGCCTTTGCGCAGAGCGGACAGCAATGTACGCGGCTCACGCGAATTATCCGGATTTACCTATGACTAGCATTGCCATCGTGGGCGCGCAGAACGGAAAAATCAATGAAGATATCACATCTCCTTGCGGTGCCTGTCGTCAGGTTATGGCTGAATATCAGAAAGTTGGCAGACGCAAAATGTCTGTGATATTTTATGGTGCGCACAGAATTCTTAAATTCGACAGAGTGGATGACGTGCTTCCGTTCATCTTTACCAATCTTGACTGATTGATAGGAAACATTTCAAAACAACTTCTAAGTTTATTGCCGAATAAAGAAAAAGAAGTATATTTGCATCGGGAAAGTCGTACACGACCAGCTCCCTCTGAACTCCCCCAGGGCCGGAAGGCAGCAAGGGTAGGAGGTCGTAGCGGTGCGATGTGCTAAGCTTTCCCTTTTTTTGTTGCATCTTTGGACTGACAAAATTCAGAAAAAATGAAAGTCAAGATCGTAAATAAATCTTCAAATCCTTCTCCGTCTTATGCGACATCTCTTTCTGCAGGGATGGATATACGCGCCAACATTGATGAACCGATTACTTTAGCTCCGCTTCAGCGCATTCTGGTGCCTACCGGTCTATATATGGCGTTGCCGGAAGGCTATGAATGTCAGGTGCGTCCGAGAAGTGGACTGGCAATGAAACACGGAGTTACAGTTCTCAATTCTCCGGGTACGATTGATGCGGATTATCGTGGCGAGATTAAAGTGCTGCTTGTGAATATCTCAGACCAGCCTTTTGTTATCGAGCCGGCTGAACGTATTGCGCAGCTTGTTGTCGCCAAGCACGAGCAGGTTGTCTGGGACGAAGTCGAAGTTCTTGACGATACCGACAGGGGAGCGGGCGGCTTCGGAAGTACAGGCGTCAAATAGACATATTCGAATCGCTGTTCAATGAGAGCGGCAAATTCTTATTCTTGAAATATTAAAATCATATCCCCGTCAGAAATTGTATCGGGGACTTTTGTGCAGATATATGGAAATCAGTGAATTATATTCAATCTTTTGCGGTTGTGGTGCAGTTGCTACGGACAGTCGCGCAATCAGAGGCGGTGAACTGTTTTTTGCGTTGAAGGGCGAGAACTTTGACGGAAATGAATATGCAGAGAAAGCTCTGGAGTCCGGAGCGGCTTATGCGGTTGTAAGCGAAGGTGCACCAATCTGCGAGAAGTGTTCCGAATATAAAGACGTGAAAGGCGGGAGCCGCATTTTGCCTGTACACGATACATTGGCTGAACTTCAGGCTCTTGCGCGTTACCATAGGGAAAATGTCCTTGGACCCGACAATCACTTGACAGTAATCGGAATTACCGGTACCAACGGAAAAACTACAACAAAAGAACTGATACGGACGGTGCTTTCAGCCGAGTTCAATGTTACCGCGACTGAAGGTAATCTGAATAATGATATAGGCGTTCCACTTTCGTTGCTCAAAATTACTCCGGAAACTCAGCTTGCAATAATCGAAATGGGAGCAAGCCATCCTGATGATATAGAGAAACTTGTCAAAGTCTGCGAACCTGACTATGGAATCATAACGAACGTCGGCAAGGCGCATCTGCTGGGTTTCGGCAGTTATGAGGGTGTGAAAAAGGCAAAAGGAAAGCTTTACGATTATGTGAATGCACACGGCAAGGCCGTCTTTGTGAACGAGGATGACGAGGTGCTTTGTGAGATGTGCGAGGAACGTTCCGGGTTATCCATTGTGCCTTACGGTCTGGCTACAGATAATAGTTCCGTTTTGGAAACGACTAAAGAAAATCCTTATCTGAGAATTCTGCTTACTGATGGCAATGTTGTGGAAACTAAGTTGATAGGAGCTTATAATGCTCCCAACGTCCTGGCTGCGATATGTATAGGAAAATTTTTCGGCGTAGGGGAGGTTGAAGCGATTTCCAAGATTGCTTCGTATGTGCCTTCGAACAGCCGTTCCCAGATGGTCAATACGGAGCACAACGTGCTTATTGTGGATGCCTATAACGCCAATCCTTCCAGTATGAAAGCGGCGTTGGCTAATTTCTCAAGCATAAATGCCGAGCCGAAAGCTGTGCTGCTGGGAGATATGCGCGAACTGGGAGAGGGCTCTGTAGATGAGCACAAGGCTATTGTCAAGATGTTGATCGAGTCCGACAATAAACTTATATGTCTTGTGGGAGATGAGTTTAAGAAGGCACTGGACGATTCGAAAGTTGATGACAGATTCCATTGGTATTCAACTTCTTCTGAACTCGCTTCAGTACTTGAAGCAAAACGTCTGGACGGATATACGGTTCTGGTCAAAGGTTCCCGCGGCATTCAGATGGAAAAGACTCTTCCTGCGTTATAATCTGGAAATTTTCTTGCTGAACAGGGGTGGTTGTTTCCTAACTCGGAAGGATAATGTCGTCAGGATTTTTGATAATCAGTTTCTAGTTAGGCAGGATAACATTGCACCTGTCAAGCGATTTCCGATGAACTGTGAACCTTATCTATGATTCTGGCAAAGAACCATTTGGCAGTGACGGCTATGAGGGCTCCATATACACTGCCGATTATGGCGCCGACGAAAATGTCTCCGAGGTAATGCTTTCCGACAAAAATACGGCTAAGCGACAGTACTGTAGCCCAAAAGAAAATACCTATGATGAAGGCTGTGTATCTGCGTTGTCTGTCATATCGGAAAAGCAGTGAAGAGCACATCGCAAAACCGAAAGCGTTGGCGGCGTGTGCCGAGAAGAATCCGAAGAAGTTGCCGCGGGTCTCGAGAACGTGAAGGCCTCCGAGAATCATACGTGAACTGTAACAGGGACGCAATCTCGCTACGGAATATTTAAGCAGATTTGAAGTCTGGTCACATAGTACCAATGTCAAGGCCATACATAGGATGGCAATCAAGCCTTTTTTGACTCCGAGCCTTCTTATAAGGAAAAATGCAATCAGAGCATATAGCGGAAACCATACAGCCCGGTCTGACATAAAGATCATGAATTGATCAGAAGCAGGCGAGTGGAAATGGTTGAGCATCAGAGTTGCTGTCTGATCCCATCCGTGCAATATGTCCCAAAAATGAATTTGCATATTATTCGTTCAAAGCGTCCCAAAGAGAGTCCTTAAGTTCGTCCAATCCTTTGCCGGTGACAGATGAGATAAGTACGCAAGGTATGTCCTTAGGCAATGTCCTTTTTACTTTCTTTTCAGTTTTCTCGTCTATTATGTCGCATTTGGTGACTGCAAGAACTCTATCTTTATCAAGCAGTTCCGGATTATACATCTTCAGCTCGTTCAGAAGAATCCTGTATCCTTTGCTGATGCTTTCCTCTTCTGCCGAAACCATAAACAGAAGCACTGAGTTTCTCTCGATGTGTCGGAGAAATCTCAAACCTATGCCTTTGCCCTCGTGCGCGCCCTCAATGATTCCAGGAATGTCCGCCATTACGAATGATTTCTCATCGTGGTATCTTACGATTCCGAGATTCGGTTCGAGTGTGGTGAATGCGTAATTTGCAATCTTCGGTTTCGCGGAAGTTATTGCAGCGAGCAGAGTCGATTTTCCTGCATTAGGAAATCCCACAAGACCGACATCCGCGAGAACTTTAAGCTCGAGAATGAACCATCCTTCCTGTCCGTCTTCTCCAGGTTGCGCATATCGCGGAGTCTGTTGCGTAGCAGTCTTGAAGTAATTGTTGCCAAGTCCTCCGCGTCCGCCTTTGCAAAGAATCTTCTCCTCTCCCGGTTCCATCATATCGAAGAGCACTTCACCGGTTTCTCCATTCTTTACAACTGTGCCGACAGGTACGTCCAGAATGACATCCTGTCCCTGCTTGCCCTTGCACAAAGCGGCACCGCCGTGCTCTCCATTCTCCGCTTTGATGAATTTCTTGTATTTCAAGTGAATAAGCGTCCAGAACTGCGGGTTTGCCTTCAGAATGATATGGCCTCCACGGCCTCCATCACCGCCGTCAGGACCACCCTTCGGGACATACTTTGCCCTATGCAGGTGCACTGATCCTGCTCCTCCGTGCCCGGAAGCGCAAAAAATCTTCACGTAATCTATAAAGTTGCTCTCTGGCATAACTATTTATCTCTTAATTAAATAAGTGGTATTTTGACCCCTCTTTTGACCTCCGGGTAACAACGGAGTAACAAAATTTTCGCACAATTTGCCACAAAAACGATACTGTCAGGTTGTAACTGACTTATTCGTCTTGTCTTTGCAAAGATAGTCATTATTTCCGTTTGGCAACACGGCGTTTCATTATGTTAGGGCTATAGCTGACTGCAGTGAAAAAGATTGATAAAATTAAACATTGCCGATTTTTGGCAGTTATTGTTAATATCTTTGTCAAATCTAAAATTGAGAAAATGGTAAATATGGAACTTTGGGACCAACTCTCTGCGGAGAGCGATCGTTTCCACGAGAGGATGGAAGCCTATGAGGCGCTTTCTATCGAGGAACGCCTTGAGAAATTCCGTGAGGAGATACGGGACGCAGAAAGAAAGATTCTTGAGATTACCGGGGATCCTTACAATGGGTTTTTCAAGTCCTGTGACTCGGATGATAAGCGTGAGACAGTCGAAAATCTTTTGGGTTTCAGGAGATTTGCTCTGTCTAAGATGTTTGAGATTCATTGCAGCGAAACCGAAGTGGCCAGGGTTGAGAGTCTCAATGCCAAACTGTATGAATTGACACAGCAGATGTTCAAGCGCACTGGCCGCCTATATCGTTATATCCTTGATATGCCTCTTGACGAAAAGGATGATGACATAGAAGTTGAAGGCACTCTTCGCTACTGGTCTGATGGCAAATGCGATATTCTGCGTCTGGAGGACGATGAATTTTATGGCTCCGATTTTCATAGTATGATTCCCGTAATCGCATTCATAGAGAGCGAGTGTCACGGCGATTTGCCATTCATCAGTTGTAATCCGTACTGGCGAAAAGACTGCGGCCACAAATCTTCAATGACCGATAAGGAACTGGGTATTGAGAATGAACTGGATGACGGTGTTACCTGGGCGGAGAGTTGGCTTCGTCACCCGAAGCTAGATCACATAGTGATGTGCTATGTCACGCACGCCATTGTGACACACAACCACTATTCAGTCCCGGACTATATGCGTCTTAATGATTTTGAAATTAAAGTCGAGATGAAACTCCAGCAATTCAGCGAGCAGGATGGCTCCCGGGCAGGGTGGTGGGTGCAATGTGGACAGCGGCAGTTCATCGACAAATTCCTTCACGAGGCGGAGCACCGGCCGTCCGGAATGTCTGTCGGAGAGTTTGTCTATATGCGAGGAATCGAGTATTTTGAAATCGAAGAACTTTATCCGGGTAACCGACTGCAGACGTTGCCGGATTGCCGGAAAGATGACAGCAAAGTGGAGGCCTTCTTGAAGGAACTATACGCCAGTTTACAAAAAAAATAAACGCCATCTACCTGAGGGCGTTTATTTTAGGACTTCCGTCTGCAACGGAGTATATAATTTACCGAATACAATTACTCCAGATTGGATTATAGGGAGAAAGATTCCGACATAATACCTTTGGATTATTATTACTCATAAGCCTTTCCAGATAATCGGCGAAGGCGACGTACATTCCGGTTCATCAGATGACGGCCGAGATTACGGAATAAGAAATTCTTAAGCGCAGACATTTTCTGATGATGCTCCTTAAGAAGTTCATCGGGAGAAGTATAGACGCCAAAGTCGCGGACGATGCCCTCACTTTGGATATATGTGGAATTGCGATTGAATTCAATGACAGGATGCTGTAGGTCACGGACAGCCACGCCGTAGCCACAGAAAGATTGGCATTCAGGAAACTTTCTTTGAAGAACGTTCAGATACCCGGAATCCAAAATAAATGCCTCTAGATCATACCACTTACCTTCCAGAAGCACCTCTACCCAAGAATGAAATATTTCCTGCGGTGCACTTGCATATACGATGCCCGTCATAGCCCCCTTCTGCAATTTCTTATCTATCATAAATCCGTGTATACGGCAGGGAACCCCGCAACTGCGGAGCAAAGCCATAAAGAGGGTACCTTTGGTGTTGCACTGTCCGAAACGATCCGAAAGAACACGGGAGGCAGGGATGTTATCTCCGGTATTATAGCCGAAAAGTATTTCATCCCTGACAAAATTATAGATCGATTTAACCTTCCCGAATTCAGTTTCGTCCCGCCAATGTCTGGATTGCACCAGAGCCTCGATGGATGGTGAGCGATAATCCAGCATCGGAGTGGCGCAAAGATAGTTATCCGTATTGTTTGTTGTGGCAAAATCCATCATTTAAGTTGAATTGGTGTGATGCTAAATTTAATAAAAATTAACGAAAATAGATTGAATTGTAAGCTATTGTTAATGATTGCCAAAGAGGCAGAAATGAACAGAAACGGAATTCCGGTAATATCTTCCGGATTGTCGGTATGCAGCGGTTTGCCGTGAGCAAGTAATTTTGGATTGTGGATTCCAGACATTGTGAACTACAACATTTCGTGAGCTTCTTCAAGCCACATAATGAAGTTACCACGTCGGAATAGCGCAAAACTTGTCAAATCTCTTAAATACCGGCCCCATTATGAAACATATAGTATTCTTTATAGTATCATTGATTATGTCAATAAATATTTTCGCTCAGAGTCTTTCAGAGCGTCAACTTCATCTTGCCACCTGCGCGGCTCTCGAGGCACAAGGTGACCTCGTCAGATTGGAACCTGCGGTGTGTGCTGCATTGGACGCCGGGGTTACGGTCAACGAACTGAAGGAAGCTTTTTCGCAGTTGTACGCCTACACCGGATTTCCGCGTTCGCTCAACGCGCTCGGAGTTCTGTCAAAGGTACTTGAGAACGGCAACGAATCCTGGAATGAAGGGAAACCGTGGACTCGTCCGTCCGTGTGGGACGATGCGGACGCAAGTCTGAAACTTGGAACAGAAGTTCAGACTCGGCTTTCCGGAAGACCGTTCAACTACACATTCTGCCCTCAGGACGACTTCTATCTGAAATCGCATCTTTTCGGTGATATATTCGCCGGAGACCAGCTTTCTCCTGCGGACAGGGAAATTGTAACAGTGGCGGCACTCTCTGCTTTGAAAGGTGTTTCTCCACAGCTCGCTTCGCATAAGGCTGGAGCTGTTCGTATGGGAAATACACAGGAGCAGATTGACGAGTTATGCAAATTCCTGAGCGATAATGGGCTGAGCCAGTGCGACGCCGCATCGGATGCGGTCGCAGGTGCCTGGAAGCAGGGTAATCCGAATGTCGGCTATGCACAATATTTTTCAGGAAACTCATATTTGAATCCTATAGCTCCGGTGAATTTGTCTTCGGCAGGGGAGAGTGCACTGCCTCTTTCGAACGTGACATTTGAGCCTGGCTGCCGGAATAATTGGCATATCCATCACGGCGCTCGACAGATTCTTATCTGTGTCAGCGGACGCGGATGGTATCAGGAATGGGGTAAGCCTGCCATCGCGCTCAAGGCTGGCGATGTTGTGGACATCCCTGAGGGCGTGAAGCATTGGCACGGAGCACAGAAAGACTCCTGGTTCCAGCACCTCGCTACACACGTAAAAGTGGAAAATACCTGCCCGGGGTCGGAGCCTAACGAATGGTTGGAATCCGTCAGCGACGAAGATTACGACAGGCTGTAAGCCTACAAGATTATTTGCTACCTTTGCATTTATGCAAGTAAATAAACCGAAGAAGTCAAACCCTCAGATGGGGCAGTCTCTATCCGATTTTTCCGCTCTTAAGTTTCTTAGGAAAGAACTTAAGGACAGGGAAAAGAAGATTGCTCCCGAGAAGCCATCCGCCCCAAGGCGTGACCGAACTGTCGTGTATCCAGGAAAAGAGGAAGCCAGGGCGAGGAACATAGGTATCCAGAAAGGCCAAAAGGTACGCATGCTTGATTCTGAGGAGTCGGGGAGAATCGTCGGTTTCGGCAAGGATTTCTTCGAGATGGAATCCGATGAAGGGTATATCTTGAAGGTCCGCCGGGAAGAGTTTATTCTTGTGAACGTCGAGGATGACAAGGCACTTTGTCGCTCGATGCTGTTAGAATCCAAGACGAAAAAAGAGGAAATAAGCGCTCTCTCCCATTCGGGCGAGATGTCTGTCGATCTTCATTTTGACAGGATTCCCGGGAATGAGAGAGTTGCGGAATGGGCGGCGCGTGATTTCCAGATTGATTATTTCAGAAGGGTACTCAGAACCAACCTTAAGTTCAAGGGAAAACGTATCATATTTATTCACGGCGATGGTGACGGAGTTCTCAAGGCGGCAATTCGGAAGGAACTTGATGAAGTGTTCGCCCTTTCTTGCAGTTATCTTCCTGCCCCATCAGAGCAGTACGGAACAGGTGCAACAATTGTTGTAATCCGTTAGCAAAATTCCAGAGATTCTGTATATCTGTTTATCAGCTTGACTTTTTGCTTAATAAAAGAGGATGACACTTTTCAGTTTTAACGCTTTTTTAGGTCTTTGTTCTATACCGTTCGAGAGATGCCGCAAGGCGTCCCTGTTGGACTATTGTTATTGTAAGTATTTGAAAATTATATAATTGTTAAGTTTTTTAACGAAGTATTGAGTGTTACCATTCGCATCAATACAACCAAATTTGTTGTCCGAGCCCTTTAACGCAGAGAAAGGATCTTCCTCTTCTTTATCAATCGCTTGTTTAACAACTGCTTTTCCATCTGAAAAGTAATGTGCTTCAGAATAGATAGGCTCGATGGCTATATCGCCTTTCTGATTGATATAATGTAAATAATAATTGAAAAGTGTACCAGGAAAATAATTAAAAAGTGTACCATTTT
>CAVENC010000031.1:0-28911 GCA_963617065.1 Butyricicoccaceae bacterium
TAACTTTGTTCTTCAGAGCAAACAAGAGCAAAATAAATGATCAAAATGGTAGACCGGAAGTTTGACACTTCCATAGGTTGAAAAATTTCATAAATATTTGATAGAGTTCCATCAGGAACTCTTTTTTTTGTCGAATATTATTTTTATATTTGTAATGTTATTTAATGTTACTAATATGATTTTACGCACTGTTTCCTCAAAGAATACCACGTTGTACTATGTTCAGAAGTCGTTTCGGCAGGAAAACGGCAAGAACGCGACCAAGTACGTGGAGCGCCTGGGCAATATCAAGCAACTGGAAGCGAGGTTCGGGACAGAAGACCCCGTTGGCGCTGCGAAGAAGTATGTGGCGGAACTTACGAAAGCGGAGAAGGAAGCCCAGCAGTCGATAATGATAGAATGCAAGCCGTCAGTGCTTATCAAGAAAGATGAGCAACGCTGCTTTAATGGCGGATATCTTTTTCTTCAGAAGATCTATCACGAGCTTGGTCTCGACAAGATCTGCAAAAAGATCGAGAAGAAACACAAGAATGAGTATGACCTTAATGAAATCCTATCGCTCTTGCTTTATACGAGAATCCTGTATCCGGGTTCCAAACTGTCATCGCTGGAGGACGCGAAGCGCTTCATAGAGCAACCTGAGTGCGATATTCATCAGATATACAGGGCGCTTTCCCTGCTTTCAGAGGAAAGTGACAATATTCAGGCGGCTGTATACAAGAACAGCCTCAAGCTTGGCGCGCGACGCGACAAGGTCATCTACTACGACTGCACGAACTACTACTTCGAGAGTGAGGAGGAGAAAGGTCTCCGTCAATACGGACACTCGAAGGAGAGTCGTCCCAACCCAATTGTTGGGATGGGGCTTTTCACGGATATGGACGGCATTCCTCTCGCTTTCTGCATCAATCCCGGCAACAAAGCGGAAACGACTACGTTGAAGCCATTGGAAGACAAATTGCGCGACAACTTCGGACTGTCGAAGGTCGTCGTCTGTACCGACGGAGGACTTGCATCGTACGAAAACAGGAAGAACGACAACGTCGGCGGACGCGCCTTCGTCACGGTGCAGTCGCTAAAGAAGCTTGAAGGATACCTCCAGGACTGGGCGACAGCGACGAAGGGATGGCGCATCGTGTTGTTCGATGGAACGGACAACCCCAAGTTGTCAGATGAGGAATACGACCTCGCTGAACTTGACCCTAAGGCATATGCGGACAGCCTGTTCTGTCGCGAGCGCTGGATCAAAGTCGGAAAGAAAGGCCGTGAACTGGAGCAGAGGCTAATAGTCACGTTCTCATTCAAGTATAGGGAATATCTGAGGCATGTCCGCGACAAGCAGGTCACAAGAGCTGAGAGCATCATCAGGCGCGGAGTGGCCGGTAAGTACGGCAAGAGCCAGAACGACCCCAAGCGCTTCATCAAGAGCGAAAGCTGCACGGCAGACGGAGAACTCGCGCAGTACAGCAGCTACTCACTTAACCAAGAGATGATTGACCAGGAGTCACGCTTCGACGGCTTCTACGGCATCTGCACCGATCTTGAGGACGATGCTCCCGCGATCATCAGACTAAACGGGGGGCGCTGGATAATCGAGGACTGCTTTCGCATCACGAAGACAGACTTCGAGGCAAGACCGGTCTTCCTGCACAGGGATGACCGCATCGAAGCACACTTTCTCACATGCTTTCTGGCGCTGATACTCTACAAGTATCTTGCAAAAAGAATCAACCGGGGAGGCAGGCACTTCACGCCAGACGAGATAATAGGCACTCTTCAGGATATGAACTTCCTGAGCCTCCAAGGAGAGGGATATATCCCGACATACACTCGGACCGACCTGACGAATAACCTGCACGGATCTTCCGGCTTTAGAACAGACGCCCAAATAGTAACCAGGAAAGCAATGAGAAGCATCATAGCCGTCACCAAAAAAGGACTCGATAAAAACACCAATGCGAGACAGAAATAATGGCTGTGAAAGCATCAGCGGGACTTCCTGTTGCCTCCGGCTGGCGTGGCCAGCCCACGGCCTCGGAAAGTGGGAAGGACCCGTTGGATACGAGTTCGGCGCTGCCGAACGAAGAAGACAATGGGAGGGCCGAAGGAGCTGCAGCGACTGAGTCCCGCCGGAGGCAATAGGAAGCGAGCAGCGCCACAGCCCCCATTACATTACTTACTTGAGAAATCAAAAAGTCCCCAAATCGCCACCACAGCGGTCTGGGGACTTGATATATCAAATCTGAGGTGTCAAAAATGAGAATTTATCGACAAAATCCCATACTTCCAAAAGATTTGAGTAAAAAAAGTGCGCAAAAAGCATTTTTTCACTAACTTTCGAAACAATTTCTTAAACATATATTGATATGAGAAAATACATTGCAGAAGCAATAGGCACAGCCGTGCTTGTACTTCTTGGCTGCGGTAGCGCAGTATTCGGCGGGACAACCCTGTCGATTGCATTCGCTTTCGGTCTTTCTGTTGTAGCTATGGCTTACACCATAGGCGGCACTTCCGGATGCCATATCAACCCTGCAATCACGCTTGGAGTCTATCTTTCCGGAAGAATGAGCATCAAAGACGCTGTCGGATATTGGGTCGGACAAGTTTTAGGAGGCATCGTCGGCGCAGCTGTTCTTTACTGGCTTGTCGGAATGACAGGATTCCAGATGGGCGGAGCAAATCTTGCAAATGCAGCAAACGGAGTAACGCTCGGAGGCGCATTCTTCACTGAAATCATCGCCACATTCATCTTTGTCCTCGTTGTGCTCGGCACAACTGACAGCAAGGTCGGCGCAGGCAATTTTGCAGGACTTGCCATCGGTCTGTCACTCGTGCTCATCCACATTGTATGCATTCCGCTCACAGGAACTTCAGTCAATCCTGCACGTTCAATCGGACCGGCACTGTTTGTAGGCGGAGAAGCGCTTAAACAGTTGTGGGTTTACATCTGCGCTCCTCTTATCGGAGGTTGCCTGAGTGCAGTAGTCTGGGGCGCTGTAGCACCTAAGGAATAGTTTATTATTTCATTATTTCAAACTAAGGCGGCAGACTAAAAGCGATCTACTGCGTTGTTCTTCCTAATGAAATTCAAAAAGTAACAGCGCCCTCCGCTCAAAATCACAGGAAAAATTCGCTCCGGCCATCTGCCACTTTTTGATGTATTGCAGATGAGTAATTAGGAATCCATTCGGAGCAACGCGACCGAAGGGTAAACAAATAAAAAAAGAGGTGGACCATCCACCTCTTTTTATTTTATCCTCTCACCCACGGGCACAGATTATGCAGTCAAGCAGTTAACAGTTTCTAAAATTCCGCTAACAGATGAGCAAATTAATCATATATCAGATATTGCCTCGACTCTGGGGTAACATTAACGGTAAAAACAAGAAAAACGGAACGCTGAATGACAATTGTTCAGGCAAATTCAGCAATATAGACACCAAGACTCTTGAATACATAAAGAGCCTTGGTGTTTCACATATATGGCTCACCGGTATCATCCGACACGCCACAGCCGAAGACACTTCAGGCTACATTCCATCATCTCAAGACTGCGTAAAGGGACGTGCTGGTTCCCCCTATTCCATCACGGATTACTATGACGTAAATCCTTATCTTGCCGACATCCCGGAAAACAGGCTCGACGAGTTCAAGGAATTGGTTAAAAGAACACACGACGCAGGCCTCAAGGTCATAATAGATTTTGTTCCCAACCACGTCGCCAGGGACTATGGCAAGTTTACCTCCGCTCATCCTTCACCGACAGGAATGGACGCATTGGGCGCAAACGACGACAAAAGCGTTCATTGGAAAGCCGAGAATGACTTCTTCTATTATCCCGGCAATTCGTTAAAGCTTCCAATACCAAACCAGACATACATTGAATCTCCGGCTATGGCTTCCGGCAATGCCTACACTGCATCACCGGGCGTAAATGACTGGTATGACACCATCAAATTGAATTACTGCGATTTCCACACGGCAACGTGGGACAAGATGTTCGATATCGTGTCGTGGTGGGCATCTCTTGGTGTTGACGGATTCCGTTGCGATATGGTGGAACTGGTGCCACCAGAGTTCTTCAAATGGATGATCGCAAAGATCAAGAAGACATATCCGGGGCTTTTGTTCATCGCTGAAGTATATCAGAAAGAGCTGTATGCCAAATATATACGCGAAGTTGGATTTGATTTGCTCTACGACAAATCAGGAATATACGACGCGTTCAGAGACATAGTAGCGGCCAATGTCTCCGACAGCGGAATGCCCATTGAAGATTGGCAGTCAGCAAAAAGAATCACCTGGAACTGGCAATCGCTGGGTGATCTGCAGCCTTATATGCTGAATTTCCTTGAGAATCACGATGAACAGAGATTTGCATCGGACTTTTTCGGCCTCAAGGCAGAAAATGCTTTTTCAGCATTATATGCTTCCACATTTTTTAACAAATCCTCGTTTATGCTATATGCCGGACAGGAAATAGGCGAACGCGGTATGGACGAAGAAGGTTTCAGCGGAAAGGACGGCAGGACCTCCATATTCGACTGGTGGTCTCCATCAGGACTGAACAAGCTGTACAGATTCGTACACGGCGAGCAGGATGCGCTCACGGATGCAGAACAGCAGCTTTTGGACAAATATAAATCCGTTCTGACAACAGCTTCAGGCGACCTCGCGATGTCTGAAGGTATGACATACGACCTCTGCTATTGCAATCTGTCTTCAGACGGCTTCAACCCTGACAGGCATTTCGCTTTTCTGAGAGATTTCAAAGACGAAACACTACTGGTTGTCTGCAACTTTTCCCAGTACGCATCAGAACTCAATATCTCCATTCCGGAGCACGCATTCAAATGGATGAACCTGCCTGAAACGGAGACCTTGAATCACAACACCCCGGTTCGCGTAAAAGTCCCCGCAATGGACGGAACAATTGTAATGCTCTGCAAATAAAGTATTTACACCTCAGACGTTTTTACACCGACAACGGCCCTGTTGCTATCCCTGTCAATGCAGGCAGTCAGTTCCTGCTGAGATTCAAGCAACGAAACAAATTCGCGTGATTCGATGCAAACAAGTGAGGCCAACTCATTGAAATCGATACTGCCGTCATTTATTGCGGAATCCACTGACAGATAACCTACGCCCAAGGACGTTATATTCTGAAAGAAATGAGTGCCCTGGCTAGGTTCCACCTGAAATCCGGGAATACTGTATTCCACAATCATTCTCGCCTCTGAAATATCGCTCCACTTGACTGGGATTCCCAAATTCGGGTCAGAAGAACCCCACCTGCCGGGACCGATCAGAATGTAGCCGCCGTCCTTATCCTTGAGCAGATTGTTGATCTCGGCGATCTCAGATGCCATCTCGCGCGTCCTGGTAGAATCGAATTTATCAGGCGATATATACACGATATGTCTGATTCCGTGCATAAAGCCGTTGCCTAGAGCCTTGTTAGATTCGACATATTTCACATCAAGAGTCTTGGACAATTCATCGTAATTTATATCCGACTCATTCTCCAGAAGATTTATAGGACGCACCTGCAAAAGTTTCAATATCAGCCTCCCGTCGGGACTCATATCGGCCGCAAACTCCATTTCCACCTCACACAACAACTCGTTGCGACAAATTTCCAGGACGTCGGACAAAGCCTGCGCAAGCGGAAATTTTCCATATTTCAAGATTGCATCGAAAGAGACAATACGCGCACCTTTCACTTCTATTCCCGGCACTACCCTGTTGTCCGCAGCATTATATGTAGAGAACACCTGGTCGGAATGCGGAAAATCTTCAATGGCGTCAGTAACAGGAATATGCGCCAGGTTAACTCCTTCGTTGCGTGAGATTTTGAACGCTCCAGGACGCAAATCCAAAGCATACATCATCTTCTGACCGTCACGCATCGCAAGTTCAGGCTGCGACAACTGAAGTATCTTCTTCGGATATTTTGGGCTGAACCTCAATGTTTTGCCTCCGTCCACCACAGATTTTCCAAGACCGAACACGATATTGACTATACCGTCTTCCGCCTCCTCGTTGGCAATCGGATAAAAATTGACGCTTCTGCCCACACCTGAAAGCATAGGATAATATAATCCGTTATGTTCCGAACCGCATATATTCTGGATTACCACAGCCATCTTTTCTTCGCTCTGAAGGTTTCCGGTCGTCTGTATATATGTTCGGCTGCCGTTGTAGAACACTGAAGCATAGACGCTTTTAATCGCCTTGTCCAACATTCTAAGCATTTGATCCCGGTTCTTCGTAAGCGGAATCATATATGTCGAATAGACTCCCGCAAACGGCTGATAGTTACTGTCTTCCAACTTCGAACTGGACCTGATGGCAAGCGGTGTCGAAACCGTTCGCAAATAAACCTTAAGGTTATTTATCAATTCCTCAGGCAGACGCGACGCCACGAATTCTGACAGGATTTCGTCATCGGACAGTTCGGAATCAATCACATATTGCAATCCGTTCTCCAATATGAACTGATCAAAATACTCCGTTGTAATGACTATGCTCTGCGGAATGGAAATGGAAATATTCTTGTACTTGTCATTGAGCGAATACTTGTCAATCAGTTTGTTAAGAAAAGCCACGCCTCTCGCTTTACCGCCAAGAGATCCGTTACCGATGCGGGCGAATGAAATATATTTGTCGTAGTTTTCCGTTGAAAATTCGGCAATGATTCCACGCCCCATAGCTTTATGATAGGCCTGCACCTCTTTTATCAGAAATTCTCTCGCCTCTGACGCATTGTCGTGATGCTCAAGCCTGAATATGTTCGCCAAAGTAAATAGTCCTCTTGCGAAAAACCACTTGGAAAACATATTCCTCGAGGTATTGCTCACCAAAATGTCATCCGGCACGTGCTTAATGACTTCTTCAAGTTCCTGAAGATTGGCGGCCCTGCCATACTCCGCCCCTTTCTCGTCCTTGAACACGAAATCTCCGAAACCGAATTCTTCCCTTATATAGTCCGACAACTGCAGAAACAATGTCCTGGAATATTTCTTTAGGAAACCGACATTAAGTTCCTTTGCCACAGAAGATACCGAGGCTTGCGACGACTGAAGCAGGACAGGCATCATAGGGTCATCACCGCGTATGTAATCTACAAGTTCAATACCTGCGTCCAGTTTCTCCGTATTAGGCGAATCGCCTTTGTGCACAACCATTCCGACATCTGAAATGACACCTAGAAAGTGATTTCGATATTTGTCATAAATCTGACGGGCTTCCTCATAACAGGTCGCAAGCAGAATTTTAGGTCTGGAGCGCTTGCGGTTCTTCTGCTGATCCTCATTCAACGTCTCCTTCAAGAACTCATTGCTTTGCTTAAGAATCAGTTTATATAGCTCGGGCAGATATGTTGAATAATAGCGAATTGAATCTTCTACAAGCAATATAGCCTGAACCCCAACTCCAAGTATGTCGTTATCCGCATTCTGCTTGTCCTCGAACAGTTTTATAATGGCAAGGATAAGGTCCGCATTTCCGTGCCAGCTGAACACAAAATCGACTCCAGAGTCTTTCTGTGATGTGATTTTCTTGCGAATCTGCTTCGAGTAGTGCATCAGCAAGACAAACGGCATAAACTTCCCGTACGCTTTCAATTCAGCCGCCAGCGGAAAGATATCCTTGTCAATCTCGTTGTACATACAGATAATCATATCTATATCAGGCTCTTTCGCAAGCACATCCCTTGCAGCGGCAGCCGACTCAACCCACATAAATTCAGGCGGATCAGACATATTCAGCCCCACATATTCCTTATAGACCTGGGATTCTATCTGACCGTCTTCCTCCATAATGAACGCGTCATAATTACTGCAGATCATCAATATCTTATTGATTCTGAAGCGAATGAGCGAACTAAAATCCGTATTTCTGAAATCCTCCGGGCGCGGTGTGTTCTGCATAGATGTATGTGTTATATCCTTCAAATATACAAAATTAGCGGCTGACTAAAAAGCGGTCTACCGCGTTGCGTTACTTGCACAAATGGCTAAAATTCGGAGCAACGCGACCGAAGGGGTTTCGGGGAATCCTTTCCCCGGTAAAACTTCTATCGCACGGAGGTGCGAAATAGTCCCTCGGGACGGCAGGTATTAGCCTGCAGGGGTTAGGCGTCCGTAGGATGGTGCGCGCACCACCGTGTCGCGTTAGCGACTGAGGGTAAACAGCTAACTTGCGCGAAGCACACAGCGCCCTTCGCTCAAAAGCGGCAGATTTGTTCACCAAATACTAGCGCGTAGCGATAGAAGAGGTTCCGGATTGTGGAGGTGCAAAGCGAAACTCTGTCGGAACTTTCCGACAAACATTCCGCATCGTATAAAATGAAAGAGGCCAACCCTCTATGGGTCAGCCTCTTTCTTCTAGATGAGTAGTTGAATAAAAAGTGGGATACAAGGCTCTCGACGCGCCCAATACCGGAGCAACCTATCGGTTGTGAGGATTTGGGCAAGGAGAACAACGCAGTAGACCGCTTTTTATTCAAATACTTACTACCACTCAAGAATCTTCTTGAAATCGTATATAGAAGGATCTGCGATTCCGAGAGCCTTGACAGCCTCATAATCCTCAGGAGTTACATAGTGAGCAATGTACTTGTAATAGTTCTGAGCTGTACCTGCGTTGATGTCAACTACGCGCGGAGGAATCTTTCCTGTCTTAGGATCCTGAAGATCTGCAAGATAAAGTGGAGAGACATTGCCGTATGAATCAACATATACCATACATCCTGTCTTGCCTTCGCTGAAGAGCTGATAAACACCCATAGCAAGCTCTGTACAATATGTAAGATCGTAAGCTACAGGGTCCTGGCAACGTACATCGTAACCGATTTCTACCGGACGGCTCTTAACCTTGAGGCCTACTTTCTTGAACTCTTTTTCGAGAAGTTCGTTGAACAGCACAGCCTTGGAGATCTTTCCGAGCTCCGGATGTCCGTGCTCATCGTATGTGAAGTGGACACCTGCCTCAGCAGCTTCCTTGGCAACCTCATCGTTATGGAAAAGACCTTCAGCGGCAACTACAATACCGTAATTCACGCCCATCACCTTTCTCTTGAGAATTGCTGAAATTGAAAGTCTGATGATCTTGTCAAGAGTCATCTGGGTCTTGTTGAACATCTCAGGAATGATGGTCATAGGGCAGTGAGTAGCCTCGCCGATACCTAAAGCCAAACTTCCGCAAGTACGTCCCATTGCTGAGATTACAAGCCAGTTACCTGAAGTGCGGGCATCCTCGTAGATAGTTCTTGCGATATGAGCGCCTTCGTTCTTTGCAGAGTTGTAACCGAATGTCGGAGCATTTGCAGGAAGAGGAAGGTCGTTGTCAATTGTCTTAGGGCAGTGGATGTTTGCGATAGGATAATTCTTTGCAGCCAGGAATTTGGAAATTCTGTTGGCTGTAGATGCTGTATCGTCACCTCCGACAGTCACAAGAAGTTTGATATTGTTATCCTTGAAAAGGTCGAGATTGAAGTTCTTCTCAAAATCCTCGTCAGTAGGTTTGAAACGGCTCATTTCAAGGTAAGAACCACCTCTGTTGAAGTAACGGTCAGCCTTGAAGAAATCGAGTTCTTCTGTACGGGCATTCTTGCTGAACAAACCTGAATATCCGCCGTGAAGGCCGATTACCCTATATCCCTTTGAAAGGAAAGTTTTGGCTACACTCATTGATACTGAGTTCATTCCCGGGGCAGGACCGCCACCGCACAAGATAATGATTGCGTCTTTCATATTATTTTAAAATTATGTTGTAACGTTCGATTTTGAACGGGTGCAAAATTATCACATTTCAGCCGATTTTCCACAAAATTTTGGTTAAATTTGTAAGTTACGAATATTCGGGACTCAGACTCGTCCCGATAAATGTTTATTGTATGACGCGCCAACAGGCAGAAGATAGAATTGTTGAACTTCGGAAGATTCTTTGGGAGAACAGCAGGAAATACTATGTGGACAATAATCCCGTAATCAGCGATTATGATTACGACCACCTTATGTATGAACTTGCAGACCTTGAGAATCAGTATCCGGAACTCATTACGCCGGACTCCCCTACGCGAAAAGTCGGAAGCGACCTTGAAAACAGCGATGCTTCCGGAAATACTGTCGCGTCATCCAGAAAAGAGTTCGCGCAATATCCTCACAAATATCCGATGCTGTCGCTGGGCAACACCTACAATATCGGAGAAATTGAAGATTTTGCTTCCAGGGCCACCAAGCTCATAGGAAAACCGTTCACATATTCCTGCGAGCTCAAGTTTGACGGCACGGCTATATGCCTCACCTACAGAAACGGCAAACTTTTCCGCGCACTTACCAGAGGTGACGGCGTCATCGGTGATGATGTCACGGAGAACGTCAAACATATCAGCAACATACCTGTGACATTGAAAGGCACAGGATATCCCGAAGAATTCGAGATCAGGGGCGAAATTCTTATGCCATACAAAGCTTTCGACAGGCTTAATGAAGAACGTATGCTCGATGAGGAACAGCCGTTCGCAAATCCAAGAAATGCGGCATCAGGCTCTCTTAAACTGCTCAATTCCGAGGAAGTCGGACGCAGAGGATTATGGTGTACGCTTTATCATATTCCCAGCCCGAATGTCTCATTCGCCACACACAAAGAGGCACTTGACGCTGCGGAATCCTGGGGATTGCCAGTTTCAGACAAAAGAAAGATCTGCAACGGCATTGACGAGATTGAGGCATATATCAATTACTGGGACAAGGCAAGGAAATCCCTTCCATACGCCACTGACGGCATTGTCATAAAAATCAACGAACTGAAATATCAGACGGAGCTCGGTTATACGGCCAAGTTCCCGCGTTGGGCCGTGGCATATAAATTCAAGGCAGAGCAGGCACTTACAAAGGTTCTTTCCATTGATTATCAAGTAGGTCGCACAGGCGCGGTAACTCCGGTGGCCAATCTTGATCCAGTACAGCTTTCCGGCACAGTCGTCAAGAGAGCGACACTGAACAATGCCGATATGATGTCACAGATGGACATCCGAATCGGAGATTTCGTTTACGTGGAAAAAGGCGGCGAGATAATCCCGAAAATCACCGGAGTAGAACTCAGCAAACGCGGAAAGGATGTCATAAAGCCCGAATTTCCTACAATTTGCCCTGATTGCGGTACTGCATTGGTGAGGGAAGAAGACGAAGCGAAGTTCTTCTGCCCGAACATTGACGGATGCCCGACCCAAATCAAGGGACGTCTAGTGCATTTTCTCAGCAGAAAGGCAATGAATGTAATTGCCGGAGATGCCACAGTTGACCAGTTGTACTCGCTTGACCTTGTCAAGACCCCTGCAGACTTCTACGACTTGAGAAAATCTGACCTCCTTCGGCTGGAAGGCTGGAAAGACAAGTCAGCACAGAGATTTCTCACCAGCCTTGCAGACAGCAGAAAAGTCTCTTTCGAACACGTCCTGTTCGCATTGGGAATAAGATATGTAGGCGAAACCACTGCAAAAGCTGTCGCACAACAGTTCAGAGACATCGATCATATTGCGGCAGCATCAATGGAAGAGTTGCTTGCAGTTCCGGATATCGGGGAAGTCATCGCAAAGAGCATATTCGAGTTCTTCCGCAACGAGAAACATTTGTTTGAGCTACAAAGACTTAAGGCTGACGGACTCAAATTTTCAATTGACGAGCCGGCAGAAAATCTTTCCGCCGCATTGGAGGGAAAAACAATCGTTATCTCCGGAAATTTCAGCATTTCACGCGATGAAATGAAGCATCTGATTGAATTGCACGGAGGCAAGAATAGTTCGTCCATAAGCGGGAAAACGTCATATCTGCTTGCAGGAACCAAACCCGGACCTGAAAAATTGAAGAAGGCTGAAGAACTTGGAATCCCTGTCATTGACGAAACAGAATTCCGTTCGCTGCTTCCTCAGGGAATTGCGGATGAGGCAAAAGAAGACGAATCTGAGGATTATATAGAGCCGGACCTTTTCGGCGGTATGGTGTAAGGAGATATGGGAATAAGATCTGGTATACATAATATCAAGTCATATCTGACTGAAGGAATCTGGAGCGAAAATTTCGAAGAATTGTCCAGAATGCGCCTGCGTATCGTAAAAGATCTGCAAGTGCTTATGCTGACAATCAAGACTTTTTCAGCGCAAAAAATCGGTTTCCAAGCAGTGGCATTGGCATTTTTCTGCACGATGGCGGCCGTTCCGTTCATCGCTATAGCGTTCGTAATTACCGGAGGACTCGGCCTGGAAGGACTGCTGAGAAATGCTCTTATCACGCATATCAGCAACCCGCAGGCCATCGACACACTGTTCGGCTATGCTGAGAATGTCATCAACACCGCCAAATCGAGTCCTGTCGGACTGGTGAGCGCAATCTTCTTTGCCTGGCTCGTGATCTGGATGATGATGTGCGTGGAATCAGTGTTCAACAATGTCTGGAAGGTTAACAAGTCACGCAATCTGTTCAAAAGAATGACGTTTTACCTTGCGATAACTTGCATTTCGCCGTTCATCATTCTTGTATTCTTCTCGGGTTCAATCATTTACTCCAACGTATTGGACCTGCTTTTGCCCGACAAGATAGCTTTCTCAGACAACATCAAGAGTTTTCTCGGGTGGGCCGTTTTCGCGATAGTGTCCATATTCACGTTCGCTTCAATGTACAAATTCATTCCCAACCATATTGTCGAATGGAGAAACGCAGTCAAAGCAGCGCTACTGTCGGGAATTGTCTTCACCATAATGCAATATCTATTTCTGGAAACACAGATATTCGTTTCCAGACTTAATACTATATACGGAGCGGTTGCAGCGATACCGCTGTTTATGTTCTGGCTCAATTTCGGATGGTTCATCATTCTCTTCGGAGCTGAATTGTCCTATGCTTTCCAGAACGTGAACTCTTATAATCTTGACAGGAAATGAGCATATCAGAATTCTCACAGAAAGACTTCGAGGTAATAGCAAGAAATTATGCAGACTTGAAAGAGGCTGCAAGAAAGAGATGTGCCAGCGAGCAGGAGCTGGAAGTTGTGCAGAAGGCGTTCGACTTCGCAAATGAGGCGCACAAAAATGTACGCAGGCGTTCAGGAGAGCCATATATTCTGCATCCGATTGCAGTCGCAAAAATTGTCGTGAATGACATCGGGCTTGGCTACAAGTCAATTGCGGCCGCTTTGCTTCACGATGTCGTGGAGGACACGGACTATACAGTCGATGATATAAGACACAATTTCGGAGACAAGATTGCGTCGCTCGTTGACGGCTTGACCAAGATGAAGAATGTGCTGGACAACCAGGACAAGAAGAGCAAAGACGAAGGATATACCGAGAGTATGCAGGCTGAGAATTTCAAGCGTATCCTCCTGACATTGAACGACGATGTCCGCGTAGTGCTCATCAAACTTGCAGACAGGCTGCACAACTGCAGGACGATAGAATTTATGCCTGAATACAAGAGAGACAAGATCCTGAGCGAAACGATGTTCATATTCATACCGCTCGCCCACCGTCTCGGCTTGTATGAGGTCAAATCCGAAATGGAAAACATCTGGCTGAGATTCAAGGAGCCGGACGCATACAATGACATAAGCGCGAAAATCAACCGCGATATGTCAGACAAGGACAAATGCATCGAAGATTTCATAGCACCTCTCAGACAGGCCCTGGACAAAGCCGGATTCAACTTCGAGATAAAAAAGAGAGTCAAGACGCCTTACTCCATCTGGCACAAGATGGTCACAAAACAGATCTCTTTCGAGCAGGTATATGACCTGTATGCCGTCAGGATCATATTCAATCCGTCAAGCATAAACGCCAAAGAGACCGAGCGAGACCAATGTTACCACGTATTCTCCATAATCACAGGACTTTACAGATACAAGGCAGACCGAGTCCGAGATTGGGTAAAACATCCTAAAAGCAACGGTTACGAGGCACTGCACTGCACTCTGATGAGCCAGACAGGCATCTGGATTGAAGTTCAGATTCGCACAAAGAGAATGGACGACATTGCGGAGAAAGGTATTGCCGCACACTGGGCCTACAAGCAGGACGGATACATCAGCGAGAATGACAATGAGATGGACAAATGGCTGTCAAAGGTCAAAGAAATTCTCGTCAGTCCTGACGTGAATGCGTTGGAGTTGCTTGACATTATCCATAACGACCTGACTACCACCTCCATATCCGTATTCACACCTAAAGGCGAACAGAAATCCATACAGAAGGGCGCCACTGCGCTTGACTTTGCATATATGATTCATTCCGAAATCGGCTGCAAGGCAATCGCCGCAAAGGTCAATATGAAGTTGGTACCTCTTTCTTACGTTCTGAAAACCGGAGATCAGGTGGAAATCATATCTGCGGAGGATGAAAGTCCCAAATCAGAGTGGCTGGAATTCCTGCAGACGAGACACGCCAAGAATCTGGTATTGGACTATTTCCGTCCGCAGAAGGATTTCTTCATAAACAAAGGAACCGAAGAACTGAAGGAAAGGTTCAAGGAGATGGGGCGAACATTCAACGAGCAGAATGCCAGACAGATTGCAGCAGACCTTGAATTGAACAATGCGGAGGAGTTTCTGTACAGATATGGAATCGGCTATGTGAAATTCAATGACATATCGGACATCATTTCCGGCAAACCTCGCAAATCCAAGGATTTCATCATAAACTCGTCTGAAGACGGGCACAAATATGTGATTGCCGGATGTTGCCATCCAATCCCGGGAGACCCTGTCATCGGATTCCTTTCTCCAGACGGCACCATTACCGTGCATAAGAAGTCCTGCAGCGTTGCCGAGAATATGGCGACCAAGCACGGAAACCTGATAGTCAAGACCCAATGGGAGTCGTCTGAAGGCCAGTCATTCCCTGTCAGAATATCGTTGAGAGGCATCGACAGAGTAGGACTGCTGAACGACATCACCGGATACATTTCAGTAGTGATGGGAATAAACATCCGGAAACTCAACCTCGTCACTGAAGAGGGAATATTCGAAGGATATATCGATATGCTTGTCAACAACCGTGACGTTTTGGAGACGATGATAGACAAACTGAAGGGAATCAAGGGATTGCAGAGCGTAATGCGAACAGATATATAAGAGATGAAGCACAAATATATAGAAAGACTCCTCCTGCCGGCCATTCCGGTTGCGCTGATACTTAGCTCGATGATGTTCTCGCATTCGTGCGCAAACACCACCACGCCTCCTAGCGGTGGCGACAAGGATACCATTCCGCCTGTAATCACGAACATCTGGCCTCTGCCGGGCTCAATAAATGTTCCTACACATAACACTCAGATTACCATAACATTCAACGAATATGTGACCGTCAAGGATCCTAAGGGAATTTTCCTGTCTCCCCCACTGGAAAAGTCTCCGAAGTACAAGATCCGCGGCAAATCAGTAGTTGTCTATTTCGAATCTGACCTTGAGGAGAACACGACTTATACTCTTGACCTTACAAACGCCATTGCAGACAACAATGAAGGAAACATCTATCAGGGATATACGTTGATGTTCTCGACCGGCTCAACCATCGATTCAATGGCCGTGACCGGAGTTGTGCGCGACTGCAACACATTGCAGCCTATTTCCGGGGCTACAGTAATGTTGTACAAGGATTTGTCGGACTCCGCCGTATTCAAGCACCGTCCCGACGCCGCGGTCAAGACCGATGATTGGGGATTTTTCGCAATAAGAAACATTGCAGACACTTTGTATAGGCTGTACGCCATAAAGGACGAAAGTTCGAACAACATATACGACCCGGACAATGACAGGATTGCATTTTGCGACAGCATAATCCGGCCGGTCCTGATAGCCTCAGACGAACTTCCCGAGCTCAAAAAATACGATATGAAGGATACCCTGAACTGTATGAAGCGAAATGCGGAACACGAACTGGTGATGTTCAGGGAGAAGCCAAGCAAACAGATGATAGTGAACAAGGTCCGCACAAAACCACGTTCTGCCTATATCACTTTTATGGCATCTGATGCTCAAATAGATTCAATGTGGGTACGCGGTATTCCCGCTAACAAAATTATTACTCAGTTTAATATTCAGCGAGATAGCCTTGAAATTTGGATTAACGACAGAAAACGTATGCCGGACACGCTCCACCTGTTCGTGGACTACCTCAAGACCGACACCGCCGGTGTTCTGTCACCGTTCACAGAGCACGTAAAGCTCGCAATGGAAAAGACCGGAGGCAAATCCAAGAGTTCGCGCAGAGACATAAAGCACGAAGACACCACTTGCGTGATGAAAGTTACCGCAGAAGCTGAAACAGTCGAGCAGAAAGGATTTGACATCGTTTTCGACTACCCTATCATTTACGAAGGTTTCGATTCATTGAGTCTCATCGCCATAAATCCGAGACAGCAGGAATCAAAAATGAAATTCGCAATCGAACGGGATACGTTGAACCTCAGGCACTACACACTTATGCCTGAAGGAAAACTTATGTCAGGCTATGAATACAAGCTCAAAGTTCCATATCGTAAATTCCGAGACATCAACGGATTCTACAATGACAGCACCGAGGTAAAAGTTTCGTTGCCAAAGGACGACAAGCTAAGTACGTTGACACTCAATCTCAGCAATGTAAACAACAAGTATATAGTCGAACTGTTGAACGACAAGCGTGACAAAGTGCTGAGAAGTTACATTATCGAGAAGGATTCCAAACTCGACTTTCCATACCTGAAAGCCGGAAAATATTCAATCCGAATTACTGAAGACAAGAACAGAAACGGAATGGTGGACACCGGCAACGTGCTGGAGCACAAGCAGCCGGAAAAAGTGATTTTCTACAAACTGAAAGACGGTACTTACGTCATCAATGTCAAGGAATCAACGGAGATGGAGCAGAACATTAACATTTCAAGTCTATTTGCAGAATGATAAGGAAAATCTCATACATATTGACAGCATTGTTCCTTACCGGCGCAAGTGCACTGGCAGCTACGACATCCGATTCTCTGACGATTATGCTCAAAGATTCTGTCGTACTGGCTCAAAAGCCTGACGGTCATCGTGATACGCTTGCTCGCAAAGTTGAAAGGAAATACACGGACATTTATCTTGACACGGTTACAATCAACGTGAAGAACTACATAAACGACTACTCAATGGTGGGTGTTCAATATGGAGTATCTCTGAATCAGATGATGTTTAATCCTACCAAGAAACAGAAAATGCAGTTCAATCCGATAAATGTGGGCATAGTTTACACGAAATACGGAAAAATGTTCGGATATATGCCTTACTTCGGATTCCAGACAGGTTTCTTCTACGGCAAAGAAGGATATGAATTCAAGAAGGACAAGGAGACAGGCGAATATACTGAAAGCGTTGACGGTGCAACATCGGCCACCTACGAATATATTGAAGTTCCGCTGCTCGCCCATATGCATATGGATGTCTGGCATCTGAAATTCATAGTAAACGGCGGATTGTTCGGAGGTTACAGAATGAGTGTAGAGCGTCAGGGAGCATTGTCGGACGACAAATATCTGACGACATTCTACGATTATGACAGGAGATTCGAATATGGAGTAAAGGCCGGAGTAGGACTCGGCCTGTTCTTCGATCCGATTGAATTCCACATCACCGCGATGGCAAGATACTCACTTGGAAGCCTTTACAAACCTGACTACAACAGCGAATACTACTACAGATTCGCCTATCCTTTCGACAT
Organism: Butyricicoccaceae bacterium; assembly: GCA_963617065.1. Classification (GTDB taxonomy): domain Bacteria; phylum Bacteroidota; class Bacteroidia; order Bacteroidales; family UBA932; genus Cryptobacteroides. Next base: position 17,735 of record CAVENC010000031.1, read on the forward strand.
CATAATATCAGGAGGCATTCACATCCAGTTGACCAGAAGGACAGGAAAGACAAAATCACAATTGAAGAAAGAAGCCAAAGAATTTATATATGAAACAGGAATTGAAAACATTGGCGGCAAGGGTAGGTAATGTACTGATCGGTTCAGGTAATGACATCGCAGTACAGACTATGTGCAACACTCACACTTACGACGAGGATGAGACTGTTGCTCAATGCGTACGTATGCACGAAGCGGGAGCTGACATCATACGTATCACCGTTCCCGGCTTGAATGACGTTGAACATATACGGAATATCCACGACAAACTGCGCTCAATGGGAATAGACACCCCTATTGTGGCAGACATCCATTTCTCATCGGAGACCGCGATTGCAGTCGCACCTTATGTTGAGAAAGTCCGCATAAATCCAGGAAATTTCAGCAAAGATTTTGATGAGGCTTCACGCCAGTTTACAAGACTCGTAAACGTATGTTCAGAGTACGGCACAGCGATACGAATCGGACTGAATCACGGCTCGCTAGGGGAAAGAATCACCAAGTTATACGGCAATACGCCTAAGGCTATGGCTGAAGCCGCAATGGAATGGCTGAGACTGTGCGTAAAAAACAATTTCTACAATATAGTAGTGTCACTCAAGTCAAGTAACACTATTGTTATGGTCGAAGCATACCGTCTTTTGGCCGAATATATGCAAAAAGAGGGCGTCGTCTTCCCTCTGCACGTGGGAGTAACAGAAGCCGGCAACGGAGATTCCGGACGAATCAAATCCTGCGTGGGAATTTCATCTCTTCTTTCCGAGGGAATCGGAAACACAATCAGAGTTTCCCTTACAGAAGACCCGGTAAACGAGATTCCTGTAGGCAGGTATCTTGAGCTCAGATATGACGGCAAACTGAATTCATCCTTGACATCGATAAAAATATCAGGAAAAGATGCAGTTGCCGTATATGATGCTCCATCCAGAGAACGACTTGTGCTTGACTACTCCTGCGATTTTGGAAAAAGACTTCTGGACAAAGAACTGGACGAAGTCAAACTTAAAGGAACACATCTCGACGACGAAGGCAAACAAGTTTCGATTGAAGAGAGCGGTCTCGGACAATATCTTGAGAATGAACTGCTTCAGGCATCCAGAAGGAGGTTTTACAAGCCTGAATATATAGCCTGCCCAGGATGCGGACGTACAATGTACAATCTGCAGGAAACATTCGAACAAGTAAAGTCCCGCACTGCACATCTCAAGAATGTAGTAATTGCAGTAATGGGTTGCATCGTAAACGGTCCCGGAGAAATGGCTGATGCTGACTGGGGATACGTAGGGGAAGGAAACGGAAAGGTATCAATCTACCATAAGAAAGAGCCTGTACTAAGACACGTGCCTGAATCCGAGGCTGTTGACAAGCTAGTCGAATTTATAGAGAACGACGCTACTCTTCAGAATCGGCAGCAGTAGGCTCTGGAGTCCTCTTGACAATCAGTTTGTCAATGCGGGCTCCATCCATATCGGCGACCTCTATCTCAAAGCCATTCCACGTGATTTTCTCACCGGACTTAGGGACATGTTGCAGTTTCTCCAGCACTAGACCTCCCACGGTGGAGAAATCAAAGTCTTCCATTGTATCGTCAAGATCGAAGTGTGACAGAAAATCATAGATGGAGCACTGTCCGTCAACGAACCATCCGTCATTGTCTGCCCGCGCAATAATGTCAGGCTCAGTGAGATGATCCATTGTATTCATATTGCCGACAAGGCCGTCAAATATATCCTTGAGCGAAATAATTCCGGCCAAACCTCCGAACTCATCACAGACAAACGCGCAATGGATTCGGCTCTCTTTCATATATTCCAGAACCGCATAGACACTCATATTCTCGTGCACATAATGCGGCTCCTTCATCATTTTGCCAAGATCTATTTTATCTTCTTTCTCCCTCAGCGACTTCACATAGTCTTTAATGGTAATGACACCGACAACGTGATCAAGATCGCCGTCAACCACAGGATACTGTTCAAAAATGGAACGCTCAACCGTCTCGGTTATCTCCGCGTCAGACATCTGCAAATCCAGACAGACAATATCATCACGAAGAGTCATTATAGTACTCACGCTCAAATCGCCCAGAGTGAACACGCGCTCCACTATATCCTGCTCCATCGGAGAAACCTCGCCCTCGTCTTTGCTCTCCTCTATTATTGACTTAATCTCGTCTTCAGTAATCTTGGTTGACTTCTCTTTAATACCGAATACTTTGACACACAAAGCAGTACATTTTGCCAATGCCCAAATCACCGGTGAAGCTACCCAAGACACGAATCTCATTATCCCGGAAATTTTCTTAGCAACCTTCTCCGGATTTGCCATCGCTATGCGTTTAGGCACAAGTTCTCCGAGAAGAATTGACAAGAACATCACAATGAATACAATGATGGCTTTGGCAACGAACTCCGCAGAAGCATCCGACATTCCAAGATTTTCAAGCACATCGGCAAAATTTCGCGCGATGCTTTCACCTGAAAAAATACCGGTAAGAATTCCGACAAGAGTTACCCCCATCTGAACGGTTGAAAGGAATTTGTCTGAGTCCGCAGTAAGTTTGAGCGCAGATTTTGCTCCTTTATCACCATTTTGCGCGTCCAAAGACAGCTTAGATTTTCGGGCTGAAATGCAAGCGATCTCCGCCATCGAAAAAATTCCGTTGACGACAATCAATATCAGTATTATAATCGCTTCCATTACTTGAAAACAAGATTCCTAATTGTCAGAAATTCGACAAAAAGACATAGCAACGAGGTAACATTATAGTTACTTCAACTCAGCCACAATTGTTTCAGCTGCTTTTGTCTCTTCTCCCAACTTAACTTTTATATCCGCATCCAAAGGCAGGAAGATATCCAGACGGGAACCGAATTTGATAATTCCGCACTGACGTCCTCTTTCTTCAGTAGAGCCCACTTCAGAATAACAAACTATTCTTCTGGCGAATGTTCCGGCTATTTGTTTGAAAAATATTTCTCCGTGACCGGTATCAATGGCTGTAGAGGCGTGCTCATTTTCTTCCGCAGCTTTCGGAAGAAAGGCAAGAAGATATTTCCCGGGATGATACTTGTAATATGTGACCTTTCCCGATGACGGCCAAAAATTGGCGTGCACATTGAAAAAGTTCATATATACGGACACCTGGATGCAATCCTTATGAAGATATTCCTTCTCGTACGTCTTCTTTATGATGACTACTTTGCCGTCTGCTCCGGATGTAACAATCTTGCTGTTTTCCTCTTCCGGAGTATGTCTTACCGGCACTCTATGAAACCACGTAACAAAAACTGCAAATAGGAAAAATGCAGTCGTTAAAATATATGTGAATATGTGATGACCTAAGAATTTAAGAAGAATCAGGACAACTATTGCACAAAGTAACCACGCGAGAGCAATAGTTCCGTACGAGTTCTTATCTATCTTCATGTGTTTCTGTTCTGAAATGTTTTATTCCTCAAAGATATGAATAAAAAGACATTTTCCGAAATAATGTTTACTACAATGCGTTGACAAGGATAAGAAACAAGGATCCCACAGGCATAGCCATAAGCGTACTGTCGAACCTGTCAAGAAGACCTCCGTGTCCGGGAATCATTGTGCCTGAATCTTTTACATCATAATGGCGCTTCCACTGGGATTCAAACAAGTCTCCATATACGCCTGCGACATCCATTAGCACAGCTAGAATTATTGTGCTTATCAAAGAAATCTGCTCGATGTGGAAAGCATACTTGATTGAGACAGCCGCAACGACAGCACAGAACATTCCGCCCCAGAAGCCTACCCAAGTCTTCTTAGGTGAAATCTCAGGGAACAGCTTCTTGCCGAAGAATCTTCCCAACGTGAAGCCGAACACATAACCGCCTATGTCTGAGCACCAAATAATGACGAAGAACGCAAGAAGAACACGCCCGTCAAAAACGTGATTGAAGAAAACTATCAGGTTGGACAACGCTATCGGCACTCCAACATACAGCAAACCAGTATAAATGTCCGAGAATTTCCCGAATTCAGTCTTGTCTTTCACGTACAAAGAATTGATCATCACAATCAATACCGGGATAATTGCAAAAGCCACATATTTTACTGGAATTCCGTATGCGCACACGCTGAAAATCAGGATAAACAGAATCATTCCGGACAAAATCGCAAGCAACCGGGAGAATCTGTACCGCTTTTTCATAGTGATAGTATAGAATTCGTGCATCATTCCGGCCATTATGCACAGCATCAGAACGGCAAAGCACAATTTATCAATCAAGAGCCCCGCCAACATTACCAAAATGAAGGCGACGCCCGAAATTGTTCTTTTAACAGTATTATTCATTTGTCAAGGGTTTAGTACATAGGGGCGGCAATTCTTCACCGCCCCGGTTAGCATCAATATCAATCCTCAGAATTCAGCTCAGGAGAAATGACTGAATCTGGAGAATCAGAAGCAGTGCCCTCTGCAGGAGTTGCAGACGAATCCGATTTTTCTTCCGCTTCAGATTCCGGCTTCACCTTGGGACCGAGAATCTTCTCGACATCCTCAGCGAAGATCACTTCTTTCTCAAGCAACAGCGCAGCCATCTTCAAGAATCCGTCCTTGTGTTCAGTGAGGACCTTCAAAGTGCGGTCGTGAATCATAGTCACGATTTTCTTCACTTCTTCATCTATAACTTCAGCAGTCTTCTCACTATAAGGCTTGGTAAGGTCATAACCGCGTGAACCTGTTGAATCGTAGTATGATAGAGTACCTACATTATCACTCATACCATAATACTTGACCATACTGTAGGCCATCTGCGTAAGTCTTTCCAAGTCATTCTGCGCACCCGTAGAAGGCTCGCCGTTGACTATTTCCTCAGCCACACGACCTCCTATGAGCGAACACATCTCGTCAATCATCTGTGACTTTGTCCACAATTTCCTTTCTTCAGGCAAATACCAGGCGGCACCGAGAGCCTGTCCCCTAGGAATCAGAGTAACCTTGAAGAGCGGATTAGCATACGGCAACAGCCAACTTACTGTAGCGTGACCGGCTTCGTGATGTGCGATAGATTTCTTCTCGGCCGGAGTGATTATAGACGCCTTGCGCTCAAGTCCACCCACGATTCTGTCAACCGCATCGAGGAAATCCTGCTTGTCAATGGATGTTTTGTTACGCCTTGCTGCCGTCAAAGCGGCCTCATTGCAGACATTGGCAATATCAGCACCTGAGAATCCAGGAGTGTGCTTAGCCATAAAATCAACGTCAAAGTCCTTGGCGAGTTTAAGCTTCTTGATATGAACCTTGAATATCTCTTCCCTTTCTTTGAGTTCAGGCAAATCAACGTGAATCTGACGGTCAAAACGTCCTGCGCGAAGCAATGCCTTGTCGAGAATGTCAGCCCTGTTGGTTGCAGCGAGTACTATGACACCTGAATTGGTATCAAAACCGTCCATCTCAGTAAGAAGCTGATTCAATGTATTTTCCCTCTCATCATTAGAAGAGAATCCCACATTCTTGCCCCTGGCGCGTCCTACGGCATCAATTTCATCTATGAATACTATGCAAGGCGCTTTCTCCTTAGCCTGCCTGAAGAGGTCTCTTACTCTGGAAGCACCGACTCCTACGAACATCTCGACAAAGTCGGAACCGGAAATCGAGAAGAACGGCACATTCGCCTCACCTGCAACGGCTTTTGCCAACAGAGTCTTTCCTGTGCCCGGAGGACCTACCAGAAGCGCTCCCTTAGGAATTTTACCTCCCAATGCAGTATATTTCTTAGGATTCTTGAGGAAATCCACAATTTCCATCACCTCTTCCTTGGCACCGTAAAGACCGGCGACATCCTTGAATGTAACCTTAACCTGATTCTTGTCAGCAAGCTTACCTGTTGACTTTCCGACACCGAAAATGCCGCCTTGCCCGCCCGGAGCACCACCGCCCATATTCTTGTTGAATCCGCGGAACATAAACACCCACATCAGGATAAGCAGTACCGGGAACAGGAACCAATCCATCACGTGGCCCCAAATATTGTCGTCATTATCCATAACGACCTTGAAATGACTGTCAGCCGGCAAAGCCTCATTCAGCACGCCGAACTCAGTCTCAGGGTCAAACTTACTGGACACATAGAACCAGAAATGCGGTGAAGAGGAAGGCACCTTACCTCCGAAACGCTCGCTGTATTTTGCAAGACGGTCGGGACGTATAGTAACTTCACCTTTATAGTCATTTCTGACAAAGACGATATCTTTAACATCACCTGACTGAATCATTTCCTTCACATCCGCCCACTCCGCCTTCTGCGGTTTCACAGAACCGTTATTGAAGAGCATCCATATAATTCCGGAAATAATCAGCAGATAAAGCCACGACAAACCGAGGTTTACCGTGACAATCTTCTTCTGAGGCTTCTTGCCTCCATTGCCTTTATTCGCCATCTGTCAATTTGTTACAAATCGATATCGACATCCTTTCTCTTGCTTGCACGACGTGCGGATGCCCTCACCTTGGAAGAAGCCTTAGGTTTCACTCTGACCGCGGACTCCTCTACTACTGGCTCGTCGGTATATTCTACCCTATCCGCGTCAGCCCACAAGTCTTCCAGACGATAGAAGTCGCGATATTGGGTCAGGAAAACGTGAACCACGACATCGCCATAATCCAATATGATCCAGAAATCATTTTCAAGTCCCTGCATACGCAACACTTTCCTGTCACATTTTTCCTGCATACGGACTATGATATTGTCTGCGATTGCGGCTACAGCTGTTGTAGAATCCGCGTTACACACTACGAAATGATCAGATATTGCTGTTCCTATCTTGCTCAGGTCCAAGGACACGACGTTCTGTCCTTTTTTCTCAAGCATAGCGTCGGTTATGGTCTTAAGTACTTTATTTTCCATTATAGTACGGATTGTTTAAATTTGTCAATAATATCTAAGAAATTGTCTGAACTTTGCGTGAAGCACAAATTCAAGCACATTCCGCAAATATAGAACAAAAATCAGTCCAATGAAAGCGCAAATACCCATTATATGGTATGATACCATAGATTCAACCAATTCAGAAGCCAGAAGACACGTCAGTGACATTGACAGAATGTCAGTATTTGCGGCAAAGTTCCAAACAGCCGGACGCGGACAGCGAGGAAACCGCTGGGACAGTTCTGCCGGAAAGAACCTTACATTCTCACTGCTGGTGAATCTTGAATGCAAAGATATGCCCCGTATATGCGCACGTGAACAATTCCTGCTGAGCATAATTTCAGCACTGACAGTATCAGACTACCTGCTCGAACTTGGAATTGCCAACAAAATCAAATGGCCTAACGACATCTATGTGCGCGACAAGAAGATCTGCGGAATGCTCATTGAAAACATCCTGTCAGGCGACAATGTCAGTAAATCCATCATAGGAATAGGACTGAACCTCAATCAGACGGAATTTCCACCGGAACTTATAAATCCTACGTCAGTTCTTAAAGTCTCAGGAGTCAGCCAAGAACCCGAGACCTCGCTGGAACGAATAATGGAGATATTCTATGAAAATTTCACAAAGATTTCCGACAGGTCAACCAGAGGCAGTTTGCTCCCAAAATTTAGAGAAAGGATGTACAGACTCGAGACGACCGGGAGCTATCACGACTGCATTGAAGGATTTGATTTCAGCGGAATAATAAAAGGCATTTCCGCCGAAGGGTTGCTTCTTATGGAAATGCCTGATAAATCTATCAAGAAATACAGTTTCAAAGAACTGAGTTATATCATCTGACCTTGCATCTTCCTGATGACAGTTCCCGGGTCTGCTGATTTGAATACGGAACTCCCTGCAACCAGAATATCAGCTCCGCACTGCGACAACTCAGCTGAATTGTCCGGAGACACTCCCCCGTCGACCTCAATTCTGCAATCAACTCCCTGCCTGAGAATTTCCGCCTTCAACGCCTGTATCCTGCTGTAAGTATCAGGAATGAATTTCTGACCTCCGAAACCTGCAAACACTGACATTACGAGTATGAAGTCAGCGTGACAGATATATGGAAACACCTTATTCACAGGCACATCCGGGTTTATGGCAAGACCAGGACTTACGCCAAGTCCGCGGATTTTTTCCAGCAATTCGGCGACATCCAAGCCGTCTATTTCTGCCGCTTCAAGATGAAAACTCATCATTGAAGCACCTGTGGCAGCAAATCTATCAAAATATTTCTCCGGATGGACAATCATCAGATGTACGTCCAACGGTTTTGACGACTTTTTCGAAATGGCCTCTACAACAGGAAATCCGAAAGAGATATTGGGGACAAGGACTCCGTCCATCACGTCAAGATGGAATATGTCCGCATAAGTATTGACCATTTCCACATCTTTTTCAAGATGCAGAAAATCAGCGGAAAGCATTGACGGAGCTACAAGTGTCATTTGAAATTAGTTACGATATCGACAAGCAATTTGACGAATTTCTCGTTTGAAGCAAGATCGAGTTTTTCGCCAGGAGTATGCACATTTCTCAATGTAGGCCCGAAAGACACCATATCAAGATATGGGAATTTCTCAAGGAAAAGTCCACATTCAAGTCCTGCGTGAATTGCCTTCACCTCAGGTTCCTGATTGAATAGCCTTCTGTAAGATTCCACTGTGACCTTCAGGATATTGGAATCCATATTCGGAGCCCATCCCGGATAAGGTTCTGAATGGGTTACCTCTGCACCGGCAAGACGGAAGGCAGCTTCAACTTTATCCGCCATAAATTTCTTCTCAGAGTCAATCGAACTTCTCTGGCTTGTAAGCACCTTTATTTCTCCATCAGTCGTCATTTTCACTGCAGCCAGGTTAGAAGATGTCTCTACCAGTCCCTCAATGTCCTGACTCATCGCGAGAACGCCGTGATCGACAGCCATAAGACTCAGAATCAATTTCTCTGTTGTTGCGTCGTCGATAGGAAGGACATCAGAGTCGCAAGACTCCGATTTAAGTTTCACGTCAGGATCAGTTCTATGGAACTCGTGCTTTATCTCAGAAGCAAATGCCTCAAAATCAGATACAAATGTTGAGACAGCATCTTTATGTACATAGACAAGAGCCTGAGCCTCACGTGCAATCGCATTACGCTTGTTGCCTCCGTCGAGATGTGCAAGCTGGTATTTTCCCAACTTAGAATAAAGGAAACGAACAAGAATCTGGACTGCATTAGCCCTTTCCTTGTTTATATCATCTCCGCTATGACCTCCTACCGCATCTGAAACAGATAATTTCAGAGGGACATAAACGTCAATGACAGGCTGATGACTATATTTGAAAACTGCTGTAGTGTCAACTCCGCCGGCACAACCAACGAAAATCTGCCCCTCATCCTCCGAATCAAGATTTATCAGCGTATGAGACTCGATAAACCCGGGTTTGATAGCCATAGCACCGTCCATTCCCGTTTCTTCTGAAATTGTGAAAAGTCCTTCGACTTTTCCAGTCGGAAGATCACTTGAGAGCAATGCAAGCGCCGCCGCTATACCGATTCCGTCATCAGCGCCAAGAGTGGTATCTTTCGCTACCATCCAACCGTCTTCGATGACATAGTTGATAGGATCTTTTGTAAAATCGTGAGTACAGCCAGCCTTTTTCTCGCAAACCATATCTTGATGGCCTTGCAAAGCAATTGCGGGAACATTCTCCTTCCCCTTTGATGCGGGCTTGGTTATAACGACATTACCGGTTGCATCCGTTTTACACTCAAGATTATGCTCCAATGCAAACTTTTGAAGATATTCGGTCATCTTCTCTTCTTGACCTGACTCGCGCGGGATTTTTGTAATCTCGCGGAAAATTTCCAGAACTTTTTCAGAATTCATATACGAACCTGTTTGAATTTCAATAGAGTAAAATTAAACAGCTTCAGGCTGTTCAGACACGCGAAGATACGAGTAATTTTTCAATATCGCTCACGTATTGCTTGAATGATTTGTCTGTAGCCATCAGATCGGAAACAGTGTTGCAAGCGTGAAGAACGGTGGCGTGATCCTTGCCGCCAAGTTCAGAACCTATCATAGACAATGAACATCCCACAAGGGTACGGCTCATATACATAGCAATCTGACGAGCCTGCACGATAGGACGCTTTCTTGAAGAAGAAAGGAACAGGTCCTTGGAAATGTTGAAATATTCGCAAACGGTCTTCTGAACCTTCCCTATCGTGATCTCATTCTTGTCTTCGCCTACTATCTTGCCGATAATCTGCTCAGCCAAATCCACGGTCATCTCTTTATGTACAAGAGTTGCGTGTGCAATGAGAGAAATCAGCGCGCCCTCAAGTTCCCTGAAATTGGACTTGATTCTGCTTGCCAAGTAAGACAACACTTCATCGCTGACTGAGACTCCCTCGCGGAAACTTCTCGCCTTGAGCATTTCAAGCCTGGTGGCGAAAGACGGACGCTGCAATTCTACAGACAATCCCCATTTCAACCTGGAGAGAAGTCTTTCCTCAAAATTCTGCAAATCCGCAGGAGCTCTATCCGAGGTGAATATCAACTGTTTGCCGTTCTCGTGCAGATGATTGAACACATTGAAGAATGCATTCTGAGAGCCAGGTCCCATCAGGTCTTGGATATCATCGACAATGAGGACATCTATTTTCATATAAAATGCCAGAAAATCAGTCAACTTGTTCTTGACATTCGTAGCATCCATATATTGAGTTTTGAACTCATTGCCTGTCACATACAAAACGACAAGATCAGGATACTTTTCCTTAATGGAAATACCGATAGCCTGAGACAGGTGAGTTTTACCCAAACCAGGGCCACCGAAAAGGAAAAGCGGGTTGAATGGCGTATTGCCCGGAGCATCAGAGATGCTTTCACCAGCAGTAATACCCATCTTGTTACATTCGCCCGTTATAAGGTTTCCGAAACAATAAACAGGATTCAATCTTGGATTGACCTGAATCTTACGGAGTCCCGGATACACGAACGGACCGGGATTATTGCCTGCAGGATACGAATTGACAGAAATAGGCTTATTCTCAGGAGTAGCGGAATTAGCCGCAGGAAATGTCATCGGAGGCTGAACTCTTACCGGTGACACTTTATAGACCAGACGAGCGTCAGGACCAATTACCCTTTTGAGAGTTTTCTTGAGCACATCAAGATAAACCTCCTCGAGATA
>CAVENC010000032.1:0-28706 GCA_963617065.1 Butyricicoccaceae bacterium
AGAATAGAATAGAATAGAATAGAATAGAATAGAATACCTTTGCTACAGCACTCAGGAATAACACTGTTGGAAAGAATTAAGCAATCAGCAGAATGGTTACCACGTAGAAAATTGAAAATAAACCACTATATTTATAATCTTGAAGCCATTGACGGTTAGGTTGAATCTGAAAATCAGGATACGGCTTCCAAAAACTGGTATATGAAACCGAAAAAAATTATTCTTGCCACATTCATCACAATGCTTTTAACTGGCGGATGCGATAAGTCTTCTGAAACCTCAAAAGAACCGGAAGTACCTCTCGTGCCCATCAATCTGACGATGTTGATGACTAAGGCGACAGAAACGGGATTTGAAAATGGAGACAGTGTAGGTCTTTATGTTGTCAATGCGCCCGCAAGATTGAAATCGACAGGGAACCAGTACGACAATGCTTTTTTGAAACTGGAAAATTCGGTCTGGACACCGGAAACGCCTCTATATTATAAGGACAATGTTACTGAGACTGATTTCTATGCCTATTATCCATATCTCGGCGAGATAAAAAGCGTGGTGTCTGTGGATTTCGCGCTGAAAACCGATCAGAGTGTTATGGCAAATTACAAGTCTTCAGACCTGCTCTGGGGCAAGACTACTGGTGTCATTCCTTCTGAAAATAAAGTCTCTCTCAAGTTGTCCCATCTGACAAGCCGAGTGAATGTAGTTCTCAAGGCTGGAGCCGGATGGACTTCAGATGAGCTGAAATCGGCCGAGGTCAGTCTGATCGGCCTCAAAGCAGCGGCTTTGGCTAATTTCTCGGATGGAAAACTCAACGCGACTTTCGGCTCAACCAAAGATATAAAGATGTTCAATAACGGAGACTGCACATTCAAGGCGATTGTCATTCCGCAGACAGTAAGTGCTTCCGAGTTTGTCAAGATAACTGTCGGAACAAATGAATATGCGCTTAAGACCAGCATCGATCTGGTTGCTGGAATGGAACACACCTGCACGGTTACGGTCAACAAGACCGGCGGAAGTTTCTCGGTGGAGATCGGCGGTTGGGAAACGGATAATACGGATCACGGCGGTTCGGTCAATTAGAAAAATTTGTAATAGATTGTCTCTAAATGAGATAAAGGCTTCCGGATGGAAGCGGTGATTAACTGGATGAGATTATGCTGAAAAAAATATTTATAGCGTCCCTGGCCTCTATGATGGCAATAGGTTGTGCGAGAGAGAATATGGAAACGAGGCCTGACGGGCGGGAAGATACGGAAGTCGGGAAGATTACTCTGACGGGCTCAATCGATCAAGTATATCAGACCCGTGTGAATGACAACGGGTTTGCGGACGGAGACCGTATAGGCATTTATGTGGTCGATTATGACGGTGAGACCGCAGGAGTTTTGAAGACCAGCGGCAACAGGGCTGATAACGTATGGCATAAATACCATGAAAGCACGCATTCCTGGGAATCCGCAAGGGATATATATTGGAAGGACAAGAAAACTGCTGTTGATATCTACGGCTATTATCCGTTCGCATCAGTTGAAGATGTTTCGTCGTATAAATTTGAAGTGTCGAAGAATCAGTCTGCAAGCGCTGCGGACGGGGAGATGTCAGGATACGAGGCTTCCGATTTCCTGTGGGGCAAGTCTTCCGGCATAACTCCTACGAGCCAGACTGTTACTGTCTCTCTTTCTCATAGACTTTCAGCTGTGAGAGTTACATTGGCGGAAGGAACCGGTTTTGCGACAGGGGAGTGGAATGATGCTTCCAAGAGCATCCTGCTGACGGGATTCAAGCGCGGTGCTGAGATTGACCTTGCGACAGGAGAGGCGTCTGCGTCAGGAGAAGTTGATGACTCCGGAATTATACCTTATGAGCATAACGGAGATTATCGTGCGGTAGTTGTCCCTCAAACCATATCCGCGGGGACGCCGATAGTCAGCATCACCGTTGACGGAGGTGCCTACAAGTTCAGTAAAAGTGAAGACTTTACATTTGTGCCTTTCAAACAGCATAATTTCACCATAACCGTAAACAAAAGGCCAGAAGGCGATTTTGAATTTGTGCCTTCAGACGAAAGCATAACCGCCTGGGAAAATGACGACATCTCCCACGACGGAATAGCAAGGGAGTATGTTGTGGTAAACGTGGAGACGGCGGGGACGCTTGAAGAATGTATTACGTCTTCAGGAAAGGACCTGACAAAAATCAGAAATCTCAAACTTACCGGAAATATCAACGGGCAGGATTTCAAGGTGATGAGAGTAAAGATGACATATCTTACTGCTCTCAATCTCAAAGAAGTCAACATAGATGACAAGAAGATACCGAACAATGCTTTCGATTCGAAGAAGTCTCTCACGTCAGTCATCTTGCCGGACAATCTTCTTGAAATAGGCTCGGGAGCATTTGTTGACTGCAACTATCTGTCCGGGAACCTTATTCTTCCTGAAGGACTCGTTAAAATAGGCAAAGCGGCGTTCCGTTCGTGCGGATGTCTGAACTCCATAACCTTGCCGTCAACATTGAAGGAGATAGGCCCTGATGCAAATTATACCGCATATTGGGATGGCGTATTCACCGGTTGCACCGGATTGTGCTGTGAGTTGAATTTGCCGGAAGGCCTGACCGTAATCGGAATGGGCTCTTTTTACGGATGCTCCGGATTGTACGGAAGCCTGAATCTGCCGGAATCAATCACTACGATAGGTGAAGAGGCTTTCAGCGGATGTAAGAATCTTACCGGTTCAATCAAGATCCCTCAAGGCGTTACCATTATTTCTAACGGCGCATTCGGCAACTGCGGATTCAACGGGACATTGACTCTTCACAACGGAATAGTCTCTATCGGTTCTGACGCATTCACTTCCGCATTCAGGGGCGAACTCGTGTTGCCGGAGGACCTTGAAGTCATCAGTGACAGGACATTCTGCGGTTGCGACTTTACAGGCAAGCTTGTCCTGCCTAAAGGCCTGAGAACTATCGGTAAAAAAGCGTTCGCGTATAACTGGAGGCTCTCCGGTGTGCTTGAAATTCCGGAGAACGTGCTGAGCATAGGAGAGGGCGCTTTTGCCAATTGCCGCAGTCTGGAAGGCGTAATTTTCCCAGAAGGTCTGGAAAATATAAGATATACGGCAGAATGGTATGAGGACGGCGGAGCATTTCAGAATTGCTATGGCCTCAACCGTATCGTATGTAAAGGCACTGAACCTCCTTATGTTCAGGAGGGAGCGTTTAACGGCGTTGCAAAGGATAATTTCACCGTTGAGGTGCCTGAGACGGCGATTGTGCAATATCAGGTGGCGACAGGCTGGAAAGACTTCAAGCGAATTTCGGCTTACAGAAATCTATCGGTCGATCCTAATGTGGCGACGGCGATAAATACCAGCGTGACGCGTGACTTTGTGCTTTATGCGGATGATGAGTGGGAAGTTGCGGAACAGCCGGACTGGGTGAAACTCAGCAGTACATCCGGAACTGGTAAGACTGCAATGCAGGTGACATTTACGGCAATGCCTTCGGATATGTCCAGGGAAGGTAAAGTCGTGTTCAAACTAAAAGACAAGGATTACAAGGTGACCTTGAATCTCAGCCAATATGACTATGAATACGGCGAGGATGAGATATTGACACTCCAGAGCGCATCCAAAGGAAACGGAATAAACATTATGTTCCTCGGAGACGGCTATAATGCCAAAGACGTGAGTGAAGGAACGCTGCTCAAGGATATCAATGAGGCAGTCGGGCATTTCTTCTCCATCGAGCCGTACAAGACATATAAAGAGTATTTCAATGTCTATACCGGCATATCGGTTTCTCCAGAATCCGGCATAGGAAGCGTCAATACAATTGTATATAACAGGTTCAATACTACGGCAAAAGGTGGCGTTACACTTGGAGGCGTCAATGACAGTGACTTCGGCGAGATTCTGAAATATGCCTGCAAGGCGCCGACTATTAATGAAGAAAATCTCTGTCAGACACTTGTCGTGATGATTCCGAATACGTCGGATTACGGCGGTATATGTTATATGTATGATGACGGCAACGCGATAGCCTACTGCCCAAAGAGTGATTATGGTTATCCTCTTGATTTCCGTGGCGTTATCCAGCACGAGGCCGGCGGACACGGATTCGGAAAACTCGGAGATGAATATATTTATCATAATGCCTTCATCGATGCCTGCTCCTGCTCTTGCTGCGGACACGTTCTTGAGTTCAATGGTGCCAAAGCAAAAGGCTGGTATGACAATCTTTCCCTCTCGGGCAAGACCAACGAAGTGCCTTGGAGCCATCTTATATATGATGAGAAATATAAAGGTATTGTCGATATATACGAAGGCGGATTTATGCACAACAGGGGAGTGTACCGTTCGGAATATAACAGCTGTATGAATAACGACATTCCGTATTACAGCACTGTCAGCAGAGAGTCCATTGTCAAGAGAATAAAGGCTTATGCCGGTGAAGAGTATAGTTTCGATGATTTTGTCGCCAATGACAATGTCGAGAATCTTCCGGAGACTGCATCGCTGAGCGCTGCCGGATATGGCGTGAATATCGGTCGAGTCGATGTCAGGACAACAAACCACCATCCTGTATTCCTAGGTAAGCGTCCGGCAGTGCGTGCAGAATAGTGGTGTGCGTGAAAGTTGAAATTCAAAAAGACTTGAAATTATGAGAAAGACAATATATGCTTCATTGCTTCTTCTTTTGGCCGCAGGTTGTCAGAAAGAGGCTGTGTCGGAGAAAATCCCTTCCAGGGATATCGTGTTCAATGTGGAGTATCCTTCACTGACGAAGGCTACCGCATACGGATTTGAAAGTGGCGATGTTACAGGGCTTTATATGACTGAGTATGACGGACTTTCGGCGACAAAACTGATTGTTTCCGGCAATGCGGTCAACAATGCTAAACTTACATACGACGGAAGTTCCTGGGAGTCCCGTCCGAAGTCCTGGTGGGATGTCGGCAAAGCTTATGATGTGTACGGATATTATCCTTATTCTGCCACTGTGGCTTCCATAGATGAATATAAGTTCAGCGTAAGTCAAGACCAGCGTACTGAGCGTGAGGGCACTGCCCTTGGAGGATATGAGGCTTCTGACTTTCTGTGGGCGAAGACCGCAAAGGTCAGTTATCCCAAGACTGTGAATCTTAAGTTTGCCCACAAAATGAGCCGTATTGTAGTGAATCTGATAAAGGGCGAAGATTTCAATTCAGATTTTCCGGATGACATAGTCGTAAAGGTACACGGTGTGGCTATTGACGCCATTGTTGACCTCTATGCCGGAGTAGTGATAAAGAATCCGAAGTCGGAAACTCAAAGCGTGACTTTGCGCAAGGAAGCGGAGGGTAGATATGCCGCCATCATAGTCCCTCAGAATATCAACCGCAAACAGCCTCTTGTCGAGGTTCTCACGAACAATATCTCATATCTCTTTGAAGGTAAGATGAATTTCAAATCCGGAGTACAGCATACAATCAACATTACGATGAAAAGCGATCCTGAGAAAGCAAAGATCGATATAGGTGGGGATGTTACTGATTGGAACTGAATTACATTTTCTGCCACTCCCGGTAAGTTATCTCAGTATGTTCGTCTTTTTCTATCTGGATGCTCCCCTCGCAGTCCTGATTGATAACCACTTGATCCAACAGAGTGTTTCCTGTGCATTTCAGAGATTGCAGAAACGGATTTTGGGACAGATAGATAGTTCCGGAAAGATTGTTGCAGGAGATGTCGAGCGTTTTCAGATTATAAGCAAAAACACACGTTATATCGCTTAGTCTGCTGTTGAATAGGTAGGCCTCTTCAAGTTCTTCGTTGCTTGTAAGATTCAATTCAGTCAGAGTGGTCGACTGACAGTAGAGTTTTTTCAATTGTTTGCTGTAGCGGAGGTCAATGGATTCCAACGGGTTGCCGTCGCACACTAATTCCGTCAAAGCGGTGTTCGCTGACAAGTCTATGGAAGATACCCTCTGTCCTGCGAAATTAAGTTTCTCAAGGTTGGTAAACATCTCGATTCCGTGAAGCGAAGTGATGTTGCTGTATTTCGTATTGTCGATAACGATTTCTTTTACATCTGCCGCCTCCAGTACGGATACATACCCGTCATTATTGGCATCAAAGCAGTCAAGGAGGTATTCGTTGAATGCGGAGTCCTCTATTCTCGATGAATATATCTTCTCGGTGAATGACGGAATGCCATAACCATTGCGCGAGTTGTCAATTCCGCTTACATATTGTCCTTCGAGCAGATATATTTTGCTCAGCCCTGTGCATCCCCGGGCATCAAAATACTCGAGAACTCTATTCATACTGAGGTCTATGGACAGAATTCTGCTGCTGTTTATTATGAGAGTCTGTAACTTGGAATTGTAACTGACGTTCAGGGAGAATGTTTGTGCTCCGGTGCAATCCAGGTATTCGAGTTTCGGCATAAGATATACCTTGTCTCCTTCCTTGAGATTGCTTCCTACGTTAAGCCTCGTGAGCCCGCTGACTTTTTTGAAAAGAGTATTCAGATCACTTAACCCTGTGCCGCTTATACCCAGGTATTGAATGTTCTGCTGAGTGATCAGGTTAAGTGAACTTATGGGATTTGATGAGATGTCCAAGTATTTGAACTGAGCATTATTGCAAAGTTTCAGCTCCGTAATTTTGTTGCCTCCGCTGAGGTCCAGGTATTCGAGATTCGGGTATGAACTTAAATCCAGACTTCCCTCGAGTTTGTTATACGACAAATCAAGCTCCTCGATATTAGCTTCCTTTGGTAACTTGATTGATTTCAGCTGCGCATTTTCCAGATGAATTTTCTTTAGATTGACATTCTTTTCCAGATCTACTTCAGACAAGCAAACTGCGAGATAGCCATTGCAGTCCTCCTCCGCATAAATCTCAAGCGATTCCAATGAGGTGAAATATTCTATGCCCTCCATCGAAGAGATGTAATTGCTTAGGTGCTGTAGATAGATCTTCGTTACTTTAGACGCTTCTTCAAGACTTATGAAACCATCTTCGTCCTTGTCGGCGAAACCAAGCATATAACACCCGAATAATTCGTCAGCGAATGTGATAGGGGTGTAGAAGGTCTCTTCGTTGCTGTAAACTGTTCCCTGTGCATTTATGGCGTATGCGCGTACATAATATGTCTTGCCCAGTTCAAGTCCGCTGATGGTTGTCGTATGGACGCCGTAACTCGCTCCGTCAATAGTTTTGGTGGTAGATTCGATAGTCGGTTCGGGCTCTTCGCTCCAACATAGACCGCAGGCGTAAAGAGAGCCGCTGAAATTATTGGTGACCGTATATTCGCAGACTGCGGAATTGGATGTGCGTTCGCTCACAGGCTTAATTTCCAGTCCTGCCAGCTGCTGCTGTATCCTGAAATGCTTCTTTTCGGATGTTATAGAATTTTTACCGCCTCCGATGTATGCACTGTACCAATAATCTACGTTGAACGAGAGTCCGTCAATCTTGGTGCTGAACTTGCCTTGCGAGAGATTGTCGCTGGAATATTGATTGAGTTCATATTCGCTTTCACCGAACAGGAATCCGCATTCGCTGATGTTTTGTCCGGAAACATCGCAGGACAATATGACTTGGTTTTCGGATATTTCCGATGATGTGGCGTCGATTCGCGGCTGGTTATATGACACCGGACTTGGCTCTTTCGTGCACGACAATGCGCCTGCTGCCAAGAGGACAATTGAGCATAATATTCTTGAAAATCCGTTCATAATCCAAAAACCTCCTAAAGGTAGTAAGAATCATTGTTTTATTGTCTAAAAGAATTGAAATGAATAAAGATTATCAGGAAACAGAATCATTTTATGACTACTTTTACAATGTCGAAAATTTGATAGCTCCTTCTAAAGTATAACGTTATGGGAAACACGAAAAACACTGTAATACCGGAACTGAAATGTCTTCTCTCCGAAGTGGAGAGAGTTTTTGGGCGTTGTTGCACCAGCAACTGTGACTTCAACGCATTGTCCGAAAAGATTGAGCAGGGGACCGGTGAACTTTTGTCGGTTTCAACGTTGAAAAGGCTTTGGGGGTATGTGGCTTCCGATATTGTGCCCAGAAAATCCACGCTTGACATATTGTGTCAGTTTATAGGATATAGGAATTTCGATTCGTTCTGCGAGCATATAAAGACTGGCGGCTCGACGAATTCCAGATTGTTTGTTTCAAAGACAGTCATTTCTTCAGATTTAAAGCCGGGGCAGCAGATTCTTATCGGTTGGGATCCGGACAGGCTGGTGCTTTTGGAGTATCTCGGCAATTTGGAGTATATTGTGCGGAATTCTGAAAATTCACGTCTTGAAACTGGCGACAAGTTCTTTCTTGACAGTTTGATCTTGGGACTTCCTCTATGTATATCTGATTTGAAAAGAGGTGACAATGTCTCGATGTCCTACATCGCCGGTTCCGCCAGTGGTCTCAACAGGCTCGATGTCCTGTAAAGCATATTATTTTGAAGATTCACACGTGCAGATTATAAATACGCGGCTGGCTAAAAAAGGCCTGCCGCGTTATTCCCAAAAAGAGGTAGCGCCCTCCGCTCAAAGCGCAGGAGAGATTCGCTCCGGGCATCTGCCTCTTTTTGAGGCTTTGCAAATGAGTAAGTTATCGATATTTATTAAAAAAAACGAGGGTGACTATTTCTAGCCATCCTCGTTTTGTATTCTTTATTACGATCCTTTATGCGAAGAATCCGTTTGCGTGAAGGAATGCGTTGACTGCAACTGCGGTGAAAAGAACCCAAATCAGAGAAGCGACAAGAATACCGATTACTTTGAGTCTCTTGAACCAAGTCTGATTGTCCCAACCTACAGTCTGGAACATGCTCCAGAAGCCGTGGCAAAGGTGGAACCAAACAGCGCAGAACCATACTACATATACAAGAAGCACCCAGAAACTGCTGAATGTCTGCTCGAGAAGAAGATATGGATTCTCAGCCTCGCTTCCGCAGAATTCAAGAAGCTGCATTTTAGCCCAGAAATGAGTTAAGTGGAAGAACAGAATGCCCAGAACGATGATACCGAGCACGAACATATTCTTTGCAGACCAAGAATCAGCTTTGGCATTGCTGCTGACCTCATAGCGCTTGTAACCGCCGCGAGCCTTGATGTTGTACCAAGTCAAATAGCAGCCATAGGCAATGTGAAGAATGAAGCCGAGTGCAAGAACCGGAACCATAATGGTTACTATCGGCAAAGCCATAAAATCGCATCCGAGCTGGAATAAACCGTCGTAGTCACCCCAACTATCTGTGAATGAATCGATTACTGAAAAGAAATTGATAGTGCCGTGCAAAAGGAGGAAAATAACGAGAAATGCTCCGCTGACAGCTTGAATGAACTTTCTCCCGATGGAGTAGTGGAATGCGTTCGCCATTAGTTGATAAAAAGTTTAAACTACTACTATGAGACTGCACGCGTCCGGGCGCACCGAACCCGCTTATTCTCTTGATTGCGTCAGCAAAGATATATCGTTTCTTGCAAGTTTCATAATATTTCGATAATTTTGTTCACTTTCAAACAGATAAATATGTATCGCAGAGTTCTATTAAAATTGAGTGGAGAAAGCCTTGGAGGGCACGAAGGGAAAGGTCTTGACACCGCCAGTCTTCAGGCTTATGCCGAAGAAATAGCATCCGCAGCCAAAGCCGGACTTCAGATAGCAATCGTAAACGGCGGAGGCAATATCTTCAGAGGATTGCAGGGCGTCGGAAAAGGTTTTGACCGTGTGGACGGAGACAAGATGGGAATGTTGGCGACAGTTATCAATTCGCTGGCCTTGTCTATGTTTATAAAGGAACAGGGAGTCAACGCTCAAGTCTTTACTGCCACTCCGATGGAGCCGATAGCCAAATATTATATGAGAGATGATGCAGTGAGGTTTATGGAGGCCGGCGGTGTCGCTCTCATTTCAGGAGGTACCGGCAACCCGTTCTTCACGACAGACTCCGGAGCGGCTTTGAGAGCATTGGAAATCGGTGCGGATGCGCTGCTGAAAGGAACCAGGGTTGATGGGGTCTATACAGCTGACCCTGAGAAAGATCCGACGGCTACAAAATACGACGAATTGACTTTCGACCAGGCATTGGGCGGACATCTCAAAGTGATGGATCAGACAGCATTCGCGTTGTGCAGCGAGGGAAATATGCCGATAATCGTGTTCGATATGAACTGCAAGGGCAATCTGACCAAACTGCTTAAGGGAGAGAAAGTCGGGACACTCGTACACGTATAATCGTTCTCGTCGACAAAACAACAAATACACAATACACGTAAAATCACAAAAACAAGATACTATGTTACCAAGAGTAAATGAGATCGTCACAGCTGCTGACAAAAAAATGAAGGAGTCTGTGGCTTTCCTGGAGGAAGACCTCAAGACATATAGAGTAGGCAAGGCAAATCCGTCCTTGCTGAACAACGTCGTAGTCGATTACTACGGCACTGCTACACCTGTACCGCAGGTCGCTTCTGTAACCGCACCTGACGCTAAAACCATACTTATCCAGCCTTGGGAGAAGAGTATGATCGCCAAAATCGAGAAAGCGATAATGGATGCAAACATCGGCCTTACACCTCAGAACAACGGCGAGCAGATCAGATGCAACATCCCGCCGCTTACAGAGGACCGCAGAAAAGAACTCATAAAGAAGGCAAAAACTGCCGGCGAGAACTGCAAAGTTGTAGTACGCAATGCGCGTCGCGATGCTGTCGAGCTTCTCAAGAAAGCCGTGAAGAGCGAAGGACTTCCTGAGGATGCACAGAAAGAGGGCGAAGAAGAAGTTCAGAAGGTTACTGACAAGAATGTCAAGGAGATAGACAGCCTTATCGCTGCAAAGGAAAAAGATATCCTTACAGTATAGTCGCAAAATATATGATCCGGGAGTACAATCTTCCGGATTATTTGTTATATTCGCATTGTTATGAAAAATTCAGTACGATTTTCCGGTTACTATTATTATTACTTTTATCAGAAAAGATAAAGGTCCGGGAGTTGTGCTTATAAGTTAACGATACATATTAATGAAAACATAAAGGCTGCCCGGGATGCTGGACGGCCTTTTTTTTGTGCGCATATACTGGCTATAGTTGAGATGCGCAGATATTTGAAGAAAATTATGAAACGAATCGCGATACAGGGATTTCACGGATGCTTCCACGAACAGGCTGCGGTAAAATTTTATACCGGCCACGAAAATATCGAACCGGAGATAGTGGAATGCCCGACATTCGAAGCGCTCTATACATCAATGGCTGAAGGAAAGGCTGATGCGGCGGTTATGGCTGTCGAGAATACGATTTCCGGAGGCCTGTTGCAGAATCTGGAATTGCTGCGTCAGAATCCGGTCAAAATCAAAGGCGAGGTTTATCTGCAGATACATCAGAATCTTATGGCTCTGCCCGGGCAGACACTGAACGATATCAAGGAAGTGAGAACGCATTATATGGCGATAAACCAGACCCGAAAATTCTTTGAGAATGAATGTCCCTGGATACAGATGACTGAGTCTGAAGATACGGCAAAAAGTGCAGCAGAGATAGCTGAGAAGGGGCTGACAGGAGTAGGAGCAGTCGCATCGTCGTTCGCGGCGGAGTGTTTCGGTCTTGAAATTCTCAAAGAGAACATCGAGACATACAAGCGAAATTTCACCCGGTTTCTAATACTTGATGACAATATAGACATACCGGTGGAAGAGATAAACAAAGCGTCAGTATGCTTTACTTTGAGACATAAACCCGGCTCTCTTGCGCATATACTTACGATTCTTTCATTCTATGATATGAATCTGACAAGGATACAGTCAATCCCGATTCCGGGCGAGCAATGGCAGTACTTCTTCTATGCGGACATAATTTTTGACGATTACAACAGATACCAACAGGCTATTTCAGCGGTAAGACCCCTTATAGACGGACTTGACATTTTAGGCGAATACAAATCAGAACTATGATAATAAAACCGGCAAGGCGGACGGAATCAGTCCGCGAGTATTATTTCTCCAGAAAACTCAAGGAGATAGGCAGTCTCAACAAGACCCTGCTGAATGCAGGAAAGCCAGGCATAATCAATCTTGGCATCGGCGCTCCTGACGGAATGCCTCCGCAGGAAGCGATTGACACTCTATGTGATGAGTCCAGGAAGCCGCATAATCACGCTTACCAGAGCTATATCGGCATCCCTGAACTCAGGACGGCCTTCTCTGATTGGTATTCAAGGTGTTATGGAGTGGATCTCAATCCGACTAACGAAATTCAGCCGCTTTTCGGGTCAAAGGAAGGAATACTTCTTACCAGTCTGGCATTTGTAAATGAAGGTGACAAAGTTCTTGTCCCTGACCCGGGATACCCGACATATACCTCGGCGTCAAGACTTGTAGGTGCGGAAATCCTGACTTATGACCTTGACGAGTCCAACGGATGGCAGCCTGATTTTGAAAAATTGGAGCAGATGAATCTTGACAACGTCAAGATAATGTGGACCAACTATCCGAATATGCCAACCGGAGCGGCTGCAACCAAGGAACTTTTTGACAGGCTAGTGGAATTCGGGTTGAAGCATAATATTCTGATTGTCAATGATAATCCGTATAGTTTGATTCTGAATGACAATCCTCTGTCTATTCTTGCTGCTGAGGGCGCGAAAGAATGTTGCCTTGAATTGAACTCATTGTCCAAAGCGCACAATATGTCGGGATGGAGAATAGGGATGCTCGGAGGTTCGGCGGAATTGATTTCCGAAGTGCTCAAGGTCAAGAGCCAGATGGACTCCGGAATGTTCAAACCGATGCAGTTGGCAGCCGTGAAAGCACTTGAGCAAGGGCCTGAATGGACTGAATCTCTCAATGCGGAATACCGGAAACGCCGTGTCGCAGCCGGACGCATATTCGATTTGCTGAATGCTGAATATGACCACAATTCTGCCGGTCTGTTCCTCTGGGGACGCATACGCGAAGATAATCCTTTATTGCGCAATGCGGCTAGCTATAAGTTGAATGCGGAATCGGAATCAGGCAGTGCCGGCGAAATCATCTCTGACATACTGCTTTACAATACGGATGTTTTCATTACTCCGGGATTCATCTTCGGGAAGAACGGAAGAAACTATATCCGGATATCCTTATGCGCAAACACGGATACTCTTTCCGAAGCAGAACGCAGGATACGCCGAATTATACCGGAGAAACTTGGTTAAGAAGCTCGAACTCACAACAATAGATTGACAAGAATGAAAAAAACAGTAGCAATAGTAGGACTTGGACTTATAGGCGGTTCAATGTCAATAGATTTGAAGCGCAGAGGATTTGCCGAAAGAATAATCGGAGTGGAGAATGATCCTGTAAATGCGTCTGCGGCCGAAAAAATAGGTCTTGCTGATGAGATTATGCCGTTGGACGATGCGGTTTCCGCAGCGGATATCGTAGTTGTAGCCGTTCCTGTGGGCGCTGCAGTCAAGATGCTACCTCTGATTCTGGACAATTTCAATAAGGCCGGAGCCAAGGACAAGATAGTCATTGACACCTGCTCGACTAAAAGCCAGATGGTGCGCGCAGTACATTATCATCCTTGCAGGGCTCAATACGTGGCGACACACCCTATGGCAGGAACCGAATACTCGGGCCCGTGGGCTGCAATGCCTAACCTGTTTGACGGACGTGCCTGCATTTTCGCGAACTGTGAGGAATCAGATCCGAAAGCGGTGAAAACCATAGAAGCTCTGTACGACACTCTCAATATGAGACCTATATATATGAATGCCGATAATCACGATGTGCATACGGCATACGTCTCACATATCTCACACGTGACCTCATTCGCATTGGCTCTTACTGTGCTTGACAAGGAGAAGGACGAGAAACACATCTTCGACCTCGCTTCCGGAGGATTCTCGTCAACGGTAAGGCTGGCAAAGAGCAATGCTGATATGTGGGTGCCGATTCTTACGCAGAACCGCGATAATGTATTGCAAGTTATTGATACATATATAGATAAAATGAAGGAGTTTCGGGAGGCCATTTCGGATTACGATTCCGATCATATCCGCGAACTCATCGAGGACGCCAATAAAATACGCAGAATAATAAGATAAAAACACAATATTATGGAAACAAGACTCAATACAATACCGGTAAGCCAATGGGGGATTTTTCCGGAAGACAAGAAACCGCTTCTCATAGCTGGACCGTGCAGCGCGGAATCGGAAGTGCAGGTGATGCAGACTGCAAGAGGCCTTAAATCTTTGGGTGTCAACGTATATCGTGCCGGAATATGGAAACCGCGTACTCATCCAAATAATTTCGAAGGAGTCGGAACTCCCGGTCTCAAATGGCTTCAGAGAGTGAAGAATGAACTCGGAATGAAGGTTGCGACAGAGGTGGCGAGCGAAAAACACATATTCGACTGTCTGAAGTTCGGCGTCGATATGGTCTGGATTGGGGCAAGGACAAGCGCGAATCCGTTTCTTGTGCAGGAAATCGCTGATGCTCTCAAGGATACCGACATACCTGTTCTGGTGAAAAATCCTGTAAATCCGGACCTCGATTTGTGGATTGGTGCACTTGAGCGTCTCAATCAGGCAGGGATTCGCAAACTTGGAGTCATACATCGCGGATTCTCCACAAGTGAGAAAATACTTTACCGCAATTCACCGGGCTGGCAGCTCGCTGTCGAATTGAGGAGCATTTATCCGGAGATACCGTTCTTTGCAGACCCTAGCCATATGGGGGGAGACAGGAAATATCTTCAGGAATTGTCTCAGAAGGCTCTTGACCTCGGTCTCGACGGACTTATGGTTGAGTCACATTGCGATCCTACCTGTGCGATGAGTGATGCCAAGCAGCAGCTTACGCCTGAGGATTTCGGCAAACTCATATCTAGCCTCACCGTCAGAAATTCGGATTCGGACAGCCCTGAATACAAGGAGAATATAGAACATTTGAGGGCTATGATTGATATTCTGGACGACAGTATCCTGGATATGCTCGGGTCAAGAATGAATCTTTGCCGTTGTATCGGTGAATACAAAAGGGATCACAATATCGCCATTCTTCAGACTTCGAGATGGGATTCAATATTGAAGCATATGATAGAAAAGGGCAAAGGGCACAATCTGTCAGAAGGATTCATTTCCAAGGTATTCAATGCGATACACGAGGAGTCTGTTGCTGAACAGAATAAGATACTCGAGGGAAATAAATAGTATTATTTCTCGGTTAATGCGTTAAGAAGTGTTCTCTCGAACACTTCTTTTTCGTGTTCGGAAACGAAATGCACCTCAATAGGCGCTTGGAACATTCTCTTCTTGAGAGTTTCAGGCATTCTCTTGTAACCGCGAAGTCTCTGGCTATCCTTCTCCGTAGTGGCAATCAATGCGGTCGGCCATCTCTTCGTAGCCTTCAGTATGCGGCTGATATCCAAGTGCGTATATTTGTGGTGATCAGTGAACTTGAAGTGCTTCACGAGTTTGTATGAGTCGCTCAGATATCTCTTCAATGGTGTGTCGGATGCTATGCCGGATACGAGAATGAGATTCTTGGAATATACGTAACGCTTGTCGTCTCCTTCAAACACAGGCTCAAGCGGACAGTAACTGATAGTCGTGAACAGTACCATCATAGTCTTTCCGGACTTGGTCTGACCTTGGCAAGTTTCAGGATCGTATCCGCTGATTTCCAATGATTTGGCCCACTCAATCTTCTCCCAATTCTCCATATACTTCGGACACTTGGTGACGATTATGATGTTGGCCTTGAAGAGGCGCTCCGGAAGATCGCGCAGACGGCCGAAAGGCAGAAGGCAGTCGTTGCTTGGAGGTCTGTTGTAATCAACAAGGACTATATTGAATGATGCCTGGAGAGATCTGTATTGGAAAGCGTCATCCAGAACGATCAAGTCTGGAGATTCAATATCTTTGTGCGCGCATTTCCTGCCTGCTCTGGATGAATTGAGCTTTTCCGGATGCAGAAGGAAATCGCATCCCTCAACTCTTGTCCTGTCAACCGCTACGGTTACATTCGGGAACTTTCTCTTGATCTGAAGCGGCTCATCGCCTGAAAATGCGGCCGTGTCTTCACACAAAATCTGTTGGAATCCGCTGCTTTTACGCTTGTGCCCTCTGGATAAAACTGCGATATGCTTGTCGGACCACTGCTCGCTGGCCAGCAATGTGCGGAGAATCATTTCCGTGTGAGGCGTCTTGCCTGTTCCTCCGGCAGCGATGTTGCCCACGCAAATCGTCGGAATCTCGCAGGTATGCACCTTGAACACGCCGTGATCATACAAAGCGTGCCTGATTCTCAAGGTAAGATAATATGGTGCTAACAGTATCCGTCGAAGCATAGCGTGCAAAGGTAAGCAAAATATTGCGATTAGCGAGGAGTCCTGTTGACTTTTTGACTTTCAGGTCAGAAAAAACTACAAGCCGTACACACTTGCGCTTTCCGCAAGCGGACAATTTCCCCATCTGTCTGAAATGGACTTCAGCAATTCGTCAACTTTCTCGGCGGACGATTCCGTGACAAGTTTGACCCTGGTCTCCTTGAAATCTGGAAGTCCCTTGAAATAGCAGGACAGATGACGCCTCATTTCCAGAACTCCGGTTACAGGACCTTTAAGTTCCACCGACAGGGCGAGATGCCGTCTGGCAAGAGCCACTCTGTCGTTGACGCTCATTGGCTCAAGAAGGTTGCCGGTCTTGAGGAAGTGCTTGATTTCTCGGAATATCCAGGGGTGTCCGAAAGAGGCGCGCCCGACCATTATTCCGTCAACGCCGTAGCGGTCAAAAGCTTCCTTTGCCTTCTCGGGGGAATTGATATCTCCGTTGCCTATAATAGGGATATTCATTCTCTGGTTGTCTTTTACCGCGCCGATGAGTGTCCAGTCGGCTTCTCCCTTGTACATCTGGCAACGGGTGCGACCGTGAATCGTAAGCGCTTTGATTCCGGCGTCCTGCAGTCTTTCCGCGAGCTCCACTATGATTTTGGAACTGTCATCCCAGCCAAGTCTGGTCTTTACGGTGACAGGTTTGCTGACGGCTTTCACTATCCGTTCCGTTATCATCACCATCTTGTCAGGTTCCCGCATCATTCCCGAACCTGCTCCTCTGCCGGCAATTTTATTTACAGGGCATCCGAAATTGATATCGATGACATCGCAACCGTGGCCTCCGGCGATTTTGGAAGCATTGTCAGCCATCTTTGCGGCCTCGACCATAGCGTCGGGATCATTGCCGTAAATCTGAATGCCGATAGGGGCTTCCTCATCGGTAGTCTTCATCTTTGCTATGGCTTTCGCGGCATCGCGAATCAGTCCGTCTGAAGGTATGAATTCGGTATAAACCATATCTGCTCCGAATTCTTTGCAGACTATCCTGAATGACGCATCAGTAACATCTTCCATAGGTGCCAGAAGCACAGGCTTGTCGCCTAAATCTATGTCGGCAATTCTCATTTCAAAACTTCTGTTGGTATTGATTATCAATATATTACCGCTGTAAATACAAGCAGGCTGAATAAAATTTGCTCCAAATTGCTTCTTGTTATATATTTGCGGAACAATTTTGCAAAAATACTAAATCGGGCGCGAATTTTGTTGCGAATTGACGGGCATTTTTGAAAACTAAAAACACAATTATATGGCAAAGGAAATAAAGACAATAGGCGTGCTTACCTCAGGAGGAGATGCTCCAGGAATGAACGCTTGCATCCGTGCCGTAACCAGAAGCGCAATTTACAACGGCATGAAGGTTATCGGTATCTACAGGGGATACGAGGGCCTTTTACATAAGGAATTCAAAGAACTCACAACTGAAAGTGTAAGCAATACAATTCAGCGTGGCGGTACAATCTTGAAAACCGCCAGAAGTAAGGAATTTATGACCGCCGAGGGACGCAAGAAGGCTTATGACAATTTGGTTGAGGCCGGAATCGATGCACTTATCGTGATAGGCGGAAACGGTTCCCTTACCGGTGCACAGGCACTTGCCAGAGAGCACGATTTGCCTATAATCGGTCTCCCGGGCACGATTGACAATGACTTGTACGGCACAGACTCCACGATTGGATATGACACTGCATTGAATACAATTGTAGAGTGCGTGGACAAAATCCGTGACACCGCTACATCTCACGACAGAATCTTCTTCGTTGAGGTAATGGGACGTGACGCCGGATTCCTGGCTCAGAACAGCGCCATCGCTTCAGGAGCCGAAGCTGCCATCATCCCTGAAGACCAGACAGATGTGGACCAGTTGGAGCAGTTCATAAGCCGCGGATTCCGTAAGAGCAAGAACAGCAGTATTGTCATTGTGTCCGAAAGTCCAAAGGACGGAGGCGCTATGTATTATGCAGACCGTGTTCGCAAGGAATATCCGCAATATGATGTGCGTGTGACCATCCTTGGACACCTCCAGAGAGGCGGTACCCCTAGCGCGTGCGACAGAATCCTCGCCAGCCGTCTTGGTTATGCCAGCATTGAGGCAATCAAGGAGGGACAGCGCAATGTGATGGTCGGCATCAGCAATGATCAGATAGTTTATGTCCCTATCGACAGAGCTGTCAAGAAAGACAAGCCGATAGACAGGGAACTTATAAATGTTCTTGCCGTTCTGTCAATATAGGATTTTCGGTATTATTGCTGTTCGCTAAAGATTTAGCAAGCGAGAAAAATCAAGGCTGAACTCTGTTTCCAGGGTCCAGCCATTTTTTGTGCCGATTAGAAGCAGAATCCGACGCCCAGTTCGCAACTGGCAGTCTTGAATGATATTGATGAAACACCGGCGGTCAGGCGTAATCTGGATAACCCGAATTGCACTCCGGCATCCGCACAAACTCCCTGATAACTGTAGTCGGTGACTTTGGACCATTTTCCAGACATATCCTCCCAGAGCAGAATACGTTTGCCGTAACCGGCGCCGGCATATACCCGAAGCCATTTAAGTATGCGATATTCCGGACCGGCAGTTATTGAAAGTTGAGAATTCTTGACTTTCCCGGAAGCCCAGATGTAGCCGCCGTCGATGGTGCCGTCAGAGTGACAATTGTATGCTGAAGCTGAACCATTAAAATTACTGGTCGCCTTGATATAGCCGCCCCATCTGAATTTTTCAAAATCAACCCGAACTCCGAAAGCATTCTTCGGGAACGAATAAATGGCAGAAACTCCGATTCCGACAGGCTGGCGACGTTGCTTGGTCAGAACGAGCATAGAATCTGCCACAGTAGGGACATATACAATGGAATCCCTGATGATTATCTCCTTCTCAGGCACAGGCAAAGGTTCCGGAGTCTTGAGTACAAGCTCGTATGTCACTGCGGATTCAATAGTTTCTGTGAATATGAAATCTCTGATTACTCCGAAATTCTTGTGCTTGATGGTGAGCTTTCGTACATATTCCGGGACATATACCCATATTTCCCCATCTTCCTGCACGACAGCCGTAACGCCCATAATTCCGACATCGAAACTGAAATCGGTTTCATTGGTTATAACCTTAATCAATGCCGCTTTCTTGCCATTCTGATCTATGACAGGATGATTGACTCTCGCATCAAGATCCCAACTCAACCTTCTGAATGACAAGACTTTGAACTCGCCATCCGAATACTGTTGAGCTGCCAGATTTGCGCTTGCCGCAACCACCAGGAATAATAGAATGAGCAATCTCCTCATAATCAGAAATGATATGGTCCGATTATGCCGAATTCCTTATCTGGAGAATCCTGCCAAGTGCGTACGTGAATAACGGGATTTTTGAAATCCGTGAGATCTACCAGTACGAAAAGGTATCCCGTATCGGAATAAGATGCCGAGAAATATTCCTGCCGGATTTTTATGCCGTAAAGTTGGCCGCTGTTTCCGAGTTTCATAACCTCGCAGTCGGAGAACTGTATGTTGATATACTCGTTGGCGGAGAATACCTTTGAAAGATTCTTGATATAAGTCTCCTTATTCTGGCGTGTGAGTTTTACATACTGATTATTTCCGAACTCATTGAAACCTCCTGCATTCTTAAGCACTCGTCCGGTTATTATCAAGGCATCGTCATCGAATATTGAACTTATGTAGTCTATTCTTTTCAGCGCGTATGCCGTCTTGTAAACTTCCAGAAAGTCGATAAGTATCAGTCGTGCCTCCTCCGGCCAGTTTTCGTGTCCGGATATGTCCTTTGATGCAGTGCGTCCGAGGGAGAAACTCAGATTGGAAATCAGGGACTTGCTGTCGAATGTGAACACAACATCTTCAACAAATCGTCTGGAGTTTCCTTTGAAGGAGAATGCCATCGGGACACCTCTGCACCATACTTCATCTCCAAGAGCATAAAAAGCCAGTCTGTCGCTGTTCAATATGCTCACATTGCCATAGGCGATAAGTCTAGTAAATACATCGTAGCCGTCATCGGTGAACAACGGGCGTATTGACTTGAAATCCTGAGAGTTGACGGCGTCGCAGACTTTGGATATGGCCGCCCTGTACGTGGAATCAAACAGAACAGGGGACAGCGTGACCGGCAGAGAATCCTCCGAATCCTGAAATTTCTTTTGGGACATAACTCCCAACACCTTCTTTTTCAGCTCCTCAAGGTCAATTTTCTGAACTCGCACAAACTGAGTGGTGTCGATGCCTGCAGGTCGTGTAGTTGCTGGAGCGGTATTAGATTTCTGTGCGACATCGGTTGCCGGCTTGGGAACTGACGCTGTCTTTCCCAACGCGAGTTCCACGGCCTTGACTTCACGATAGATATGCTGCAGATGCGCCGGATCTGACTCGTACATTATCCGGTAATCGGCAAGCCGTGAATATGGGGAGACCTCTATGAATCCCTTGCCGTCCTTTGCAGACATAATTCCGCTCCAGGAGTGCCCGTCGAAAAATCTATAGTCCACATTCCTCACAGGAGCACCTTTGTAAGTGAATGTCAATTCGACGACTTGTTTGTTGGCTTCGTTCTGGCAGTCGAACTTGACGTCCAGCCCTCCGAGAATTGCCAGTCGCTTGGATTTGGCTTCGGCTATCAGCGCTGCATCGGCATCGGGCACTGACTGCGCGAGTATGGAGACCCAAGACCAATATCGCAAAGCGACATCTATCTGCGCCTTGGCTTCTGCCTTCTGGGCGATATTCTTCATCTCGGCTATTCTGGCTCGTCTGCTTGCGAATATTTCGTTCACTGCCGAGCGGGGAATATATCTCAATACGGATGTCGCCTTTTTGGTGCTGACTACGGAGAATTCACTAAGTTTCTTTATGTCACCGATGTATGTGCGCATAAGTGCTTCGTTGACGTCCTTGCCATAAGGCAGATGTACCATCGAGGCAAGCCGGCTCGACAACTTGTCAATCGCCAGACTGTCCGCGGAATTCGTATCGCTTCCGATGCCTTCGCACCAGATGTAATTTGAGTCTTTCTTGATGTCTGCAGGTCCGCCTGCAAAGGCCTCAGACACGGCAAACAGAAGAGATATTATTGCCAGACGCAATTTTCTAATCATAAGTTATTATCGCCCCCCCCCATACGGTATTTCGAATATGCCTGTTCGGCTCTACGCTTCTGAACGTCGCTCATAAATCCGTCAGCACAATGAGCCTTCAGCATAATACTGTCGGCCAAAACTTTCAGTTCATCGACCGTGACATCTTCGGTGGCACATCTCGAACAGAAGTCCTCATAGCGTTCAACGATATCTTCCCACACGGCGTCTTGACTGCTCAAGGCGTCATTGTATGCCTGCAGCAGGGAATCGGCGTTCTCTGAATCTTCGCCCTCCGATCGGGCAACTATCTTCCCGTCTGAGTTTATGAAATTCCAGTAACCGGATTCGTATCCCGCGGCAATATCATCAGTCAAGAAGAAAAGTTCTGAATATATCGGCTGTGACACGATGTGGCCTGCTGTGTCAATGATTCCATATCCGGAATAATCGGAAATTATCAAATAACCGTTCAGGCAGTCAGTAGCGTCCGCGAGCCATTCTTCGGGAATGTTTTCCTGCGCTTCGGACTTGGCGACACCGCTCCCGCCGTCATTGCATCCTGTGACCAGCAATAACAGCGATATTATATATTCAAACCGTACATTTCCCTTCATAACTCCAGTCCGGCCTTCGTGTTCATATTTATTTTGACGCTTATTGTGCGTAAAGGTTCTAAAATTATGAAAAAAGCAGTTAATTTGCAACTGCAATATCTCCACACTGCATTTATTGTAAATTCACTGAAATTATCCGCCAATTCAAATTGGGTTCAAAAGACGTTATTATGATGGAAAATTCCATAATTTTCAACCCTGTAAATCCTGTTGACAAGGAAACATCGCAGCATATAGAAACAGTCTATGAATCCCAGGATGGATATACGAAAATCAGCCGCACAACCATTGACGGAAAGAATGTACTTCTTAAATCATTGAAAGAAAGGTATTTCGGTTCTCCGCTCTATGAAAGGCTGCTGAAAAAGGAATATGAGATAGGCAAGGGACTTGTGCATCCAGGCATCTGCCAGACGATTGATTTCAGAAATATTCCGGGACTCGGGGCTTGCATAGTTTTGGAATGGATTGAAGGACAAAGTCTAGCCTCAATACTCGAAACAAAAGGATTGGATGCTGTCACATCGAGGAAAATAATTCTTGAACTTTGTGACGCTCTTGATTTCATTCATCACCGTCAAGTTGTCCACAAAGACATAAAACCTGAGAACATTATGATTACGGACAACGGGCATAATGTCAAGATTATTGATTTCGGGTTTTCTGACGCTGATTCATACGCTGTGCTGAAACTTGCCGCGGGGACCAGGTCGTATGCTTCTCCGGAACAGATTTCCGGAGGCAGGATAGATGAGCGCAGCGACATCTACTCTTTCGGAAAAGTGATTGCAAGCATATCAGAATGCCTCACGGGGGTTCATAGACGTTTCTGGAAGTCGATTTCAAGAAAATGCACAAATCTGAATCCCGACAAACGTATCGGTAGTGTGCGGCTGCTGAAGGATGCCATCTTGAGAAGAGAAAGACTGCGCAGACAGATTCCTTTTCTCATAACATTCTCCGCGGCCACCGCGGCGGTGCTTTTGTGGATTGCGGCGCCATATATTCGTCGGACCTATAAAAGACACCAGATTGACAATATGGTGGAAATGGTTACAAATCAGATACTTAAATAAAAAGATGAACGGTCCGCAATTCACATCGCAGACCGTTCGCAATTCTAACCTAAAACTTAACCTATGAAAAAACTATTCGAGCGATTAATTTGCAAATACTGTGCCGATGGGTATCGGGAATAATGCTCATTAAGTCGAAATGTATGCTCATTTAGGGTAATCATCTAATAATTACTCTGTTTTGGTGCTGTCGCTGGCTACCGGAGCCTCTTCTTCAACGGCAGGCATTGATTCCGGATCAACCTTGATTGTCAGGATTCTGACATCAGTACGCGGTCTGTCTCTATAATCTCTTGCAACGGATGCAATTTTGTCAATGACATTGAATCCGTCCACTGTCTGTCCGAACACCGTGTATTCACCGTCAAGCTGTGCACAAGTGCCTGCATCTTGGACGATATAGAACTGTGAGCCGGATGACTCTTTGGCAGGATTTGCAGCATCACCTCTGCGGGCGGCTGCCAAAGCACCCTTGATGTGCTTGTACTCCGGAACAAATTCTGCAGGAATAGTGTATCCCGGTCCGCCCTGTCCATATTTCTCGACCATTGTGGTATCCTTTGTATAAGGGTCTCCGCCCTGAATCATAAACCCGTCGATGACTCTATGGAACAGAAGGCTGTCATAAAATCCTGAAATCGCGAGCTTTTCGAAATTGGCGCGATGCTTCGGAGTCTTGCTGTAGAGTTTGACTTTGATTGTGCCGAGACTTGTCACGATGTCGAACACCGGTTCCTCAGGGAGCTTTGCTGCAAGCCCCTCTGCTTCTTTTTGTTTCTGAATCATTTCCGCTTGTTTTAAAGAATCTGCCTTGGCTTTTTCAGCCGCAGCTTCAGCTGCTTTTTTCTGTTGATTTCCGCAGCTGATTGCCAAGCCTGCCATAGCGATGCAGGCGATGGCTCTGATTGATTTTGTTATCATAATATCTTGAATATGTTTTATTTGCATCTGTGCTTGTCCGTCTGGCGTTGGAGTCAAAAGTGCGTTTTATGACGAGAAGCCCCGACCCCCATTCCAAACAAACGTCTAAAATACTCAAAAATTCGTTAATTTTGCCGAGAAATTATTTCAGAACAGCCTCTCAGCTATGGCAAATCCGTTGAAACAGCTCGCAGGCGAAACCGCAATCTACGGTCTCAGCACGATATTGGCGAGAATCATAAATTTTCTTTTTGTCCCGTTTTATACTAGAATGCTCACTACCGCCAGCTATGGTGTGGTGACGGAATTTATGGCGTATATTGCTGTCTTACAGGTAGTTCTGGTGTTGGGTCTGGAGACGGGCTGCTTCCGCTTCGCGAACAGGGAAGGTGTCAATCCGACGGCTGTATATTCCAATGCTCTCGCTACCGTTTTCGGGACAAGTTTTTCGTTCCTGGCGTTTATGATCCTGTTTTCAGGGCAGATAGCATCAATGCTTGGATATGACGGATTCGGCAACTGTATAATTTATGTGGGCGGTATTCTGGCTCTGGACTGCACGACTGCGATACTTTTCGCAAAATTGCGTCAGGAGCATAAGGCATTCAAGTTCGCATTGTTCAAGACTGTAAAGATTCTTACGGAAACGGCTGCGAATATGGTCCTGTTCTTCTGGTATCCGGCTCATTCTTCGGCTCTTATGGGGCATTTCGTATCTGCCACGCCTGACTTCACATACGTGATATTCGCGATATTTGTCAGCAGTATCGTGTGCGCACTGTTGTTTGTTCCTGATTTGCTCCGGACTTCATTCGAATTTGACAGGAAATTGCTCCGACAGATGCTTGCCTATTCCATTCCTCTGATGATCGCGGCTCTGCCGGGCATAATAAATGACTTTCTGGACAGGATACTTTTCAGATATTTTGACACAAATGCGGATGTATGGCAGTCCAGTCTTGGAATTTTCCAGGCTGCGGTGAAGCTGTCGGTCATTATGAATCTGTTCATACAGATGTTCCGCTTTGCGGCCGAGCCGTTCTTTTTTCAAAGAGCTCATAATAAAGGCTCAAAACAGCTGTATGCTATTGTGATGGAGTATTTTACGGCTTTTTGCGGGCTGATTCTGCTGGGCGTATTCCTCTATCTTGATGTATTCGCGTTGATTATAGGCAAGGATTTCCGCTCCGGAATGGGAGTGGTGCCGATAATGTTGCTCTCATATATGCTGCTGGGAATGCTTTTCAATGTTTCTATGTGGTATAAGCTGTCGGGCAAAACGAATATGGCGATATGGATAACTCTCGCAGGTCTTCTTGTGACTGTGGTCATAAATGTCCTGTTTATGCCGAAGTTCTCTTTCTGGGCGGCGGCTTTCGGACATCTGGCAAGTTATCTCGTAATGTTCGTGATAAGCGCGGTGCTTGGAGCGCATTATTATCCTATTCCTTATAGCTGGAAACGTATAATTTCATTCTTTGTCCTCATTGCCGTGATATGTGTCGTGACCTTGTTTGCCGATAATGCTTTCAACGGATTGATCTCGTCAGGCAATTCGGGAACGGGTGTGAAAGTGCTGAAATGGTCCGTTCATACGTTGCTGTTGCTTGGATATCTTGCCGGCAGCGCGTTCTTGCTGAAGGGCAGATATTCCCTTGCTCTCAAGGCCGCGGAATAGTACTTGCTGTTACTGCGTTATTCTTCAATCCCCTCATTTT
Organism: Butyricicoccaceae bacterium; assembly: GCA_963617065.1. Taxonomy (GTDB): domain Bacteria; phylum Bacteroidota; class Bacteroidia; order Bacteroidales; family UBA932; genus Cryptobacteroides. The sequence continues at coordinate 25,816 of CAVENC010000032.1, forward strand.
GAGGTGATTGTTTTATTGCGTATCTTAGCGAAGATGTTGTTACGGACGTCGCGGATGTCGGACAACTGGAGGAAACAAATTAACCCATAATACATTATGATCAAACATCAACTGATAACCGTTGCTGCCGCAGTGCTTTTTGCGGTGGCTGGCTGTTCCGAGTCTCCGGAAGTGAATGTCATTCCTTGTCCTCAAAGTGTAGAAGTGTCGGAAGGAGTCTTCAAAGTCGCAGGAGTGCCGATCGTCGTGTCGCCCGACTTGGATAGTGAATCTCTTCAATGTGTAAATACATTCGCCCAGAAACTTACGGCGGTGACGGGCAGCTCTTCAATGGTGGTCGAACAGAACAATGGTAAGCATATTGAGTTCTCGCTCAATTCTGCTCTTGCTCCGGAAGAATATCAGCTGGACGTGAATAAAAACGGAGTGCTTGTGCAGGCATCTTCGGTTGCCGGTTTCAGATATGCAGTGCAGACAATCGGGCAGCTTCTTCCCGCCGCTTATTTCGGCAAGGAGAAATGTTCGGGCGTGAAGTGGGTGCTTCCGTGCGTTTCCATTAAGGATAAGCCTAGATTTGCATATAGAGGTATGCATCTGGATGTTTCCAGGCATTTCTTCAGTTTAGATGAGGTCAAGAGATATCTTGACGTGATGTCTGCATATAAACTTAATAGACTTCATTGGCATCTTAGTGATGACCAGGGCTGGAGAATTGAAATCAAGAAATATCCTAAACTGACGGAAGTCGGAGCCTGGAGAGACAGCACTATGGTCGGAACTAACTGGAATGAATTTGATCACGTGAGGTATGGCGGATTCTATACTCAGGAGCAGATAAAGGATGTAGTAGCTTATGCTGCGGATCTTGGAATTACAATTATTCCGGAGATTGATCTTCCGGGTCATATGGTTGCGGCTCTTACTTCATATCCTGAGTTGGGTTGCACCGGCGGTCCTTACACTGTAAGACCTATATGGGGTATAGCGGATGAGGTTCTCTGCCCTGGCAAGGAAGTGACTTTCCAATTCATAGAGGATGTGCTTGAAGAGGTTATGTCATTGTTCCCTTCTGAATATATCCACATTGGCGGTGACGAGTGCCCTAAGAAGGAGTGGGCGAAATGTCCGGATTGCCAGAAACGAATAAAAGAACTTGGCCTTAAATCCGACAAAGAACATACTGCAGAGCAATATCTTCAGAATTATGTTACGGCTAGAGTGCAGGAATTTGTCAATGAGCACGGTCGCAAGATTATAGGATGGGATGAGATTCTGGAAGGAAAACTTGCAAAGGGTGCAACCGTAATGTCCTGGCGTGGCGCGAAAGGCGGAATTAAGGCTGCCAAAATGGGATATGACGTCATAATGACGCCGAACACCTATATGTATTTCGATTATCGTCAGTCAGATTCTGTCGATGTTGAGCCGATAGCGATAGGGAAGTCAGTGCTTCCGATTGAGAAGGTATATTCTTGTGAACCGTACGAAAACATACCTGAAGAGGCTCAACACCATATTCTTGGTGTTCAGGCAAACCTGTGGACTGAGTATATAGCGACTCCGGAGCATCTGGAATATATGCTTCTGCCTAGAATGTCAGCTCTCAGTGAGGTGCAGTGGTGCCAGCCGGAGAACAAGGATTTCGAGCGATTCAAACATTCTCTGAATCACGCATTTGAAATCTACGATGTTATGGGACTGACATACTGCCGCGATGTCTTCGGACAGTACGGTATGCCGGATAAGACTAATAAATAAGAAATCCTAGGAAGCCCCCGGCAATAATTATCGGAATCGGGCCTAATTTGAAAAATAACGAGGCTATAAGAGCCGCGGCGAATAATATCCAGCTTTTCCAATCCGGGAAGTTTTCGGTCACAATGTTGATGTCGAATTCAGACAGGAGCGGGAATCCCGACCAAGAAGCGTCGAACATAAGGATAATCGCCGCGGCTCCTATTAGTCCTACCACTGACGGCCTGAGCCAACTCATAACGCTTTCGAACAATGTGTTGCCGTTGAACTTCATATAGAATTTCACGAGCGCCAGGACTATGATGAATGAAGGTAGCACTATGGCTGAAGTGGCTGTGAATGAGCCTATTACTCCGAGGATATGACTTCCTGTGGCCTTTGTGAGCACATCATATCCCACATAAGTAGCGCAGTTGATTCCTATAGGCCCCGGAGTCATCTGGGAAATGGCGACGATGTCGGTGAATGTGCTTTGAGAAATCCATTCGTGACTGACTACGACTTGTCCCTGAATCAGGGAGAGCATAGCGTAGCCTCCGCCGAAGGTGAACATTCCTATAATGAAGAATGTTGCGAAAAGTTGAAGTATCAGTGTGATGACCATTGTCTTACCTCCTTTCTCTGAATTTAGCGAAGGCAAGGGCCAACACTATGACTACAATTATTATATATATAGGTGAAACCTGCAGGAATGCCACAGCAAGAAGGCTGAGTATAGTGATCATCCACGCCCACCAGGTTTTGTCGGATTTCTTCGCCATCGAAATCATTGGAGCGGCAATCAGAGATACCACAACCGGTCTTATACCCTTGAATATGCTGATTACTACAGGATTGTCCTGAAAATTGGAGAATGCCATCGCGATTGCCAGAATAATGAGAAAAGACGGCAGGACTGAGCCTATTGTGGCCGCGATGCTTCCTTTTACTCCGCGTATCTTGTATCCTGTAAAAATTGAGACATTCACTGCGAGAATTCCTGGAGCCGACTGCGCCAATGCGATTATGTCCGGCAATTCATCTTCTCCTATCCAATGTCTTTTGTCCAGTTCGTCCTTTATAAGAGGTATCATCGCATATCCCCCTCCGATGGTAAAGGCTCCTATCTTCATAAATACCAGGAAAAGCTCGTGCAG